>NZBQ01000046.1 GCA_002688105.1 Dehalococcoidales bacterium | reverse complement strand
TAGTCGCTCGCAGGGTCCGCTTTTTTATTTACCAAAAAACAACCACTTATCGCTTTTCACCTTGTCTCGTATAGTATTGAATAATTTATGGTAACTATCCCTTGAGAGCAGGTAATGAGGAGGTAAATGATGCCGAGCAATACTATCCTAATCAATTACACTAAATCGTACGAAATCCACAACGACAAGATGCCTGAGCTGATGAAATGGTTAAGAGAAAACGGGCAGATGATTAAGAACACCAAAAAGGCTATTTATAGCCACAAGAAATCATAGCATCATTAACATTAATGATATCAACCCAAACTTCTGCAACACTACGACCATAGTCATCTCTGGCTACTATATCATAAGTGATAGTTTTAGAAAGGATTAATGATTCTAACAACCTCATCGCTCTTTGCCCTTCGGCTGTGCTTATTGGTGGGCACTTACTCTAGCAAGCCATATTTTAACATTTTCATTCGTATCAAATGTATCGCCATCTATGACAAGGACACATAATGCTACGTGCTTAACCACAACACACCTCCTTTCAATTCTGATTATAGTACTACAGTAAGGGATGTCAAGGAGGTAAAAACAAATAGGCTGGATACCTTGCCCATAGAATGCCTCACAGCCTATTTGCAGTTGTGTTACTCTCCGCTTAGCGGAAGCAACTTCATGCTGATCGTATGCTAGTACATTTATGGCAAGATGTCAAGAGAACCGTGCAATGGTGCTATAAAGCCAACTAGGGTCGATACTCATTCTATCCCCTTCAGCCTCTCACTATACAGCTCTTGTATTATACCCTTTTCGGTGATGATGGCGGTGAGGTAGCGGTGGGGGGTGACATCAAAGGCAGGGTTAGCCGCTTGAGTGCCGTCAGGGGCGAGGCTTACCCCCTGAATATGGGTTACCTCCTCTGGACTTCTCTGTTCAATCGGTATTTCATCCCCGGAAGCCAGGGTGGGGTCAAGGGTAGTGGTGGGCGCCGCCACATAGAACGGGACGCCGTTCTCCCTGGCCAGCACCGCCAGGGTATAGGTGCCAATCTTGTTAGCCGTATCACCATTAGCCGCAATCCTATCGGCACCGACCATGACACAGTCAATCTCACCCCGGTTGATGAAGTACCCCGCCATAGAGTCGGTAATCAGGGTGAATGGGATTCCCGCCTTCTTTAGCTCCCAGGTGGTCAGGCGTGCCCCCTGTAATAAAGGGCGAGTCTCGGTGACGAAAACCTTTACCTTTTTACCCTGTTCCCTGGCATACTTGATTACGCCCAAAGCCGTGCCATAGCCGGTAGTGGCTAACGGTCCGGCATTACAGTGGGTCAGGATGGCAAAGCCGTCTTTAATAAGCTCAGCACCAAGCTGAGACAGCTTTCTGATCGCCTCCGCCTCTTCAGCATGTATCTTAACTGCCTTATCAACCAGCGCCTTTTTAATCTGCTCCACATCCTTGCCAGCCTCAGCTACACCCTGCATTCGCTCAATAGCCAGGAACAGGTTCTTGGCGGTAGGTCTGGTATTGACAATAGTCTGACTAATGCCCCTGAGTCTCTTCAAAAATTCGTCTCTGGACTTAGCTTCAACCCCCAAGGCACCTAAAGCCACGGCATAGGCACCAGCTACCCCAATAGCCGGAGCCCCTCTAATTTTCAATTCTGAGATGGCTGAGGCTATATCCTGATAACTCTCAAACTCCAGATATACCTCTTCATGGGGGAGTCTGGTCTGGTCAAGAATTCTGACCTTATCCCCCAGCCATTCTATCGGCTGGTCATTCACCTTTATCAACCTCACCCCCTTGGGTTTTTATTAGGTAACCCTATCCCCCACCTGCCAAAGCCTTGTGCGGTGGGCAGGCCTTTATCCCCTTCCCCTCGATAAGGGGAAGGGGGAAGATATTTTCTTTAAGAGGGGATCCGCCCCTCTTAAACTCCCCATTATTTACTCCTCAGAACAATGAGAGAGGAAAGCCAACTCAAGTCTCTGCTTGTTTTTCTTGCCACTGCTTCCGGTATATCTCCATAAGCACGAAACGGAATCCATCCCTGACCATATGCCGATATGGACTGAAGTCGCATTTTTCAAAGCATTTCTGCGCTCTATGATTATCATCCAGGGTCTTCAAAAAAATTCGATTGAGGTTAGTCAGACGGAAAATATAACTGACCAAGGTGGTTACGGCATCGGTGCCATAGCCCTTATCCCAATAGTCACACTCGCCAACCATAATACCCAGTTCAGCCTCGCCTTTAGTCTCATTAACGCCATAATATACGCAGTTGCCAATGTGCTTACCATCCAGGGTTTCTACAGCAAAGAGACGTCTGGCGGGGGAGGGGTTGCGCAGTTCACTGGCATATTCGGATAAATACTGGGAAAAAGTAATCGTTAGCCGGGGCACAGCATCAAGCTGAGCTAACTCAGGGTTGGTCTGCCAGTTGTAATCATCCGGGGCATCAGCTAATTTCTTATCACGCAGCCTAATCTTACTGCCCGAAATCACTCTACCCTTAACGGTTTTAAGCTGGGAACGAGAACGGTTCTTCATTTGCTTTTAACTCTTGTAGAGCTTGCTTCGCCATCTTAGAGATTACCCCGCTGGAATTACTCAAACACTGGCCCAAGCACTCTCTGGCCTCGGTGCCACCTATCTTACCCAGCGCCTGAATCGCCGCCAGCTGGACATCAATATCAGGGTCATTGATAAGCTCTATGAGATAGGGAATAGCTTCTTCCTCCTCCAACTCACCACAGCCTCCGGCAGCTTCGTAACGTATCTTAGTATCAGCGCTAGCCAGCGCCTTTAACAGCATGGGTAGCCAGTAGGCATCGCAGTTCTTACCCATAGCATAAATGGCACTGGTTCTAAGTTTAGCATTATTGCTTCGGTAGGCTCCCATAATAGCCTTCTTTACCTGGGGGAGGCTTAACGGGGCAGCGGCTTCCAGGGCACGGCGTTTGACATCAATAGACTTGCTGTTATCACCAACAATAGCCAGCAACGCCCGGCATACCTTAGAGGCGTGGCAGGAGCGTAGCTTTTTATACTCGGCTAACATGGCAAACCTGCCCAGCGCTGCAGCCGCAGCCGCCTGGACTTTCTCTGAGCTATCCTGCTCCAGCAGATTAATCAGGGGGCTAATCAGAGACGTTTCCTCATTCTCCCATAGACCCCCAATAACCTTGCACCTCACCTCAGCATCCCGGTCTTTCAGGCAACTCAGGAAGATACTATCGAAATCAAGTTCAACATTGTCTTCGGCTAGCTCAACCAGTCGATGCACAATCTGCCGCCGCCGCTCCGGCTCAATATCTACCCACACCTGCTCCAGAAACCTTAGCTCCTCTGAGCACAGATTTGACAGGTCAACCAGCCTCGAACTAAGTAACGGTTGGTCACTGTTGCCCAGGTCAGCAATAGTCTCTCTGATGGACGATGGGGCAGGGGTCTCCATAGTTCTATTCCTCCTCTTCCTCCTGTTCCTCCTGTTCCCAAATAGGCTCGGTAAAGTAGTCTATATACTCCCCCATAGCCTCCGCAGCTACCTGCTTAATTCTCTCTCCAGTTTCCTGAGCTAACTGTGCCAGCTCAGCTATATCAATTTCAATACCCAGTATTTTAGTCAGCACATTAACTATGGCCAGGGCAGCCATCGGGTTCTGCACCCTGGTGGCATACATAGGCACCTCACCCAGCAGGCAGACGCCCTCAATACCCCTCTCCTTGGCTACGCCCAGCAGTAGTCCATTCAACCCGGCAATCTGAAGGTTACCCCTTTGCACCAAATCCTGTGCTTCCAAATCCTCAGCTACCGGTTGGCTGGTGGCTACACCCCAGGCTCTAGGTTGCTCGGTGTGGTGGATACGAGTCACGGTGGCAGCACAGGTATATATTCTTTTAACCTGAAACCGGAGCCCCACATCAAGCACACAATTAGCCAAGTCATATCCCTTAGCGGCTGGTTGGTCGTCACCGATAAATAATATGACATCACTTCCCCCACCCTTGTTTTTCCAGTAGTAGAACTTGTTCTGCGGGAACTGCGGAGCCTCGACTACATTGTCCCTGACCACCACCCCAATAGGGTCAAAGAAATTGGAAGCCACCACCTCACCCAGCTCCTTAAAGCCCATCTTTCTTTGTAGATAGGTAGCCACGATAACGGCTACATTACCGATGCCGGGCCAGGCAGCCAGCATATTCGGCGAGTTAAGCTTAGGACGAGCATAAATCTTGACTAAATTGTTCATTTCCCCCCGCTTCTCATTATTACTGCTTATAGGTAACCTTATCCCCCACCTGCCAAAGCCTTGTGCGGCGGGCAGGCCTTTATCCCCTTCCCCTCGATAAGGGAAAGGGGAAGATATTTTCTTAAGATGGGCTTCGCCCCTCTTCAACTCCCCAGGAATATGCGAAACTATACCTGATATTTTTTACGCACTGAAACAAAATCCTTAACCATATCCTTTAATACGCTCTCTGACGCCGATAGCCAAAAAGCCACTTGGGGTTTCCAAATCCTGTCGGGAATCCCCTTGTCAGTATACTTAACACTGACCTCTCGGCCTTTTATCCGGGCTTCTATTCCCTTCTGAAAGATCTTCTGAGCCGACTTACAGTTTGGTTCTTTCGGCACTGGCATCTCTCTCGCTTTCTCTAACAAGTCCGGCAATTCCCCTTGTGCCCAAATCTCCCTAAAGTTATCAACCCCTTTTTCCCAAGCGCTGATGATTCTATTAACTACCCGGTCATATTCCTGCATCAAAGATACCATGCCCTATATCCATTCTGCGACCTCTTCTTTATCTACTTGTCCCATTTTACTCCCCTTTGACAGTAGTTAGTTTCACCCATCACTACTTACTGGCTACTGCCAGGCTGGGGCAGTAGAGGGATGGGGTCTTAATCGAGCTACCCACCCAGCTGTCATCACTGCCAACAGCCACAATCTGTTTCAGCACCTGATAGACATTACCCGAAACCATGGTATCTTTAACCCTACCTACCATTTTACCATTTTCTATTTTATAACCTAAAAGAACATTACCACTGAAGTCACCGCCTAAAATGTTACCCTGCCCGGCACCCATTAGATGCTCGATAACCAACCCTTCCTTTATGTCACTTACCATCTCATCAAACGCAGTATCGCCCGGCGCAATGACAAAGGCGCTGGGGGAGGGGGTGGGCAACCCACCACGATTTCTACTGCCGTTACCGGTGTTCCGGGTATGAGCCAGAGCCGCTGTTTGCAGATCGTAAAGAAAATTAGCTACCGTCCCCTCACTGATGAGCGGAGTGCGTTGACTGGGTATCCCCTCATCGTCACAGGGACGACTTTCCGGACGGTAGGCGATAGTCGGGTCATCCCATAAACATAATTTTTCATCAAAAACCGACTGACCAAGTCTATTGCCTACAGGTGAAGCTCCTTCCAGAACCATCTTGCCATTGAAAGCGGCCATTAAGGGCATGATTAAAGCACTGGCTACCCCACGAGGGGTAAAGACTACGGGCAGTGGCTGGCTGGGCACTACGGCTCGGTTTTTGGCTAGCTCAAGCTGCTGGAGCACTACCTCCACTACCGCCCTGGTCTCGGTTAAAAGATGGCAAGAGCTTTGGCTTTCACCAACAAAGAGCATATCAGTGTCGTTAATCAAGCTACCCTCAATACCCAGACTAAAGACGCTCAGCCGGTAGTTCGCCTGCCCACCACGAGAATTTATAATATTGGCTGAGATTACCGCCCTGGTTACCCCTGCCTCGCAAATAATATCCGTGGTATGGTTCCTGATGGTGGCTATGAGTTCTTCGCCAAGCTCAATCATTTTCCCTACGGACACCGACTCTACCCTGGAGTCGAAGACTTCAACTCCAGGGTAGGAAGCCAGAGCAGGAAACTCAAACTTAGCCGGCATGCCGAACTCAGCTGTTTCCACTGCCATATCTATCAGGTTACGGCTATCACCTGGCTCGGTAGTAGTGGCATAGCCAATCTTGCCCTGCCTGACAACACGCAGCGCTACACTGCTACTCTGCTTGCTCTGTATGTGCTTCAGGCGATTGGCTTCAAACTGGACCGGGGTTTCTTCTAAAGAAACCGTAAAGACCTCAGCTTCTTCGGCCACCCTTTTAGCTTGGGCCAGGATATCTTCCATTCACTTACCTCCCACCAGGCAATGGCGAATCCTGATATGCGGGCTGCCGTTGGAAACAGGTAGCGGTATCTGTTCTCCCTTACCGCAGCCGCCCCCCTGGTTCATCTCCAAGTCATTACCAATAGCATCTATGTTGTCAAGGGTAACGAACACATTACCGGTAAGCATTACCGGTCGTAGCGACTCAGCGAGCCTACCGTTACGAATCATATAGGCTTCGCCAGCAGAGAAGGTGAACATCTCCATACTGGTAGTGCCGCCGTACCAGTTCTTAGCATATACCCCTTCTTTAATATCACCTATTATATCCTCAAAGGAGGTTGAGTCTGGTTCAATATAGGTGTTGGTCATACGGACAATAGGTGGATAACGATAGCTGATAGCTCTGGCATTACCCGTAGGCTTTTCTTTCATCTTGGCCGCAGTTTCCCTGGAGTGAAGCCTGCCGAC
>NZBQ01000045.1 GCA_002688105.1 Dehalococcoidales bacterium | reverse complement strand
CTTTAACCCCTCATGCAATCTATAATTACGGCGACTTCACTAATCAACCCCTGTCCAACCACGACATCACTAAAGGCTAAGCTACCAAGCCACCATCCACTAGAATAGTATGCCCAGTGATATAACTGGAAGCCTCGGAAGCCAAAAATAGGGCAGTTCCGATAATGTCACCCGGCTCAGCTATTCGGCCCAGCGGTATCTGAGCCTCGTACTGCTTTAAGGCCTCTGAGTCACTTAACAGATACTCGAGCATTTTTGTCCTAGCCGCACCAGGAGCGATGGCATTAACTCGTATATTGTAGCTGGCAAGTTCCTTAGCCAACACCCTAGTCAGCATAACCACACCTGCTTTAGCAATGCAGTAAACACCCGCCTCTGAAGATGGCTTTATTGCCAGCTCCGACGCTATATTGATAATATTGCCCGCTTTTCGGTCAACCATCCTCTTACCTACTGCCTGAGAGCAAAGGTAATGGCCCTTGAGATTAACATTAATAATCTTATCCCAGTCACCCTCAGGCACGTCAAGTAACGGTGGATCGACAAAATATATGCCAGCATTATTTACCAGAATATCAATGGCAGTAAATTCATCCACCACCCTCTGCACCAGATTATCAACATCAGTCTTGCGGGTAATGTCAGCCTGAACAGCCAAGGAACGCCGACCAAGCCCCTGAATTTCATTAGCTGTAGCCTGAAGCTCACCATCTTTAATCACTCGGCTACAAATAGCCACATCAGCCCCAGCCTCGGCAAAGGCTAAGGCAATAGCCTTACCTATCCCTCTCTTGCCTCCGGTAACAATAGCTACCTTACCTTCCAAAGAAAAACTGGGTATACCCATTATTCAACCTCCTATCACACTTTTAAGTGATGTTAGCACTTTTTTCAGTTCAGATCTAACGGGGTGTAACCTGCCCCCACAAAGGATACACTTGTAGAGTTAGAGTTACCGGTATTCTAACCTCAGGAGCAGGTAGGCGGTAACTCAGGGCACTACGGCTAATCTTATTCTTGCTATGTGCCGAATTGTATCGTGGTTATCAGGTGAAATCAATAGAGTAGCTTTATCACCCCCCCTTAGGTTTTTATTGGCAACTTTCCCCCTTTATCCCCTTAGCAACTTAAACTGTCATTGTGAGCCGAAGTGAAGTAATCTCTGAAAAGAAGAGAGCCCCCGAAATTCGGGGGCTCTCTCTAAGTGCCTTTATCGGGCATTACCCGTCAAATTTGAACTAGGCAGCTCGCCTGGTTCGGACTATCAGGGTAATCACCACGATGACCAGCACAGCACCAATACCGATTATCGCCCAGATGTAGGCTGGGGTTGCCGTATCTACTGGTGCTGCTGGTGCTGGTGCTGGGGGTGGCGGTGCCGCCGGAGTAATCGTAATAGGAGTCGGTTCAACGATTATTTCCGTTGGTTCCGGTGCCACTGGCACGGCTTCCGTGGTGAAGCCTACGACTGCACTCCAGTCAGAGAAAGCGGTAGCTGTGCCCAGTATGGCTCGCACCCTCCAGTAGTAGGTGGTGCTGTATTCCAGCAGGGAAGCGGGCTGGTAGGAGGTGATGTTGCCCAGGGCGTTAGCTCCGGACATGTCTGCCACAAAGTCGGTCATGTCAGCGTCCATAGCCAGCTGGAATTCATAGCCGTTGGCAAACTTGAAGGAACTCCAGTTGAACACCATGTCAATGGGAACATCAGTTGTGCTTCCCGCCAGACCGCCGGGGTAGGTAGGTACCGGCGCTTGAGCCGCCGTGACCACCTGCGACTCAACAGTCCAGATATCAGACCACGGACTGTTGAACGGTGTCGTGGCTCTTGCCATCCAGTAGACGGTCGCACCTTCAGTCAGGGTCTGTACCGCAGTCTCCACACCTGGTGCGGCTATGGCCACCGCAGTAACCCCTGAGTTGAGGGTCGAGTCGGTAGACCACCAGACAGCGTACGCGGTAACGCCGGCCATCGCCTCAATGGTGAAACGGGTGGAAAGGGCGGTGGATATGACGGAACCATCTGCCGGAGCGACCAGGTTGGGCCCTGCGGATCCTGCCGGTAATGTGTCTGTGTATATCCTGATGGCTGGAGTAGCGGTAAGGGCTAACACCGTATTGGAGGTGGTGCCTGTTCCTATCACACTTAACCCCACCCCATTAGCCGCTGGCGTTAAGGCCATAACTTGCCAGGTGGCATCCGGTGTTGGCACGGCTGCCGTCGGGTTGATGGTGCGGTAAACATCCTGCCCACCTATCTCAAGATAGTACAGGCTGCCGTCATCCGCCAGGATAAGTTCGATGGCATTGGCACCAGTAGAAGCTGCACCAATCTCGATCCAGGCAGCGTTGTCCACGGAGCGGTAGCAATTACCCGAGGCGGTTTCAACAGCGTAGTAGGTGGAGCTGGCTGCGTCGAAGTCAACAAAGATGTTACCAGCAGTGAGACCAGCACCGCCAACCAGAGACCAGGTAGCCCCGCCGTCAGTGGATAGCCGCACTGTTCCAGCGCCACCGCCGGCCAGGAGCGTGCTCTCATGGAGTTTCAGACTGGCCACTCTGGTACCCGCTCCAGTGGCAGATGCCCCAGCAGCGGGCCAGGTCCAGCCCTCGTTAGTGCTCTTGGTGACAGTGCCGCTAGCTGAGTCACCCAAATATAGATCGGTGCCCGCGCCAGCCATAGTTTGTATTCCGGTAATATTGGCTGCGGTTCTGATTGACCATGAAGCACCGCCGTCGCTGGAAACCCAGATATCCAGAGCGCCGCCTCCGGTCTCACCGACATAGGCAGTACCGGCGGTTGCGCCAGTGGTAAAGTCAGGAGTGAGGGAGACGAGGCCCGTGCCTGCGGTTGCGAATGCGCCGGTAAACGCCCTCGTCCATAAGACACCGCCGTCGGTGCTGAACCACGCATTGGAGTTGTTGACCACGGCATTATCGTTCTCGGTCACTATGAACAGGGTGCTGTCGGTGTCGAAGTTAGGTGACAGTATGGCGGAGGTTATGGTGCCCAGAGCTCCTTCACCGCCGGCACCGGTGTTAGGGGCGTTGTCAATCAGACCGGTCTCGTTGAAGGAAACGGCGCCATCATAGGAGACGCCAAAGGCACTGTCGTCGCCGATGGTGCCCACTACCACCAAATTGTCATTGGTGTAGTCGGATGACATTTTTATAAAGGCGGTAGTATTGTTGGACATGGTAGATTCGGTAGTGCCGGAGGGCTGGTTGGCAGCCCCGGCGACTCCATACCAGTTCACCACAGAGTCAGCCGGATTGGTGGTGCGGTAAACATCGCATTTGGTACTGCCAGCCGCCGCATACAGACCGCCGATAATGGTGCCCTCTGCGAAGGTGCCTCTATAATCTATGTTGGACAGCAGGATAGAGGCGGCAGTAGCGATAGCGGTGCCTGCGGTAGTATTGGTGATACGGAAGACATTACTCGCTGTAGCAGTTCCAGCCCCCGCTTCATCTACGATGGATACGTATGCCCGGCGCAGGGTGGCTACGGTGCCGTTGTAGTCCTGGGGCAAGGCAATAGAGGCGGCGAGAAGGTCGGTAGCCGGAGCCGCTCCCAGCAGATCAATATCGGTCGTCGCGGTCGCCCCGACATTGGTGGCGGCAATGGTGCCCCAGGTGCCACCAACAATGGAGCGCAATATGGGTTGGGCAGTCGCCAAACTGGTTACCGCCAGTATGGTGGAGTCAACGGCGTAGTTGGGGGAGAATATGACGTCGCTGACGTCATAAGCAACTGTGGAGTAGAGGGTCCAGGAGAGGACGGCGCCTAAGCCCCATACCTGTACGGAGGTGGTTGCCCCAGCCGGGACAGTGCCCGCAGCTATATCGGCAATACCAACCGCCAGGACACCGGTGCCGTCATAGTTCGGTGAGACATCAAAGCTTGTGATGACCTCAGCAGCTGCTAGGGTGACCACACCCAGCTGCCCGTAAGAGATATTACCATTGACGGAGCGGTAAACCCTACCAGTGGTAGCGCCACCACCGGACGTCTGTGTCACCACAAACACGGTGCTGTCCTCGGCATAGTTGGGTGATACCTCCAGGGCTATGCCGACATCACCGGCCGCCCCCAGGTTAGAGGTGGTGGCTGTCCAGGTGTGCCCGTTGTTGACTGACTTGTAAACCAGCGGGCGTGCCGTGGTGATCAGGTCGTTGACGACGGCAAACATGGTGCCGTCAGTAGCAACGGTGGGTGATACCGCCACCGGACCCAGGTTTTCGTCTTGCCCTACCAGGACACTGCCTGTCCCGGTGGGGAACGCAACTCCAGACCAGGAAAGGTCGGCTGCCTCGGCTTCCGAAGGTCCACCGGGCGTGTTGACCGGCATAAATGCCGCCCCCAGAGAGAAGACCAGCACCAGTGCCAGGGCAGCTCCCATTATTTTGGTTATTTTACTTTTCATCGACCTTTAATTTTCTCCTTAAAATTTTTTTATATCTCCATAAATAAGGGCGTGCAACCCAGCATCCCTTCTTTCATTTTTTACAGAGACAAGGTTGTTCTAAAAACTATTGTTGAGTCTGATAACTCTCTCCCCTTACGGGCTTTCGCCATAACACCACCTCCTTTACTCAAGGTTTGAGACCAGTATAACATAAAAACTCGGTTTGTCAACCCCCTATTTGAGTTTTTTTATTAATCCTCTCTTTTTTTTAGACCTTCTTACTTCTTTTTAAACCTTTCCCTTTTGTCATTGCCAGCCGAAACCCCCGTCATTGCGAGCGAAACGAAGCAATCCACCCCCTATCTGAGATTTTTTAAAGACATTTTTTAGCAACCTATCCCCCTCTCCTTAAAAGGAGTGTCAAATCCGAAATCTCTTTCCCAAAGGAGAGCCAAAGGGAGGCGAAGCCTCCCTGATATAACTGGTTCCCTTTCCCCTTATCAAGGGGAAGGGGATAAAGGGGATAGGGTCACCTAATAAAAATCTAAAAGGGGGTGAGGTTAATAAACAATCTCTATTTGAGCTTTATTCAATGTATTCAAAGATTTTTACTGAAGGCACCATACTGTTCCCTGGCGTCATTTTGAAGCTCTCGGAGCTGTAGACCAGCTGGTAATCTGGTACTGCCTTCAAGGGGACCGGGCTTCGAAACGGGTCAGGGCTTATTATGCTGTAATTGGCTGACTCTTGGCTGGAGGCATAGGCAGCGGCTTCTTCATAACTGGAGAATTCTTTTGTCTCGGTGATTTCCTTAATGAGCTCGCCGTCCGGGGCTATCCTTTCCCGATAGGAAATCACCCACGGGCTTTGGGTGGTTACCGCTTTACCATCAAAGTTATACAGGCGGGTAGAAAATGCGTAGTAGTATTCAGGGTAGAAAAGGGTTATGGGCACTAGTCTATTCTCCTGTTGCTGGTAGTAGGTTTCGAAGAATTCAGTCGGCTCTCTTTGTGCCCAGGTGACAATTGCCCCGAACTTGCCGGTAACGGTCTCATAATCAATAATGATATAGGTTGAGCCCAATCCTTGTCTGGTGTCATTGGCGGTGCCAACATCCTGAGCCAGAAAGAAGTTAGCTACTTTACGGACACCGCCTTGAGCCGGATTGGTGTTGGGCACACGGTGGGCGATGCGGGTAATCCAGTAGCCATAATCCCACCAAGCCAGTACGGTGTAGTCAGGAGATGGGTTTGCCTCCTCCCACAGGGCAATTTGGGCATCACGCTCTATCTCCGTCGGAATAAACCCACGCTGACGGACGGCCTCATCCAGAGATAGGGGTGGGTCGTAGAACTCGTAGTAATAGTCCGGGTTGCCAAAAGGGTCAGAGGTGTTTGCCTTCAGCCAGGAGAGGGACTGTAACCAGGCATCATTGGGGGCAAAGCGCACCTCCTTGGCGTCTTCGGTTGCCTTTAAGATATTGGGGAAGAAGGCGAGGAAGAAGACGGCAATTATGACTAAGGCCATATTTACGTGGCTAGTAATGGCCTGGAAGCCACCCCGGTATCTCTTTTTTGCCCTGGCTTTTTTCCTTTCTATTCTTTGTGGTGCAGTGTCTTTTGGCGTGGCGATTAGTTGCCCGATATCGGGAGATTCCAGGGTCTGCCGGGATAGGTATTTACCTGGCTCGCCTCTCAAGTAGGCAATAATGGAGTAGATGGCAAAGAAGATGAGGGCGGAGAGGTAGCCGGTGAGCAGAGCCACATTGACAGCAAGGTATCCGGCGAAGCGGCGCTGCGCTAGAGCAGTGACTAAGATTACCAGGCTCCACACTATTAAAAGGTTTTTTTCAGCATTGCCTCGCTTGATAACCATGTATATGATTAAGATAATGAGAGAGATGAGGCTGAGGAAAAAGCCGGTGGTGAAATTGCCCCAGGCAAGTCTAAATGTCAACTCACCCTCGGGGAAGAGGAGGGGCTGCATTTCGAGGGTGGTAATGGGAATATCGGCCGGAAAGAGTATACCGAAGGCTTGCACCATTGAGTTGAAGAGGAAGTGATTAATCATACGAAAAAGGAAAACCCCAATCAGCCCCAGCCCGGCCAGGGCCAGCAGGTGGTAAGCTGGCTTGATGTGCAGTCTGGTCAGTAGTCGGGAGATGCCGACCGTGACCGGTAGGGTAAGCAGAGCAGTAAGCATGGAAGCCAGGGAAAGCAGTTCGTGGGAAGCGGGAATCCTGTAGGCCAGGGAAATCATTTCGCGAGCCGCAGGCAGAAATATGAGCAGACCAACAAGGAAGGTGATAACACTGACCAGGCATAGATAATCGGTGGACTGTTGCCTTAGGTGGTCAATGATGAACTGGATTATAAAATAAGCGAAGGTGATGAGAACTAAGAACAGAGCTCCCGGCCAGGTGACGAGGAAGATGCCCAGAAAAATGCCGGCCAGCAGACTATAAATAATTGGTTTGGTGATTATTGCCCGGTCACGGCGCTTGAGATGGTTGAAGGTTAACCCTCTTTTCCTCGCCGTTTTGATAGCTAGAATCAGGAATAGGATGGTTACCGTGGTGAACAGTGTCCCGGCAACATCGTGGTCAGTGAAGCCGACTATTGACCGCCCCAGGAATTCACCAGGCATTAAAGCGATTAGACCTGCCGAGATGACGCCGACCCAGCGATTAAATAACTCTTTGCCGATGAAGTAGACAGGAATAACGGTCAGGGCACCCAGAACTGCTGGGAAATAGGCACCGACCACATTAATAGTATGCTGGGTGGGTGCCCCCAGGCCGATCACCCAGATAATACTGGCCAGGAGCCAGTCAAAGAAGTGAATGCGGCTTATCCAGACAGCACCCGGGTTGAGCATATAGGGGTCAGAGCTGATGAGATTGGGGAAGTTGTGGATAATGTTATCAACTAGCCGCATATGGTAGTAGGCATCAGCGCCGCTAAATATTATCAAGTCACCGCTAAAGACTTGGTCATAAGGGAGGTAAATTCGAAGGTATAGAGCGACACCGAAGAAGATGGCTACAAATATACCGACGATAAGTTTTGGGGAAAGCCGGCTCTTTTCAGCTTCAAGCTGTTTACTCATTTGCTGTGCCACCAATAACTATAAATGGGCTCAAGTTTTGAAAGCCCCCGTTTAGAGAGGCTATTAAAGTAGCTATTTTCTCTGCCCTAATGATAGAGCGGGAAGGACTGGAGTGGGAAAGGCAGCATTTTTCCGGCTAGCTTTCCCGGTTTAGGTTAGCTAGGAACTCGGCGTTGGTTTTTGACTTGCGCAGGCGCTCAAGGACTCGCTCGGCGGCTTCAGTGAAGTTGACGGAGTCAGAGGCAATCATAGTCGCCATACGCCGCAGTAGCCATACCTGCTTTATGGTATCTTCATCCAAGAGTAGTTCTTCTCGTCTGGTGCCGCTGCGCTGAATATCCATAGCCGGGAAGATTCGGCGCTCGGATAATCGGCGGTCGAGATGGAGTTCCATATTGCCCGTTCCCTTGAACTCCTCATAGATGAGCTCATCCATACGGCTGCCGGTGTCAATGAGGCAGGTGGCGATGATGGTCAGGCTACCACCTTCTTCGGTGTTGCGGGCAGCCCCAAAGAAACGCTTGGAAGGGTAGAGGGCGGCGGGGTCAATACCACCGGATAAGGTACGCCCACTGGGGGGCACAGCCAGGTTATATGCCCGGGTGAGGCGGGTAATACCGTCAAGGAGGATGGCCACATCCTTACCACTTTCTGCCAGTCTCTTGGCTTTCTCCAATGCCAGTTCGGCGACACGGGTTTGATTTTCTGGCGACTCGTCGAAGGTGGCGCTGATTACCTCGCCTTTGATGGAGCGCTTCATATCAGTAACCTCTTCGGGACGCTCGCCAATAAGGCACACCATCAGGTAAATATCATTATAGTTAGTGCAGGTGGCATTGGCTATGGATTTGAGTAGCACTGTCTTACCGGCTTTGGGTGGTGATACTATTAAGCCGCGTTGCCCTCGGCCGATAGGGGCGATGAGATTGAGCAATCGGGTGGACAGCTCATTTGGCGAGATTTCAAGGTCAATCAATTTGTCGGGAAAGGTGGGGGTGAGTGAAGTGAAGCGGGGACGATTTTTGATAAGCTCAGGGTTGGTGTCGTTAATTGCCTCTATCTTGAGCAGACTGTAATATTTCTCACCGCTTTTTGGTGGTCGGCTCTGACCACTAATCATATCACCGTTGCGTAGATTGAAGCGGCGGATCTGAGATTGAGAGACATAAACATCGTTTGAGTTGGGCAACAGGCTATTTTGCCTGAGGAAGCCGTAGCCATCGCTTATAATCTCTAGGATACCATTGCAGAAGAGATAGCCCTGCTGCTCGGCATGTGCCTGGAGCAAGCGCATTACGAGGTCTTGTTTCTTGAGGCTGGCATAGTTGGAGATACCTATCTCCTTAGCCATCCCAATCAGCTCGTCTCTGGGCTTGTTTTCTAGCTGGCTTATATTCATTTCTAATCTGTTCCTGGCTTCTATTTCTGCGAGACGCGTTGCCAGTCGGCAAGAAAGCGAGTAACGCCTGCATCAGTAAGCGGGTGTTGTATCATCTGCATCAATACCTTATAGGGAACGGTGGCAATATGAGCCCCTGCCTTGGCGGCGACCACACAGTGTTCAGGGTGACGAATGCTGGCGGCAATCACCTCAGTGGTCAACTGATAATACTCAAAGACATCAACAATATCTCTGACTAATTCCATACCATCATGACCAATATCATCCAGCCTGCCGACAAAGGAACTAACATAGGTGGCACCGGCCAGTGCTCCCAGCAGAGCTTGATTCAGCGAGAAGCACAGGGTCATGTTTATCTTGATATCTTCCTTGGATAGGACCGATATCACCTCCAGTCCGTCAGTGGTAGCTGGAATTTTAATTACTACATTGGATGCCCAGGTGGCGATGTCTCGCGCCTGTTCAATCATCGGCTCGACCCCTTCTACCACTACCTCAGCCGAGACGGGTCCGGGAACGATTTTGCAGATTGCTTTGACCACAGCCTTATAATCGGCTAGCCCTTCCTTAGATATCAGGCTGGGATTGGTGGTAACGCCGCTGACGATGCCCAGCTTGACGCCTTGCCTGATTTGGTCAACATTGGCGGTATCTAGGAAGATGCGCATTTTTCTCTCTTTCAGGGTTTGTCTTTTTCGACATAACCTTAATGGTGAATAGTATTTTATCATAAACTAGGACGATAGGGGTAGTGAGGGTTGAACCCCTTCGCGTAGTACATCCTTAGCGACACCGATAAAATCGCGGAACAGGGGATGGGGGTGACCAAGGTGAGAGCCAAATTCAGGGTGGAACTGACAACTTACCATCCACGGATGATTGGCCAGTTCACAGATTTCTACTAATTGGCCATCAGGTGATAGTCCGCTGTAAACCAATCCCGCCTCTTCTAGCTGGGTGCGAAATTGATTGTTAAACTCAAAGCGGTGCCTATGGCGTTCGTCAACTAGCTCCTGACCATAGGCAGTAGCGGCATGAGTCCCTTTAACCATGTGGCAGGGGTAGTTACCCAGGCGCATGGTGCCTCCTTTGTTTTCCATTGCCTTCTGGTCGGGGAGGAGGTCAATAACCGGGTAGGGGGTGGAAGCATCAAACTCAGTGGAGTTGGGCTGGGTTGAGCTCATGGCATAGCGGGCAAACTCAATTACCATAACCTGCATCCCCAGGCACAGCCCGAGGTAAGGGATTTCATTGTTTCGGGCATAACTGACTGCTTCTACCATACCTTCTATTCCTCTAATGCCAAAGCCGCCGGGTACAATGATACCCTGGGCCGAGCGCAGCGGAGAATCACTATCGTTCTTTTCCAAATCCTCAGAGTGAATCCAGAGTAGATTAATGCCTCTATCATGATATAGGGCAGCGTGGTGTAGTGCCTCACGAACTGAGAAGTAGGCATCCTGTAACTCTACATATTTGCCCACCAGAGCGATATTAACTGGCTCGTGGGTGGTTTTGATACCGTTGACCAGTTCCTGCCACTGGCTCAGGTCTGGTTGGTTTGCCTTGAGACATAACTTGTCCACAATTAGCTGTCCCAGTCCGGTCTCCTCCAATAGCAATGGTATCTCATAGATGGTAGGCACCGTGGGTAGGGAAATGACCGCTTCCTGTGCCACATCGCAGAAAAGGGATATTTTGTCCCTTGTCCCTTCTGAGATAGGTTGGTCACTGCGGCATATGATAATATCGGGCTGGATACCGATACGGCGTAGCTCGTTAACACTGTGCTGGGTGGGCTTGGTCTTTAGCTCCTGGGTGGTGGTGAGATAGGGAAGGAAGGTGACATGGACATAGAGCACATTGTCTCTGCCGATATCATTTCGCATCTGTCTGATGGCTTCCAGGAAGGGCTGCCCCTCAATATCGCCCACGGTGCCGCCTACCTCGATAATAATCACCTCAGCCTGGGATTTCTGGGCCACTTGTTTAAAACGTTCCTTTATCTCAGTGGTAACATGGGGCACCACCTGGATGGTGCCACCTAGAAAATCACCGCGTCTCTCCTTGGCCACAACGGCGCTGTAGATTTGACCTGAAGTAACGTTGGACTCGGCGGTAAGATTGATGTCAATAAAACGCTCGTAATTGCCTAGGTCAAGGTCGGTCTCAGCGCCATCTTGGGTGACAAATACTTCGCCGTGCTGATAGGGGGACATTGTTCCCGGGTCAACGTTAAGATAGGGGTCAAGCTTCTGCGCTGATACCGTGATTTGGCGACTCTTCAGAATGGTGCCGATAGAAGCGGCAGCAATACCCTTGCCGACCGAACTAACCACACCACCAGTAACAAAGATATATTTAGACATTTGGGAAAATTAAACCATAAAACACTTAGAAAAAAACCTTAACTTTCAGGGAATGACCGGGAACCAAAACTCTTGCGCTAGGTCTATTTAGAGAAGGAGAAGACGGACTTTCATTCATTATAATGAGGCAAACATTGGTTGTCAAGTTTTTGTACTGATTCATATAATTAGTGACACATAGACTCTTCTCTCTGTCATTGCCAGCCGAAGGCGTGGCAATCCCCCACAATGGCACAAAGAACTCCCAACCGTTTAACAGTATAACAAGTTAATAAAATTTTATCAAATCTTCTAGTTCTAATTTATTAATATAGTTAAACAAAGTTGTTGATTTGCCTTATTAAATGGTTTATAATAGGTGTGTATTGATTGGAGATGGAAATGGCAGGTAAGGATTATTATCGCATATTGGGAGTTAATAAGGGTGCCAGTGAGCGGGAGATAAAACGGGCTTACCGCGGACTGGCGCGCAAGCACCACCCTGATGTTAATCCTGGTGACAAGTCAGCTGAGACAAGGTTTAAGGAGATAAATGAGGCTTATGAGGTTCTGTCCGATAAGGAAAAGCGAAAGAAGTATGACCAGTATGGTGACCAGTGGCAGTACGCTGACCAGTTTGCCGGGGCCGGGGGGCAGCATTCTCCATTCCGCGTTTTTGATTTTGGGCAGGCTGGTGACACTGCTTCCCATTTTGGTGAGGGTGATTTAGGCAGTCTGTTTGATAAGCTGTTCGGGGGTGTGCGTACCGGGACATCCCGCCGTCAAGCCCCGCCGAGGCGAGGGCGAGGCATAGAGCACCCGGTGGAGGTAACTCTGGAAGAGTCCTATCACGGGGCGACTCGTCTCCTGAGCCTTGGGGCTGAGGAGCCCTGTTCTAGCTGCCGGGGCACGGGTCGGATACAAAATGTGCCCTGCTCAGCCTGTCTAGGTTCCGGGGTAGCGTCTCGGGTGAAGCGGCTTGAGGTCAAGATTCCAGCCGGGGTGAGGAACGGCTCTCGGATACGCATCGCTGGCAAAGGGGGGCAGGGTTACGGTGGTCCCAGTGGCGACCTTTATCTGGTGGTGTCGGTTAAACCACACCGGCTGTTTGAACGCAGAGGTGATAATTTGTATGTTGAGGTGGAGGTTCCATTGACGGTGGCAGTGCTGGGAGGTGAGGTTCAGGTGCCTACCCTTAAGGGCAAGCTGGCGTTAAAAATACCACCTGAGACTCAGAACGGTCGTATCTTTCGGCTGTCAGGACAGGGTATGCCTCACCTGAGTAATTCTTCCCGCGGTGACTTGTTAGCTAAGGTAAGTGTAGTGCTACCGGCCAGGCTGTCGGCAGAGGAGAAAAAGTTATTTGAACAATTTAGGCAGTTGCGGTCTAATAGCTAATTGGTGAGGTTATAATTTAAGGTGGTTATGAATCAAAATGATATGAATCAAGATAACTGGGAACCCCGATATGTAATAAGCGTTGCCGCCAGGATAGTGGGGGTGCAAACTCATACCTTGCGCTATTATGAAAGGATTGGCGTAATAAGCCCGTACCGCTCCCAGGGTAATATCCGGTTATATTCGGAGAGAGATATTAATCAACTGCGTCGGATGAAGACCTTGATGGATGACCTGGGGGTTAACCTGGCTGGAATTGAGGTTATTTTACGGATGACGAAGCGCATAACTGAATTACAGCAGCATATAGAGGAATTGGAATTGGAGTTAAAGGAATTGGGGGGAGGTGAGTAACTTATGAGACAGGAGAAATTTACCGAGCAGGCACAGGAGGCATTGGCTTTATCCCAGGAGCTGGTCCGTCAGTATCAGCACAACCAGTGGGATGTAGAGCATATCCTGCTGGCACTGCTCCGACAGGAGAAGGGGCTGGTTGGTGATATACTGAAGGGGCTGAAGGTCGAGGTTGAGGCAGTGAGGCCGCAGGTAGAAGCTGTTCTGGAGAAGTCGCCCAAGGTTGCTTATGAGACGGGGCAGATTTATGCTACGCCGCGTATTGCCCAGATGATAACCAGGGCGGGTAGTGAGGCGGACAGGCTTAAGGATGAGTTTATTGGCACCGAACATCTTCTCATCGCTATGGTTGGGGATGAGAAAAGTGAGGCCGCTAAAATCCTTAAGAGCTTTGGAGTTGATCAGGAGAAGGTATATGGTGTCCTTCAGGACATCCGGGGTGGACACCGGGTTACCGATGCCAGGGCAGAGAGTAAGTATCGCTCCTTGGCTAAATATGGTCGGGACCTGACCGAGTTTGCCCGCCTGGGTAAGATTGACCCGGTTATCGGTCGTGACGATGAGATTAAGCGGGTGATGCAGATACTTACCCGTCGTACCAAGAATAATCCGGTGATTGTCGGTGACGCTGGAGTCGGCAAAACTGCCATTGCCGAGGGATTGGCGCAGAAGATTGTGGAAGATGATGTTCCTGGTTCACTTAGGGGACGCAAGGTAATAGTGCTGGATATGGGGGCGCTGGTGGCTGGCAGCAAGTTTCGGGGTGAGTTTGAGGAACGGCTTAAGGCAGTAATGGACGAGGTGCGTGAGGCTCAAGGTGAAGTTATATTGTTCATTGACGAAATTCATACCGTAGTTGGGGCGGGGGCGGCTGAGGGAGCCATTGATGCCAGCAATATGCTTAAGCCAGCCCTGGCTCATGGTGAATTGCAGTGTGTGGGCGCTACCACTCTGGATGAATACCGTAAATTTATTGAGAAGGATAAGGCTCTGGAGCGGCGCCTTCAGCCGGTGTTCATCGGTGAACCCAGTGTTGGCGCCACTATTGAGATGCTGAAGGGGCTCCGCCCCAGGTACGAGGCGCACCATAAGATTAAAATCAGTGACCAGGCTCTGGAAGCAGCGGCTCGGTTAAGTCAGCGCTATATCTCAGACAGGTTTTTGCCCGATAAGGCTATTGACCTTATTGATGAGGCGGCCAGCAAGTTGCGGATTGATACCGAAAGTGCACCACCTGAGGTCAAGTCCTTAGAGCAGCGAGTCAAGCAGTTAGTTAATGAAGGGGAGGCTGCCTCACAGCGCCAGGAGTATGAGCATGCGGCTCAGCTTAATGCAGAAAGGTTGCGTGTGGAGGAGGAGTATAACCAGGCTAAGGACAGTTGGCTTCAGCAGGAGAAGATTGACGAAGTGGTGGATGAGGAGGATATTGCTAAGCTAATCTCTAATTGGACCGGTATTCCGGTATCCCAGATGCTGGAAGGTGAAGCCGAGAAGTTGCTTCATATGGAGGCGCGGATTCACGAGCGGTTGATAAATCAGGAGGAAGCGGTTACCGCTGTTAGTGAAGCTATCGGGAGGAGTCGAGCCGGACTTAAAGACCCGAGGCGACCCATTGGCAGCTTTATTTTCCTGGGTCCCACCGGTGTCGGTAAGACCGAGCTGGCTCGCACTCTGGCGCAGTTCTTGTTTGATGATGAGAACGCTATGGTGCGCCTGGACATGTCAGAATATCAGGAGAAGCACACGGTATCGCGTCTTATCGGGGCACCGCCTGGCTATGTTGGTTATGAGGAGGGAGGACAGCTTACTGAGGCAGTGCGTCGGCGTCCCTACCGGGTAATCTTGCTGGATGAGGTTGAGAAGGCACACCCTGATGTATTTAATAGCCTGCTTCAACTCCTTGATGACGGGCGGTTGACTGATGGGCACGGGCGAACCGTAGATTTTAAGAATACGGTAGTTATTATGACCAGTAATGTTGGTGTTGAGCTTATCAGGCGCGAGGCGGGTATCGGATTTGCTACCCAGAAGGACGGGACCAAAGCCCAGCAACAGAGCTATGAGAAGATGAAGGAAAAGGTGCTGGGTGAGATGAAGAATGTCTTCCGCCCCGAATTCCTTAACCGGCTGGATGAGATTATAGTCTTCCACGAGCTCACTGAGGAGCAGCTCAGAAGCATCGTCGATTTGCTGGTAAAGGACTTGCAGGAACGCCTGGCGGAACGTAAACTGGGACTGGAGTTGACGAAGAAGGCGAAGATATGGTTAGCTAAGGTGGGCTTTGACCCGTTGTATGGGGCACGACCGCTGAGGCGGGCTATAGAGCGTTATGTGGAAAATCCGG
This sequence comes from Dehalococcoidales bacterium, assembly GCA_002688105.1. Classification (GTDB taxonomy): domain Bacteria; phylum Chloroflexota; class Dehalococcoidia; order Dehalococcoidales. Next base: position 1,799 of record NZBQ01000045.1, on the reverse strand, counting down.
TATCCACCAAGATATTGCGTGGCGAGTTTAATCAAGGGGACACCATTAAGGTTGACCTTGTCAATAATGCCTTAACCTTTAAGACAAAGACGGCGGCGGCCGCTGCCGCCTGAGTGCCTAGGACGTATAAATCTTTTAAGTTTGACCTATTTCTACTCGGAGGGCAGGAATTACCATTAAGTGGACTGAGTTGAAGAGGCGTCTGGGGCGGTGGGAATATTACATTGGTATCGCTGGCCTAGCTCTGACTATAGGGCTAGTTGTAGCTGTTGTCTTATACTGGGATAATATCCGGAACCTTCAGCATTATGGCTATCTGGGAGCCTTTCTTATTAGCATTTTTGGTGGGGCTACCATTATAGCGCCAATACCCATGACGCCGGTGATATTTGCCTTAGGCACAGTTACGAGACCAGATTTTGCTCCTTATCTTGGCCCGGTTTTTGTTGGGGCGGCTGCCGGTATCGGTGAAACCATAGGCGGGATAAGCATCTACATGACCGGCTACGGTGGTGGAACTGCGGCCTTAGATGGTTTCGGCCATAGCAAACTTCAGAAGGGCTATCACTGGTTGATGAGCCGGATGGATCGGAGAGGCTCGCTGGTTCTATTTGCTGTTTCCGCGGTGGTCAACCCCTTCTTCTACCCGACGGCAATAGTTGCCGGAGCAACGCACTTTAAGCTGCGGAAGTATCTTTTGATTTGCTGGGCAGGTAAGACGATTAAGGGAATAAGCGTCGCCGCCGCTGGTTACTGGGGGTTGGGAAGTATACTCAGGTCATTTGGCTTACCAATCTAGCTATGATTGGTTATTTATCCTCTATTACCACCCGCTTCATAACGTCGCCATTCTCTATGTTCTTAAGGACATCCATCCCCTCAATTAGCTGGCCGAATACCGAGTGCTTGCCATCCAGGTTGGGCTGAGGTGTGTAGGTAATGAAGAACTGGCAGCCATTGGTATCAGGTCCGCTATTAGCCATAGACAGAGCGCCGGCTCCATGGGTATGCTTGGTGAATTCATCAGGAAAGGAATAACCGGGGTTGCCCCTGCCGGTGCCAGTGGGGTCTCCCCCCTGAGCCATAAAGTCTGGTATTACCCGGTGGAATGTGGTGCCGTCATAAAAACCTTCACGGGCGAGAAATACGAAATTGTTGACCGTCATAGGGACATCACTGGCGAATAGCTCCAGGACTAAATTCCCCTTTTCGGTTTCAATGGTAGCAATGTATTGTTTACTGGTATCAATGGTCATTGGTGTTGGTGATGGGGATGGTGATGGTGTTGGCTCTGGGGTTTCACCAGCACATGATGCTGAAAAAAGTGGTACTGTGACCAGGATGATACCGGCTATTCGGAGCAGACGCTTAGTTGTCATAGATTAACCGCCTCCTTCCCGATTTGTTAATTAAGTTAGGTCAGATTGTAACTCATTGGCGGGTAATAAGCAATTGGCAGTATGGTGGGTGCCGGGAGAAAATGCTCTTATTGGTTGCTAACTACCCCATTTTGTGCTAAATTGTAAATGTTTTGATGGGGCTGTAGTTCAGCTGGGAGAACGTTTGACTGGCAGTCAAAAGGTCAGGGGTTCGAGTCCCCTCAGCTCCACCAAAGAAGCTAAGGAAGCTAAAGAATCCTCCGACTATCGCGTTACGGTCTATGGGTAGATTGGCGAGTAGACCCGGAGCTGAACAATAATCTGGAACTCATAATGCTGAGTCTAGAAGGGGACGAGAGTATATTTGACATCGCCGAGAAACTGGATATGGATTTTGATGTCGTTTATGATTACGTCAAT
>NZBQ01000044.1 GCA_002688105.1 Dehalococcoidales bacterium | reverse complement strand
GAACCGGCTTCAGCCAGCGCCTCATAGTCAACGGGCAGGTTTAGATGGCTTGTCGGCAGGCAGCCTCCAGATGGGCCACCGGTCTGGACTGCCTTGAAGCGTTTGCCTCCGGGTATTCCACCGCCGATATCATAGATGATTTCTTGAAGCGGGAAACCCATGGGCACCTCGACCAAGCCAGCATTAGCAATTTTCCCAGTCAGGGCGAAGACGGCAGTCCCCTTGCTCTCCTCAGTGCCGATTTGGTTATACCAGTCGGCTCCTTTATCGATAATGACCGGCACGGTGGCCAGGGACTTCACGTTATTGATATTGGTTGGTTTACCCCATAAACCGGATTGAGCCGGGAATGGAGGACGAGGACGAGGCATACCCCGCCTACCCTCAATAGATGCCATCAGTGCCGTCTCCTCGCCGCAGACAAAGGCACCGGCACCTTCCTTAACGTGGATCCGCAAACTGAAGCTGGAGCCTAAGATATTCTCACCGAGAAAACCCTCCTCTTCAGCTTGCTTGATAGCCAGCCTTACCCGCTTAACCGCTAACGGGTATTCCGCCCTGATGTAGATATAACCTTCGGAGGCACCGATAGCATAAGCAGCAATAGCCATCCCCTCAATAACCGTATGAGGGTCACCCTCCATGGTGCTGCGGTCCATAAAGGCACCAGGGTCGCCCTCGTCAGCATTACAAATCATATACTTTTGGCTACCTGGGACATTGCGGCAGAATTCCCACTTCTTACCACTAGGGAAGCCAGCACCACCCCGGCCACGTAAGCCAGAGCGTGTTACCTCGTTAATGACCTGCTCCGGAGTCATCTCAAATAACGCCTTGCGCAATGATTGGTAGCCACCGACAGCGATATAGTCTTTAACCCGCTCCGGGTTAATGTGACCACAATTCCGCAGGATAATACGCTGTTGCTTCTTATAGAAGGTTATGTCCTTATAATACAGCACTGCCTTGCCGCTAACTGGGTCTTTATAAAACAAGCGTTCGACCGGCTTACCATCCCGGAGATGGGACTGGACAATCTCAGGCGCATCATCAACGGTAACATGGGCGTAGAAGATGCCTTCTGGCTCGATAACAACAATGGGACCTTGCTGACAGAAACCATGACAACCAGTGAAATCCACCACTACCCCATTCAATCCCAGCTTAGCTACCGCCGTCTCTAGGGCTTCCCGAATTTCAAACGCTTCGCCGGAAACACACCCCGTCCCATGACAGACAAGGATGGTGCGTTGATTATTTTTACTCAGCTTTGCTTCGTTCACTAAAAACCTCGGCGACCTTCTTAGTCGTCATCTGACCATAGGTTTTCTTATCTACCGTCATCGTTGGCGCTAGAGCGCAGGCACCGATACAGGCAATTGTTTCCAAAGTATACTCCAAGTCTTCAGTGGTTTTACCCGACTTGATGCCTAACCTATTCTCTACCTCGCGTAGTATCCGCGCCCCACCACGCACATGGCACGCTGTCCCGCGACATACCCTGGCTATCCTTCTGCCCGAAGGAACCAGCTTGAACTGAGCATAGAAGGTACTTACCCCAAAAACAGCACTTTCTGGTAGCTGAAGAAACCTGGCGATTGCCTGCATCACCTCTGAGGACAGGTAGCGAAACTCCTCCTGAGCTTCCTGGAGGATAGGGATAAGGTTACCACTCTCCCTACTGTAATGTGAAAAGATATCATCTAACTGCTGTTTAACATCAGGATCCACCAAAATAGTTACCTCCTTCGTTTAAGATAAGCCATCCTGAGCTTCCTTTAAAAATGTAACCAACTTCCAACTGATAGTTTCACAAAGCACAACTACATCCTCAGCAGGCAGGTAATCAGAGATAGTATCATCGAATAATATACTCCCTTCGGGAGCAAACTCATCATCACCTCGCCACAGAACTATAGTTACCGGTACCCGTCGGAAAGCATTAATAGTTACCGCTATATCACCACAATCCACTTTGTGACCGCCCAGCTTTTCGGCAACAGTTATTAACCGCTGAGGCTCCTGGCCAAAGTGGGTTAAGAGGGGTTTTATAACTCTCTTAGCAAACACGTGGAAGTAAAGAGCACCCTGTGGCAACTCCTGGTAGGTAATTATCTTATTAGTGATAGGGACACCTTTTGCCCGGATAAAATAATGGAGTATCAGGAGCCTGTCCCTCGTCGGAATCTCCTCCTGACTATCCACCAACGAAATCTCAACATCCGGCAAGACAACCTGATATGGCTGATTTAAATACTCAATGGTGATTACTTTCTTGGAATCTACCTCCAGATATTGAGCGCCACTGTTGAGGCACTGCTGCCTTATATCCTTAAGCTTAGCCAGTTGCTCACCAGCCAGTTTATAGGCAGACTCGTAACCATATTCATAATTTTTGTTAACCGGTAATAATAAGCGACTATTTTTCATTTAGCTACTAAACTAATTAATAACCTTTCTGCCTTAAAGGCAATAACTACTATACCTCAAGCCAGGAGTGAGAGTAAAGTGCTTCACCGGTAAGAACCCTGACCGTCTTTACATATTCCACCTCTTTTTGACTCAAGGAGACGAGGTCAGGTCTCTCACCATCCATTACCCGATGTACCAAGTCAACAATCGCCGGCATCTCGCCCCGGGCTATCTTTACCATCTCTAAATCAAAGGCATCAACTATCGCCGAATACACCCCGCACTTCATAAGCATTATCAGATAGGTCCGGTTAAGGTAAGGTCTGAGATTGGTGGGGGCACCATTGGAGATGTTGGATAGTCCTACCGTAGATTTACAGTCGGGAGCAATCTCACCGAGCATGCTCATAAATTCCAAGCAGGACTTAACCTGATTGATTTCCACAGACACTGGACTGACGATGGGGTCAACCCAGATATCCTCACCGGGAATGCCTACCTCACCGGTTCTATACAAGAGGTCAGCCACCAGAATACCCCTCTCCGAGGCATCTCGCGGCATACCTTCCGTCCCCCACAGCAACCCCACCATAGCCGCATTGTATTTGGTAACCAGCGGCAGCTCTTGCTCCAACCTATCCGGCTGCAAGGAGATAGAATTAACCAATGCCTTACCGTTTTTGTGTGCTTTAAGCCCAGCCTCCATAGCCACCGGGTTGGTGGTATCCAGAGATAACGGCTTATCGGTAACCTCCTGCACCACGTTAACCACCCATTCCATCAATTCGTCCCCCGCCTTTCGGGCCGGACCAATGTTGATGTCAAGATAGTCTGCCCCCGCCTCAACCTGAGCTTTAGCCATATCCTGAACCGGCTTGGCGTCTCTCTCCTTCATTGCCGAGCCAATAGTTTTAGACATAATATTTATACTTTCCCCGATAAGGACCATTGCTTCCTCCTCATGATTTCCATGTTTTAAGGTAGGCTGGTATAAGCGAACCATCCCTAGGGCCAACCAAAATCTCCCAACCGGGCAGCTCCTCTTCCAGACCACCACTCTCGCCGGCAGCATAGCCCGGGATTATCAACTTGTGATGTTTAACCTTATCCCCGATGCCACATTTCTTAACGAAGGGGGCGATAGCATCAGCGACAAATTTTCCGGCTGCCCAGGCGGTCATCACCGAAAGTCCCTCGGTATCCTTAACTAAAAGATAGCTGGGAACCTTGCTTGTCTCTATTTCACCGGAAACGATGAAATAGGTAAGAGAGAAGTTGGTGGTGAGCAACACGGGTGAATTCTCATCAGGGCTACCAATTTCGTATATCCCCTCGGTAGTCGCCAGTGGTCGCTGGGGGTCGGTATAGATATTCAGCCGTTCCACAAGCAGAGGAAATAGACTCTCTCCATAAAAATTGGACAGAACGATAATACCACCATATTTAGCCACAAACATAGCGGCAATTACGGCTTCCTTCATCGGATCATCAGTCATCTCACCGGGAAACACTATAGTGGGGAAGCCTAAGGGACGGAACTTTTTAATCAAGGCAGCACCCCTGATGATTATTTGGTCTTCAAATGCCTGACGAAGAGACCTTGACCCGGGATCAAGAACAATGTCATTTACCCCGGCCTCGGTTAACTTGGTAGTTAGCTCAGTAAGCTCTTCCAGGCTTGAAGCCTTCACTGCCACCGGGCACGAATTTTCGTTAGCCAAATCAGTCACCGCTTCCAAGTTATCTTTAGTAGCCGCATAAATGAGCGGTTTACGGTCAGCGCAGACCTTTAAGCCAGCCGCCAGGATATCTGGATTACCGCTCATCAGGATAAGGCTGCCATCGCTGCTTTGCTTGATTTTATTAACCAGAGCTTCAAATTTGCTGGCATCCCCCGATTCGTCCTTTACGGCTATTAACTCGGGACGAAGGATGAGACCTATCCTCTCATATTCAAACTGCTTGAACCTCTCCAACCTGGCGTTAACCTCAGCGTCATCCATGGTATCGGTGATAAGCAGGGCAAAACCGTTGGGATTCTCAAACCTTTTCTCGTGACGAAACATAACTATTTCACCACCAACCTTTAATGCCCTATCGCCGGCGCCGATAGCAACCGTTCTTATGGGAGGGGCTGATGCCTCAGCTAACTGGGCTTTCGCCTCCTCAGAGACGTCAGGGCAGGCGCTTAACTCCACCTTCCCCGCCGCCAGACTCATAGCAAAGGCAAGACAGGTCGGGAACCCGCATTTACCGCAGTTCGTCTTGGGCAGCAGTTTAAATATCTGTATCCCGGTAAGTGCCATAACTAATCTCCTTTACTCTCCCAGTATGGGGTCCATAGTCAGGGCTGGGTGCCCCTTCTCCTCCAGGAAGGGAAGAATCTCCTCCTCAGTGGTACCCACCGTCTCGTCAGCTATCATGTCGGGAAGGTTGGGAACACCCATTTCTTCGGCTCTAGCCTTAAGCCGCTCGGCAATCTCCTCCTTCAGCATCTTGGGAATCCAGACTACCCTCAGCAGACCACCATCACCACTAATAAACTTCCTCTGGCAGATATTGTACTTGCCATGACCGACGAAACCGGGGGTACTCAGTCCACCACCGATAGTACCCGCCAAGGTGGTAAATTTCATCCCACAGGGGGTCATCTCAGTAAATTCCCGGTTTACCGACATTATGCCGTTACACAGGGGGAGGACAGCCGCCACACATTCACAGCAGCCGCAGGTGGTCATAGGGTCATTGACTAGGCTATAGAAGTTATAATGGTCTATCTTCCCACGAGACGTCTTATATACAAACTCGTTTACCCCTTTAAACTGTCCAAACTTGGGGTCAAGAACCTCTCCCTTGGGCACCGGCTGATTAGTCCCGGTCGGGTCAATCTCATAGGCAGCTTTGCAGTCCATCCAGTTATAAGAACCACAAAGCCCGGTCCTCTCCGGGCTAATAACACAAACATGGGTTGGGGCAAAGGACTGGCACAGAGTGCATGAGTAGAAAGTATCGGTAGTTTCATCGGTCATGCCTTCAATTCGAGTATCCCTAGCCGAATATACTCCCCTTGCCATGGCAACCATCTCTTTTACCTTATCTTCCTCGGTATAGAGTTTTATCTGCACTTTATCTAATATCCGCCCAAAATGCTGGTGAAAGGAAGCATGAAGGATGGTACCAATATCATGCAATTTCACACCTTTTTCATAAGCCTCTTTAGAAATTCTCAGCCAGCCGATATCCCGCTGTCCCATATGGAACAAACCTTGAGCGTAGTTTATCAAGTGGTGAATCTGCCGCTCCAGGATAGGTTCATAGTCTGCCTGCATCTCCCGGCCGGCAACCTCAGCAACTATGGCTAATGACAACCTGGACTCAGCCGGCACATCGGTTATATCAGAACCGATAACCTCAACCTTTCCGTCTTCTACTTCTTCCATCCGTTTGGTAGTAACCCACTCAACCATAGGGGTAGACCCACCGCCACACTCCAGATACCACTGACCCTTCCGAATCCTCTCACCCTCAAAAGCCGGGCCAAAGCCGGTGGGAATCGGTATCTCACTCACGGCGACCTTCAGTCCTCTTACCTCTATAGCCTTAGCCACAATTTCATCATGGGAAACATTGGAGACAACGTGTTCGTAGGTACAAATCCCGGTAGGCAAAACTTCAGGTATCGGGGTGTCGACAATAGCCGGGAAGCCGTAGTTGATGGCTCCGGCAGCATTGGCATACCACTCATCGGTAACATATCCCAGTGGCATTGCAAAAGCAAAGATACGATCCTTGTTATAGATAAGAACCTTCCGGAAATCACCGGGCTCAATACCACCGAAGGAAAGAGCTGCCCTAGTGGCAAAACCAATAGAAAATACGGTGGCACTTACATCAGGACCGAAGGAAACCAGACGGGTAGGCCAACCAATCTGCACCCCCGCCTCCAAAAGCTGTTCGGAGAACCTCTTCCCGTTATACTCAGCCGACATAAAGATATAAAGGTTCTTCTCCTGCAATTCCTGAGCTATTTTCTTAGCTATCTCTGGAGTCGGCGCCGCTCCGAGAACAGCCGCAAAACCGGGAGCCGTGCCATCGACAAACTCAATCCCCCGCTTCCTAAGAATTACATCATCGGCAGCACCTAACCAGATATTATCACCCACAGGTCCTTCTTGTTTAGTATAAAAGTCTGGTTGCTCGAGATACCTTATGGCTTCAATGATTTCTTCAGCGAAGAAGGTTGCCATGCCAGCATCAAGAGCCGGGGCTAGATAGGGCAAGGGATGTTCTTCTTTCACCGGGGGTGGGAGCAGAGTTCTACACTTCTTTAATACCGACTCCATATCACCCAATTTCTCAACCTTATCCCCTAAAATTCCGTAGATTATCGGTAGATAATAAGCAGTGTTAGGAAAGCCCACTGGCTCATTGGCTCCCCACCTGTCCATTGCCTCCTGCCATTTCTTCTCGGCCTGACCAACAATTTTATGAGCCCCTCTAATCGCTGCTGATGCAATAATCTTGGACATATTAACCCTCCTAATCTCTCCTGACTTCAGCGTTCAGGCTTATTCCAACTCCCTTCTCATCGCCATATCGTAGAGCACTCTTTCCCTAGCCTTATCAATACCCAAAGCTTTACGCTTCTTATCAATATGCTCAATCATCATGTGAGCAGCTTTAACGGGGTCTGGTTCAAATGCCCACATGCCGCCATACATATCTTCCATATCCCTGAACAGGTGATCGGTTACCTCTTTACTACCCAAGGTAGGCCAGGTAACACCGAACACGGTGAATACCCCGGAGGCAACAAAATACTGACCGATGGATATCGCCTTCTCGCTCATCCACTCCGGGGCAGCCCCGGCGGCAGGAAGGTCACTAATATCGTCACCCAAACCACCGTCCTTAACCATGGCGGTGGCCGCGATCAGAATACGGCTATTGTCAATACAAGCACCCATGTGCAATACTGGCGGGATACCAACGGCTTCACACACCGAAGCCAGCCCCTCGCCAGCATATTGTACCGCCGCTTCTGGCACCATCAGTCCCGCTTTAGCACTAGCCATAGCGCTACAACCCGTCTGCAATACCAGCACATCGTTCTTGATGAGTTCCCTGACCATAGCGAGGTGACCATCATCGTGGGTGACCCGGACATTATTACAGCCGACAACACCGGCTACCCCCCTGATTCGGCCATTGATGATATTGTCGTTTAACGGTCGGTAGGAGGCTCGGAACAAACCACCCAGCAGATAGTTAATGGTCTCATGACTGAAGCCAGCAATGAGGCCAGTTTTATACTGCGGAATACGAATGCTCTTCGTTCTATTAGTGAAATTATCAATGGCAGCCCTGATTATGCTCTTGGCTGACTCAATAGCGTTATACTCATCAAACGTGATATGGGTCGCCCCCTGGATTCTGGCTTTGTCATCGGTGGTGATAACCTTGGTGTGGTAACACCGGGCGACTTCCACCAGTCCCTGCATAATGCACTGGACATCTACCACTATCGCCTCTACGGCTCCGGTAACTATTGCCAGCTCCTGCTGCAGGAAATTGCCGCCGATAGGTATCCCATGACGCATCAATATCTCATTAGCCGTACAACACATACCAACCAGGTTTATCCCATTTGACCCTTTGGACTTAGCGTACTTAACCATCTCGGGGTCCTGCGCCACCACGGCAATCATTTCGGCTAGTTGTGGTTCGTGTCCGTGAATAAGAAGATTTACCTGGTCTTCTTTAAGCACTCCAAGGTTTATCTGGCTGAACACCGGTGACGGAGTACCAAAGAGGATATCCTGAAGTTCGGTGGCAATCATGCTGCCCCCCCAGCCATCGGACAGGGCAGTTCTAACTCCCTGGTGAAGTAAGTTCTTATAGTCCTGGTCCACCCCCATATGGGTGCGGTGCATTGTCTCCACCACTTCTCGGTCTACGCCCCGGGGAGCAACTCCCAGCTTGCGCCACAGCTCCTGCCTCTTTAACGGCGCCCGCCGTAAGAATAGGAGTTCCCCCTCTTGCCGGCCAAACTCCTGCTGGGCGAGTTCGCCAATATCAACCGCAATTTCCTCATTGCTGCGGTCAGCAATTGAGATACCTAACTCCAAAGCCAGCTGCAGTAGTTTCTGTTCGTCCTTTACCTGGTAGCCGGGTGCTTCTCCTTTAGCCGCGGCCAGAAAGACCTCAGCCACCTTGCGGCCATGGTCACCATGAGCGGCGGCTCCACTAGCTATCATTCGGACAAAATTACGGGCAGCGATAGTCTCAGCCGTGGCTCCACAGATACCCCTCCGCTTCGCTTTCTCCTCAGGTGTTTCCTCTCTCCCTTTAGGTAGCGGCACACGGCACGGGCCCATGGCACAGTTGCTACAGCAACTACCAACAGCCCCTATGGGACAGGGTTTTAATGTTTCCGCCCGTTCAAAGACGATACTACATCCGTCACTGGACGCCTTCTCTATCATCTCAACAGTAGCCTGGTCAACACTCTTTTTCTTCTTTTCTTCTTCTGCCATTTCCTTCACCACCTTCCAAATTACGAAATTATTTTGCTGTCAGTTCAGACATCATCTCCCGAACCAACTTTATGGCTTCCGGGTGTCTCATAACCACCACATCCCCTCCCGCCAAAAGCAGAACCATAGTTGACATCGCCTCCCACAAAATACCCCTCTTTTTAACATCACCAAGCTTGGGGTCTTCCTCAGTGGGAATATGGGCTTCTTTAATCTTCCAGGTTTCCTTAGATATATTGCATATGATGGGGAACTGGAGCTTTTCATCCTGCTGGGTCAATCCAGCCATTCTGACCCTCTCCATTACCGAGTAGCAATACTCAAGGCCATAGCCTATGCCGCTGACGGTCGGGTCCATCACAATCATGTCATCGGGCACCCCAAGATTACCCAACAGAATATTAAGCTGCTTAGCCAGGTTTATATCTATCGGAGTTGACGCAATTACACTGTGGTGATAGCCAATAGCAACCGCACCAATTTTCTTATGGTCCCCTTCCTCAAGCGGTCCGATAATTAAGTCCTTACCCTGGCAAATCTCACAAACCTTCCTTAATACTTCAGTATCTTTATCATGATTAGCCGTTCCAAAAACGACCAAGGGAACATCAATAGTCTCGGCTACCTTCTTAACCACCTCGACAGCTTCGTCAACCCCCCGGTCAAGCCCATTAGGGTCAGTGCTTATCAGCTGCAGACAAATCATCTCCGCCCCATAATCATCGATACACTTCTTCGCCCAGGCAACCGGGTCATCGGTTACTCCGGCAAAAGGCTCTAAGGCAGCTTCAGCCCAGCCCTCAGGGGGGCAGTCCCAAACTTCCATAGCTATCCGGGGCAGATGTGGCATCTCACCTTCAAATAGGTAGAACGGATAGCAGGACTCTCCGCCAACCGTTACCGCTTTGTCCCCTTTGCCCAGTGTTACCTCTCTAACCTTGCCACTATATAGCGTCTTGGGAATTTCAAGCGTCATTTTTCACCTTCCTGACTAGGCTGGAGTTTTCCTCTTTTCACTGCCAAACCAGTCTTTCCCATACCAATATCTCTCCCCATTTTCTAAATATTTAAGCTTCTCCATTCTGGTATCCAGTTTTTGTCTCCATCTCCCTGCATCCTCACCCTCAGGATTACCCTCTTCAAAGGTCGCTCCCAGCAACTCAACCTCATCCCGATTAGGGGCACTCACCTTTTTAATCTTATATTCCATATTCCTCCCTCCCTTTTCCTAAGCCAGTCCAGCAGCTAATTTTGCCGCCTTCACTGTATTTATCATAAGCATAGTTATGGTCATGGGTCCAACCCCACCAGGCACCGGGGTAATTGCCTTAGCCTTTTCCTTAACCGATTCCAAGTCAACATCTCCACATAAAATAGCTTTACCCTCGGCAGTTTTCCCTATTCGGTTAACACCAACGTCAATCACCACTACTCCTTCCTTAACCATATCAGCGGTGATTGCCTTTGGCTTCCCGGTCGCCACAATCAATATATCGGCTCGCTTAGTATGAAAGGTCATATCTCTGGTTCCGGTGTGGCACACCGTAACCGTAGCGTTAGCCCCTTCCTTCTTCTGGAGAAGGATATGGGCTATCGGTTTGCCCACGATATTGCTTCTACCTACCACCACTACTTCCGCCCCACTGATCTGAGTCCCCGACCTAATCAGAAGCTGCTGGATACCGTAAGGAGTGCAGGGTAAATAATCCGGTTCACCAATCATCAACTTGCCCACATTCACCGGGTGAAAGCCATCAACATCCTTTCTAGGGTCAATAGCATAAAGAACCCTGGTCATATTAATATGCTTGGGCAAAGGTAGCTGGACCAGAATTCCATGAATCTTGGTGGCTTTGTTCAGCTTGTCAAGTAGAGCCAGCAGTTTTTCCTCACTGGTGTCAACCGGCAGGTCATGCCTTTCTGAATATATACCTAAAGCCAAAGCTGTCTTTTCTTTCGCCCCAACATAGACCTGGGATGCCGGGTCTTCACTCACCAGAACAGTGGCCAAGCCAGGTACCAGATCATACTTCTCTTTAAGTGCAGCAATTTCCGGCTTCAACTCCTCACGAATCTGCTTGGCAATCTCGGTACCACTGATAATCTGTGCCGTCATTTCTGTCTCCCTTCTATGCAGCCTTCTGAGCCAAAGTCGCCGAGTTTTTATCAAGCACCTTGGCCATCAAATCGTTGACTGCCCTCACCGCCTTTGAAGTATCCGGCAGGTCAAGGAGCGGCTTTAACTTGAGGTCATACTTATATAATTCCTTATCAAAGGATATTGTAATTACCGAATCAATTCCCAGTCGGGACAATTCCTCGGTGACCAGGGGGTCTAGCGTATCCGGAGCAAAATTAATTATCACCAATTGCTTCTTTACCGCCAGTTTAAGTTGAGCGACCAGGTCTCTTATCCGGGCAACAGTACGGACGCCCTTTACCGAATGGTCTGAGACCAGGAGCAGTGCATCAATGTTTTGCGTGGTTCTTCTACTTAAATGCTCCATCCCGGCCTCATTATCCATAACCATATAGGCATAATTTTCCGCCAGGCTGTCAATAAATTTCTTCAGAATGAGATTGGGATAGCAGTAACACTCTGGACCTTCGCCCCTGCCCATAGTTATTAAGTCAAAACTCTGGCTTTCAATCATAATCTCATTTAATTTATACTCCAGATAAATCTGCTTGCTCATTCCGGAGGGGATGCTTATTTTATCATCCTGAAAATCATTTAACATCATGCCGACCGTTTGCTTAACCTCAATCCCCAAACTCTCCCCCAGGTTCACATTGGGGTCAGCATCAACCGCCAGAATTGGTCCCTTACCATTCTTTTCTAGGTAGCGAATAACCAGACACGTCACCGAGGTTTTCCCGGTGCCACCCTTACCCGCTACCGCAATATTAAAACTCATACGACTATCCTCCGCTAACTAACAACTCACCTCGTCAGCCCTTCCGTCACTGAAGGTCAGAACGAGTTTTTTAAAACCTAAAGTTAAAAGAGTCCTTGCACTTTACCGGTCTTGGTGTCAACATCCACCTTTCTAAAGGCAGGGCTAGAACTGGTTCCGGGCATCAGGCTGATAGCCCCGGCGCAGGGGCAGAGGAACTTCGCCCCGGAATAGATTAACACGTCACGGATGGGCAGAGTCCACCCCTTAGGGGTACCCTTAATGGCCGGGTCGTGGGTGAGGGAAAGATGAGTCTTCACCATCATGGTAGCGTAATCATCATATTGAGAATCGGACTCAAACTTCTTAGCCTTAGCCTCAGCCTCGGGTGCCCAGGCCACGCCATCAGCCCCATAGACCACCTGAGCAATCTTATCCACCCGCTCCCGCAGTTTCATTTCTACAGGATACAGAAACTTGAACTGGTTATCATCCTCACAGGCTTCCTTGACCACATCGGCTAACTCCAGGGCACCATCGCCACCGTCAGCCCAATGGCTAGACACGGCACAACGGGCTCCGGCTGTCCCGGCTGCCTTTCTGACCATAGCAACCTCAGCATCGGTGTCAGTGTGAAAGCGGTTGATGCATACCACCGGATTGATGCCAGCAGCTTTGATGACATTGATGTGATGCTCCATATTGGAGAGACCCTTTTCCAGGAGTCCCAGGTCTTCTTTAGTGTAGGCATCAGGCAGAGGTATACCAGCCACCACCTTGGGTCCACCGCCATGCATCTTCAGCGCCCGGATGGTAGTGGTAAGTACCGACACGTGTGGCCTGAGCCCACTGTAGCGACACTTGACATTCCAGAACTTCTCAAAGCCGATGTCGGCACCAAAACCGCTCTCGGTAACATGATAATCAAACATCTTCAATCCAATGCGGTCGGCGATAATGGACGACTGACCCACGGCAATATTGGCAAACGGTCCGGCATGTACCATCACCGGCTGATATTCCACGGTGCACATCAAGGTGGGGTTAATGGTATTACGCATCCAAGCAGTCATGGCACCCCCCACTTCAAGGTCGCGCGTGGTAATAGGATTGCCCTTCTTATCATAGGCCACAGTAATGTTGTCCAGCCTTTCTCGCAGGTCGGTTAAATCCCTGACAACGGACAGGGTAGCCATAAGCTCGGAGCTCACCGTAATGCCGAATTTGGACTGCATCATGTAGCCATTCATGCGACCGCCGATACCAATAACAATATTACGCAGGCTCTGGGCACAAAAGTCCATAACCCAGCCCATCTCTACCCTGGTGGGGTCGATGTCCAGGCGGCGCATCCTGGTAAGCCTAGCCAGTTGCTCATCATCGTAGTTACACTCGTGCTGCATTCTGGCGGTAAGTGCCACCATAGCCAGGTTGTGGGCATTAGTGATATCGTTGATGTCGCCGGTAAGACCCATAGAAAATTCAGTCATGGGAATAGCCAGAGCATTGCCACCGCCGGCAGCGGTCCCCTTGATATTCATGGTAGGACCACCTGAGGGTTGACGGATAGCACCGCCTACATTCAGACCCCGTTTGCCCATACCCTCCAAAATACCCATCGTAGTCGTCGTTTTCCCCTCTCCCAGCGGCGTGGGAGTGATAGCGGTCACCTCAATGTATTTGCCGTCCGGCTTGCCCTTGAGGCGCTCCATTATCTTCACAAAATCAAGCCGGCATAGTCTCCCGAAAGGAATAATCTCGTCTTTCTCGAGGTTTAGTCTTTCTCGCCACTCATCAGGGATTGGCATGCTCACCTCGGCAGCTTCCGAAATCTGCCAGTCCTTCATTTTTACCGCGTCGTAAGCCAAAGGAACCCCCTCTCTATAATTTAAGACGGCTAACTCTTCGCCTTTTGATACCTAAGTTACATCCCTGTTTCTAGTTCACCACGCCTGATATCTGAGCGGCAGATACCAAAGCCTGATAGATATTTCTCACTTCAGTAATAACCTGCCGACTGGCATCAAAGATGGGAAGATTAGCCTGGTCAGCATCTACCACTGCCTGGTCATAAGGTATAAAACCGAGGAATTCAAAGCCGGGCAGGTTAGAAACCAGAAATTCTCTGTCGGCTTGACTTCGAAGCTTGTTGCCCACTATCGCAATATTATGTAAATCAATATCTTTGGCTAGTTTAGCAATTCTATGAGCGGTTTCCAGGCTCCGCCGGCCTGGCTCAACTGCTACAATCAGCTTATCTACTATCTGAGCTGTTCCCCGTCCCAGATGTTCTATACCAGCCTCCATATCCAGAATAACCACTTCATTCCTGGCCAGTAACAGATGAGTAGCCAGAGCTTTCAGCAAAGTACCTTCCGGACAGTAACAGCCGGTGCCACCCTTCTTAATCCGTCCCATTACCATCAATCTAATCCCATTATATTCCAGAGAATACTTATCCGGTAAATCATCGACCCTGGGATTTAACTTAAACATAGCTCCGGACTGTCCCGGCCGCATCCCGGTCCTTTCCTCAATAAGGTCGTCCATCTCAGATATAGGGGTTATTGTTTCAGGATGGGGAAAACCAAGAGCGGCAGCTAGATTAGAATCAGGGTCAGCATCTATAGCAATAACAGAATAACCAGATTCAGCGAATGTTCTGGAAAGGAGAGCGGCTAATAGTGTCTTACCCACGCCTCCTTTACCACTAATCGCAATCTTCATCACAACCTTGTCTTACCGCCTTACCATAATAAAGCTGAGACTTTCGGGGGAAAGCACTCAGCCTTAATTAAATCCTGATTTGGTGATACCCATTAAAAGTATATCCTATTGCAGAGTGAGAAGTCAAGAAATTATATAAAATTCCAGAGCTTCGCCTACTCCACGGTTACACTTTTAGCTAGGTTACGCGGGAAATCTATGGGACAATCCCTCTGTTTGGCAGTATAGTAGGCAAGCAACTGCAGGGCTACGGTATTAACCACCGGCGAAAATATGGGGTCAACCCGCGGCACGGTAATGACGGAATCAGCTAACTCCTTAACCACCTCGTCTCCCTCATCAGCCAGTGCTATCAGAGGCGACCCTTTAGCCTTAATTTCCTTAATATTGGTCAGCATTGCCTCATAGGCACTATCCTGAGCTACAATGGCGACAACCGGCGTATTGGCCCCCAGTAAGGCAAAGGGACCGTGCTTCAATTCCCCAGCGGCGTAGCCCTCAGCATGAATATAGGAAATTTCCTTAAGTTTAAGTGCCCCCTCCAGGGCTACAGGAAAGTTTATGCCCCTACCGATGAAGAATACATCCTCACACTTTGACAGGTAATCAGCATACTCCTTAATTTTATCCTCATTATCTAATACCTGCTGGACTTTCCCCGGCAGTTGTCTTAACCCCATGGTCAGGCTATCTACCCTCCTGATATCAACGCTGGAACAGGATAAGGCCAGCCAATATAGCACCATGAGTTGAACGGTAAAGCTCTTGGTTGCCGCCACGCTTATCTCGGGACCAGCCCGGGTATAAACGGTCTGGTCGGCAAGACGACTGGCAGTGCTACCTACCACATTGGTAATAGCCACCACCCGGCACCCTACCTCCTTCAGCCGTTTCATAGCTTTAAGTGCATCGGCAGTCTCGCCTGACTGAGTAATGACAATAGCTCCGGTTTTAGCCGATATCTGATTAAAGTAAGCGAATTCACCGGCTAACTCAACTACCACTGGAATTCCGACCACCTCATCCAGAATATATTTCCCTGCCAGAGCGGCATGGTAAGAGGTGCCGCAGGCTACGATGAGCATGCCTTCCAGGTCTGCCTCGGTCACCATGGCTAACCTGGCTTCCGGTTCAGCCGCCGATATATATTCCCCAAGGGTATCTCGTATTACCTTAGGCTGCTCATGAATCTCCTTGAGCATAAAGTGCTCATAGCCACCCTTTTGCGCATCTTCCACTCGCCACAAAACCTTGTGCTCTTGCCCGACAACCTCTTTACCGCATCTTCTAATCTTTATGTTGTCCTTGGTAACAACCCCGATGTCTCCCTCTTCCAGGTAGATAACTCTATTAGTATAATCCAGTAACGCCGGCACATCTGAAGCGATAAAGTTCTCCCTATCACTCACCCCAATAACCAACGGGCTGTCTTTCCTGGCGACTACCAATTCAGGATCACCAGCCATCACCGCTATGATGGCATAGGAACCATCTACCTCACCCAGAGCAGCTTCCACCGCCCTTTCTAAACTGCCACCATAATATTTCTCAATCAGGTGCGATATTACCTCAGTATCCGTTTCAGAAACAAAACTATGCCCCTCAGCAGTTAGCTGCCGATTTAACTTCTGGTAATTATTTATTACTCCGTTGTGCACCACGGCAATTTTACCCGAACAATCAATGTGAGGGTGAGCATTCACTGGAGACGGTTCGCCATGAGTCGCCCACCGGGTATGACCAATGCCTGCCGTCCCATCAAGCTGCGGCGCTACTCTGGCCAGCTCTTCCACCCTGACCGCATCCTTATACACCTCAAGGCTACCGCCGGCCACAGCTATACCGCAGGAATCGTAGCCCCTATACTCCAGCCGTCTTAAGCAGTTAAGCAGAATGGACCGAGCCGACTTATCTCCAATATAGCCAACAATGCCACACATAATTAAACTACCAGACTCCTATCAGGCAATCGGCCACTGACCAGCTTCAGTGCCTGCACCTGACTATGATTACCGACAATAACACCCGGCTGAGCGGTTACACTATTGCCCAGGTCACACCCCCCACCCAACATCGCCCCCATATTCACCGTATGGTATTCATCATCAACCTTGACATCAGCTTCACCGCTACAGGCAGTAAAGTGTCCGTTGATGACACATCCCTTATCAATAACCGAATCCTGGATAATACACCCCGGCCCAATATTAACATCGCTACCAATAACGCTGTTTTTTATGTCAGTAAATGGCGAAATAACCACATTATCGCCGATACTGGTCGCCGGCAAAATACATACATTGGGCCCTATGTCACAATTATTCCCGATGACTACCGAACCCATGATATAGGAGTTCGACCGTACCACCGTATCCTTCCCTACCGAGACCAGTCCTTTTACGACGACACCCGTCTCAAAAATACCACCCAAGTTAGGTTGGATTCGATGAAGAACGGCATCATTAAGGCTTAATATATCCCACGGATAGGCTACATCAAGCCAGGGGCCATCTGTCTCCTGAGCACTAATCAGCTTACCCCGAGCAATCATACTGTTCAAGACATCGGGAATATCCAACTCAGGTTCAATAAAGTCAAAGACCCGTTTAGTAAAGGCATAAGTACCGGTGCTAACCACATTACTCTTAGCTTCCTCTGGCTTCTCCGCTATATCCTTCACCATGCCTTTAGCTATGGTCACTACTCCATATCTGACTGGATTATCTACCCTCTTTACCAGCACCGCCTCAGGCTTCACCATTACAAACCGGGCAATAGTATCAGCTTCAATCAAATTGTCTCCGGGCAGAACTAGAAATTCTTCCTCAGTTACCTCCTTTGCCTGGGCCAAGGCGTGAGCTGTACCCAGTTGCTTCTCCTGAGTTACATAAGTTATGTCAACCCCAAACTGCTCCCCTGAGCCCATATAATCAAGTATCTCCCTCCTCCGGTAGCCAATCACCATAACCAGATTACGAATACCATTTTGAGCTAATGCTTCGACTACATACTGCAGTATTGGCTTACCAGCTATGGAAAGCATCACCTTGGGTCGAGTAGCCGTAAACGGCCTGAGCCGTTGCCCCTCACCCGCCGATAGAATTACCGCTTGCTTCATTGCTCACTCCTCAAAACAGCTTTGAATTCGGCAAAATAACACCACTAACTACCGCTCCTGGTCCAATAATGGTATTATTGCCAATCGCACTGCCTACATTAATACTAGCATTAATCCCGATTTCCACCCTATCCCCTATTATCGCCCCCAGCTTGCGCCTTTTAGTATCTATATTCGCCACCCTTATATTACTTTTATCCAGCCTAACATTGGCAAGCTTAGTCCCAGCCCCGAGATTGCATTCCTCCCCAATAACGCTATCACCCACATAGTTATGGTGGGGAATCTTGCTCCCGTTCATGACTATGGAATTCTTAACCTCCACGGCACTGCCGATGTGACAATCATCGCCGATAGAGGTATAAGGACGAATACAGCAATTTGGTCCAATATCACAATTCTGCCCGATTATCACCGGACCAACTATATAGGAGCCCGACCTTACTACGGTACCCTTACCTATAAAAACCTCTCCCTTCATCACCACATTCCCTTCCACCTCACCCAGGTTCTGTGCTTCTATACCAGTCAATAACGACTCATTAGCTAGCAGCAGATTCCAGGGATAGCTAAGGTCCAGCCAATGGCTAATCTCCTGATAAGAAACCGGATGACCTTTATCTATCATCAATTGTAAGGAATCGGTTATCTCATACTCCCCTCGTGGCGATTTTGAAGTCCGGGAGATGGCATCAAATATATTCAGAGTGAACAGGTACAGACCGGTATTTGCCATATGGGAAGTAGGTTTCTTCACCTTCTCGTAAATATGGACTACTCTGTCGCCGCTTACCTCAATCACCCCTAATTCCCTGGTATTCTCAACCTCGACTATACCTACCGTATTACTATTCCTACGGGATAGCTGGCTAATGTCCTTTTGGTCAACAATAACATCCCCGTTTATCACCAGAAAGTTCCCGTCGACCAAGTTTTTAACCGATCTAAGCGCATCAGCCGTCCCCAGTTGCCGCCTCTGGTTTGAGTAGATTATACTTACCCCCCACTGGTCACCGCCGCCGAAGTAACCACGCACCCGCTCATCACGATAGCCGACCACAAAGACAAATTCCCTTATACCAGCCTCCCTGACCTCAATGAGCAAATGCTCCAGGATAGGCTTATTGGCTATAGGCAACATCACCTTGGGTCGGGTGTAGGTAAGGGGACGCATCCGGCTACCTTCTCCAGCCGCTAAAATAATTGCCTTCAACCTATTTCCCCTCGCTTCTCTCCATACTCGCCCTGACAGCGCTAACGCCATCATCATATAGCTGACGCACCCGTGCCTGGCTCTTGGCCTCAGCGGTTACTCTTACCTTAGGCTCGGTGCCTGATTTTCTAACCAGCAGCCAGCCATCTTCAAAACTCAGTTTAATACCATCAACCTTGCTTACCGATAATGGTTCCACAGCCATTAACCGCGTCTCCAGCCTGGACATTACCACTTTGCCAGTGACACCACCCCGGAGAATCGGGTAACCGGGTAGGCTGTCAACCAGTTGCGATAATTTTTGCCGACTGGCTATGGTTACTAACTGAGCTGCCGCATAAATACCATCGGGACATAGTGAGATATTAGGGAAAACCCAGCTCCCTGATGGCTCGCCACCAAAATCCCCACCCTTTCTGAGTTCCCCAGACACATTGGTATCTCCCACTCTGGTTCTGGTAACCTTGAAATCCATATCATCCATTACCATAGAGGCATCTATAGTGGTAACCACTTCCTTTGCCTCTACCTCCCGGGCAAAAATTGCCAGCAGCTTATCCCCGGAAACAAACCGGCCCCTATCGTCCACTGCCATCATTCGGTCACCATCCCCGTCATGAGCAATACCTAAATCAGCTCCGAACTCCTTGGTTGCCTGTATTAAATCCCTGAGGTTAGCCCCGGTTGGCTCAATATCACGGGGAAAGAGACCGCTAGGGTAACAGTTTAAAGCAAACACTTCACCACCCAGTTTCTTTAGTAGATAAGGGGTAACCAGAGAGGCAGCGCCACAACCACTATCCACCACCACCCTAACCTTTAAGCCTCCGGGAAAATCCTGCAGCAGACGTTCAATATGCTTCCCAATTGCCCCATTATAGATACTGCTGCTCTTAATCTCTTCCCACCGGGCAGTCGGGAAAGAATCGCCTGAAACTGACTCTTCTATTTGTTTCTGCTGGTAAGAATTGAAGGCAGAGCCATCTGAGTTTAAAAGTTTAATCCCATTATATTGGGGGGGATTATGCGAAGCCGTAACCATTACCCCGGCCTCAAATTCTTTAGCAGCCAGGGCAAGTGTTGGCGTCGGTATAACCCCGGCATCAAAACACCCGGAGCCAGCAGTGAGTACCCCTGAGACAAGGGCATGCTTCATAGCATCACTGGAGGTTCTGGTATCACTGCCGATTACTACATTGCCATAAGTCTTGCCTACCGATAGCCCAACCTTTAGAGCTAACTGAATCAGGTTACTATCGGCAACACCCCGTATCCCTGAGGTACCAAATAACTGCATGTTGCCCCAATTCTAACCACCGTACCTCCAGATGTCAATTAACCAGTAGCAAAACATAGGTTTAGCTTGAAGGAATGCACCTCCTTGACACCTGAGAGTCTCGGCGTTACCATAGAGGCAAGAATATAAACTTTAAAAGGGGGCACCAGTAATGGTAAATGATGTTACTGACCAAAATTTCGAAGAGGAAGTCATAAAGTCAGACCTGCCGGCATTGGTAGACTTATGGGCACCCTGGTGCCGCCCCTGCCTTATGGTTGCCCCCGTCGTTGAGAAACTGGCAGAAAAGTATAACGGCAGGTTGAAGTTTTATCGATTGAATGTAGATGAGAACCAACAAACCGCCGCCAAATACAATGTGATGTCTATCCCGACACTGCTGTTTTTTAAGGGCGGTGCGGTAGTGGACACCGTTATCGGCGCGGTTCCAGAACAAGCCCTTCAGCCAAAAATTGATGAGCTTCTCTAGCCCGCATCCGTACATACCTTAAAGAGGAGGCTATAACCAGTATGGCAATAGCTGAGGTAAGCATTATTCCTTTAGGGACTAAGACTCCTTCGGTTAGTGAATATGTAGCCCGTACCTGCAGAGTCCTGCAAGAAGATAAAAATATAAAGTATGAACTAACTTCAATGGGGACTATCATCGAAGGCGACCTGGAAGAGGTCCTGAGAGTAATCAAAAACATGCACGAAGCTACTTTCGATGAGGACATTATGAGAGTGGTAACCACCGTCAAGATTGATGACCGCCGGGACAAGACCGTAAGCATGAAGGGCAAGCTGGAGTCAGTACTAAAGAAGCTGGAACGCTAGATGCAGTCAGAGCCTATCTCCCTAATGAGCACTCAAAGGGTTTTACTACCGTTGGTTCGAGAGCCTATAGAGTCAGGGCTCTTCAAGAGATTTTATGGACTTAGAACAAAAGATAAGAAATAAGAGTGCCCTCGTTGGCATTATCGGTCTTGGCTATGTCGGACTGCCCTTAGCCATTGCCTTCTCCCAGGCAGGCTTTAAAGTTCTGGGGGTCGACATACAGCAAAAGAGGGCAGACTTAGTCAATAAAGGACAATCTTATATCGCCAACATCAGCAATGACAGTCTCTCCGCAGCCATAGCCAGTAACCTCTTGGAGGCAACCACAGTTCAAAGCCGACTCAAGGAAGTGGAGGCTATTTATATCTGCGTGCCTACCCCGCTCACCGGAACCAAGGAGCCAGACCTCTCCTATATCATCCACGAGTCCGAAGAAATATCCAGATGCCTCCGACCGGGACAACTGGTAATTCTGGAAAGCACTACCTACCCCGGCACCACCAGAGAGGTAGTACTGCCCATCCTGGAACGCTCGGGGCTGAAGGCAGGCCAGGATTTTTACCTCGCCTACTCGCCAGAAAGGCTTGACCCGGGTAATAAAAAATACGACATCAAGAACACCCCGAAGGTAGTGGGCGGAATGGAGCCAACCTCTACCAAGCTTGCCGAGCTACTTTACCGCCAGTTAGCTGAGGTAGTAGTGACTGTCTCGCGCCCTGAGGTCGCTGAGATGACCAAGGTATTTGAAAATGTCTTCCGCAACGTGAACATCGCCCTGGTCAACGAGCTAAGTCAGCTCTGTGACAAGATGGGCATCAGTGTCTGGGAAATACTTGACGCTGCCGCCTCCAAACCATTCGGCTATATGCCCTTCTACCCCGGACCCGGGATAGGCGGGCACTGCATCCCGCTTGACCCCTATTATCTAGCTAGCAAAGCCAAAGAATATGACTTCCACACCAGGTTTATCGAACTGGCCGCCGAGATTAATGAACGAATGCCCTATTATGTCACCTCTCGCATCATGGCAGCCCTAAATGCCAGCGGCAAAAGCCTGAATGACGCCAGGGTGCTGGTGCTGGGGGTAGCCTACAAGAAAGACGTGGAAGACATCAGGGAATCTCCATCTCTAAAACTAATCCAGCTTCTTCGGGAAAAAGGAGCCAGTGTAAGCTACAATGACCCCTACATAACGAAAGTCCAGATTGATAAGGACACCCTGCCCTCAGTGGAACTTACTGATGAATACCTGTCCGGAACTGACTGCGTGGTGATAGCCACCGACCATAGCCACTACGACTACCAGCGCATAGCCGATAAAGCCAGCTTGATATTTGATACCAGAGGAACTACTAAAAAGCTAAAAAACAATAATATTGTCAGACTGTGAGGATAAATGGAGAGAAATATAGCCGTTATCGGCTGTGGTCACTGGGGTAAAAACCTGGTTCGTAATTTCGCTGAGCTTGGCACCCTGCATACCATCTGCGATAGCTCCCCAGAACTTCTGAGTCGATTTGAAAACCTCCATCCAGCTGTTAATCGGGAAACGGATTTTGAGCAGGTACTAGCCAGCAAAGAAATAAAGGGTGTGGTCATATCCACTCCAGCGGCACTCCACCACTTAATGACCAAACAAGCCCTGCTGGCTAACAAGGATGTCTTTGTAGAAAAGCCGCTATCCCTCACCGTTAAAGAAGGGGAGGAGCTGGTCAAACTAGCTGAAGAAAAAACTAAAATCCTTATGGTGGGGCATGTAATGGAGTATCACCCGGGAATTGTTAAACTTAAACAACTGGTAGACAGCGGCGAGCTAGGCAAGCTCGACTACATCTATTCCAGTCGCCTTAACCTGGGCAAGTTCAGAACCGAAGAGAATATCCTGTGGAGCTTCGCCCCCCATGACATATCGGTCATCCTGCTGCTGCTCAATGAAATGCCGCAAGAGGTCTCCGCCCACGGTGGCTGTTACCTCCACCGGGATATAGCCGATGTTACCGTTACTACCATGAGCTTTGCCAGCGGGGTGAAAGCCCACATCTTTGTCAACTGGCTCCACCCCTATAAAGAGCAGAAGCTGGTCGTTGTCGGTGAGCAGAAAACAGCAGTATTCGACGACGTAACTCCCAAAAACAAGCTTCGGCTCTACGATTACCAGATAGAAAGGATTAACGGGGTGCCGGTACCTCAGCGACAAGAACCCACACCGATTGAGTTTACCATGACCGAGCCACTGAAACTGGAGTGCCAGCACTTCATCGATTGTCTGATATCACGACAACAATCCCGAACGGATGGCAGCAGTGGATTAAAGGTCTTGCAGATGCTCGATGCCTGCCAGAGGTCGCTCCAGAGACAGGGACAGAACATTCCGGTAGCCAGTAGCCATAGCTTCTTTGCCCACCCTACCAGCATCGTAGAAGAACCGCCTAACATCGGCGATGGTACTAAAATCTGGCACTTTTCTCATATCATGCCTCATACCATTATTGGTAAGAACTGCACTATAGGGCAAAATGTGTTTATCGGCGAG
Source organism: Dehalococcoidales bacterium (assembly GCA_002688105.1). Classification (GTDB taxonomy): domain Bacteria; phylum Chloroflexota; class Dehalococcoidia; order Dehalococcoidales. The sequence continues at coordinate 56,883 of NZBQ01000044.1, read as the reverse complement.
AATGTAAATATCGGTAATAATGTTAAGCTGGAGAACAATATCTCCGTCTTCGACGGGGTCACCCTGGAAGACGATGTCTTCTGTGGCCCTGCCTGTGTCTTTACCAATGTCAAGAACCCCCGCAGCCATATCTCACAGAGAGACAAATTTACCCCCACCCTAGTCAAAAAGGGAGCCACCATCGGGGCTAATGCTACCATCACCTGTGGCAATACCATAGGCAGGTATGCCTTTATTGGTGCTGGTGCCGTTGTTACCAAGGACATACCCGATTATGCCCTGGCCTACGGCAATCCCGCCCGAATAAAAGGCTGGGCCTGCCAATGCGGGACAACGCTAAACTTTGACCAGAATAAGCAGACGAAATGCTCCAAGTGTGGCAACACATATAAACAAAAAGGGCGGGAACAGGTCATCCCAACGGGAAAAAAATAAATGGCAATACCATTAACCGACCTCAAAGCTCAATACCGCTCAATTAAAGGGGAAATTGACGCCGCTATCCAGCGGGTAGTACGGGAGGGGCAGTTTATTCTCGGTCCTGAGGTTAAAGCCTTTGAAGAAGAAATGGCAGCCTACTGCGGCACTAGATTTGCCATAGGGGTTGCCTCAGGCACCGATGCCCTCCACCTTGCCTTACTTGCCTGCGGTATCAAACCCGATGACGAGGTAATCACTACCCCCTTTACCTTCATTGCTGCCGCTGAAGTCATCGCCCGGTGCCATGCCACTCCGGTATTTGTCGATATTGACCCCAGGACTTATAACCTGAATCCGGAACAAATTGAACTTAAAATTACCCCCCGAACCAAGGCAATCATCCCCGTCCACCTCTACGGTCAGCCGGCAAATATGGCGCCTATTCTCAAGATAGGCAAGAAGCATAATCTCAAAATAATTGAAGATTGTGCCCAGTCTCTGGGTGCGGAATACCAAGGGGAAAAAACAGGCTCTATAGGTAACACCGGCTGCCTCAGTTTCTTCCCTGCCAAGAACCTTGGCGCCTACGGCGATGGCGGCATGGTAGTTACCAATGACCCCGGGATTGCTGAAGTCGTGGATATACTCCGTAAACACGGTTCTAAGACCAGCTACTATCACCTTCTGCCCGGTTTTAACAGTCGGCTTGATGCCATGCAGGCGGCGATACTCAGGGTCAAGCTGAAACACCTCGATGAATGGAATGCTCTTCGCCACCGCCTAACCTCGCTCTATACCCGGCTACTAAGTCAAATAGATGGCATTGAGCCCCCCTATGTTGAAGAACATAACAAACCTTCCGGCAACTACTATACCATCCGCCTGAAAGATTCCCGCCTGAACCGAAATGGACTGCGAAAGCACTTGGAAGCCGAGGACATCGAGACAGCAATCTATTATCCGTTAAGTCTTCACCTCCAGGAAGTATATAAATCTTTGGGCTATAAGCCGGGCGATTTCCCCCAGAGCGAACAGGCTCAGGAACAGGTCCTTTCCCTGCCCATGTACCCGGAATTAAGCCAAGGACAGGTCGAGGAAGTAGCGGCTGCCATCAGCGCCTACTACTCCGCAAAGCATAGAAGACCAGTGGCTTAGACGGAAAACTACCTGTAGGGCTTTATCGGTACCGGTAAGCCAGCCACCATCAGGTAAACCTCGTCAGCTGCCTGTGCCAGCATCTGGTTTGCCTTGCCCAGCAAATCGCGATACAACCTGCTCAGATGGTTAGCTGGCACCAGACCCGCACCGACCTCATTAGTAACCATAATGAAGCTGGCATTAGTATGCTTAATACACTCTACCAGTTCATTAATTTCAGCAACAAGTTTCTGCTCAATAAAAGAAGCATCAATCGGCTGGCCAGCCTGGTGGCCCTCCTGGTTAAAAATGTTATTAACCAGGAGAGTAATACAATCCACAATCACCACCTGAGCCCGACCGATTCTCTGGGAAATCTGACGACCTACCTGAGTGGTAACCTCAAGAGTGCTCCAGTCTGACGGCCTGGCTCTCCGATGCTCCTCAATACGATGTCTCATCTCTTCATCACCAGCCTCTGCCGTGGCCACAAAGAGTACCGGCTTACCCAGCTTTAGTGCCAGCTCCTGGGCAAAACGACTCTTACCACTGCGGGCGCCACCAGTTACTAGAATATTTATTGAACCTCACCCCCTTTATCCCCTCCTTACCCCCTATCTCAAATGAGAAACATCGTTTAACAGCGCCAGTATAGCTCCCTGAGGATAGGTATCCAGGATACTAAGCGACGCCAAATCCAAACGAAAGTGCCATCGATGCTGTAATCCTATACCCAGTAACCGGCACACCAATACCCGTAGACTCCCGCTGTGGGCAACAACCAGTATGGTTCCCTCCGATGAACGTTTCTCCAATCGGTTCAGGAATTGGCTAACCCGCTTACCAAATCCATCAAGGCTTTCACCCCCGGGAAATTCCAGACTCGGATTCCTCTCCGCCCACAACTTAGCCACCTCAGGGTAAAGCTGTCTGACCTCGGCAAAGCTCAAACCCTCAAACTTACCGAAGTCAATCTCGCTCAATTCGGGGCAGGCTATAACCTCCAACTGGTGCTCTGAAGCGATAGTCTGGGCGGTAACTAAAGCCCGGCTCAGGTTACTGGAATAAACAGCGTCAATCTTCTCGTCAGACAGGCGTTGACGTAATCTCTCCGCCTGTCTGATTCCAGACGCACTCAGCCTGACATCACTACACCCCCAGTACCTCTCGGCACTGTTTGCCTCAGTATCACCGTGCCTCACCAATAATAACTTAGACAACGAGTCCTCCCGACTAGACTAACCCTAACCACTGGTGATGAGCCAGCAACAAGATAAGAATAAGGACACCAACCTCAGCTACTTCACTTATAGCCCCATAGGTATCCCCGGTAAGACCGGAAAACTTGCGCTTCAGGTAAGCGGCCATAGCCACCACTATAACCCAGATGCCTCCCATTATAGCCAAGCCAGCCAGATAAAAGTAAGCAATATTTGCCCATCGGGCTAAACCTATAGCTACCCCCAGGGTTATGATTGTAGCCAGGGTAAACCTACGCCAACCTACCCCCTGTTTATATACCTTGCCTAAACCCGATGGCTTGGCATAGGGGTAGGCGAAAATGGCATAGACCACTGCCCAGCGACTCACCAACGGCATCAGCACCAGGGTCGCCATCAGCAATGCCCCAGGCACACTATTCAGCGAAACATACTTAACCAACAGCAGCAAAACAGCGCCAATAATACCAAAACCACCAACCCGACTGTCACTCATTATCCGCCACCGAGCCTCGGGGGTTTGGTGAGTGCCTAACCCATCACAGGTATCAATAAAACCATCCAGGTGCAGCGCCCCGGTAATCACCACCAGGGCAACCAGCAGTAAGGCATTAACTACCATTGAAGGTAGAATCAGAGACAGCAGCCAACTCAAGCCAGCCAGGACAAGACCGATAATAACCCCGACCACTGGAAAATAAACTATAGAATGCCCTATCTCCCCCTGGCGAACCTCACGCCGCCCGGGCAGAGGTATAACGGTTAGAAACCTCAGCGCCGCTAAGAAACTCAACTACCTGCCTTGTCCTTCTGAGATACCCCGGCTCCAGTGAAGGTAGCCATCTCCGCCAGAACCATGGCTGAAGTCTCAGCCAGAAATATCCCCAGGGCGGCACCGGTGCCCTCACCCAAACGCATATCCAGACTCAATAACGGCTTAAGTCCCAGGTGATTAAGCACCCACTGGTGATGAGCCTCAGCACAAATATGCCCAGCGATAAGGAAATCTTTTACTCCGGACGATAGTGCCGTGGCAACAAGGGCAGCTGCCCCAGAAATAAAGCCGTCAATAACCACCGGAATGCGGTGAGCAGCTGCCCCCAGCATCACCCCAACCAGCCCCCCGATTTCAAAGCCACCTATCTTCGCCAGCACCTCCAGCGGTTGTTTGGGGTCGGGGTGGTTCACCCCCAGGGCTCTCTCTATTACTCTTATCTTATGCTTAAGCTGTTCATCGTCTATACCGGTACCCCGGCCGGTTATCTCAGCCACTGGTCTCCCCATCATAACCGCAGCTATAGCGCTACTGGCAGTGGTATTACCTATCCCCATATCACCGGTACCGACAATATCCAGCCTCTTAGCCACCTCAGCCGCCACTATTTCCATCCCAGTCTCTACCGCCATCTCTGCCTGCTCCCGGGTCATAGCCGGACCCCGAGCTATGTTCCGGGTGCCCAGGGCAATCTTTCGGGACAGAAGCTGAGGACTGGACCCCAGCTCAGTGGCTACTCCCATATCAACCACAATAATTTTGGCTCCTACCTGACGAGCGATGACATTTATTCCCGCCCCACCGTTAAGGAAATTGTAAACCATCTGGGCGGTTACCTCCTGAGGCCAGTTACCTACTTTCTCGGCTACCACACCATGGTCACCAGCCATAGTAATAATAGCCTTGTGCCTGATTTGAGGTATAGGCCTGCCCTGAATGCCAGCCAGCTGAACTGACAGCTCCTCCAGTCTGCCCAGGCTACCCTGAGGTTTGGTCAACAGATTTTGTCTGGCTTGAGCTTCAGCCATTGCCGGTTCATCCAAAGGCTTTATCATTTCAATTATTCTGGATAACGATTCTGACATCTTTACCTCCTGAGACTACTCAAATATTGGTATCCAGTCCTCCACCACGTTTCAATGCCTGAATAGTAGCTATAAGCTTCCGGCACTCAGGCATAATACGAGGCGCAATACGGATATATTCAGGTAACCCGAAAGAAGCGCAATCGCGCACCAGAATTCCATGCTTGAGTAAAGCCGAACGGAATGTTTTCCCATCACCCACCCTGACCAAGAAATAATTTGTCTTTGATGGTATTACCGTGAAGCCAAGTCGGCGAAGCTCACCCACCAGAAACTGCTTCGCCTGCTTAATCTTCGGCTTACACCGCTCCAGATAGTCCGCATCCTTCAGCGCCGCCACGCCTGCCTGCTGAGCCAATACACTGACATTCCACGGTGGGCAGACCCGTTGCAGCCTATCAATAATTTCCCGATGGGCAACAGCATAGCCAAGACGTAAACCAGCCAGCGTATAGTCTTTAGTCATAGAGCGCACGATAGCTATGTTGCCTCGGTGGAGCAAGTCAAGAGACGACCAGATTTCATCAGTAAAAGCAATATATGCCTCGTCCAGAATGAGCAGGCTATTTACACCGGCATCCAGGACAGCCTCAATCTCCTGTCTGGAGAAATATTGCCCGGTAGGATTATTGGGATGGCAGATAAATATCCCCTTAGGGCAATGCTGCCTAATAAGCTCAACCGTCTCTTCTACCCGCAAAGTAAAGTTATCTTCTACCCTCGCCATTTGTTTTAAAACTTCCGTACCCGTCATGTGGCAAGCCACCTCATAATCGCCATAGGTAGGCTCAAGGATTAACACTGAATCCCCACGACTAAAATAAGTCAAAGCGATGAGGCGGATAAGCTCAGTAGAACCGCTCCCCGCCAGAATATTATCCGCAGCAATTCCTAATTTTTTCGAGAGACACTGTCTGAATTCGGTTGCCTCAGAATCAGGGTAACGGTCGATAGCCGCTCTGCTTAGCGCCTTCCTTACCCCGGATGGAGGGGGGAAGGGATTAGTACAAACACTAAAGTCGAGAACCTGCTCAGGGTTAAGACCCAGAGACCTCAACTCAGCCCAATCCGGTCCGCCGTGGCAACAGACTTTCAGATTTTCTACTTCAGGCTTAGATCGTATAGACAAAATAAACCACCCCCACTATAAAACATATTAAAGCCCAGCCTAGCACGGCTATTTGCATTAGTTTTAAAGAATCGTCGATGGTCTCCGGTATCAGCAAGACTCCCGCCTTACCTAACCTATAGTGCCCCCTCTTTTCCAGCCGCACATTGAGCGCCCCAGCTACGGCGGCTATAGGCCAACCGGCGTTAGGGCTTTCAGTTCGAGAATGACTATTAAGTGCCGTCTGCCACGAGCTTCGTGCATCTCTCCGAGACAAGAAAGCGGCTGAAACCAGGAGCAGCGCCGATAGTCTCGCCGGTATAAAATTAAGCACATCGTCCAGCCTGGTGACAAACTTGCCTAAATACTCGTATTTACCATGATAGCCTAACATAGCATCCATAGTGTTGACTACTCGATAGGCAATGGCTCCGGGGACACCAAAAAGTAAAAAGTAGAACAGGGGAGCCACAAAGCTGTCGCCGGTACTCTCTGCCACTGACTCCACAGTGGCTGATACCAACAGCGGCTGGGGTAAACCCCGAGTGTCGCGGCTGACCAATGAGCGTAGCTCAAAGCGGGCTTCGTCCAACTTTTCCTTCAGCAGAAAACTCTTGACCTTCAATGCCACCCGCCGCAGTTCTTTCAGAGAAAAGGTGGACTTGAGGAATACTGCCCCCACCACCACATGCGCCACCGGCGCCAGGCTCTTCAGGTAAAGGAGAATGAAATAGGCAGGCACGGTGAACAGTCCGATAATGAGCAGAGTTATCACTATCCCATAAATAAACTGGGCTAAAGGATGACGACCAACACCCCTTGTCTCCAGAAATGAAATAACCTTCCCCATCCACACCACCGGGTGGATGATACGGGGTGGTTCACCCAGCACCAAATCAATAGCCAGGGCAATGGCTAATATCAGTAAAATATCCACGCCTGTTTAATCTCGAACCTACTAAAAATGATGCTCTTCCTCAAAACCAGCCGTTTAAAACCTCAGCTTAAATAATTCAGTCAGAATAATGCCAATACCTGATGACTTCAATTTAATATTAGTAATACTACCCTCCAAGCTAATCAGACAAAATAAAAATCCCCTCACCAGATCAGGCAAGGGGATGCTTATGACTCTCTAAACATACCCTCACCCCCTCCACCGCGGAGGTTACCAGATACCCAGAGGTCCGGCGTTCTGGCTTCCGATAAAAATCATTTATCAGTCACAGTAGGCGGGACTGCGTCGGATTTCCACCGACTTGCTCTCCGTTTACACCTGAATTGCTCCAGGCCCCTCCAGGTTATCTATTCAATTTTCCACAGAATATAACAGTCTGAACAAAAAAGCAAATCTACTCTTCTTCAATAAGCCTCCTGACCCGCAGCTGGGGGTTTGAGTATAGCTTAAAGGTTTCATCTCTTCTATTTTACAATATTCCAGACTAAAATTAACAATATGTATAATCGGTATACGGGAAAATAGCAATTGCTACTGAACTTGATATTAAAGGTTAAATCAATTAGCATTAGGCGTTGTTAAAACCAGACGATGTAAAACATGCCGTATATGCAGGAAATATATGATGAATGGGCAGGCAAGGGACTTATGTTACTGACAATTAACTTGGGCGAGGGTTCATCCACAGTAAAGAAGTTCATGCAGAACTACAACCTTTCCCTACCTGTGCTGCTTGATACTGATGGAGCTGTATTTCAGAGGTATAATGCCATGGGCATCCCGACTACCTTTTTCATTGATAAGGATAGTATAATTCAAGGGAAGATAATTGGTGCCTTCTCTAGCAAGGTTTAAATAGAAAAGAGTTGACTAAGATTATTGGATAAGGAGGTTAATAGGTGTGGGTGATGTTTTAGATGAAGCCTATACGATAGTCCAGTGCAAGGAGTGCCCGTGGTATAAATCATGCGTAGTGCCGATGAAGTTCACTGCTGAAGACATCCGCCGACAGCTAGAGGCGTCAGCCTCGGGGATGAACATGCCGCAATCAGCCGACCTCGGTATGCAGAACCTGCTATCAAGCATGGCAACCGCCGCCCAGAACTCACTGCTGGAAGGCTGCCCTATCTTTATCGAGCGCCTGCGCACCAATGCCAAACTGGCTCAGCATTTGAAAGAAATAATGCAAAACTGGGGCAAAGAAGACGAGACTGAAAAATAATCAACTCCAAGGGTTCAGCCGTAGTTAGCCCTCTTTCTCAATAACCAAGAGAAGGTTCTCATCAGACCACCGGACTTGTTCTGGGTCAGAGAAACGGTCCCTAATATTCTGTTGGAACTCCTTCAATGCGGTAACAAATTCCTGGTCAGAGTAAAACCAGAATGTGGAATAATGTCGGTTCTCAGCCTTTTCTATTAAACGCTCCAGTGAAGCAGTTCTCTGATATTTAAAGTATTTCACATTGCGTAGTTTTAAGGCAGGTACCATACTCATCGCTTGCTCGAGCTCATCTTGGTGATAAAGGCGAGTTTCTTTCTGGCAGAACTGAGGGAAATACCTGCCCCAGATATTCCGGCTGTTTTGCCCTAGCGTTCTGGTGTAAATGAAAAACAAACTCCTGTCTCTAAGAATCCTAGCCGCCTCTAGTAAAAAAGCTTCCAGCTTAAAGTGATGCACTGCGTTGAAGGTAAACAGACAATCAAAGGAGCTGTCATCAAAAGGCAAACTTTCAGCATCAGATTTCACGCTCACAAATCTGCTTACGCCATGCACAGTCAAATAGGTTTCCAGTGTCTCTAGCATACGCTTATTATTGTCAACACAGCTAAGCCGAACCTTCCCATCCAAACACTTAGCCAAGAGTAAACTATACCGACCACCCCCACAGCCAATATCCGCAATATCAATGCGAGGTAAATCTAATACTGGAACAAGCTGCTGCGTAAGGTAAATAATCGGTTCTGGATCAGTTGTTCTTAAGTCACGGTAGCGTTCTGCCACCTGAGAAAAGTGAAGAGAAATGTCTTTCGATTTTTTCTCTAGTTGAAAACTAGAACTCATACTTCTTCTCCTTTATCAACACTATCCAACGGCATAAAGGAAATTAAGGGAAACCAAAAAGAAGGGTTTATTAATAACCTAAAATATAGCCGGAACCGAACTTAAATTATGCACCTCAGAAGGAGTTAATCGTTGTTCGACTGTCTTCTCCGGCGATAACTACCCCCTAATTTACAGCCTTTTAGACTAACAAATAATAGTATTGGCAGTCAATGATAAAGATGCAAGCTAATAGTTCTTGAGGGGCATATAACCAGTTAGCTCCCATTGAGATAAATCGTCAAATCTCCCATCTTTGGCTTCGCCAAACGGCATATAGTCCCAAATTCTCGTGTTTTCTGTCAAAATTATATGTAACCCCCGTCAAACCCCATTTGGGGGTAACCAACACATCATCAACCTAAATCCCAAAGAATTGAACCTATTTACCCTCCTGAGAAAGTACCAGGGCATTGACAAAATGAGCCATACGGCTATAATGCTAATTAAAAATCATTTTCGTTTAGTAATTGAGATGGAATCGGTAATGAAGGAAATAACAGCCAAGCTAAGGCAGCGGGGTTATAAGCTCACCCCACAGCGACGCACGATGTTAAAACTAATCACCACCAGCCAGAAACACCTCACCCCGGCCGCTATATATGAGAGATTGCAACAAGAACACCCTGGCATTGGGCTGGTTACTATCTACCGCACACTCGGAATACTCGCCGAACTCGGAGTCATCTGTGAGATCAATACCGAAAGTAGCTCCCGAAGCTATTTAATCAGGAGAGTCCCGGAACACCATCACCACCTGATATGCTCTGCCTGCGGCGCAGTGACTGACTTTACTACATGCGACCTTAAAAGACTGGAGCAAAGATTATCCCGGAAGACCGGCTTCAAGATAGATGACCACTTTCTTAAGTTTACCGGCCGCTGCCAGAAGTGCCAAAAGACAGCCTTAGCCTGAGTGAACTCGGCTAAAACCGGATTTATTTTTTGTTTTTGAAAATATTTTTAGCCAAATGAAACAATGCTCAAACGAATAGCCATTGAACTCAAAGAACATACTCTCTTCACCGCGACTGGAACCGTTACCGGGATTATTATCATGGTCATAATAGTCCTGGGCAATATCCCATCCTCAGTCTCACAAGCTACTTTTTACACATTACACCCAATCCATGTCATATTGAGTGCTATGGCAACTACAGCTATGCATCGCAAATATAGCCAAAGTAAAATCTGGACAGTGATTTTGATTGGCTACGCCGGCTCAATCGGCATAGCTACTTTAAGCGATGCCGTGATTCCTTATCTGGGAGGAGTATTACTCAATATCGAAATCGGATTCCACATACCCTTTATTGAAACTGAAAAAATGCCCGTGATTGGAATTGCGAAATGGCAGCTTATAAATTCGGCAGCACTGATTGGTATTATACTTGGCTACTGGAAACGGGTAACCAAATTCCCCCATTACGGACATGTATTGCTAAGCACCTGGGCGTCACTATTCTATTTCACCGCCTTCGGCATAGCCCAGTGGATTCCGCTACTTGGTTTTGTCTTCCTGTTCTTATTTCTCGCCGTTTTAATCCCCTGTTGTCTAAGCGATATAGTATTTCCTCTGCTATTCACCAGAGAGGAGCAGTCCCCGGCAGGTCAATAATCGCTAGGAGAACCCCGCCACTTATAACTGAATTTTGATAAAGAATAACGCTCAATGGTATAATACACATAGGGATAAAGACTGAAATACTCACCTGCAAAGGAAGTGAAGGAAATGTACAGCCGATGTCCTGGTTCGGATAGCAAAAATATACGGGCAGCACTATACAAATGCCCCAGCTGTGATACCGAGGTCGAGCTATTCACTGATGAACTAAGGGTAAAGTGCCCTAAATGCGGCGAGCAGGTCTACAGTGAGAAGATGCCTTCGTGCATTGAGTGGTGCGCCTCAGCCCGTGAATGCTTAGGTGAAGAAAGATGGAAGCAGTTTAGAGAGGCGGTTGAAGGGCAAAAGGCACAGGCGAAGGACAGCGACTAAGTTTAGTTTTGAGTGAGAGTTGAGATAATGACGAAGGTAGCGAGAAAAATCATAAGAATCGATGATGAAAAATGTGACGGCTGCGGTCTTTGTGTGCCGGCCTGCGCTAAGGGAGCTCTTCAAATCGTTGATAACAAGGCAAAACTCGTCAGCGAGAAATATTGCGATGCTCTAGGTACTTGCCTCGGGGAATGCCCTCAAGGAGCTATAACCTTCGAGGAGAGAGTAGCTGAGAAGTTCAATGAAGAGGCGGTAAAGCACCACCTGGAGAACACAGAACCGGCTAACCAAGAACTCCCCTGCGGTTGTCCCTCAGATACGGTTACTCAGCTTGAGAGGCCGGCGGCAACAGATATCGCCCAAAGGGAGGATGTCTACCAGCCGTCAATGCTCAACCACTGGCCGGTTCAGCTTACTCTCGTCCCTCCGAAGGCGCCTTTCCTCCACAGAGCCGACCTGATGTTGGTGGCGGATTGTGTTCCTTTTGCCTATGCCGGCTTTCATCAGGACTTCCTTAAAGACCGTGCTCTACTGGTGGCTTGCCCCAAACTAGATGACTTCCAGGCCCATCTAGGGAAGTTGATTGATATTCTACGATATTCATCGGCAAAGAACCTTACTGTGATGCACATGGAGGTTCCTTGCTGCTCCGGAATAGTACATATGGCCCAAGAAGCTATACGCTTAAGCGGTAAAGATATCCCCTTTAAAGAGGTAACCATTGGTATTAATGGCGACCTGAAATCCTGAAGCTTAGAAAGAGGGGGTGAACTACACAGATGGTTTCCATGCTAAGCCATTCTATCAGCTTTATCCTTTGCCCCGCTTACGCAGTCCGGACACCTTCCTCTTGGCCTCCTGAGCCAAAGACAGCTCTACTTCAGCTATATTTGGCAGGTCGTGCAGGTAACCGCACTGAATACATTGCTCATACCAGCCCCAATGGTCCCGGTCGAGCACTACACCGCCCTTACATCTCGGGCAAATCTTCAAATTCAACATCCTAGCATCACCTCTTTTCCAAAAAACCTCAATGTCTTCTCTTTTTGTAATATTAATTCAATAACGAGCTAAGTGTATGCGACTTTTGTCTCATCTGGCAGAAAAAGAGGAAATAATGTTGCCTAATTCTTCACTCGAGACTAAAATATAATAATGCTTGGCTCTTTACAAAGCCTAGAGACATTTGTTGCCCTTTTGGTATAAAATAGGTGAAGGATATTAGGCATTGAAGGGATAGTAATGAAAAAACGAGTATTCTCCGGCATTCAACCAACCGGCGACATCCATATTGGAAACTACCTGGCGGCAATTAAGCACTGGGTAGCCTCCCAGACTGAACTCGACAGCGTCTTTTGTATTGTTGACCTGCACGCCATCACTGTCCCCCAGGAAACTAATGTTTTAAAATCAAAAATACGCGAGGTAACCGGTCTGCTACTTGCCGCTGGTATAGACCCTAAACTATCCACCGTTTTCATCCAATCCCACAATAGCGCTCACACTGAGCTAGCCTGGATTCTTAACTGTTTTACCCCTATGGGATGGATGCAGAGGATGACTCAATTCAAAGATAAATTACAAGAACAGAAGGAGCAAGTTAGCGTCGGTCTTTTTGATTACCCGGCACTTATGGCTGCCGATATCCTGCTCTATAATACGGACATCGTGCCGGTGGGTGAAGACCAAAAACAACATGTGGAGCTTACCCGGGATATTGCCCAGCGATTTAACTCAATCTATGGTGAGACTTTCAAGCTGCCGGAGCCACTAATCCCCGAGACCGGCGCCCGTATCATGGGGCTTGACGACCCCACTACTAAAATGAGCAAGAGCGAGGCAGGGTCGGGGCATGCCATCAATCTGCTTGACCCATCTGATACTATTCGAGCCAAGGTTATGCAGGCTACTACCGATTCACTGCGCGAGATTCGCTTCGATGAGAACCGCCCGGGAATCTATAACCTGCTGGTTATCTATGAACTCTTCACCGGGCTAAGCAGACCCGATATAGAAGCACGGTTTGAAAGGAAAGGATATGTCAACCTCAAGCAAGAGCTGGCGGAGATAATCGTTGACAGCCTACGCCCCTTACAATCTCGTTATCAGGAACTTACCGCTGACCCAACCTACCTTGACTCCGTGCTCACCGAAGGATCCTCCAGAATCCGACCGCTAGCTGAGAAAACCATGACTGTCGTCAAGGAGAAGGTCGGACTCGGGTGAATTTAGATGAAGCGGTTCCAACTAATTGAGCACACCGCTGATACCGGACTGGTGGCTTACGGCAGTAGCCTGGCGGAGGCATTCGCCAATGCGGCTTATGGACTTTTCTCAATCATCACTGAACTCAATAAGGTGAGAGAGGTTGAGTCACGCTCGGTAGCGGTAAGTGCCGGCGACGCTGAGAGTCTGCTATTTGAGTGGCTTAACCATCTCATTTATATCTTTGATGTGGAACATCTTCTACTTAAAAGATTTGACATCACCGAATTTACGGGACATAACCTCAAGGCTACCTGCCGGGGGGAAACATATAATCCCTCCCGGCACCATTTGAAACTGGGGGTGAAATCAGCCACCTATCACATGCTAAAGGTAGACGGAGAGAAAAACCGGGTCCAGGTTATCTTCGATGTCTAGTGGGTGAGGAATATGAGTCGGTGGACAGGACCGTTGGAAAGAGTGGACGACTACCGGTGGCGCATACCAAAAAGCTATAAGACCGGGATGCGAGTTGACGGGTTGATGTTCTCCAGTAAGGAAATGCTCAATGAAATACTGGAAGAACAAGCGCTGGAGCAGGTGGCTAATGTTGCCTTTCTGCCCGGGATTATGGGTTACTCTCTAGCTATGCCCGATATTCACTGGGGCTATGGTTTCCCTATCGGAGGCGTGGCGGCGATGAGGATAAGCGACGGCGTAGTATCACCGGGAGGCGTCGGCTTTGATATTAACTGTGGTGTCCGTCTGCTGCGAACGAACCTGCTGGAGTCTGAGGTCCGCCCCCGGATAAAGGAACTGGTGGATGCTCTCTATAAGAGTGTACCTTCGGGGCTTGGCTCAAAGGGTAAAATCAGGCTACGCCACCAAGAAATCGATGAGGTATTGGTCAAAGGCCCACGCTGGGCAGTAGAGAAGGGATATGGCCGACCCGATGACCTGGAGACTACCGAAGAAGGTGGTGAGATGGCTGGCGCTGACCCTGCCTGTGTCAGCCGAAAAGCCAAAGAGCGCGGCACCCCTCAACTCGGCACTTTAGGCTCAGGGAACCACTTTCTCGAGGTAGCCGTAATTGACCAAATACATGACAAGACTATTGCCAAGGGTATGGGCATCGACCAGATAGGACAGGTTATACTGCTTGTCCATTGCGGCTCCCGGGGGCTAGGTCACCAAATAGCTGGCGACTACATCGGGCAGATGGTGACCGCCATGAAGAAGTATAACCTTGACTTACCTGACCGCCAACTGGCCTGTGCGCCCATTGGTTCCCGGGAGGGACAGGACTATCTGGCAGCGATGAGATGCGCCGCCAACTATGCCTGGGCTAACCGCCAGTGCATCGCCCACTGGGTAAGAGAGTCCTTCTGCCAGGTGATGGGGAGACGTGAAAAGGACGCCGGGCTGGAGCTTATCTATGATGTTGCCCACAACATTGCCAAGATAGAAAAGCACCAAGTGGATGGGAAGCAGGAAAAGCTCTGTGTGCATCGCAAAGGGGCAACCAGGGCTTTCCCTGCCGGTCATCCCGATATTCCCCGCAAATATGCCAGCATTGGTCAGCCGGTATTTATCCCGGGGGACATGGGACGATTTTCCTATATACTGGTAGGGACAGAACAAGCCATGAAAGAGAGCTTCGGTTCCACCTGTCACGGCGCCGGTAGAGTCAAAAGCCGCGCTGCTGCCAAGCGCCAGCTCAGGGGTGAAGAGGTACTCAAGGACCTTGAATCCCGGGGCATAACCATCAGGGCCGACAGCCTAAAAAACATCGCTGAGGAAGCACCCCAGGCTTACAAGGATGTGAGCACCGTGGTTGATGTGGCGCATAACGCCGGCATCTCTCGTATTATCGCTAGAACCCGACCCATAGGTGTGATAAAAGGCTAAGGCAAATGAGACGGGTTGTTGCTTGAATTAAGGGTCAAAGGTCTCGGTATTATCGAAGAGATAAACCGGAGCTAAGGACGGTTGCCAAAGACTAACTGCTCTGTTATATTAGAGCCATCCAGAAAATGGGCTCTCGCTTGCCGTTGTATTCAATGTTAATTAGCCTAGATTGAGGTAGTGAAGATGAAACGCACTCCGCTATATGAAGAACATCTAAAGCTAGGGGCCAGAATGGTTGAATTTGGTGGTTGGGAGATGCCCCTTAACTATCCGCCGGGGATACTTGCCGAACACCTGACAACCAGGAAATTTGGCGGGCTCTTCGATGTTTCTCACATGGGCAGATTCCGGATAAGTGGCCAAGATGCTTCGCCCTTCCTGCAATACACCTTGACTAACAATGCCGCCGCCTTGCTCGCGGGACAATCTCAATATACCATAATACCGAATCAGAGCGGAGGGGCGGTTGATGATACTTACCTCTATAGAATAGATGAAAACGAATATCTCCTGGTGGTTAATGCGACGAACATAGAAAAGGACTGGGCATGGCTACAAAAGTACCAGCCGAAATTCCCCAGATTAATCTTAGAAGACCATAGTGCCGGAATCGCTATGCTATCGCTGCAGGGGCCAAGAGCCAAAGCAGTACTCAAAGTAATCCTGGGGGATACTCAAAAACTTCCTGAGCCAGTAAGAAATAGTCTGACCACTGCTGAGATATTCGGTACCAGGGTGCCTATAGCCAGGACCGGATATACCGGCGAGCCGATATGTTTCGAGTTGTTCCCGCCCACCGAAATAGCCATACCTCTGTGGAACAAGCTCTTAGAAGCCGGTAAGAAAGAAAACATCGCACCTATCGGGTTAGGGGCTAGAGATACTTTGAGGCTGGAAGCTGGTCTTCCACTATATGGTCACGAGCTTGGCATCGATACCGAGGGAAAGGACATCCCGCTGTTTGCCCTGCCCGTGGCAAGACCTGCGGTGAGCTTCAGCGGCAACAAAGGCGAGTATATCGGACGAAAAATACTAATGAAACAGTTTCAGGAAATCAAACTGAGACTGACAGACCAGCTCGACAAGCCCAAGAAGAAGCTATTAGTTCCCAGAGTGATAATGCCCATGTCTCTAACTAATAGTGGTATAGCCAGAGCCGGCTGCCAGGTCTATGTGGGAAAAAATCTGGTGGGTAGTGTGACCAGCGGTACCATGATACCCTACTGGAAAATAGAAGGTATGGGCACCAAATCAAAGCTTGGTACTGAATTCGGCAGGAGAGCAATATGTCTGACATACCTTGATGCCGACCTGAATGAAGGCCAAAGAACAAAAGTTGTCATCAGAGACAAAGCCGCTGAGGGAGTAATTGTCAAGATGCATATAGGCAGCGAAGCCGCCCCATATGCCTACCCAATGTTAGCCGAGGAGTAAAGATGTCTGATACTACGAAACTCAAAGAATCACTGGAAAATCTAGCCAGGGACTTAGTGGAAAAAGCCCGCAGCAATACCGTATGGAGACAAAGAAATGCTGTCAACCTCATACCATCCGAGCAAACTATGTCGCCATTGGTAAGATTGCTGAGCATAACCGACCCTTCTGGGAGATATGCGGAGCACAAAAAAGTTAAGGCTCTAGGAGATACCGAGGTATATTATTATCAAGGAACATGGTTCATCACCGAGGTAGAACTGGAGCTAGTCAAAAGGATGGAGGAGTTCCTGGGTTGCTCTGAAGTAGAAACCAGACTGATTAGTGGACAGATGGCTAATGTTACTGTGTTCAGCGGTGTCCTGGATTATTTAAATAGAGTTAGCAGAAAAATGGAGCCCAGAAGATTTAGAAGTGTCATGAACCATCATATCGGCAAGGGGGGACATTTAAGCGCCCAGCCGATGGGTGGACTGAGAGACTATGTCTCAATCGACCCCGTCACGGAAAGACGGGCGGTGGTGAACTTTCCTGTTTTGGCAGATAACCCGTACCAGATAGACCTCCCTGAGACAGCTAAACTTATCGAGCAACACAAGCCGGAACTCATTATCTTTGGCAAGAGCATGATGCTGCACCGCGAGCCGGTTAAAAAGATATCACAAATGATAGCTGGCATAAAACCGAAGCCGATAATTATGTATGATGGAGCCCATGTTTTAGGTCTCTTCGGTCCTTACTTCCAAGAGCCCTTGACGGAAGGAGCCGACATTATAACCGCTTCAACGCACAAGACTTTCTTCGGTACGCAAAGAGGGATAGTCGCCAGCAATATGAGTAAGGGAACAGATTACTTTGACCTGTGGAAAAGTATAGTAAGAAGGGCTTTTCCCGGAAGCGTGAGTAACCATCACCTCGGCACGTTACTAGGGCTGTTGATGGCAACCTACGAGATGAATACCTACGGGCGCGACTACCAGCGGCAGGTAATTGCTAATGCCAAAGCCTTCGCCATAGCTTTAAAAGAACAAGGACTGCAGGTAGAAGGAGACCCTGAGGTCAATTACACCGAGACGCACCAGGTTATCTTACGGGTAGGCTACAGTAAGGGAATAGAGACTGCCGATAGGTTAGAGAAGAATAATATCATAGTGAACTACCAGGGCCTACCCGATGACGAAGCTTTCACCTCCAGCAGTGGCCTAAGAATAGGCACTCAGGAGATGACACGGTTTGGTATGAAGGAAGAAGATTTCAAAGAGTTGGCGGGATATATGGCAGAGGTGATACTTAGTGAAAAAGACGTCTCTCAGCAGGTCTCCGACTTTAGAAAAAGGTTCACCAAGATGCAATACTGTCTGCCTGAAGAGCAAGCCAGGCCTCTGGTAGATGGACTCATCGACAGTCTGATAGATTTGAAGCGCAGGTAGCATGGTCACGAGAGACATGATGATGAAGATATTAGTAGCCGACCGCATCTCTAAGGAAGGTCTAGACATCCTTGATAAAGCTCAGGCTGAGGTAGATGTCAAGTCAGGTCTAAAGCCTGAGGAGCTTAAATCTATCATCGGTAATTATGATGCGTTGATAGTACGCAGCCAGACCAAGGTCACCGCTGAGATTATAAGCGCGGGTAAGAATCTTAAGGTAATTGCCCGGGCTGGCGCTGGTGTCGACAATATCGACGTGAATGAAGCCACAAAGCAAGGCATCTTGGTAGTAAACGCACCGACATCTAACACTATTGCCGTTGCTGAACATGTTTTTGGGCTGATGCTGGCTCTGGTCCGCCATATTCCTCAGGCGCATGGTAAGCTCAAGTCGGGAGTATGGGCTAAGAGCGAGTTTATGGGAACAGAGCTCAGAGGCAAGACCCTGGGTATAATCGGACTGGGTAAAATAGGAGCGGAAGTAGCCAAACGTGCTCATGCCTTTGAAATAAAACTCATCGCCAATGACCCCTGTGTTTCCACTGACTATGCCCGTAATCTGCAGGTGGAACTTGTTTCTCTGGAACAACTGCTCAAGGAAGCAGACTTTATCACTCTCCACCTGTCATTAACCGCCTCAACCATAGGACTAATTGGAGCTAAAGAGCTGGCTTTGGTCAAGCCCACAGTTCGTATCATTAACTGTGCTCGGGGAGCACTGGTCGATGAAGAGGCACTGGCTAAAGCAATCGCCGAAAAGAAAATCGCCGGGGCAGCTATTGATGTCTATTGTGAGGAGCCAGCTACTGAATGCGTTCTGCTCAGGGGTGAGAACATAATCCACACACCCCACCTGGCCGCTTCCACTATGGAGGCTCAGGCTGCCGGCGCTACTATTGTAGCCGAGCAGACTGTTGACGTGCTTAATGGAAGACCAGCTAAGTATCCCGTGAATAGCCCTTTGACCAAGAAATAGGCCTTTTATACCATTCGGTAGAAGACAAAACCCGTGGGGGGTTTGGGGTAGAAACGGGTTGATTTCTCAGGCATTGTTTCGCCGGCATCAGCAATACTTATTATCTGCTCTGGTCTAGCTGCCTGCAGAAGAAGGGCTAGCTGATATCTGCCCCCCGAAACTTTTTGTACCGCATCGCGTCTATCAAGACTGAAAGCGAGCTGTTTTTCCCTCTTGCTCCCGGTTATCTGAAGTAATTTCCTGATTATGATCTGATCGGCAATACTAACGGCAAATCTCTTATAAACCTCAGATTGAGAGCCAGGCATCGCCCTACTTGTAGCAGCAAAGTCATTTACCCTCAGCACGAAAAGCCTGTCACTGGCTAAACCGAAAAGCACCATGACAACTTCATCCGGCTTATCTGGGTCTATATTGGTCAGTAAAACATCGACCTTCTGCCAGATATCCGACTTATCCAATAGCCACTCTTCTACCTCAAAGAATGCCATAAGTTCCGTAAGTAGCCCGCCTAAAACTGGCTCTGGTATACCACGAACCAAACGGTGAAATGCCCGGACAATCAGACACGGATCCGAAGCCGAGAACAATTCCATCATTACAAAACTGAAGGGGTCATCTCTAGACATGGATGGGCATGAGGCATATCTCTCAGCCCACAGAGCCAGAGCGCCTCCATAACGATGGTGTCCGTCAGCAATATAAAGTGGCTTTTCAGCTAAGCTATCGCACATCTGACCGATGAGGTTAGGCTCAGTAATAGCCCAAATAATGTGTCTACTATCAGCATTACTCCTCAAGTTAATTTTAATTATAGGTCTGCCCAGCTTGGCGGTGGATAACAGTGAGGAGGCCCGTCCTCCCTGGTCTTCGAAGAAAGCCAGTAACGGACTGGTGTCCGCTTTCATCATTCTTACCTGACTCAATCGTGTTTTATAGAGTTCAGGGAGAATTTTTTCATGACGCCGGACAATCATCCTATCCCATTCCTCTAGCCGAACTAAAGCAATTATGCTGCGGCGCATGCATTCCTTACCAAGATAGGTAAAGTAATAGTCATGGAGGTAGATAGCCGGGACCTCATCAATCTGAAGGATTCCCTTATCCAGCCAGTCCTCCAAAGTGGCGGCAGCTCGCTGCCACCTTGAATCTTCGCTCTTATCACTGGCTGACCTTAGAGAGGCATCCAGACGAACAAAATTATACTCACTCTGGCGATATAGGTCCCTTTGCATTTTAGTGGTAATAATATCAGAGGGAGCACAAATCACTCTAGAAAGGTCTGTAATCAGTCGCTGATTATAGCGGATGCCCCGGAAGGGACAAATGTCAGCCACGCTTATCCCCCGCCTTTCCAAACCACGTTTCTAGAACTTTTGGCACCTTAGTTTACTCTACGCCACAAATAGGTCGCTTAATTATATAAAGTACGAAAAAGGGGAAAGCCAAAGTTGATTGTTCTCGATGTGATGCTCCCGAAACTGAGTGGTTTTGACCTCTGCCGCATTCTACGCAAAGATATGACTGTTTCCATCCTAATGCTTACCGCCCAAAATCGAAGAAGCTGTAACCCCTTCGATTAGATATTTATCATAGAGCTGCCAAAAGCTGATTAGCTGCTGAAAGTCAATCAGTCCGCTTTCAGCTATGCTTTCAATCTCAATCCCACCCTCGACAGCTGCTGCTACCGGGTTCAGTCCACCGAGTAACACCATACCAACGCGATTCATGTCTACCGCAATTTGGCAAATTGGCTCGCTGGTATTACCCAAGACGTAAACGCCGCCAATGCCAGCCTCCTTGAGCAAAGCAAGCTTCTCCTCAACAATTGTTCTTGATAGAGCTGGTATTTCACGGAAATTAGCTAGTATCTTGCCGTTGCCGGTTTTGGCAGCTTCGCTGACGCTGGTCATCCTAGCGCGAATATATTGGTCAGAGGGATCAAGGGATGTACCTGCGTAGTTGATTATGGCCACAAAGCGCCTTGGCCTTGAATTCCTAATTTCGAGCACTCCTCCAAATCTGGAGTCCATGGGGACACCAGCCTTAAGAAACACCCCGTTTATAACCACGCTACAAACAGTAGCCAAGCCAATTTTCCCACTTGGGATAACCACGGAACCAAGTTTTTCTCCTTCAGATGCTGTGGCCACTAGCTCGCTGACACAAATTCCAGACTTGAATACATCCCTCATAGCGGCTACTGCCTTTTTAAACTTATCTTCGTCGATGAGTGAAGTATTTATGGGCACTTGGCCAGTTCGTTTTTGTGGGTCCAAAGTAGTTTGGAAGGCCAACAACTCGAGTTTCTCAAGTATGAAACCGACTTGTTCTGGTGCCAGTGCCATCTTGAGTTCCTCAAGCCCTTGTGGAGTGAGCGTTCTACCATCCCGACCTAGCGGCTGAGTATAACCTCGCTCATCGGTTATTCTCAGGTGATATCTAACCGCTCTCTCGCTCAAGTAAACTCCATGGCGCTCAAGCTGGCGAGCAATTGTAATTGACCCAAGTGGCTGAGATGACTCACTCAAGACCTTAAGGATGGATATTATCTTCCTTTCTGCGTCTGAGCCAGCACTTTGCACCATTCGAACCTTCTTGACCCCTTTAAGATACTCTGTAGCCATTATACCACCTCTGCCTCAAATACTCCTCTGCTCAGTAGGCATAAAGCCTTCCATAAGGTCGGAGCCAACGAGGGAAGAGCTTGACGAACTTATGTTTCAATATACCTACGGCATCGTAGCCAAAATGGGAGGCAAACTCGCCAACGAATTTCTGAAGAATCTGGTAGTCCTTATCTTCCAGTGTGGCAACGTCTACTTCCTTGCCTAATTGATAACCCTCAACACTTCCTCTCAGGTAAATCACGCCCCCATGCATGCCGGTGCCAATAAAATTAGCCGTATGGTATTCCCCGGCATTAAGATTCAGACCTAGTAGAATCAGGATACCACCTGCCATATACTCGCCGAGGAAGTCCTGGGCAGTACCACCGATGACCAGGACTGGCTTCTTATCTTGATACTCCTTCATATGGATGCCTGCCCGATAGCCAGCATCATCTCGGACAAAGATTTTGCCTCCCCGGGCTGACAGTCCAGTAATATCCCCGGCATGTCCATGGACAATTATCTCACCTTCATTCATGGTATTCCCACTGCCATCCTGAGCGTTGCCGTGTACAATAATCCTCGGTCCGTCCATAAATGCTCCCAGGCCGTTACCCGGGGTACCGAAGACCTCAATTTCTACCGGCTTGCCTAGGTCAGTGCCAATGTACCTCTGTCCGTAGACATTTTGAAGCTCAATTCTCTGAACACCATTTGAGGCTACGTCTCTCAGTCTGGCGTTAAGCTCCCGATATAAAACGCCACCGGCGTCTATCTTCACTACAGAATTGGCTGCCCTTTTTGCCATTTCAGTTTCCTGCCATCCTTACTCCTAGAATTTCGAGTTCGGTGTCAGTAAGCCCAACACCTCTCAAGTGCAAGCGGTTGCCTCTCAGGCTCTCCAGAGCGTTAATACCCATGCCTCCCAGTATATCCTTAAGCTCCAGGCTCCAGCCACGAAGGAGATTTGCCAGCCGCCGGGCACCAATGTCA
This sequence comes from Dehalococcoidales bacterium, assembly GCA_002688105.1. GTDB lineage: Bacteria > Chloroflexota > Dehalococcoidia > Dehalococcoidales. The sequence continues at coordinate 34,525 of NZBQ01000044.1, read as the reverse complement.
GGGTTGACCCTCTTGGTCAGAGCGAGGTCAGTGGTGCAGATACCCCAGGCGCACTTGCCGGTGTGACATTGCTGGCAAACAGCGCAGCCTAAGGCAACTAGAGCCGCAGTCCCGATATACACTGCATCAGCACCAAGGGCAATTGCCTTAGCCACGTCACCGCTACTTCTTATGCCACCTGAGATAACAATCGAGGCCTGGTTGCGTATGCCCTCCTGCCTTAGTCGGCTATCCACCGAGGCCAGCGCCATCTCGATTGGGATGCCCACATTATCACGAATAACCTTGGGGGCAGCACCAGTGGCTCCCCTAAGCCCATCAAGAACAATAATGTCGGCGCCGGCCCGTACCATACCACTGGCAATGGCGGCTGAGTTATGGACAGCGGCTATCTTCACCGCTACCGGCTTGGTATAGTTTATGGCTTCCTTTAGGGCGTAGACGAGTTGAGCCAGGTCCTCAATGGAGTAAATATCATGCTGTGGTGCCGGGGATAGCGCATCGGTCCCTTGGGGAATCATCCGGGTCATGGATACCTCGGCACTCACTTTCTCTCCCGGAAGGTGTCCGCCAATGCCAGGCTTTGCCCCCTGACCAATCTTAATCTCAACTACCCTGGCCACATCCAGGTATTCGGGATGGACGCCAAAGCGTCCTGAGGCTACCTGGACAATAGTATTATTGCCATACTGATGTAACTTGGAGTGAAGTCCCCCCTCGCCGGTGTTCCATAGTGTCCCTGTCTCAGTAGCTGCCCGGGCTAGAGATTCGTGCACATTGAGGCTCACTGCACCGTAAGACATAGCAGCAAACATAACCGGGACTTCTAGCTTGACTTGAGGGGCTAACTCTGTCTTCAGATTGAAGGACTCCCGGTCGAGTTCTACCCTGTCTGGTTTTCGCCCGAGATAGGTGGTAAGTTCCATTGGTTCACGCAGTGGGTCAATGGAGGGATTGGTCACCTGGCTGGCATTGAGTACCAGATGGTCCCAGTAGATGCGATAGCCTTTATCATTGCCCATCCCGGTGAGGAGCATGCCACCGGTCTCCGCCTGTTTCAGGATGTCCTCAATAACATCAGGACGCCAGTTATAGTTCTCCCGATAGTCCAGAGGGTTTTTTTTGAAAGTTAATGCTTGGGTGGGGCAGAAGGCGACACAGCGATGGCAGCCGACACAGTTCTCCTCACGGCTCCTCACCTCATCGTCCTCGGTGTCATAGTAGTGAACATCGAAGGTGCACTGGTTGACACACACCTGACACTGGATACACCGCTCAGGGTCTCGTTCCACTAAAAACTTAGATGTTAAATAGGTCTTCATCAGTTTTCCTCTTCATACTCGTATCGGTATTCCCCTTTTTGCCAAATATTCCTTAGTCTCACGAATTTAGTTAGCATTTTATATTGTCTCCCCACCCATAGTCGCCGGTTGTGGCTGTAACGGTGCTCCGAGGCTGCCCACGATAGGTTGGCCACCAACTGGAATCCAGGTTCTATCCAGGTCAGGACAGATAAGGCGCATAGCTGACTCCTCCGATGAAAGATAGAGTCTATCACCCTTTACCCCAACTGTGAGCGGACGGAGTCTAATGCGGTCGGTAAGTCCAATCATCTCGCCGTGATGGGCAATAATTATTGTGAACGGTCCATTTAAGAGCAAGCTGCCGTATACCTGTCGTAGAGTTCGCAGCAGCTTCTGTTTCTCCAGAGGACAACGCTCAATATCACTCCAGAAGGGCGGAGCCAGTATATTAGCGACTATCTCTATCGGTAGATTGTGCTTGCGTATCAGCAGGTCAACGGCATAAGCTACCACTTCAGTATCGGTCTGCATGGTGCAGTTATAGCCGAATTGCTCCAGATAGCACCGATTTATGCCGTAGGATGAAATCTCACCGTTATGAACCACTGTCCAGTCCAGAATACAAAATGGGTGAGCCCCACCCCACCAGCCATGGGTATTGGTGGGAAATCTGCCATGCGCTGTCCACAGATAACCCTCGTATTGCTCCAAGCTAAAATAGGCAGCTATCTCCTCGGGGTAGCCCACACCCTTGAACACTGCCATATCCTTACCGCTGGAAAAGACATAAGCATCCGGCAAACTGCAATTTATTTCCATTACCCTGTCCACAACATAGTCATCCTCTGCCTTCTCTCCAAGCTTGTGCTGACCTACATTGAGAAAGTAACGCCATATCAGTGGCGTATCTACAATCCCCGGTGTCGGTCGTGTGGGCACTTCCTCAGCGCAAATCAAATCAAACCCGTCTTTAAGGAATGCTTCTACCTCTCTCTGTCCCTTACGGCTCAGGTACATTATATGAAAGGCGTAGGCATCAGCATATTCAGGATATAACCCGTAGATAGCGAATCCCCCGCCTAAGCCATTGCCACGGACATGCATATTGGCAATAGCCCTGATAACATCTTCTCCGCCGAATCTCCTTCCCGAGGTATCCATAACCCCAAATATAGAGCAGGCATCAATCACCTTATCATCACGGTAAGGGTTATTCATCGGACTTAGATTCCTCATACTCTTAACTCCTAGAATATGAATCCCTACTCTCCCATGAGTATCCCCTCCGGCTGCTCAGTGGAGATTATTGATGAGGCTGACACCGAAGGTGGCATTTCCAACTGTGGTCGCCATATTTTTTCAGGGAGAGAGACGAGACCGAAATTGTCAGCAACTAGCGCTTGCTTGAAACCGTCAACTTTTACCCTGTCTTTCATCAAATTGAAGACAATGCCCGACTTCTCAATGTCGCTAGCAAAGACCATGCCCACTACGAACCCGTCTTTCAATACGACCTTCTTATAGGTGTGGTCATACTTTTCACTGAGTACCTCGTAACCATCATCAAGCGGGGTCACCATTCCGGCAGAGACAACATCCAGCCCAAAGTATCTCAGGGAATTCACAGCTGTCCCGCCAGAATATTCAGTTGGGACACCAGCCATATTGAATCCGGCAATCCTTCCCCCAATGTAGGCATTGGGCCAGACCGGATTGAGCCGATTCTCACCGTAGATAAAATCATAAGCCTCAGCGGCATCACCGCAGGCATAAACATCGGGACTGGAGGTAGCCATATAGCGGTCAACTACTATGCCGCGGTTTATCTTTATCCCGGTGCCAGAGGTTAGCTCAGTGCGTGGCCGGACACCGATAGCCAGTATCACCAGATTACAGGGGATACTGTTCCCATCGTCGAGGGTAACGCTGCTAACTGCGTCCTTTGTCGAATCGCAGCTGATTTTAGCCACGGTGTGACCAGTCACGATGCTAGCCCCAGCCTGCCTGAGAGCTTCCTCCTCCAGCACCGATGCCTCTTCATCAAGAATAGTGTTTAATATCCGCTCTTGCATCTCCACAACCGTAACCTTTATCCCTCGCTTCACCAGGGCTTCGGTAATACTCACCCCGATGAGACCGCCACCGATGACCACAGCACCGGCTACCCCCCTAAGAAAACGGTCAATCGCCTTGGCATCGTCAAGTGTGGTAAAGGTAAAAACTCCTCTCCTGGCTACGCCCTCTATCTGCGGAACAACAGGCAAACCACCGGTAGCAAGTAGTAACTTCTCCCAGATTATTCTTCCGCCTTTATCCAGCTCAATGGTATGAGCTTCAGTATCAAGCCGCTCCACCGTCTTGCCGAGGACAGCTTGGATGTTGTTAACCTTATAGAAATCAGGCGAACGAAACAGCATTCTCTCCAGGGAACACCTTTCAGCCAGATACTCTGAGATGAGCGGTCGGGAGTAAGCCGGATAGGGCTCGTCGGAGATTATGGTAATTGCCCCGGCTTTATCTGTCTCGCGGATAGCTTCAGCTGCCCCGATGCTCCCGGCAGAATTTCCGATAATCAGGTATTCTACCTTCTCAATCTTTGCCATTATGCCCCTACCATATTTACTTGCTGCTTGCTTTCGCTGCCAAAACAAGCCTTATGAAATTGCCATAGGTTATTAAATCAATTATGGCAATCACTCTATCTCCGTCCTTTCAAGATTCCTTAGCCTCAAATATCAGTCTCTGCGTATACCAGTGCCTCATTAGGGCAATTAGTAACACACACTGGCATATCTTCTCCTTGACACAGGTCGCATTTAACCATCTTTCTCTGCAGGGATTCCTGTCTTATAGCGCCAAATGGACAAACTAGTATGCACGTCCAGCAACCGATACACCTCTCCTCATCTACATTGACCACGCCGCTATCAGGATCCCGACTAAGAGCACCAGTAAGACAGGCATAGACACATGGGGATTCATCACAATGCTGACAACGCACCGAGAAAGATACCGGCCTTTTTTCCTCCATCCTGAGTCTAGATAAAGGTCGGGGTGATTCCCTTTTGAATGCCTTGATTAAGTCTCTCGATTGTGAATGTTGCAGTTGGCAATACACCTCACAGAGATGACAGCCAATACAAACCTCTTCCTTAATGTAAATCCTCCTCATGTAGATAAGCCTTCCTTTTGGTATGGCAATATGCGGCAAATAGCTGCCGTATGCCATACTATCACGCCTTGCCCAGCCTGTCAATACCCTTCTTAGGGAATTTGGTGGGATTTTGGCTATAACAAGCATTTGACATAGACACAGCAGGCTGCTGGTTAAGGTAACGCATCACTTGGGATGAGGTTCACAGCAAGTCATCTTTTTATCACAACCAGAAGAGTAGCGGAAGAATAACAGGTCAACATTACCGCATCACTTATTATGAAGAAGGCTGGTTGAGGAGGACAGGACGTTAAATTAAGCAATCCGCTATATCGGGCAATGGAGTAAACAGCCAGAAATTTGTTACTTGGACTAATTTTGCCTAAATGGATTAATGAAACACTTCACGTGACCAACCAGATGGTCATGCCAGGCCTTCAAATGATTGGCGTTCTACGTGGCTCAGTACCTTCGAGATTGTACCGACCGTTAACCGAATATCATCTGTACTGTGAGCTAGGGAGACGAAAGCCGCCTCAAACTGTGATGGCGACCAGTATACTCCCTCCGACAATAGCTGCTGGAAGAATCGACCAAAAAGTGCCGTCTCTGCATGCGATACCGATTCGTAATCAAGTGCTGGGTTACCACTGAAAAAGATGGTAAGCAAAGAGGCAAAACGAGAAACAGTTAACTTTAACTTTGGTGAAAAGACTGCCTTGACAATGCCTTCTTCTAAGCGAGAGGCAGCATCCTCTAATCTCTCGTAGACTTCTGGCTGGCTTAAGATTTTAAGCGTCTCTATGCCTGCGGTCATAGCCAGTGGGTTCCCGGAGAGCGTTCCCGCTTGATAAACTGGCCCGTTTGGTGCCACCATTTCCATAATTTCCTGCTTCCCTCCGTAAGCGCCTACTGGTAAACCTCCACCGATGATTTTCCCCAAACAGGTCAGGTCTGGAGTAATTTTGAAGAGATTTTGTGCTCCTCCATAGGTAACGCGAAAGCCAGTGATAACTTCATCGAAAATAAGAAGCGCACCGAACCGGCTGGTCAGGCCACGCAGACTTTCCAGAAAGCCAGGCTGAGGTGACACTACTCCCATATTAGCCGCTACCGGCTCAACGATAACAGCCGCGATGTCATTGGGATACCGCTGGAACAGCTGCGCTACGGCTTTGGCATTGTTGTAAGGCGCCACCAAAGTGCTATGGGCATAGTTGGTGGGCACACCGGGAGAGTTGGGCAGACCGAGAGTGGCCAGACCTGAACCACCTTTGACCAGCAGCCCGTCGGCGTGACCATGATAGCCGCCAGCGAACTTTATTATCTTGTCTCTGCCGGTGAATGCCCGTGCCAGACGTAGCGCTGACATCGTAGCTTCCGTACCCGAGTTAACAAATCTAACCATTTCAATAGACGGTATGGCGGAGCAAATCATCTTGGCCAAAGTAATTTCTAGCTCCGTTGGCGCACCAAAGCTGGTACCACACTCGATTGCTTTCTTTAACGCGTCGACTACTTGCGGATGGGCATGTCCCAGAATCAGAGGTCCCCAGGAGCAAACATAGTCAATGTACTCGTTACCATCGGCATCATATACCTTAGAGCCTTGCCCCCTTACGATGAAAGGAGGTGTTCCCCCAACGGCTTTAAAGGCACGTACCGGGCTATCTACCCCACCCGGTAGATACCGCTGGGCTTCTCGAAAAAGTCCCCGGGAACGTTCGAGTTTCATGAATGCCTCCTCATACTGTCAACAACCAGCGTGCGACATCTTTGGCATGGTAGGTCAGAATAATATCAGCCCCGGCTCTCTTGATAGCAGTCAGGGTCTCCAGTACCAACTGACGCTCGTCCAGCCAGCCCTGCTGGCAAGCGGCTTTCACCATGGCGTACTCGCCGCTGACATTATAGACAGCCAGAGGACAGTTGAAGGTATTACGCACCTCTCGTATCACATCCAGGTAAGCTAAAGCCGGTTTAATCATGATGATATCGGCACCTTCGGCAATATCCTGCTCCACCTCCCGCAGTGCCTCACGCACGTTGGGCGGGTCCATCTGGTAGGAACGGCGGTCACCGAACTGGGGAGCTGATTCCGCTGCCTCACGGAAAGGCCCATAGAATGCCGAAGCGTATTTGGCAGCGTAGGATAGGATGGGGATATGCTGGTAGCCCTTTTCGTCAAGAGTCTCCCTGATTGCTTTCACCCGACCATCCATCATATCTGAAGGAGCCACAATATCAGCACCAGCCTCAACGTGAGACAAAGCCATTTTTGCCAGCAGAGGTAATGTCCGGTCGTTATCAATGGCACCATTGCTCACTACTCCGCAGTGCCCGTGGCTGGTGTATTCACAAAGACAAACGTCGGTTGCCACCAGAAGCTCAGGCACAGTATTCTTTATGGCTTGTATTGCCTTCTGGACAACTCCCTCCGGGTGATAGACGGATGATCCAGTTTCATCCTTGTGTTCTGGTATGCCGAAGAGCAAAACGGCGGGAATCTTAAGCCTAAATACCTCTTCGACTTCTGCTTGTAGTTGGTCCGGCGAGTAACGAAGGATGCCTGGCATTGAAGTAATCCCCTGCCTTATATCCTTACCCTCAACAACGAACATAGGGTAAATAAGGTCACTGATATCAACCCGGTTTTCCCGAACCAAAGCCCTTAATGCTTCTGTTCGCCGTAGGCGGCGCAGGCGTAATTGAGGAAAAACTGCCATTTACATCTCCTCTCCAAAGTACTCTTCTAGTGCTCCTACCAGGCCAGGTATGGTCTGTTCGCCGGCCAGGATATCTACCTCGAGCCCGGCCCTGGTTGCCGCCACAGCCGTTTTGGGCCCGATACAGGCAATTTTCGCTTGGTTTACTGGCAACGGTTCGTCCTGAAATGCAGCTACCAAATTGGTAACCGTTGACGAACTGGTGAAAGTAATTACGTCAATTTCTCCTGCGATTAGCATTCGCTTAGCTTCAGCGATAGATTCGTTTGCCGGAACCGTGTGATAAACAGCTACCTCATGCGCTTCCGCACCAAGCTTATGAATCCCTTGAACCAGCTCATTATCCGCCTTGTCGGCCCGGGGCAGAAGAAAGCGCTGTCCGGCAATATCCCGGTATCCAAGACCAGCCAGAATTCCTTCGGTAGTGTAGGTTTCCGGAACATAGTCGGAAGTTACCCCCCTCACTGCCAGAGCTTCAGCCGTAGCTGGCCCGATGGCACCAATCTGAAGTCCGCACATGGCACGGCTATCCAGCTTTAAGTTCTTCAGCCGCTGCCAGAAAGCGGCGACACCGTTAATGCTAGTAAATACTATCCAGTGATAGCGCTTCAGGTTAGCAATAGCCTCGTCCAGTTCCCTGCTATCGGCTACTGGCTGTATATCAATTGCTGGTAGCTCAATCGGCTCGGCGCCGCGCTCGGCGAGCAGTTGACTTAAGGTACTTACCTGGTGCCGAGACCGGGTGACCAGGATGCGCTTGCCAAACAGCGGACGGTTGTCAAACCAACATAGCTCATCTCTAAGTCTGACCACCTCTCCAACGACGATAATCGCTGGCGGCATGAGGTGGTGGTCTTTAACCTTAGCCACGATATCCCCCAGGCTGCCGACCACCGTTTTCTGCTCAGGCCTGGTACCTTCCTTAATCACTGCGACCGGTGTATCTGATGGCCGGCCAAACTCAATCAGTCTGGAGACTATTTCTGAAAGGTTTTTCGCACCCATGAGGAAGACCAGAGTGTCCACTCCGGTAGCCAGTTTCTCCCAGTTGATGCTCGATTCATCCTTGCCCGGGTCTTCATGACCGGTGATGACGGCGAAAGATGACGCAACCCCGCGGTGGGTGACTGGGATGCCGGCGTAAGCTGGCACTGCTATCGCCGAAGTTATTCCCGGCACCACCTCAAACGGAATAGAGTTTTGTGCAAGAACCTCAGCCTCCTCACCTCCACGCCCCAGGACGAACGGGTCACCACCCTTGAGCCGTACTACGGTTTTACCTTCTTTGGCTTTCTCTACCAGAAGCTGGTTTATCTCGACTTGGGGCTTAGTATGTTCTCCAGGTGTTTTACCTACATATATCATCTCGGCAGTAGGGGAAGCTAAATTGAGCAACCGCTCGTCAAGCAGGCGGTCATAAATGACGACATCGGCTTTCTTGAGGGACTCAAGACCTTTTACCGAAATCAAGCCGGGATCACCTGGCCCGGCTCCGACCAGATAAACTTTACCCTCTTTCATCTTAGTCTTTTGCCTCGGCAATAAACTCATCAGCGCCCATCGCCAGCAGCTTTTGTGCCAGGCGGACTCCCAGTTCCTCAGGCGACAGAGCACTATCCTCCACTGAGGTACGGATTATCCTTCTGGTTCTAACACCAGCAACCATTCCCTCAAGCTTCAATGCGCCGTCTTTTACTGTCCCCAAAGCTGCAATCGGCGCTCGGCAACCGCCGCTAAGGGCCTCGAGGAAGGCACGCTCGGCGGTGACACCCTGACATGTTGGCACGTGATTTAGCGGAGCGACCAGCTCGGTAAGTTCTTGAGCATCCGAACGTGCCTCAACCGCCAGTGCTCCCTGACCGACAGCCGGCAGAAAATGCTCCAGCGGCAGGTATTCGCTTATTTTCTCCTCCCAGCCAAGGCGCCGCATGGCTGCTGCCGCCAGTATGACGCCAGCAAACTCGCCTTCGGCAACCTTACGCAGACGGGTATCAACGTTCCCTCGGATACCGCATGCCTCCAGGTCAGGAAGACAAGCGCTGAGTTGGACAGACCGCCTCAGGCTGCCGGTGCCTATTCTTGAGCCAGCCGTAAGTTCAGCCAGTTTTTCCCCTCTGGAAATAAGCACGTCTCTGGGGTCGAGCCTCTCAGTTACTGCTGTCAGGCACAGCCCCTGGGGAATTTGAGTCGGCATATCTTTGAGGCTGTGCACCGCCAAGTCAATCCGCCCGCTGAGTAAGGCTTCCTCCAACTCTTTAACGAATACTCCAATGCCTTCCATGTGATCAAGCTGGACATGGATACTCCGGTCGCCTTTAGTTGTTATCTTGCTGATGGCAACCTCAAAACGAGGTGCTAACTCTCTAATTTTGGTCAGCACCGATTCAGCCTGAATCAGGGCAAGTTTACTGCCCCGTGTACCGACGATAATCCTTCTTCTCATTTGCGCTTTTCTACATCCAGCTGAAAGAGCTCTCTCACCATTTCAGCATAGCCGAGATTATGACGTCCGTTGGCTTTAAGACTATGCAAGGGCTCTTTTAATATCTTGGCAATGATTGCCCTAGTCATCATCTCCAGATTATATTGCTCATCTTCAGACAGCGGAGGCAGCTTTTTCAGGGTGCGGTTTAGATGTGAACGTCGTATTTCTTCGGCTTTTTTCATCAGGGCGGCCACCACTGGCCTGACCTCGAGGTCTTGCCACCAGGCGAAGAATTCTTTTACTTCGAAAGCGATAATTTCACCGGCTTTCTCAATCTCTCCCTCTCGCTGCTTGCGGTTCTGTTCTGAAATACTGGTAAGGTCATCAATGTTATATAGGAAAACGTTGTTTATTTGCGCTACTGCTGGTGTTACATTCCGGGGTACCGCAATATCGATTATCACCAGAGGAACTTGGGGACGATGCCTCATCGCTGTCTTAAGGGTAGAGACATCCAGCAGATGGTGGGGGGCATCGGCGCAGGCGACGACCAAATCACAGGTAGTTAACTCCTCGGCGAGGTTACTCATACTGATCGGTAACCCGCCTAATTCCGTGGCGAGCCCTGCAGCCCTCTCCAGGGTGCGACTAACTACACCAATCCGGGACATCCCTCTCTCCTTGGCAGCTCTGGCTGCCAGTCTACCCGCTTCTCCGGCACCGATGACCAGCATTTGGCAGTTTGCCAGGTCGCCTATATCCCCGGCAGCAAGTTCTATTGCCACCGAGCTAACGGAGAGGGCATTCTTGCTTATTTCGGTTTCTTCGCGAACCTTCCGACCAGCTCTTATGGCACTCTGGAAGAGATGGCGCAACGGCAAACTGACCATTTCAGCTTCCTCGGCAACTTCTAATGTCTGTCTTACCTGTCCCAGAACCTCATACTCACCGATGATCATTGAGTCGAGCCCACACGTCACACGGAAGAGGTGCTCCACCGCCGCTTTACCCTCAAGCATATAGGTATATAAATGCAAAGTATGATGCGGAATATCCAGATATTTCTGCAAGAAGTTAATACCTACCGTTGTGCCCTGACTATCAGCGCTGGTGGTATAAACTTCGGTGCGGTTGCAGGTAGACAAGATCACTCCATAGGAGACATAGGAACGAAGCGATTCCAGGGAATCTCGCAATTTCTGCGTTCTGATTGCCGCCATCTCACGAACTGTGACTGGTGCTGAGCGGTGATTTAATCCTACCAAGCTAATTTGCATATCTACTGGATTACCTTAAACGTTAATCTTGTTTTTCTTTCAATCTGCTGAGCAGGATAGACTTAGCCTTTTCCCTCTCGCCCTTCTTCAGCAGTTCAAGAAGTAAATCAATGTCTATGGATTCCTGCCACTGGTCATCTGCAATCTTCATTCTTTCTCGCTTCGTTTCAGCGCGAACTTCTCCAATGAGCCGGGTAAGAATGCCATACTGGTCAGTAATTTCTTTCTCCAATCTGGTGCGGATTTTTCGTGCCAGGGCCGGGCTTTGGCCGGAAGTGGAGACGGCGATGGTAAGACCATCTCGGCGGAGGTAAGAAGAGACAATGAAATCGGAATATTCAGCATCGTCCACCACATTAACCAGAATTTCTTTGCTTCGAGCCTCAGCTGCTACCTGCCGATTAATCACAGCAGCACCGGTAGCGGCAATAGCCAGAAAAGAGCCGGCCAGGTCACCCGTCTCGTAGGCATGATTGCGAACACCTATTTCTCCACTCTCGGCGAGCTGTGCCAGTTCCGGGCAGAGGTCAGGACTGATGACCTCAACGTCAGCGCCATGCTCAAGCAGAACTTTCACCTTACGCTGGGCGACTTCCCCCCCACCAACCACCACGCATTTCCGCCCCCTGACGTTCAGAGAAACCGGATAGTAAGCCATAACTTCTTCTCTCTTCTTTTTCATACCCGATATATGACTCTTGTTTTCTTAAATTCTCTGGTGCTGAAGAGTAAGACGTAGTCCGTAAACCCGGTCTCAATAGACACTTTATCGGCTATCCCCTGACACTGCTCTCTGGTGTGACCATGAATCATGGCGAACAGGTTGTAATGCCACTCCGGGTTTGTCTTTCTTTCGTAACAATGGCTCACCTGCTTTAGTGGCACCAGTTTTTCGGCGATGACTTCCGCCTTTTCTGCGGGTACTGCCCAACAGGTCATGGCATTGGCAGCGAAGCCAACCCTACGATGATTAACCGAAGCACCAAATCGCCGTATAATTCCACGCGATAGGAGAGACTGGCACTGTGTCAGAAATTTCTCCTCATCTATCCTCAAGCGTGCTGACATCTCAGTGAAAGGTCGGGAAATCAGTGACAAGTCCTGCTGTAATTCATTAATTACCTCCCTGTCTATGGTAGAGAGATAAACGTCTTGGCGAGTAACGCCATTTGGTGTCCCTACCGGTACTGCGGGATGGTCGTCTTCATCTAAACTAAAATAGGTTCGTATCTTGAATACCTTTACCGTCGGCAAATCAAAAGCAGTTTCCGATTCAATCATATCTGCTAGCTGAAGTAACTCAGAATCAGTATCAACTGTGTCAGGTACAGCTAGAGTAAACCACAGGTTGAATTGGTGCTCTCTTTCATAGGCATGGCTGACTCCCGAATGTTCAGTAAGGAACCTAGCGGCTCGGTCCAAGTGAGTTTCCTCTACCCTCATCGCTATCAGTGTGGTCTTATAGCCGAGGCGCCTGGCGTCGAGTACCGGGCTTATCTGGCGAACTAATCCTTTTAGCTTCATTTGTTCAATCCGCCTGATAACCTCGTCTTCGGCAACGCCTAGACTCTGTCCGAGTTCAGCATAAGGCTTGCTGGTCAGTAGAACCCTTGTTTGAAGGAGTCCAAGCAACCTTTGGTCAACACGGTCTAAACGCATCTAATCTTCTATCCCTCGATAACTTAATCTTGTGGCTGGCTGGTAGATACAATAGGGCTCAGCCTCAAGACAATCTCCAGTAGCCTCGTAGGCTCTAGCCCGGCAGCCACCGCATATCCCTTTGTATTCACAAGCGCCGCATTTCCCTTTGAGATGGGATAAGTCCCTTAATTTAGAGAACAAAGGTGAATTAGCCCAAACCTGACTAAAGCTTTCCTTTCTGATATCGCCAGCTTCCACATCAAGATAGCCGCATCCTTTCATCTTTCCCTGGTAGGAGACGAAGCAAAAACCAACGCCGGCAAGACAACCGCGAGTGATTGCGTTGGCTGGGTTATGACCCATATTTGACCCAAGCCTTGCTCTCTGGTCTCGCTTCTGTCTCTGCTTCACCACACGCAGGTAGTGCGGAACGTCAGTGGGCTTGAAAAAGATCCTGTCCCCTAGCTCCATATGCTTATCGTATATCCAGTGCAGTGTCCGTTCGTACTGCTCAGGCGGCAGTTCTCCCGATTCCAGTCCCTTACCCCTGCCGGTGGGCACCAGCATAAATGGGTGAAAGGCAACCGCTCCCACCTTGAGTGCCAAGGCCAAGAGTTCTTCCAGATATTTCACGTTCAGCTTGGTGATAGTGCTATTAATCTGAATCTCAATGCCGGCTTGGCGAGCATTGGCAATGCCAGCCATAACCGCAGCGAAGGCGCCATTCTGACCGCGGAATTGGTCCTGAAGCTCGGCAACGGGAAAGTCCAGGCTTATACCGAGACGTGATATAGGAACCTCTTTCAGATTCCAAGCCATTTCTTCAGTAATAAGGGTCCCGTTGGTCCCCATGACCACCCTTAGTCCTTTGCTCACTGCATATTTAGCTATTTGCAGGACGTCTGAGCGAACCAGCGGCTCACCACCGGTCAGGATAAGGATTGGACTCCCCACCTCCAGAATCTGGTCGACCAAGTGGAAGCACTCATCAGTGGTGAGTTCACCACTATAGGAAGCAGGAGCGGCTGATCCCCGGCAATGGGCACAAAACAGGTTGCAGCTCCGGGTAATTTCCCAGGATACCAAGTGCAACTTGGGTATTAGCAGATTCCCCTGTGTCAGGTGGCTATCCATCTCTATGGTCATACGCTGATGCCAATCTCCTCCTCGGTCAAGTAACAGGCTGGGTCTTCAGCCCAGACATCACCAAATACTGCCTCGGCGCGCACTCGCAGATTGCCGTTGCAGAGGTCAAGGTACTGGCACCGGGCACAGCGTCCTTTGAGTAATCGCTTGCGGTCCTTGAGTCCATGGAGCAACGGCTCCGAGGTATCTGTCCAGATTTCTCCAAATTTGCGCTGGCGGACGTTACCCAGTGAATAGTGCCACCAAAACTGGTCAGGATGAACATTGCCACCTTCAGCCACAGCACCAATCTTGATGCCAGAATTGTTACCACCATTTTTTCTGAGCAAGTCGAAGACCTTCCTAGCACGTTCATGGTCAGTGTTTTTCAACCTCAGGTAAAGATAGACGCCATCAGCGTGATTGCCAACCATCAGAACTTCTTTCGGCTTTCCGCGGGAGTGCAAATCCAGGGTATGCCGACAGATAGTGTCCACTACGTTTCTGGTCTGGGCGTGATTGAGGTCATGAGACCTCAGATTATCTCCACGCCCGCTGTAAGCCAGATGATAGAAGCAGATACGGTCGATGCCTTCGTCTTCTACCAGCCGGAATATAGCCGGGATTTCCTCATAGTTGAAACGGGTCAGGGTTAGGCGCAGTGAGACTCTTAAGCCGCGTGCAATACAGTCTCGGATACCAGTGAGAGCCTTTTCAAAGGCACCCTTCTGCCCACGGAAACGGTCATTATTTGAGCCAATACCGTCCAGGCTTATCCCCACCTCGGCAAAGCCAGCGCTGCTCAGTCGCCCGGCGATTTCTTCATTAATCAGGGTGCCGTTGGTGGAAAGGGCGATTCTTATCCCTGAGTCGCGGGCAAATGATGCCAGGTGAAAGAGGTCCTGTCTGAGCAGCGGTTCGCCCCCGGAAAACAGGATTACAGGCACCCCAAAATCAGCGAGGTCCATCATGAACGTTTCCCCAGCCGCACTATCCATTTCCTGAGAAGATATGTCATCATCGGCATTGGCATAGCAGTGGATACACTTCAGATTGCATTGCCGCGTGCAGTTCCAGACCACAACTGGCTTAACATCTCCCTGAGAGATTATTCCTTTAGAATGTAAGGGCTTGTCACCATACCGCAGGCTATCACCCGGGCTGACAGTATCACACAGCAAACGAGAGATTGATATCAACCTAGTTTTTCTCCTTTGAGATGTCCATTCCATTCCGATATTGCTGGTGGGCGGCTACCAAGGAAACCAGAGTCTCGTCAATGACATGGATTGCCAGAGGAATCGCATCCACTAGACGGCCAGTAAAAGCGTCTCGTCTTTTTAATAAGCTAGTGGATGTCTTTATGACCGGCTCCCGGTGCACCAGGAAGGCTTCTACGGAGTCAGCGAGAGGTAATCCATGTATTGCCAGAGTTTCACCCATATCTTGACCTACCTGCCGGGCAAGATGCATGGTTTCTTCACGCTTGGAGGGTTCTGTGATATATTTGACGATAAGGCTAAGGAGGCGCCGACCCAGGTCAGCGAAATGGTCCTGTGATTCCTGACTGAGCTTGTTGTACCAGGCTGCTGAACTAAGGGACTTGCGCGCAACTTCTCGGTGTAATTCTACGGTTTCCTCTATTTCAGAAACCAAGTCTCGTACCCCAAGCATCCTAGGGTGGATGCTCGTGAACTTTCTCAAATCAGACCTCGAGTAACGCCGATGGCCTCCTGGTGTTACAAAAGCCTTTATCTTCCCTTCATCTGTCCACTGACGAAGTGCCGCCTCACTAACCCCAAGTATTCGACTGGCTTCACTGATATTGAGAAAAGACCCCTGCTCCAAATGCATTTGCTCCAGAATAGACTTTAATTAAGTTCCGCCATTATCAAAACCCGATAGGGAATATTAAAAATTATGATAAACTCTCTAAAAGTCTACATCAGATTACTATACTACAGAATTTAATGCAAGAGACAATACTTCAAAAAATGCCTGTATTTTTGTAATAAATGCCCTGTTTTTGGAAGTTCTGAACCTGAGGTTTCCGGCTAAATAATTTATGAGTCGTCTGTGCATCCTACGCATTAAACTCAGCTTCCGGTTATCTTCTTGTTGCTGGTAGTTCAGCGCATCACCCAGAGCTCCATGAAGTGCAATTAGGCCACAAAAAAGCATTCATTGCCAGAACTCAGTGCATGCGATGGAATCCCGGGCATAGCAAGCAATTCTCGATGGAATGGTTTATAAAAAAGAACCGATAACTCGATATCGTCATGGGGAAAATTCTTGTAATTAAGGACGATTGACTACGTATGGTGCCAAGCCCTCATTGCTCTTGTCACTAACAATATATCCATGGCACTTGGTTGTCAATATCCATCTTGGAACCCGGCAGTAGTCCTCGAGGTGCGAACCGTGTACTGCAGCCTCTAAAATCCTCGTCTATCAGCGCTGGCGAAGCTCTCCACTTGGAAAGAGGCAATACTTCCCCTATCTTTTTCACCTGACTGCCTGCTCGCCATACGCCCAAGGGCTTAATAACACACCCGGTTCTATTGACGGATATCAAGCGAATGGCTTAACATAGCCATATTAATCAATATAAATTCAGAAAAGTCAGCAGTTGACAAATTGGCCGCCATAGTTAGTGAATTATGAAGACACTTATTTTATAATTGAGTACAACTCTTCACCAAATTAAGAGGACTAATTCCAATATACTTCAGGAAATAAATTACGAGGAAGTAACCGATGTCTCTAAGTAAGCCAAATGCAAGTGCTGCCACGGGAACCAAGCATAGAGTAACATCTTCACCTGCTTCCGGATTATGTATAACCTGCGTAGATGATTGCCCCGGGCTCTGCGAGGTAGGAAAATCTGCACTCAGGGGAAAAGAGATGCTCTACCCTCAGCCCGCCGGCAAATACACTGCCGGGTCAGAGAAGGATTATCCTGTTGACTTCTCCCATTTTAATATCCAAGGGAGTTGTGTGGGGGCTTCTGGCATTGAAGCAGATTCAGATAAGGCTTTTTTCTCTGCTGTCGACATCTCTACCGAGATAGGAGCTGGGGAAAGTAAAATAAAAATGAGAGTTCCTTTTTTCACCACTGCCCTGGGTACTACCGAGATGACCAGGGTAAACTGGGAAGGCATATCTATTGCCACTGCCATATGTGGTTCTGCGCTTGTCTGTGGTGAGGATGTCTGTGGCTCAGACCCCGATGCCGAGTTTAAAAACGGCAAAGTTGTAAAATCACCTGAGCTTGAAAGAAGGGTAAAAGTATACCAAGACTGGTATGAAGGCTACGGAACGATGTTCGTCCAGGCAAATACGGATGATGTTTACTTTGGTGTCCCTGAATATGCAATAGAAAAGCTTGGGGTTGAGAGCATTGAGATAAAATGGGGACAGGGGGCTAAATCTATTGCCGGGGCGGCCGGAGTACCAACTCTGGAAGAAGCTCTTGAGTCTAAACGAAGGGGATATATTGTTACTCCGGACCCTGAAAACCCGGCGGTTCAAGAAGCTTATAAGGCCGGGGGAATAAAGGGATTTGACAGGCATCATCGCCTAGTGATGGCAGATGGAGAAGCATTCTTAAAAGAAGTAGAAAAACTGAGGAAAATAGGCGCTAAATATGTTGCTTTAAAGATGGGCGCATATAGACCAGCCGATCTAGCTCGGGCGGTAAAATCCGCCTCGGAAGCTAGGATAGACCTGTTAACGGTGGATGGTGCCGGCGGAGGGACAGGAATGGCTCCCTGGAGGATGATGAATGAATGGGGTATTCCCACGGTTTACATTGAGAGCCTTCTGCACCAATTCCTTAAAAGACTCGATGAAAAGGGAGAGTTTGTCCCGAGTTGTGCCATAGCCGGGGGGATTTGCCTTGAGGACCAAATTTTCAAGGCTTTAGCTCTAGGGACTCCTTATATAAATGCGGTGGGCATGAGCCGGTCTATCCTGGCGGCAGCCACGTCAGGGAAAACACAGGCGCATCTTATCCAGAAAAAATATGGAGAAGGTATCAAATACCGGAAAGCCCTTTTTCAGACCTCCATTTTGGCGGCTGAGCTTAAAACAAAATACGAGGCTGATTTTGAGAGAATCCCACCCACGGCAATAGCTGTTTATTCTTATTATGACCGGCTGGCAGTCGGTCTCAGGCAACTTATGGCCGGCGGGCGCAAATTTGCCCTTAATTTCTTAAGCAGAGATGACCTCGCGGCTCTGACACAAGAGGCAGCCGATGTTTCTGGTATCCCTTATATAATGGAATCGGATAGGGAAGAGGTGGAGAAAATATTGGGCTAATTGTGTATTGACAAGGCAAAAAGGGGATGATAATCTTATGTTACCAAGAACAAAAAGTCAACATATAGGTAACATACGGGCAGGAATTAACTGAAGAATATAAAACAGTTCAAAGGGGGTGATGATATATAGCATAAAGAAGACATCAGAGAGTATAACAAGTCATTCGTTAAGTTACCAAAAAGATAGTAAGGAGGACAGTTGGAATGAGGAAGAGAATATATGTACTTGTAGCGGTAGTGCTAGCCATTTCAATACTAGTTCCAACGATAGGATGTCAACCCCAGGAGGCAGTGGAGAAAGGGAAAGAACCAGTAAAGATAGGCTTTGCGCTTGCGACAACTGGACCATTCTCGTATGATGGACTTCTGGAGGCACAAGCCTTGGCCATCGCCGTGGAGAGAATCAACAACGCGGGGGGTATTCTGGGCGGTAGAATGGTTGAAGGCGTAGTCCGCGACCATGGCTACGTTACTGAAAATGCGGTTACTGCCGTAAATAAGCTGATTTTCGACGATAAGGTGGATGCCATTATAGGCCTGGAGGATACTGCGCTCATCTGGGCGGCTGAAGATATAATGCACCAAGCGCAGGTTCCTTATGTTGAATTTGGCGGAAATCCCCCGGGCTGGCCCGAGGCAGCAGATGTTGGCGCTTTCAGAATAGGCTTTGTAATGGACCAGCTGGTTTCCGGATACTTCACGTACTGGGTGGAAAAGGGTGTCACGTCAATGGTAGTGGCTGCCCCAGACACCACCTTCATTGTTGACAGTTACTCGGAAGTATTCGTCCCATTTGCGGAGCAGTATGGTATTGAGCTATTCCCTCTCATTACCTATCCGGTGGGCACCCCCGATTTTCTGCCACAACTGGCCAAGGGGGCAGCTTACGATGCCGACTTATTCCTAGGCGTCAACTTCTTTAACTCCGAGATACCGCGGGAGATGATGGGAATGCAAGAGCTCGGTGTCCCACTATATGCGAAGCTCTTTGATATACCAACTGAAGAGACAATCGTACAGGTTGTGGATGCCGCTGAAGGTGTCATTATTCCGTCAATGACTGCTTTTGTCTACGATGACAATCCGGTAATGACTGACTTCAGGGAAGCATATGCTGCAAAGACAGGTCTGCCGGCACCCCATTACTGGACCAGTAATGCCTGGATGGCGTTTCACGCGCTAGTTTATGGTATGGAAGCAGCTGGCGTTACCGGGAAAGGGGATTTGGCAGCGATTGATGCCGGTATAAAGGCGGCATCCTGGAGGAACCTGCAAGGGGATCCGGTTCAATGGACGGAGAACGGGGCAATAGTGTATAAGAATGTCATTTTAGCTCAAATACAGGGCGGCAAGTTTGTTAAAATAGGTACCATACCAGCCGGCCCCGCACCGCCCGACATATATGGGAAAGTCCTGCCGCCGGGAACTACGGATGTAGGTGCCAAATTCCCGGGTGAATAATAGACTTATGTAGCTTGACAGGGACTCATCTGAAATTGAGTTTCTGAGTGCCATTAGAACTCTGGGGGCGAGAGGTATATCTTCTCACCCCCAGAAGTTTGGTGCAGGTGTTTTATGGATTAAACCGGCACCACAGGTGGCTTAGAGGCTCAGAAGATAGTTATTCTCGGTAGAAGCATAGGGCGATATAACAAGGTAATTCGAGTAGCAAAGCAACCCTAATGAGGGGGAGTTCTACAGAGAGAGGATAGTAAGTAAGCACTATGGATTGGGCACTATTTGCTCAGCAGGTCTTTTATGGACTATCAAACGGCATGGCTTATGCGCTGTTCGCCATAGGCTTGGTAGTAATTTTTGGTATTCTGGGTATAATAAATGTCGCCCACGGTGAGTTCTACATGATGGGCGCCATGATATTCAGCTGGCTGGTAGCAATCCAGGGAGTTAACCTTGTTGTAGCCGCAGTCATTGCTCTGGCTGTTGGGGTTATAATCGGTATTTTAAGTAATCGGTTGGTGGTTCAGCCAATATATGGTAAGCCTAGCTTCGTACTAGCCACCTTCCTGGCGACTCTCGGGCTGAGCATATTCCTGGCGAATTTAGCCACGGTTGTTTGGGGTGCATTTCCCATCAATGTAACCACTCCCTTTAGCTTGGTGGTTCGCCCGGGTGGTATCGCTATCGCCGGGGACAGAATAGTGCTTTTTGTCATCGGAGGGGCAGTATTGTGGCTATTAATGCAGTGGATGTCAAAAAGTCTGTTGGGTAAGCAGCTTCAGGCCGCGGCCCAGGACGCAGTTAGTGCCAGGCTGGTGGGAATAAACCTGATGAGGGTGTATGCCATTGGATTTGGGCTAGCCTCGGTTCTGGCGGTGGTATCAGGGATACTGATGGCACCAATCTGGACTTCAAATCCGTATATGGGTCCGCTGGTTATCTTAAAAGGATTCATTGTCACTATCGTAGCCGGGATGGGCAATTTTAGAGGGGCTATCATAGTTGGGTTACTCCTGGGTTTAGTAGAAGCAATCTTCGGGCAGTATGTAGCCGTTCAGTACCGGGAAGCGGTAGGTTACGGGGTTATGATACTCGTGTTGCTGTTCAAACCTGAAGGGCTGTTTAGAAGGTAGGCAGTGAAAAAATATAATAAACACTTGATGACCTATATCGTGCTCACCGCCATTGCTGCTGCGTTGCCTCTTGGCAGGGATGTTTATGTACAACACCTGCTGACGCTAACTCTTATCTTAGCTATATATGCTCTGAGTTACAATATTATTGTTGGCTATATGGGGCTTTTTTCCTTTGGACACCAGGCTTTCTTTGGCCTGGGAGGTTACACCATTGGTCTACTTTCGCTAGGCGAAGCCTCCGCAGGGAGAAGTGCCCTTCCCCTTAGCCTGGCGTGGCCAGTATGGGCTACACTGCCCGCCAGTCTTCTTGTTTGCGCCATCGCCGGATATGTTATTGGCTATGTTTCCCTGCAAATGAGAGGGGTGTATCTGGGTTTAGTTACCTTGGGTTTTGCCATGCTGATATGGATGGCTACCATAAATGAAAGGCATTTTACCGGTGGGGTAAGCGGAGTTAGGGGGATTCCGCCTTTTGAGCTTACTCTTCCTGGCCTGCCTACATTAGAATTAAGCTCGCCGTTTTCGTTTTACTATTTTGCGCTGGTTTTATTGGTATTTACCATCTATTTTATAAGCCGGTTAACAAAGTCTCGATTCGGTAGAGCTCTGGTGGCACTCCGTGAAAACGAAGAGCGAGCTAGTGCTCTGGGAGTCGATGCCTTTAAATACTACCTTATGGCATTCACCATAGCGGCGACACTGGCTGGTTTAGCCGGTTTTGCTTATAGTTATTACCTGCGTTATATTACCCCTACCGCACTTGGCATAACTTTCCTCTGGTCAGCAGTCATTATGGTGATTATAGGAGGCACCGGTACCCTGCTGGGTCCGGTAATTGGTGCGTTTATTTTCGTTTTCGTGCCCGAGGTTTTTCGTATAGCTGAGGAGCTTCGCCTGTTGCTTTTCGGGGCAGCTCTGGTTGTGGTTATTATTTTTCTGCCGCAGGGCATATATCCCAGTTTGGTGTCACTGTGGGACCGCTTCATTCTACGGCGTCAGGAGCGCAAAGGAATAGAAGGAGAAATAAGTAAGTAACGAGGCACAGGAAGTCTTCTTTGGAGGCAAGTAGCTATGGTAATTCTTGAGGCAAAAAGGCTATCAAAACACTTTGGAGGACTGAGGGCGGTTGATAAGGTGGATATCGGTATTGACCAGGGTGACATATACGGTCTCATCGGTCCCAATGGTTCAGGGAAGACAACATTTTTTAACCTCGTTACCGGCTTTTTACCGCCGACAACAGGGCAGGTGCTATATAAAGGAGAAGTGATTAGTAAGTTGAAGCCGCACCAGATATCCCAAAGAGGAATAGCGAGAACCTTCCAGCAGAACAGTTTATTCCCTCATCTAACCATCAAGGAGAATATTATCGCTGGTAGGCACCTTAAAACCAGTGGTAGCATTGCCGGGTCATTTTTTAACACAATCAGTTATAAGGAAGAGCAAAAGGGGCTAGAACAGAAGGCCATGGAGCTGCTGACCTTTATAGGGCTGGAAGAAAGAGCAGATGTACTTGCTAAAAACTTGCCTCATGGAGAGCAGCGAATACTGGAAATAGCTATAACCTTAGCCGAGGAACCCCAATTAATATTGTTGGATGAGCCAGCTACCGGGATGAATGCCATAGAGACGGCAAAAGTAATCAATCTAATCCAGTCAATACGGGAAATGGGGACCTCCGTCATAATTGTCGAACATCATATGCAGGTAATCATGGGGATGTGTAATCGGATCGGGGTTCTTAGCTCTGGGGTTAAGATTGCAGAAGGCACTCCAGAAGATGTATCTAAGAACAAGGAGGTTATAGCAGCCTATTTGGGAAGCGGGTGGAAGCATGCTTAAAATCAACAATTTAAATGTACACTACGGGCGTGTTCATGCCTTAAAAGACGTATCACTAGAGGTTAAAGATGGTGAGTTAGTGACACTTATTGGGAGTAACGGAGCGGGCAAATCAACACTCCTGATGACTATCTCCGGTATAAAGAAACCTACCTCAGGGGTTGTTGAGTGGGAGGGGATAAGAATAGATAAATTACCATCCCATAATATCGTTAGCCTTGGTATTGTTCAGGTACCTGAGGGAAGGCATCTCTTCCCTAAGATGACAGTGCTAGAGAACCTTGAGTTGGGTGCCTGCCTATCTAAAGACACCGGATGGAATAAGCAAAACATACAGAGGGTTTGCAGCTATTTTGAGGTGTTGGGTCAACGAATGAATCAATTAGCAGGTACGCTGAGCGGTGGTGAACAGCAGATGCTGGCTATTGGGCGGGCATTAATGGCGAACCCAAAGTTGCTTCTCTTAGACGAACCATCGTTGGGCTTAGCTCCACTTATCATGGAAGATATGGCTCAGGTAATACGTGACTTGCGCAAAGAGGAAGGCATAGCTATACTGCTTGTTGAGCAGAATGCTCACCTAGCGTTAGAGCTAGCCGATAGGGGTTTTGTTTTGGAAACTGGCAGTATAGTGGTAAGTGGCACGGCTGATAAACTTCTGAACAGTAAATTGGTTAAAAAGGCTTATTTAGGATTGTAAGTCTAAAAAGATGTGATTTGCGAACACTAAAGCTGACCCACAATCCAAGAAAATTCAACCAAAGGTCTTACCCGACCCTTGGTGAGGCCCGTGAATAGCATTGCACAAATCGTCACTTTGTTCAATAAGGTAACAAAATAAGCAATTGTGCAATGCCGGTAACTCTAGCTCTATAAGTGGTATCCTTTGTGGGGGCAGGCCATAGTTACGATCCGCAGCCTTGTTGATCGCGGTAACACTTAGTTTCAGTATTACTGACATCCTAAACAACAACAGATCAGCCAATACGTTCTATGTGGCAGTGAAGAATGAAGCTGTTGCTGATATTGGAGTTGGACACATTTATATTGAGGCTATCGTTAAATAGGGTCCAGCTGACCTGCCCCCAATAATTTCGGATAAAGGTTCCTTTATTGAACAAAGTGACGAAATGTTACCTTAGTCTTCCGTCAGCACTACCTCCCTCTCACTTGTAGTAACTACATTCCGCATGGACATCTGAGTAAGATGTCCACCATAAAAAGAGTGGAAGATGACTTGAACTTCACCTTCCACTCAATACTCAGCGGGGATTTAGGGAGAGACTAACTCTTTCTTGACCACCCACCTAGCTACAACTTTGTGTCGGTTGCGTCCATAGTGTGAAGACACTAGGTCAACCGACACCATGATTTTATTATTTTTATCCCAAAAACGCAACACCTATAATAGGTTTAGTACCTTTTAAACAGGGAGACGGGGGAGGGTCGAACTCCACCTGAAACAATGGTTCCTTTGTTATTTATTATCTGTTGACAATTCTCGTTAATTGGTATATAGTCCCTTTACTTCTTGTTCTTACTAGCCAGCACAGGTAAGTGAAAGTGGACCATGAGCAGACTTAGTTTTGCAATATTGCTGGTAGTAGTTTCATTGACTGCTAATATCCTCGCGGGCTCTGCCTGGTTATATCCTCTGAGTAGTTCAGCATTGTCAAGAAAACTGTGCTAACGCTCAAATCAAATGATTCCACTTCTTTCAAGAAAATTCCCAGAGGATGTAAAGGGGGTTAAATGAGAATAGAAAGCCCCAGATACACTGAGCGTTTTGGCTCAGTCAGAATTAATGATGTACAGCAGGTGCTGGAGCTGGACTCCGGCAGAGCTAAGGAGCTGCTGCCACACGAGAATATAGCTGTACAAAAGATAGATGAAGATATTCTAAAAAGCTTCGAGGAGAAAATGGCTATTGTCATCCCAATCAAAGATGAGAAATTGAAACTCTTCGAGGGTGTAGTCAGTGGAGTGCCTCACGATTGCCTAATAATAGTGGTTTCCAATAGCCAGAAAAAGGGGATAGACAGGTTCAGGATGGAGAGGGATACACTGAACCAGTACTGTCATTTTACCCGCCGGGAAGCTATGATTTTCCATCAAAAAGACCCTGCTTTGGCCCAATCCTTGCTTGAATCCGGTTACACTGACCTCTTGGGTGAAGATGAGCTTATAGGGGATGGCAAGGCTGAGGGCATGGTGGCAGCAATGCTAATGGCCATGCTTGCGAAAAAGGAGTACGTAGGATTTGTAGATGCTGACAACTATTTCCCTGGCGCAGTATGGGAGTATGTGCGATGTTTCGCCTCCGGTTTCAGTATGGCCAAGTCTTCCTATGCCATGGTCAGGATTCTCTGGCGCTATAAGCCTAAGATTTCTGTAGGGATGTATTTCAGGAAATGGGGTCGGGTATCTGAGATAACCAACAGGTGCATGAATTCCCTGATTTCAAGCAAGACTGGATTTGAAACCGAGATTATTAAGACGGGTAATGCCGGGGAGCATGCCATGAGTCTGAAGCTGGCCGAGATACTCCCGTACGCTTCAAGCTACGCTGTGGAACCCCAGGAGCTGGTGTCTATCTTTGAGGGGTTTGGGGGTGTTTTGCCTATGGCTCACCCGAATGCAGCCAAGGACGGCGTTGAGATATTCCAGATAGAGACTAGGAATCCTCACCTCCATGAGGAGAAAGGTGGGCAGCATCTAGAGGGGATGCTATTGCCGGGTCTCGGGGCTATCTATCATTCCCCGCTGTGTGAAGTGGAGACCAAGCAGATGATTCTGGGCGAGCTCCGACAGCAGGGCATAATAAAGCCTAGAGAGCGGCCACCAAAGCCGCACGTTAGTGCTCCACTGAGGAAGATGAACCTGAAGAAGTTTAGCAAAGCTATGGAAGAATATATGGAATCCTATTCCGCCCTGAGAGAAGAACGATGAAAGCGGTCATTCTTGTTGGTGGGGAAGGGACAAGGCTACGCCCGCTGACCTGCAATATACCCAAAGCAATGGTACCCATCCTGAATCGGCCTTTTCTGGAGCATCTGGTACGTTATCTGGAGAAACACGGCGTAAGAGATATTATTCTTGCCATGGGTTATCTACCTGATCCTATCCAAAGCCGTTTGGGCGATGGTGCTGAATTTGGGGTTCGGATGACCTATATGGTGGAGGAGTCGCTGCTGGGAACGGCGGGAGCAGTGAAGAATGCTGAGTCGTTGTTAGATGAACCGTTTATCGTCTTCAATGGTGACATCCTGACCGAGATAGACTTGACGGCTATAATGAGGCGGCACCAGGAGATTAAGCCGAAAGCCAGCATAGCGCTGACACCGGTAGATAATCCTACTATTTATGGCGTGGTGGAGACTGATGCCCGGGGCATGGTGAAGCATTTTGTGGAGAAGCCAAGCTGGGACGAAGTCACCACTAATATGATAAATGCTGGCATATACATTCTGGAGACTGAGGTTCTGGCACATATCCCAGCATCAGTACCCTGTATGTTTGAGAATTACCTTTTTCCGCGACTTCTTGATTTGGGTGAGCCTATCTTGAGCTACCCTTCCAATGCTTACTGGATTGATATCGGCACGCCTGAGAAATACCTGCAGGTGCACCATGACCTTCTTCTGCGATATGGTGATGAATATATCCGGACCGAAGGAGAGAGCCAAATTCATCCTGCGGCCGAGATTGAAGGGCCGGTTCTAATCGCCGAAGGGTGTGCTATTGCTGAAGACGCAAAGATAAAAGGGCCTGCAGTATTTGGGCCGAGGTGCAGGGTTGACAATGGGGCCATTGTCGAAGGTGGTGTATTGTGGGATGGGGTGAGTGTAGGGAAAATGGCAGAACTCAATAACTGTGTTGTTGGCACTGGCAGCAATATTCAAGAGAAATGCCATATCCCTGAAGGCTGTGTTCTGGGGGATAATGTGCGAGTAGAGTCGGGATTAAAGATGGCTAATGCCACCAGAGTTGAACCGGACACTTATCTTGGCTGAGTGATGTTCTAGGGGAACGATGTGACAAGAGTTTTGGAAAACCCGGAGGAAATAAAAGTTACGAGAAAATGGGAATTATTCTTCAGATGAGGAGATAATCAGGTATGTGTGGAATTGCTGGTGTCGTGTCTAGGGAAAAGACTGATGTTGGCCCTGAGCTTCGAACAATGCTTGAAGTGATGCATCACAGGGGACCGAATGGAGCCGGCTATGTCGTAGGTAATAGCATAAGCCGGGGCAATGATGTGGCTAGCCTGGATTGGGAGCGGGCACATGGACCTATTGCTCTGGGACATACCCGCCTAGCCGTGGTTGGTGGGCCGGTAGGCACTCAGCCCTTCATCGGCGGTAATGGACGCGTGACCGTGTTGCATAACGGCGAGATTTATAATTACACAGAGCTGAGGCCACATTTAGAAGGTAAATATACCTTTACCTCCCGCACCGATAGTGAGGTGTTAGCCCATCTCATTGCCGACCACTATATTGATGATCTTACCTTGGCTACTGAAAAGGCCTTGAGCCAGTGTGACGGGGTGTATGCGGTGGCAGCCACTGACGGGCAGGGTGTTATTATCACCCGCGACCCCATTGGCGTGAGGCAGCTCTATGTTGGGCAGAAAGACCATCTTTTTGCCTTCGCCTCGGAAAAGAAATCACTTTGGGCCATAGGAATTGAGAGGAGAATCCAGCGCCTTCTCCCTGGGCAATTCCTCGCCATCTATCCTGCTGGAATCATGTCTCGGTACCATGACCCGGCTGAGCTCGTTCCGGACCATGTGTCAATTGCTGATCAAGCGGAAGCAGTAAGAGCTTATCGTCAAGCCCTTGAAGCAGCCGTGGCCAAACGCATTCAGAATCAGGAGCGGATAGGTATTATATTCTCCGGTGGCATTGATAGTCTGCTTATAGCTCAGGTAGCCAGGCATCTGGGAGCCAACATAACCTGTTACACCGCTGGTCATACTGGTTCATCTGACTTACAATCCGCCGCTGCCATTGCTCGAGAGATGGGGCTGGAGCTGAGAACCGTGAAATTGACGGAGGATGATGTCTTTAAATTAATACCTAAGATTATCCATGTCATAGAGGACCGCAGTCTAGGACAGATAGAAGTTGCCGTACCAGTGTTTGCTGCCGTCCGGGCAGCATACCAGGACAACCAGCTGGTACTGCTCACTGGTCAGGGTGCTGACGAGCTTTTCGGGGGGTACCCATGGTATCGAACAATAGTGGAAAAAGAAGGCTATGCACAGTTCCAGTTCCGGATGAAGGATGACTTGTTGCACCTTTATAAGGAAACGCTGGAGCGGGAGGACAAGATCGCTATGGCGCACAGTATCGAGTTGAGAGTCCCTTACTTGGACCCGCAGGTTATCAGCGTCGCCATGGGTATTGCGCCAGAGTTCAAGGTATTTTCTGGTAACAATTCTCCGGACAAACATATTCACCGAGAGTTATCGGTTGAAGAGGGTATATCACCTCAGTGGGCAATGCGCCCTAAAGAGGCTGCCCAACACGGTGCCGGAATTCATGACCTTTTTGACGCACTGGCAGAGCGGCATGGCTTTAGCCCGGAGCTAGCAAAGCAGCGTGGTTACTCTGCCGAGGCTAGCCTAGAGGAGAAACTGGGCAGTTCTTCTCGCTATGGTTACCGCTACGGTGACCCGGAAATGTGGAAACCCCAAGATCATGTCCAACTCTTCCTTGACTCAATAGCCTATGAGTGTGACCTGCTAAACGAAGCCGAGAGGACGAAAATAGAAATGCTCCTCAGTTAAGGCCAAGATTGATTGAAGGTCAAACATTCGAATTCTTGGTTGCTAGGATTATACTATGACACAGAATCGACCGAAGATAGTTATTTTCACTGACCTGGATGGCACACTGCTTGACCGCGTTACGTATTCATATGATAGGGTTTTGCCGTCCATAGAGTATTTGCGACAGACGGAAATACCTCTTGTATTCTGCTCGGCCAAAACCAGGGCAGAGCAGGAAGTATATCAACGCAAACTGGCAGTTTCTCACCCTTTTATAGTGGAAAACGGGGGCGCTATTTTTATCCCCCACGATTATTTTCCTTTCCCTTTTGATTATCATAGAATTATAGGAGATTTCTCGGTAATTGAACTGGGCACTCCTTACGAGAGGATAAGGCAATTGCTGGGTAAGGTTAAAAAAGAGGGCAACTTTCATTTTAGAGGCTTTGGTGATATGAGTGTGGAAGAGGTAGCAGAAGAGACCGGCCTGGATATAGAATTGGCTGGATTGGCTAAGCAGAGAGAATACGATGAAACGGTAAAGTTTGATGTCACCGGTGAGGAAGTGGACAGGGCTTTGGAGGAGATTAAACGGGCTGGCCTCAATCATGCTCATGGCGGGCATTTTCACGATGTCATGGGAGCCAATGATAAGGGCAAAGCTGTCATCATTTTGAGCGATTTATATCGCAGGCTGTGGGGTAAAATAAAGACCGTTGGTCTTGGCGATAGTATGAATGATTTGCCCATGCTTTCCGTAGTTGATATACCTGTCTTAGTTCAAAAGAAGGACCGCACCTGGGAGGGTATAAGTTTGCCTCGTTTATGCAAAGTCTACGGAGTAGGTCCTGAGGGCTGGAATAAAGCGATTAAAGAAATAATAAGCGCCGAGACCAACTAAACAATAAGCCAAATTATGATTCACTGCACATTTCATCTTAATGTTCAATATGGGCAGATTAAACAAATGGGGGATTGGGCGAACAGAGATTTATTATCTTATCGAAGGCTGATGTGGGTGAAATAGATAATCCAACTTGCATTGTTTTCAAAGGGGATGTCTGCAGGCAATTGAAACAGTCTAAGTGCCGTCTGTTACAATCTCGCATATCAGGTCCAAACTCAAAGGTCGGGGTCAGTTTGCACTATTTTCATCGGAGGATTTGGGCATGCGCGAAGTCCCATTCTCTTGCAGAAGTGATAATGGAGACACCTTTAGTGCTTTGGCAAGTACGACAACCTCTACATCAGAAACCGGCCGTTGTAACCTGCCCCCACAAAGGATACCACTTATAGAGTTGGAGTTACCAGTATTCTAACCTCAGCAAAGACTAGCAATAGATAACTCAAGGAAGGCTTCCACACCAGAGTGTGGAAAAATCTCCTTTGGTGGAGCTGAGGGGACTCGAACCCCTGACCTCCTCCGTGCAAAGGAGGCGCTCTCCCAGCTGAGCTACAGCCCCATTGATTAAAGCCATTATAACAACAAAGGGGCTTATTCGCAATTTGTCCTGGTGTATCAATATCCGTGACGCTGATCTTGAGATTAGCAGGCAAAAGAGGGGTAATAACTAACCAGTAACCGATATTCTCAAGGGGAAATAACCAGATGGCAATAGTCCATATCATTATTCTGCTGGCAACCGGTACAGTTAGCGGCTTTTTTGGTGGTCTTCTAGGTGTAGGTGGCGGAGTCATCATGACCCCGGTTCAGGACATGGTATATACGGCTATGGGTGTTGCTGAAGATATAACTATAAAGCTGGCATTCGGCACCAGCTTGCTGGTTGTCTTGCCAACTGCCATCAGTGGCGCCTGGAGACACCATCGGAAGGGAGCAGTGTGGTGGAAAGCAGCCATTATCATGGGTGTCTGCACTGCTATAGTTGCCTTTGGTGCGGCTACTCTAGCTACTAACCTCTCCGGAGCGGGGCTTAAGATAGCCTTTGGTATCATAATCTTGACTACCGGCATCAGGATGCTCACTGCCAAGCTGCCCGAGGTTGAGCAAGAGCCCAGGGATAACCCCTGGCTGTGGGTTGCCTGGGCTATCCCGGTGGGTTTCGTAACTGGCATTACAGGTCTTGGTGGTGGCATATTGTTGGTGCCCATATTAGTACTGGCACTCAGATTCAAGATACATAGCGCGGTAGCTACATCATTAGCTATAATGATATTTTCCAGCATCGGCGGTGTTATCGGCTACATTATGAACGGCCTCGGTATCCCCGATCTGCCCGCTTATTCTATAGGCTATGTTCACCTACCCACCTGGCTCATGTTGTCAGCTACCAGTATCGGCATGGTGCAGGTCGGAGCTATCACTGCCCACCGGCTACCCGCTAAAAAAATAGAATATATATTTGTCGCTTTAATGTTCCTTATGGGGCTCAGAATGCTTGGCGCCGGGCTTGGAATGCTCGGTATTTTTGACTGGCCAATATAACACTCATTAACTTGAGGGAAGCTGAAAACTTCAGGTGCCTAATTGTCTTTTTATTTCACGAATAGAGGCCGCGGCAGCTAGTTCACCCTGTTTAATACACTCTCGAGCTCGGTGCATATCAACAAAGCCAATATGGGCTACCTGGGGTTTAATGACTACATCAGCTCCGTTAAGGCTGGTCTGCACCGCCTGATAGCCGGCAATACAAATCGCCCGCAAGATAATACTGAAGATATTAGGCTCTTTGAAATCTTCAATTGGCTCTTTGTTACCTCCATTAACCCTATCGCTCACACTGGGTACTACATTCACGGCGATGATGAAGTCTGCCCCCATATCTTTAAGAACACTCACCGGCACCGGGTTTACCAAACCACCATCAACCAGATATCTGCCTTGCCATTTAACTATAGAGAATATTACCGGGGCAGAAGAACTGGCTCTCACCCCTTCCACCACCGAGCCCTGTTTAATTACTACCTCTTCACCAGTCTGTATATCAGTAGCTACACATGCAAAAGGCATTCTTAAATCTCTAAACTCTACCTTGTCGATAATTGACCTCATCCAATCCTTAATCTTCTTCCCCTCAAAGAAACCAGTTTTGGGCAGGGTAGGGTCGGTCAGAGAGGCCACCGTCTTCCTGTCTATTGCCATTGTCAGTTTTTTTAACTGATCAGCGTCTTTCCCCCCCGCATAAAGGGCACCGATTAAAGCACCGGCACTGGTGCCCGCAATCATATCAATAGGAATGTCTTCTTTTTCCAGGACTCCCAGCACTCCAATATGAGCCCAACCCCGGGCGGCACCACTACTCAACGCCAAACCAACCTTTTTCTTCCTCGATTTAGCTGACATTTCTATTCCCACAGCTCCTCAATGTCCTTTTCTGCCCGTTTGCCAATATCTGTCTCTTGGCCAGGGGCAAAATCACGATAAGACTCAGCCGAACCATACTCACGGGTTCTGACTACCACCGGCATAGGCACAGCGTGACCGAAGATGAGGGTTTGTTGCTTGGACTCCAGCTTGGACAAGACTGTCTTGAGTTCACTCTTACCCGATGCTCCAGCCAGGACGCTATCAATATCCCGCTCGTTATCCAACAGGCAGGTTATTTTGGTTCCAAGCTGGGACATAACCTCACCATCAATGCCACTGGGTCGCTGGTCAATTACCAGCAGGGTAACATTATATTTGCGCATCTCACGGGCGATGGTGCCAAATATGGTATTACTGGCTACTTCCGGGTTAAGAAACTTATGTGCCTCTTCAATAGTTATTACCAGTGGCGTAGGCTTGGCAGTATCCTCACCCATCGCCTTTTCCATTCTCTCCTGATACTGAGCATAGATACGACGAGCGAGCATATTAGCCACCAGAACATAAGAGGTAACATCCCTGTATCTACCAAACTCCAGAACCACATTCATACCCCGGTCCAGATGTTCAAGAATACTTATCACAGCGTTAACTGGAGCATGAGGCTCTATGAAAGGAAGCCGCCTGATGGTTGCCAGTCCCCTCTGCAGATTCTGAAAGGTGCTCTCGTGTATGTTCATGTCTTTTAGCAAATCTCTGGTCTCTTCAGCATCTTTTATGTCAAGTGTACGCTGTAACCAGTTCTTACCAAACTTCCGGCGCATCTGATAGACAGCTTCAACGGCAGGTTCAGTAAGATTTAAAGTCTGGCGAAGTAAGACCATGTCTTCCGGCTCTATCTCGTCATAGCCAATTCTGACCACAAAGTCAGTGCTCACTCCCCGACGCCTTGAGTTTTCTTCATCAAGGGCAAACACCGCCACACTGGACGGGAAAAGCTGCTTTAAGGCTTTTACCGGCGGGGCTCCCTCCCTAGTTCCCGCCCAGCCATATTCATTATGCATATCAAAGATTAAGTTTACCGCCTGGCTCTTCTGCAGCATGCCAATAAGCAGAATTCTGGTGAGAAAGGTTTTTCCGGTGCCGCTCTTGCCAAAGATGCCATTAGACCGCTTAACCAATTCAGTCAGGTTAAGACAAATCTTTGTCTCCATATCCAGAGGATTACCAATCCAGAATCTTCCCTTATCCTCTTTGCCAAAGACTAACTCTATATCACTGTCTGAAGCCAGGTTTACCGTTGAGAAGTGGCTGGGAACTGTCTTAACCGGCTGCGGTCCTTCAATCAGTCCGGTAGCCTCACCACCAATGGTGAGCATAGGCAAGATATGGAGCGTGCCATAGGTGCTGGTGCCGTCTAACACCTCAGCGATAAATGGGTCAGCCATATCAGGCGGGGTAAGGGTGAGCTTCGGGTCAATTACCTCCAGGTTGACATCGGTTATCATGCCAAAGAAACGCTGCTTCTTCCCCTCAATGGTTACATAGCGTCCCCCCGCCATATCCTCCACCGAGGCTGAGCTGTCCAGCCTGACCTCCACCCCTTTACTTAACGAACCAGAAACGACAATACCCAGATGCTCACTCATTGTTTAATCCTCTCCAGAATAGCCTTAAGCTGGTTAAACTGGCCGCTAAGAAATATGGCTAATTCCTTACCTGCCGCCACCAGGAAAGCGTGACGGTCTTCATATACCTGGCTCATCTGGCGCAGGCAGGCGCTAATAAGCTCTTCGGTGGAAACCGGCAGATGGGTGTTAATCAATATATTGAGGAAAGCCAAGGACTGGCTGAACTCCTTTACCTCATCCGGCTGGCAAAGGTAAACAAAACCATGAATTCGGGCGGGTTTAGGCGGCAGGTAGTGATATAATTTATCACCTTGCCGGTGCCCAACCACCAAAGCCCCGAATTCACTTCTCAGCAGCTTTAACAGTTGGGGGCTTGACTGGTAGATTGCTTCCTCAGTGGCTTCATCTTTGCCCCGGGCAATGGGACGCCGACCCGTCTCAAAGCCGGCGGTAGCAGCATGATAGACAATGCCATACAGCTCTACCGGCTCATCTCTGGTCTTCACCAGACTGCCCAGAGGCGGCGACTGGTAAAGCTCATAGCACTGCGCCACAAAATCGGTGGTAGAGGCCTCAATGACCTCGCCAACTCTCTGCTCTTCAGTCATGTTCAATTATTAACCTCACCCCTTTAGTTCTTGTTAGTAACCCCATCCCCTTTATCCCCTTCCCCTTGGCAAGGGGAAGGGGAGGTAGTTTTTTAGAGGGGCTTCGCCCCTCTTAGACACCCGGTTAGATTAACATCCTCAAAAGGAGAGGGGGAGGTGGAGGATTAGAAGGGATGTCCCTTCTTACCCAGGCTTCCTATTTCTTCTTTTCCTTTTTCTGCTTGGGCTTCTTAACATTCTTTCTTCCCTTAGAACCCATGGCTATGCCTCCATTTTTAACGACTTCCTTCAGTATTTATATAATCCCTTAGATCCAAAGAGTCAAGTAATTCTGGATAGTATTCCAAGGTATAGGCTACTGCTATTTGAAGAACTGCCCCCTCTCCTGCCTCAAGGCTCGCTACTTTGAACTCCTCTGGAATGGTTACACCGTACCATTTACCAGCCCAAAAGTCCCTCTCGTCTTCATAAGCTTTCCGATACATTTTCTCCGTTAATTCCGGGGAAGAACTACCAAAATTTATGCCCTGTAGAAGCATTATTGCTGTATGTTCCCCAACTCCTTCTGAGGCTACTTTTTCATCAAACAACTTCTTTATTTTTCTATCACCATGGCTATAGGCTTCAAAGGCATCTTGTGGACTCAGGTCAATACCTTCGGTTCTGAGTCTTTTTTCAATCCCACTGTAAAAAGCAAAGTCGTCAAATGTAGCAGGTTCTCGTCCGAACTTATTCTTATATTCTTCAAGGTTATTCTTAGCATCTTTTTTGCATAATTGCATAACCCTGTCAACTTTATGGTCTTCTGTGCTAGGAACAAAGAGCAACT
>NZBQ01000043.1 GCA_002688105.1 Dehalococcoidales bacterium | reverse complement strand
GGGGGTGGTTGCGCCGCTTTGACCTTCACGCCAGGAAGAGCCTGGGGCAGCACTTCCTTATTGATGAGGAGGTGCTCAAACTGATTACTTTAGCGGCTGAGCTTACCCCTACCGATGTTATTATGGAGATAGGCTCCGGCCTTGGTGTGTTGACCAGGGAGCTAGCCCGTCAATCCGGTTGGGTGGTTGCTGTTGAGCTGGATAACAGGCTAGCTGCCACCCTGAAACAGACGTTGGCTTCGCTTAATAATGTTACTATTGTCAATAAGGACATACTTGAGATTGACCCGGCAGATTTGCTTCAGGAGCAAAAAGCGAGATTTCCGTCAGCGATAAATAGCTACAAGGTGGTAGCTAACCTTCCCTATTATATTACCTCTCATGTCCTGCGTCATTTTCTTGAAACTGCAGTTAAGCCTGAACTGATGGTGGTAATGGTGCAGAAGGAAGTGGCTGAGGCGATTGTAGCCAAGCCCGGTCAGATGAGTGTACTGAGTGTTAGCGTGCAGTTTTACGGGGAACCAAGAATAATCAGCTATGTACCAGCTCGGTGCTTTTATCCACCGCCGGAGGTTGATTCGGCGATACTGCGGGTGGTTCTATACCACCAGCCGACGGTGGCGGTAACTGATGAAAAGAGCTTTTTTGAACTGGTGCGGGCTGGTTTTAGTGCCTCTCGTAAGCAGCTAGGCAATTCTTTAGCTCAGGGTTTAGGATTGCCTAAGACTGAGGTTTTATCCCGGTTGGAGGAAGCAGATATAGTGCCACAGCGGCGGGCTGAGACCTTAAGTCGTGACGAGTGGGCAAGGCTGTGGCAGGTATTTACTAAGCGGGAGAATAAGTATGCTGACCGTTCTGGCACCAGCTAAGATAAATTTAACCCTTGAGGTTCTGGCAAAACGCCCTGACGGGTTTCATGAAATCCGCAGCGTTATTCAGACGATAAATCTGTGTGATAGCTTCCACTTGCAGCTAAGTGAAAACATCGAGCTTAAGTCCAGTATGTCCGATTGGGTGTCAGAGGCGAGTCTGGTATCTAAGACGATTGGTTTGCTTCAGGAGAGTACCGGGTGTGGTAAGGGGGCAGCGGTTAAAATTGAGAAGCGTATTCCTTTGGTGTCGGGGTTGGGTGGCGACAGCAGTGATGCCGCCGCTATCCTGCACGGGCTTAATAGACTTTGGGAATTGGGCTTATCTCAGGAGGAATTGATCGGGTTAGCCCGGCAGTTGGGTTCGGATGTAGTCTTCTTTTTCTATGGTGGCACCGCCTTGCTTGAAGGCAGGGGGGAGAGGGTAACGCCTCTACCACTGTTGCCTCATATGTGGGTTGTCCTGATGATGCCACCGATGCCCAGTCTCCAGAGGAAGACAGAACGACTCTACACCAGTTTAAAAGCCAGCCACTATACCGATGGACAAATTACCGATAGATTAGTAACCCAACTGGCTGGAGGTGGGGGGGTGACATCATCTATGGTGTTTAATGTGTTCGACAAGGTAGCTCTGGAAAATTTTGCGGGGCTTGAGGCGTACTGGCAGCAGTTTTTACAAGCCAGAGCCGGGGAAGTCCACCTGGCTGGTTCCGGGCCGGCTCTGTTTACCCTGGTAAAAGATAAAGCTGAGGCGGAGAGGATACACCGGCATTTGCAGCAGCAAGAGCTGGAATCCTATCTGGCTGATACCTTACCCGTTATAGACAAAATAGGATAAACAACCTATAATTAATTTATTAGGCTTAATATAAAGGAGGTATCAAGTGGGTAACACACCAGAGAATCTACAGGGTGCTTTTGCTGGAGAAAGCCAAGCCAATCGGCGGTACCTATTCTCTGCGGAAAAGGCAGAGAAGGAAGGTTATTCCCAGATAGCCAGGCTATTTCGGGCGGCGGCTGAGGCGGAGACGGTTCACGCCCATAGTCATCTTGAGAATATGGGTGGTATTGGCACAACTAAGGGTAATCTAGAGACAGCTATAAAAGGGGAACACTACGAATTTACGACTATGTACCCCGGTTTTATTGAGCAGGCCAAATCGGATAACGACCAGAGGGCTGAGACTAGTTTTACATATGCGAACCAGGTAGAGAAAATTCATTATAGCTTATACCAGGAGGCGTTAAAAGCTGTTGAGGCAGGACAAAGACTGAAGGACGAGCCTTACTTTGTCTGCCAGGTCTGTGGCAATACGGTAGCCGGGGAAGCTCCCGAGACCTGCCCCATATGTGGCACCCCACGCAGTAAATTCAAGCGTGTGGAATAGGGAAGCAAAAACGAAAGCTAGAGTCATATCATCTGGTAATAAAGAAGAGGTGAGCGATGCTCATTGAAGATTTAATCGCCTCGCTGGAAAGCGGCCTAGACCGCCGACCTCTTACCATAGCGCAGGTATGCATAGGGGTCTTTTACACAGTCGTGGAGCTGTCGGATGGGCAGGTAGGGGCGGCTTTCACCCCCAGGGACATGGAAGATACGGTATGTTGTCCTCGCTCGGCTGCGGAGCTGCCTGAAGCCGGTAAGCTCAGCGGGCAGAGCGCCTGGGACATGGCTCAGCAGGCGCTAAGTCCATCTCGCCTGTGTCGTTCTGTTGGGTTGGCGACCCTTAACGCCCTGTCGGCGTGCTTGATGGCAGAAAAGGATATTCCCGGTGGTCGCCTGCTGAGCAACACCGATGCTCTGGATGTGGCACACATCGACGCCGGGGATAAGGTAGCGATGGTGGGAGCCTTCACCCCTTTCATTCGCAAGCTCAAAAAGCAGGATGTAGATTTGAAAATCATCGATAAGCACCGGGAGGCACTAAAGGGCAAGGAACTTTCTTTCTGGGTTTCGCCTGATTCCATAGCTAAAGTAATGCCTGAAGCCGATGTGGCTATCATCACCGGCTCGGCTATGGTGGAGGGTGGACTGGATGGACTTCTGGAGCTATGTAAAGGTGCGCACGAAGTGGTGCTGGCAGGCCCCACTGCCAGTCCCTGGCCGGAGCCCTTCTTTGCCCGGGGGGTTACGGTGATGGGGGGCATCAGGGTAAAGGATAGTGCCGAATTCATGCGCCTGGTGGCCGAAGGTGGCTCGGGCTATTTCTTCAGCGGGCCAGCCGAGAAAATAGCTATAGTTAAAGATAAAAAATAAAGACTACGAAGTGATACATCTGTTATATACTTAACCCAACCACCCCTTGACCAGCTTCATCTCATCCTTTTTACTGCTTACTTTCCCGTCCAGTCTGGCTTCGTGTAGCTGCTCCAGTGTTTCTTTAATTTGGGGGCCGGGGATTATGCCCATTTTTTGCAGGTCGTTGCCGGTAAGGGAGGGCTTGACATAACAAAGCTTATCAAGAAATAACTGGATGTGTCGGCGAGCCACCGTAGATTCGCTGGCTAGCGAATTAGCTATAAGGGCTGGTGGCGAATAGCCGTGAAGTGTATGGTAGATATTGCTTGACATAATATTAGGGTCGTCCAGTAATTTGAGCTTGACTGTGAGGTTAATAGAGTCCCTAAGCGTCTGGGCTATCGGCTTGGATAATCTGAGGTAGGAAATCAGGTGCTCGTTTTCTGCATCACTCAGACGGTAGGTCAGCAGCGCTAGGTATAGCCCAATCGGTGGTGGGGTAGGGGAGGTCAGCTGCCGAGCCGACTCGAACTTTTCTGCCAGCCAGCTATCGCCCTTGAGAGCCGGGTGCAGTCTTGGTAAAACTCCCAGTTCTTCAGCCCGGCGCAACCCTTTTTCCGGGCGCTCCTCGTGGAATATACATTCCAGCTCATAGCGTATGCGGTCGCCGCTGATGGTATCCAGCATAGGTATATCGCGTTTAAGTAACTTAATGGTATTTCTTTCCAGTTGGAAGTTTAGCCGTTGCTCGTAGCGGAGTCCCCGCCAGATACGAGTGGCATCGTCT
Organism: Dehalococcoidales bacterium; assembly: GCA_002688105.1. Classification (GTDB taxonomy): domain Bacteria; phylum Chloroflexota; class Dehalococcoidia; order Dehalococcoidales. The sequence goes on along the minus strand of NZBQ01000043.1, from coordinate 24,168 downwards.
ATAAAACTCTTATCATGCAAAATGCGGATGAGTTTACGTTCAAGGTCATTTTTGCCCCCGTACCGGTCAATTAATTCGCCGTAGCGGGTGGGATTGAGGCCTATAGCCATGGCGTTGATGGTGAAGTCGCGGCGGAAAAGGTCACTGGTCAGGGAGTCGGGCTTCACGCTGGGTAGAGCTCCGGGCCTGGCGTAGGTCTCAGCGCGGGCGGTGGTCAGGTCAACGCTCCATTTATCCCACTTGAGTTTAGCCGTTTTGAAGCGGGGGTGGGTGGTAATTTTTCCTTGCTTTATATTGTTTAGCTGGTGTGCCAGGTCTATGGCATCGCCCTCCACCACCAGGTCAAGGTCAAAATTTGATTTTCCCAGAAGCAGGTCACGAACTATCCCACCGACCAGATACAGGTTCTGTCCCTGACTGGCCGCAATCTTGCCGGCGGTCTGCATAAAGTTGACCAGCTCGGCTGGTAGCTGTTTTTCGATTTTATCGGCTAGGTTAATAGTTTCAGACATTTCTTTTTCTATCCAATGGAGTATAGACCGAATTATAGCACAGGTGGTAGCTGAGTTCATTGACAGGTAGCTGGCAGACCGTTTAAGTCAGGTAGATAATGACTATGCCGCCGACAATCATAGCGGTGGCAATGAGTCGCAATGCCAACATTTCTTTACCGGGCTGCCATTTTAAGAACATGGGTGAGATGCGACTCAGGATAAGAGCGAATACAACCACGAAGATAGGTCGGCTGCCAACAATAGCTGAAACCAGAGATACGGCTCCTCCTGCTATCGCCCAGAATAGCAGTGTTACCGCTACCAAGGCCAAAGCCTCGTTAAAAAGAATCATCCCCAGAGTGGAGTTCCTTTGTTTCATATGGCTTACCTGCCGGAAGATGTGAGGGCGTACCGAGGCTAGCAAGAAGGCGCCTACCAGGCAGAAGGTGACGAGCCAGGTCATATTCCAGAATGAGATGTAGTCTAGAACATATTTACTGGTTATATCGGCTAGGGCAAAAAGTAGGCTGGAGCCGAAGAGAAGAAGCAGTGGCTTGCTCAGCCCAGTAGTCGTGCCGGATGGGCTATGTTTTATCGATATCATTACTGCCCCAGCCGCTACTATGATTATCGCCAGCCACTTTAGGTAGCTAAGGCTCTCCCCCAATAAAGGTATCGCCATAATCGCTACAAAAATGGGAGAGGTATGGGTTATGGGTATTATCCGTGATATCTCCTCTTTCCTCATGGTGTAGAGCATGATGGTAGCGGCAGCGACGCGAAGTATACCTGATGCCACTGCGATAAGTATTGTCCGTAGGGTAATATCCGCAGGTAATGGGAATAGCGTAAATAGTATCCAGCCATAAATTAGATTAATAATGCCTACCGGGAGTAAGAATGCCTGGAAGCTTGGCATTCGTTTGGAGATAAGATGGCTGTCAATTATATTCACTACTCCCCAGGTAGCCGCGCTCAGTATGGCTAAGTTAATCCAACTCAACAGTATTGGCACTCACTTCTGGGAAAATAATCAATACCTTAGCATACATTATGTCAGATAAAATACAAGGTTTTAATTGGGCTTAAGCGTGTTGTCCATTGTCATTTGTCAGGCATTTGTCTATAATGAAGCCTACATATGAAAGTGGTATCAATTGTAGGTATGGCTGGCTCGGGTAAATCGGAGGTAGCCAGAGTATTTGTGGAAAGTGGTTTTATTCGGATAAGGTTCGGGGATATAACCGACGAGGAAGTGAGTAAGAGGGGCCTGGAGCTAAACGAGAAAAATGAACGCTACGTTAGAGAACTCCTCAGGCAAGAGCACGGGATGCCGGCTTATGCTAAGTTGAATCTAACCAGAATTGATTCAGTAAGAAAAAACTCAAACGTAGTAATTGATGGCCTTTATTCCTGGGAGGAATATACTTTTCTGAAGACTTATTATGGGGAAGACTTTTATGTAGTGGCAGTCTGGGCGTCGTCGAAAACGAGGTATGCCCGGCTGGGTAGTAGATTAAATCGGCGGCTGACCGTGAAAGAGGCAGCCGGTCGGGATAAGGCAGAAGTGGAGAATACCAATAAGGGCGGACCGATTGCTATGGCGGATTTCACCATCATAAATGAGTCTTCTCTGGAAAATCTGAGGCAGGAAGCCAAAAAGATGATAGCTTGGTTAAGATGAAGAAGGCGACTAGGCCAGACATTGACGAGTATTTTCTTAAGATAGCCTCAGTAGTAGCCGAGCGCTCAACCTGTCGTCGGCACCATGTGGGGGCAGTAGCCGTAAAGAATAAACACATACTGACTACGGGCTACAATGGCGCCCCGGCCGGTGCTAAGGATTGCCTTGAGCTCGGTTGCCTCCGGGATGAACTTAATATACCGTCGGGGGAAAGGCATGAAATATGCCGGGGGATTCACGCTGAGCAAAATGTGATTATACAAGCCGGACTCCATGGCGTCAGTCTTGAAGGGAGCGCGGTCTATTGCACTCATACGCCATGTGTGCTGTGTGCCAAGATGCTGGTAAATGCCAGAATAAAGCGATTTATCAGCTTTGGTAAGTATAACGATAGTGCGTTTGTCGACTTATTTAAGGAGGCTGGTATAGAGGTTGACATAAAGAATAGGCCTCCATCCCAGATAAGCTATCTGGGGTAGCTATATATTCTCTCCTTGATAGGCTCCATCGTAGCCTTCTGTTGCATCGGTTAGCTGCAGGAAGATAATCTGCATAATTCTGGCGTTTCTCTGCAGGCGAAAGCCCTGGGGGTTATAGACTACCATAAGAGACTGGGAACGGCCAGAGTAGCCGGCATCCCATACGGCAGTGTCTATAGTGACACCACAACGGAGCAGACTTGATCTTGGTCGGGCCAGTGCCATAATATTCTTGGGTAGATGTACAATCTCGTTAACGGTAATAATATAGGCACCGGGTATCAGGTCAATAAAACCCAGACCATCGAAAACCAACGGAGCTAAATCAGACACTTGCCTTTGACTGTTATTAATGGCTATTTTGCCGACTGACTGAGGAAAGGCTATCTCGCGCAGGGTAAGGTCAATACCATTAGGCTGAAGCTGTTCCTCGAGGTTGACGCAGCCTTCTATCAGGGGCGGCTCTTGTCGGAGTAATCGGCGGATACCTTGTTTGGATAAAATAGCTGTCATATCTAAGACTCTATGGTAAACATTATATTGAGTTATTGACAAGTTGTCTAATTGCTATATAATTAGTCCAACTGAAAGATAGAGGGGGGAATTATGACGATAAAAGTAGTTATCGATAGCAGTGCTGACCTGCCTGCCCGGTTAGTTGAGGAACTGGGTATTACCGTAGTGCCTCTGTATGTGCGCTTTGGAGACGAGGTCTACCGTGACCGGGTGGATATCAGTGAAGACGAATTTTACCAGAGGCTATTACATGACCCTGTTCATCCCAGCACCACCCAGCCGACCCCACAGGATTTTGCCAATGTCTACCAGAAGTTATCTAAGCAAGCTGACGGGATTATTTCTATCCATATCTCCACTAAATTAAGCGGCACCTGTAGCTCAGCACTACAGGCTAAAGAAATGGTAGGCAAGGGGTGTCCTATTGAGGTGATTGACTCGCAGATGGCGACCATGGGCATAGGTATGACGGCTATAGCGGCGGCAACTATGACTATGTCAGGGAAGAGTTTACCACAGGTGGTGGAAGATGTAAAACAGATTGTGGCTAACACCCGATTGCTTGGTCTCCTTGATACCCTCAAATACCTGGCTCTAGGTGGACGTATCGGCAAGGCAAAGGCGCTATTAGGCTCAGTGTTGAATGTAAAACCGGTGCTGACGCTAAAAGATGGAGAGGTAGTGCCGGCTGGTCAGGTTCGCACTCGGGATAAAGGCATAGATAAATTGCTCGAATTTGTGGAAAATGCCACAGATATTCAGGATTTATCTGTTATATATAATACTACCCCTGATGAAGCACAAAGTCTGGCTGAGCGTATAGGTTCGGTATACGATAAAGAGCGGATTAGATTTGCCAGACTGGGGCCCGTGCTGGGAGTGCACTGCGGGCCGGATATTTTATTTGTAGCCCTTAGAGAAAAATGAACGATGTGAATCCTGATAGTAAAGGAGGGGGCAGAGCCAGCTCTCTCTACAAAGCTTGGTTTAGGGTTAAAATAGATACGATTTGGGCGGGTGTAACTCAGCGGTAGAGTGCTTGCTTCCCAAGCAAGACGTCGAGGGTTCGAATCCCTTCACCCGCTCCACTTTTTGCCCTATTTTAGCCTATACCAACGCTGGCGCCTGCGTGTCTGTTTCTATGCCCTTTTTGCCAAACTGAAGACGGGCGGGCATTCTAATCATGTCCCTTTACCATATGGGGTAGGCAGGGGGATATTGACAACTCTTCAAGCTCGATAGTCTACGATCAGGCTGAGAACCTTCTCCATGTACGGAAAACTCTTCTTGCTTTGCTTATGGCTGACAGTAGTCGCCTGGAAAGTATCTAGTTCGCTGAAAGTTTCACAAGACATACACTGCGATAGGCTGCAGCTTTCTTAGCTAATTGGTATTTTGGGGTAAGCCCGTTGTTACTCTTTATGGTTATTGATTGGCTGTTCATAGGTGGGCAACGAAAGCCTGAACGGCATATAAAGAGCAGGTCACCGTATATCGCTTATCTTGGCAGAGGTCATCGGCAACTACTCACGACCTACTCTTTATAGAACCCTCCTCAATCATGGCATCCAGAGAATCAGCGAGAGCGTCTACCGTCTTATTAACATCCTTTATGGTATGCATGCAGGAAAGGATTAAGTGCCTGGCTGCCATTGTAGAGATACCGCGGTGAAGCAAATGGTGGCTCAGACGCGTCTTTGCGCCGCCCATTCCTGTAATCTTACTGATATCTTTGGTCGGCGGCACAGTGTCATCAGTGGGTTGACAGTCAAATGGGCCAAGATAGACATGGGTGATACTCCGTCCATAAAGCCAACCATCAACGCCTTTTTCCTTGAAAAGCTGGTTTCCTTCTTTTCGCAGGGAAGCTGCCATCTCGTTAGCCTTCCTCTGAGGCTTACCATCCTGGCAAAGCTTAAGAGCAGCTATGCCGGTGGCACTGGCAAGCGGATTAGCATTCCAGGTCCCGGTATGTATCATCCGTCGGTTGGCAGGAGTCTCGGGGCTCAAGAGTCCCATAATATCGGCTCTGCCAACTAAGGCACCAGCCCCTATCCCTCCAGCGACAATTTTGCCTAAGCTGGTCAAATCCGATTTTACCCCTACTATAGACTGGAAGCCCCCAGGCGCATCCCGGAAACCGGTAACCACCTCGTCCAGGAACCATACAGTGCCGTATTTATGGGCTAGACCGGGTAACGTACGTACGAATTCGAAATCTAACGGGATCTGGCCGCTCATATGGGCGCCGCCCCCCTCGGTCATAAGGATAGCATATTCCTTGGTGGCCAGCTCCTCCTCTACTCTATCAAGGTCATAAGGTATAATCTTAACTGCATCGGCAACAACGCTTGGTGAGATAGGCGTCGGTACCAATTCATCAGCCCATCCGTGGAAATTTTCTACGAATCTCAGGATTTTGCTTCGTTGGGTAAAGATACGAGCTAGCTTTATGGCGAACAAGTTGGCTTCCTGCCCGCAGGCGAAGAATTCAACCCTCTCCGCGGATGGTACCATACTCTGTATGAGCTCAGCCCATGCCACCTCTAGTTCGTGATTGTCTCCATAATGGGTACCCTTAGCCGCCTGCTCCTGCAAGGCCTTTACTATTGCCGGGTGGCTGTGACCCAGTAGCATGGCCCCGTGACCCATGACATAGTCGATGTATTCATTACCGTCTATGTCCCACTTCTTCGAACCTTTAGCGTGGGTTATATATGGTCGATAAGGATTAAGAATACGGATACGGGCAGTGGCCCCGTCAGCGGCAAAAATCCTCGCTGCCCTGTCATGTAATTCTTGAGATTTAGGATGAGTTATCTTATACTCATCAACTAACCTGTCAACAGCCATTTCGCTTCATCCTCCTTAAAAGAGTTGGTTTTACTCTATCTTGGCTACTCTTAATAGTGTTGAAGTAGCATTCGAAGCACTATCGTGGCTTTAGATTAACTTGCTCCAATCACCGGCGTAGGGATGAACCGGGGCTATGTCTTTCATAGTCAGCAGACCTGGTGTCGCGTTTATTACCCGGGGCATAGCATTGACTGCCATAGAGGCTGTAGCAATATCACCCTGGATGCCCCCTTTCACGGTGACCTCCATGTTTGGCACACCCATGATATAAACTGTATCGTATGACTCTGGCGCGCCAAGGTAAGCCTGGAACTCCATCCGGATAATCTCTTTCCCATTCATCATGCTGATAGCAATCTGCTCAACACCGACTGCCTGACCTGGTTTAACCGTGAGATACTCATTTGAGATTTCTTTTTTGGCTATGATTGGGGCAATGGTCTCCCTGTAGTCATTAATCTTCCAGCCCATAGCTCCCGCAATCATATCAGATGACTCTCTCAGGCCCACATGCCTTAGCTTTCCAGATGCTTTGCGTTCCTCAAATTCTTCGGGGGTACAGCCGGCACCAATTTTTTCCTGGAAAGGCAGACGACGACACGTGGCATCCTGAACACGGGCCACCCGTATCTTTTCTACCTTCTGACAGACACCAGTCATCACAATGGGAAAGGTATCCATACAGAACCCGGGATTCACCCCGGTCCCCAGTACGGTAACGTTGTTTTCTTGGGCCAGGGTGTCAAGCTCTTTGGCAATTTCAGGCTGTGTCTGCCAGGGATATGAGATCTCTTCACATGTCGAGACGATATCAACCTTGGCTTTGATAATGGTCGCCAGCTGCTCTTTTGCCAGCTCCAGAGATGACAGTGTGGAGTGAAGGACAACATCCGGTTCTGCTGCCAATGCTGCATTTAAATCATCAGTAAGTGTTACCCCGAGCTTTTTTCCCAGCCCGATGACCTCGCCAACATCCTTGCCAAGATTGGCCCTCTCAGTGGCACCAACAATCTCGATGCCTTCTTTTTCCAACGCCAGCTTGCATAACCTGACTCCCATTGGACCCAAACCAACCTGAGCAAACCTGAGTTTGTTTACCATTCTACTTACTCCTCCTGTGCTCATGTGATTAAGAGATAAACATACCCTTCCCCCCGCCATTTTAGCTTCAGTATCCTGTGGAATTCCTTCATCTTATCTTCTAATAGCAGGTTCAATAGCTCATGTTAAGCCCTACTCTCCTTGTTGCTTTCATACTACTATACCTTCTGACAGTCCACTGCAAGGTACCAGCTAATACTATCATATCTTATAGGAGTGGGCAAAAATCAGCCTGTCAGCAAGGCTATCTGGCATACAAATGCTCTATATCTTTTAATCATGGTATCGCAGGTTCGAATCATTCCACCCACTCCACAGAGCTGAAGGGTATAGCCCAAACCACTTGACAAGGATCTGGTTTCTGGTTATAATGTTTGAGACAATAGAAAAAGTAAAGGCTGGGAACGAGACTAGTAGACCCCCAGCGAGGTTCAGAGAGCCGGGGAAGGTGTGAGCCGGTGCTGGCGCAGGGGTTGAATGGACTCGGGAGCTGCAAACCAAAAGGGGTTTCCCCGAGTAGGCTTTGACGGAAAGGGTACTGTTATTATAACCCAGGGTATCGCTTCAAGATAGTGGAGCCGTACCTGAGAGAGATGGCTGCTTGGCTTAGTTGGCAATCAAGTAGGGTGGTATCGCGCAAGACTAACCTCTCGTCCCTATGGGCGAGGGGTTTTTTAATGGGGATACGGAGGTTATGTTTTGGAGTATTATCCAACACTAGAAGAAGTTAAAAGATATGAAGGAGACGGTAATCTAGTACCTATTTACCGTGAGATTGTCGCCGACCTGGAGACGCCGGTGTCTGCCTTCTTGAAGATTAATCGGGGTGGTTTTTCTTTTCTTCTGGAAAGTGTCGAAGGTGGTCAAAGGCTGGCTCGTTATAGCTTCATCGGCACCGAGCCTTACCGGGTGCTAACCAATAAGGGAGAGGAAAAGGCTGACTCGTTTTATCCCGTTGTCGAGGAACTGAATAAGTTTAAGATAGTGCCTGTTAGCGGTCTGCCCCGGTTTAGCGGTGGCGCCGTGGGCTATCTGGCTTACGAAACAGTCGCTCGCTTTGAAGAGTTATCATTCCCCGACATCGACCCCCTGGGATTACCTGAAGCGATATTGATGTTCGTGGATACCATGCTCGCCTTCGACCATGTAACTCACAAGATTAAGGTTTTGAGTCATGTCCATCTGGATGGAGATATAGAGGCAGCCTATCAAGAGGCAGTGGATAAGATAGATGACCTGGTGGATAGGTTGAGCCAGCCACTCAAACCGGGCCAACAGGCGAAGGCTGACACTAGTCCGGTGAGAAGCCATAAACTTTCCTCAAATTTCTCTAAGGATGATTTTGAAGCCAGGGTACGTAAGATACAAGAGTATATTAGGGCCGGTGAAGCTATTCAGGTGGTGCTATCCCAGCGGTTAGCCCAACCTACTGAGGTCGCTCCCTTTGACATCTATAGAGCGCTGCGCACTATCAATCCCTCCCCTTATATGTTCTTTCTCGATTTCACCGACTTCCATATCATTGGGGCTTCTCCTGAGATTCTGGTGCGAGTTGAGGATGGTATGGTAATGACCCGCCCTCTGGCCGGGACCAGGCCACGGGGGAAGAACCCGGCTGAGGATGTCAGATTGGAGCAGGAGCTCCGTAGTGATGAGAAGGAACGTGCTGAGCATATTATGCTGGTGGATTTGGGGCGCAATGATATTGGACGCGTGAGCGAGCCAGGCACGGTTGAGGTTAGTGACCTGATGGATATTGAGCGTTACTCCCATGTTATGCATCTGGTTACCCATGTGCAGGGCAAACTGCGCCGTGACGTAGATGCCTTCGAGGCACTGCGAGCTTGCTTTCCCGCCGGTACGGTGTCTGGAGCCCCTAAAATCCGGGCGATGGAAATAATCGCCGAGCTTGAAACTGAGAAAAGAGGACCTTACGCCGGGGCTGCCGGCTACTTCTCTTTCTCAGGCAATATGGACATGGCGATAGCCATCAGAACTATGGTAGTGAAGAATGGCATTGCCTACACGCAGGCAGGATGCGGCATTGTTTACGATAGTGTTCCTGAGCGCGAGTACGAGGAAACCATGAGCAAAGCCCGAGCCCTACTTAAAGCTATTGACCAGGCTGAGGGGACAAACCTGATAACTAAGGGGAGTCATGCTGTTACTGATTGATAACTATGATAGCTTCACCTATAACCTCTTCCAGTACCTGAGTGAACTGGGTGAGGAGGTTATGGTGGTGCGTAATGATAAGACTACCCTTGGGGAAATTGATAAGATGAAGCCTCAGCGGATAGTTATCTCGCCCGGTCCGTCGACACCGCTGCGGGCTGGTATCTCCAACGATGTCATCCAACATTTCGGCTCCAGGTTACCGATACTTGGCGTCTGCCTGGGGCACCAGTGCATCGGATATAGCTATGGTGGCTTAATTATACAAGCTAAGGAAATCATGCACGGTAAGTCGTCTCTAATACACCATAATGGTCACGGAGTATTTGTCGGGCTGCCTGAGCCTTTCTCTGCCATTCGCTACCACTCGCTGATAGTACATCATAATGGGCTCCCGGACTGTCTTGAAGTAACGGCGTGGACGGAGGATAATACTATTATGGGACTGCGGCACCGCCAGTACCCGGTAGAGGGCGTTCAGTTTCATCCCGAATCGTTTATGACTGAGGTGGGGAAGGACTTACTCAAGAATTTTCTAACGGAGGAGCGAACCAACCATGATTAAAGAAGCCATCCAAGACTTAGTATCGGGGCGTTCGCTAACCACGGAGGAAGCCGCCTCGGTTATGGAAGAGATAATGCAGGGTGAGGTCACCCCGGCCCAATTTGGTGCCTTTGTCACCGCCCTCAGGCTCAAGGGGGAAACAGTTGATGAAATCGCCGGTCTGGCTAAGATAATGAGGTCTAAAGCGGTTCGTGTGACCATCCGTGAGCCACTGGTAGATACCTGTGGCACTGGTGGTGATGGTGCCCACACTTTTAATATCTCCACGGCGGCTGCCTTTGTTGCCGCCGGCGCCGGGCTCAAAGTGGCTAAGCACGGTAACCGGGCTATGAGCAGTCAGTGTGGCAGCGCCGATGTATTGGAGGCGCTGGGCGTCAGAATTGACCTTAATGCCAAGCAGGTGCAGAGGCACCTGCGGAAAGTGGGGATGGGTTTCATGTTTGCTCCGTCATTCCACCCCGCCATGGAGTATGCTACCGCTCCCCGGCGTGAGATTGGCATTCGCACCGTGTTTAATATTCTCGGTCCCCTGACTAACCCGGCTGACGCCAGCGCTCAGGTGGTGGGTGTAGCTGATGGGTCGCTGGTGAAGAAACTGGCGTTGGTGCTGCAAAGTCTGGGCTGTTATCATGCCCTGATAGTCCACGGCGAGGACGGCTTAGACGAAATCACCGTTACCGGGAAAACCAAGGTATGTGAGCTAAAGGATGACGCTATCAAGAGCTATTCCATTAGCCCGGAGGACTTCGGCTTGCCTCGGGCTGGGTTGGGTGATTTGAGGGGTGGCACTGCCGGTGAAAATGCTGCCCTGATGCGTAGCATTCTAGCCGGTGTCCCCGGTCCTCAGCGAGATGTGGTGCTGATGAATGCCGCCGCCGTGCTACTAGCGGGAGATAGGGTGAGAACACTTAGGCAGGGGGTAGCCTTAGCCAGAGAGGTAATAGACGGTGGTCGTGCCCGGGCGAAACTGGAACAGCTAATCGAGTTCAGCCAGAGCTTGACTTAGGAAGTATAAATGATTCTGGAAAAGATAGTGGCCGATAATCTACAGGAACTTGGAGTCAGGAAACGCAATTTCTCGTTAGAAAAGCTGCGGAGCGTCGCCTCGGCGCAGCCTTTGCCTCTTGATTTTGCTTCGGCTCTATGTGGCGATCGTATTCAGCTCATTGCCGAGGTCAAAAAAGCGTCCCCATCCCGGGGTATAATTTGTCCTGACTTCAATCCGGTGGAGATAGCCCGTACCTATGCCGGTAACGGTGTTTCGGCTATATCGGTATTAACCGAGGCGATATACTTCCAGGGTAGCCTCAACCACCTGAAAGACATCAGCCACGCACTGGGAAATAAGCGGCTGCCTCTGCTCGGAAAGGACTTTATTCATGATACCTACCAGGTCTATGAATCACGGGCTTACGGTGCTGATAGTCTGCTGCTCATCGTGGCTATCCTGACACCGGAGAAGCTGGAGGAACTGCTCGGACTAAGTCATGAGTTGGGTATGAGTTGCCTGGTGGAGGTGCATAACGAAGCCGAACTTGAAACTGCCCTGGGAAGCGAAGCCAGGATTATCGGCGTCAACAACCGGGACCTGACAACCTTTACCGTGGACATTACCACTACTGAGCGTCTGCGACCACTTATCCCGCCGGATAGAATAGTGGTCAGCGAAAGTGGTATAAAAGACCGTAGTGATATGGAAAAGTTAAAAAAGTGGGGTGTTGACGCCGTTCTCATTGGTGAGTCTCTGATGTCAGCGCCAAACATCGCCACCAAGATAAAGGAGCTACTTTGACTAAGGTCAAGATTTGCGGGCTAACCGATATAGAGTCAGCTTTGACGGCAGGCAAAGCTGGCGCCGATTTCCTGGGGCTGGTCTTTGCCTCCAGCCAGCGTCAGGTCTCTCCCGAAAAAGTATTACCATTAGTAGAGGCGGTTCATGGTCTGCGACCTCGCCCGTCCTTAGTCGGCCTTTTTGTAAACTTGGCGGCTCAGGAAGTTAACCGTATTGCCGACTACTGCCGATTGGACCGGGTGCAGCTCAGCGGCGATGAAACCTGGCGCTACTGCCAGGAGATTAAGTATCCCATAATCAAGGTTATTCATGTACCAGTCCATAAAAAAGCCAAGGAAATCCTCGGTGAGATAGAGATAGGATATCAGTTACGGTTAAAACAGGAGCTCGTCTGTCTTCTGGATTCACAAGTCAGAGGTGCTTATGGTGGTACCGGGCAAGCCTTTAACTGGCAGTTAGCCAGGGAGATAGCAGCAAGGTTCCCGGTGATTGTCGCCGGCGGACTTACCCCGACCAATATTGGTCAGGCGGTCGCGGATATTCAACCGTGGGGAGTCGATGTCTCCACCGGGGTAGAGACCGATGGGCAAAAAGACCCGGTAAAAATCAGGGACTTCATCAAGATGGTGAGGCGCACCGAGGGAGAGGTCAGTCAACCTTTAGAGACCTAGAAGGAGGTGGGTATTGCTGCCTAATAATAGAGGATACTTTGGAGACTACGGAGGGCGGTTTGTTCCGGAAACCCTGATGCCAGTACTTGATGAGCTGGCGGCAGCCTATAAGGAGGTGAAGGCTGATGATGCCTTCTGGGCTGAGTTCGAGTCACTGTCTCGCGACTATTCAGGCAGACCGACACCACTGTACCTGGCGGAAGGACTGAGTAAACACGGCGGTGGTGCCCGGATTTTCCTTAAAAGAGAAGACCTGGCTCATACCGGAGCCCATAAGATTAACAATGCTCTGGGACAGGGCCTTCTTGCCCGGAGGATGGGAAAGCAGAGAATCATTGCTGAGACCGGGGCCGGGCAACATGGGGTAGCTGCTGCTGCCGTATGCGCCATGCTGGGACTGGAGTGCATCATCTATATGGGTGAGGATGATATACGCCGCCAGTCTCTTAATGTATTCAGGATGAAGCTTATGGGCGCTGAAGTAAGGTCGGTTTCCGGGGGCAGCCGAACACTTAAAGATGCCATTAACGAAGCGATAAGAGACTGGGTGACCAATCCCGGGGATACCCACTACCTGCTGGGTTCAGTGGTCGGCCCTTATCCCTATCCGCCAATGGTGCGTGACTTCCAGTCGGTAATCGGCCAGGAAACCAGGGAGCAGATTCTGGATAAATTGGGTCGCCTGCCCAACTATATCATCGCCTGTGTCGGCGGGGGTAGCAACGCTATGGGCATCTTCTATCCTTTCTTGGATGACAAGGACGTTGCGCTTATTGGAGTGGAGGCGGCGGGGAGGGGACTTAAGACCGGGAAGCATGCCGCTTCACTGGTTGCGGGAGGGGTAGGAGTGCTCCACGGGACGAAGTCCTATGTGCTCCAGGACGGTAATGGGCAGATTCGGGAGGCACACAGTATCTCTGCCGGGTTAGACTACCCTGGTGTTGGTCCTGAACACAGCTACCTTAAGGATACCGGGCGTGCTACTTATGTCGCGGTAAGCGATGAAGAAGCACTTGAGGGCTTTCAACTACTGTGCCGTACCGAGGGCATTCCCCCAGCCCTTGAGCCGGCTCATGTTATATTCCACGCTGTCAGGATAGCGGGTTCGCTAAACAAGGAACAAATCATAGTTGTCAACCTGTCTGGGCGCGGCGATAAAGATATGGATATCGTAGTTGAAGCCCTGGAGGTGAAACCTTGAATCGTATCGCTTCTATTTTTAGCCAACCGGGTCATGTAGCCCTTATGCCTTATGTTACCATAGGCTACCCCAGCATTGACGCCACCTTGAAGGTGGTTCCCCTTTTGGAAAGCAACGGCGGCGATATAGTGGAACTGGGAATACCTTTCTCTGACCCTCTGGCCGATGGGGCTACTATTCAAAAATCGAGTTTTCACGCTTTGCAGAAGGGGGTTACCCTTAAGCTTTGCCTTGAAGTAGCCAAGGAATTGCGGCAAAAGGTTAGTATACCGCTGGTGTTTTTGACCTACTTTAATCCGGTCTTTAGTTATGGTCTTGAAGAATTCTGTATTGCCTGCGCCAAGTCTGGCATCGATGGTTTAATCGTCCCGGACTTGCCTCCGGATGAAAGCTCAGAACTGGAGAGTATCACCCAGAAGAAAGGGCTTGACCTCATCTACCTGCTGGCACCAACCAGTACTGAAGAACGCATCAGGCTAGTCGCTGAGAGGTCTCGAGGGTTCATATACCTGGTCTCGGTGACTGGGGTTACCGGGGTCAGAGAGAGACTGCCTGCGGACTTAGAGACATTCGTAGCCAGGGTGAGGAAGATAGCCACCCAGCCACTCTGTGTTGGTTTCGGTATATCTACTCCACAGCAGGCAAGACAGGTAGCCCGAATAGCCGATGGAGTGATTGTAGGCAGTCGGATAGTTCAGCTTATGGAGCCTGGAGATAACTTCATGTCACCGGTTAGCAATTTCATAAAAGGGCTAAGGAGCGCTCTTGATGAGGCGCCTGAGGGATAGAAGCTATGACAAGGAAGAGTGGATGGGGAAATGCCGGCAGTGGTGCGAACAACATCAAAGCTGTAACCCGCAAATCCCCCGGCACGCAGTTCCGTTGGAAGCCGACAGACATAAATTCATGAAGTAAGCTAGCTTCAATATCTCTCTGGTGCTATTCCTGCTTCTTCTTTTCTGCAGCTAAATACTTCTTCGGGTCCTGGTCGAAGGCTTTCTTGCAACCCAGGGCACAGAAGTAGTATTTCTTTTCCCTGTAATCTGCGGTAGCGGCTGCCTTGCTCTCCTCAACCTCCATCTTGCACACCGGGTCAATTGCCATTTGAAACACCTCCTTTGACTAATCTGCGAGTTTGGCCGGTTTAAACCTTTTTAACCGTAATGAGTTAGTTACTACGGTGATTGAGCTGGCTGCCATGGCGATGGCAGCCAGGATTGGATTAAGAAAGCCGTAGTCGCCTAGGAAAAACTGCAATCCTGCTGGCACCCCACTCTGAATGAAGACAAAGTATAGTATCCCAGCGGCTATCGGTATTAAGGAAGCATTATAGGCAAAAGCCCAGAACAGGTTCTGCTTGATTGTCCTCAAGGTTTGCTTGCTGAGGGAGATAGCAGTGACCACGCCCCTCAGGTCGCCGCTCATGAGGGTAATATCTGCTGCCTCCATAGCCACATCAGTGCCGGTGCCGATGGCGATGCCTATATCAGCCTGTGCCAGAGCCGGGGCATCGTTTATTCCGTCACCCACCATTGCTACCACCTTTCCTTCCGCCTGCAGTTTCTTGACTTCCTGGGCTTTATGTTCCGGGAGCACCTCGGCGAGGATGCGGTCAATGATTACCTCTTGGGCAATAGCTTCGGCGGTGCGCTGGTTGTCGCCGGTGAGCATCACCACTTCAAGCCCTAGGCGATGCAGCTCTTTCACCGCCTCTTTTGAGTTTGGCTTAAGGGTATCAGCCACGGCGATTATCCCGGCGGCTCGACCGTCAATGCCTAGAAACATGGGAGTTTTCCCCTCATGGGAGAGCTGGGTGGCTTTTTCCCCTAGATCATCTAGGGGGAGCCCCTGCTCTTGCATGAGTTTCAGGTTGCCCAAAAGCACCTTCTGCCCATTTATCTTGGCTTCAATACCACGACCGGGAATGGCGTTAAAATCGGTGGCATCGACCAGGGAGAGGTTCTTTTCCTTAGCAGCATTGACGATGGACTCTCCAAGGGGATGCTCGGAGCCTTGCTCCGCTGAAGCTGCCACCATGAGTAGCTCTTCTTCTCTAAAGTCGGGGATGGCGACTACATCGGTTACCACTGGCTGCCCCTGGGTGAGGGTGCCGGTTTTATCTAGGATAATAGCTTTGATCTTATGGGCGGTCTCTAGCGCCTCGCCACTCCGGATAAGGACACCGTTCTCAGCTCCCTTACCCGTGCCCACCATAATGGCGGTAGGAGTTGCCAGCCCCAGGGCGCAGGGACAGGCAATGATGAGCACCGCAACGAAATTGAGCAGAGCAAAGGTCAACGCTGGAGCTGGTCCCCAGAGATACCACAGGATAAAGGTGATGATGGCAACACCGATAACAGCCGGTACAAAGTATGCCGAAATTATGTCGGCTAGCCGCTGGATGGGAGCCTTGCTCCCTTGAGCTTCCTCCACCAGCTTGATAATCTGGGCTAGTACTGTGTCCTTGTCCACCTTGGTCGCTTCAAAGCGAAAGCTGCCCGTCTTGTTGATGGTGGCACCAACAACCTCATCACCTACCTGTTTCTCCACCGGGATACTCTCGCCGGTAATCATAGACTCATCAAGGCTGGAATAACCCTGTCGGATAGTACCATCCACGGGCACTCGCTCACCTGGTCGCACCAGAATAAGGTCACCGACCTGGACATCTTCAATGGGGATTTCTCTCTCCTCGCCGTTACGGAGAACCAGAGCCATCTTCGGCTGCATGCCGATGAGCTTCTTTATCGCCTCCGATGTCTGACCCTTAGCCCTGGCCTCCAGGAAGCGCCCGAGCAGGATAAGGGCAATAATGATAGCCGCAGTATCAAAATAGACACTGGCTTCTCGACCGCCCGCGGTGAAGAGGCCGGGAGATAGTATAGCCACCACACTATAGAAATAGGCCGCCGATGTACCTACGGCAATCAGGGTGTTCATGTTGGCTCTTTTGTGTTTTAAGCCTGCCCAGAGATCTTGGTAGAACTGCCAGCCCGCCCAGAACTGTACCGGCGTAGCCAGCGCCCAGAGAAGGTAGTGATTGCCCAAAAATGAAGGCATCCACCTCCCCGAGTACTCCGAGACGGCGACAAGGAGCATAAAAATACCGATAGTGCCGGCAAAGAGCAGTTTGTTTCTCAGGGTGCGAATCTCCCGGCGCGTAGCTGTCACCACTACATCGGGCTTAGCGATGCCTTCAGCGCTAACCTCAGCCCGGATACTATATCCGGCTCCTTCCACCGCCCGCTTGAAGTCAGCCATACCGACCTCGCCCTCTAAGTATGCGACGGTAGCTTTCTCGCTGGCTAAGTTGACATTGACGGAGATTACCCCGGGTACCTTGGCCAGAGCCTTCTCAATGTTAGCCATACAGGAGGCACAGGTCATGCCACCTACGCTGAAAGTTGTTTTCTCCACCGCCACGCCGTAGCCCACATCCGAGATGGTATCCATCAATGCCTTTGTATTCGCTTTGCTTGGGTCGTATTCAATGGACGCCTTTTCGCTGGCAAGGTTGACATTGATCTGGGATACCCCCGGCAGCTTAGAAAGCCCTTTCTCGATAGTGGCGGCGCAGGAAGCGCAGGCCATGCCCGTAACTGGAAGGATTATCTTCTTTTTCTGATTGGTTTTGTCAGGCATCATTGTTAGTCTCCTTAGGCTAGGTTCTACCTAGCGACTGGGAGTGGTTAGCTCACAGTTTCGGCTCCCCGGGTTCTAGATTTCTTTATTTAGTATCTTCTGCTTTAGAGCTTCCCATTCACTTTTGGTCAGAACACAGGTATTGTCCTTCTCGCCTATCTCAACACGCTCATCTTCTAGTTTGACCATCGGACAACAATCTCCCGAGCCGCACAAGTTCACAATCTTCATCTTTTTCGCCTCCTTTCCTTGGCACTATTTCTAGTCTTCTATATTATTCTAGTGCAGCTTATAACCATATTACCAGCTCATCATGTCTCCGCCTCAGTGCTGATTAGGCTCTGGAACCCATCCTGTCGGGGTTTCCTCATTGCCCTCATTATCTGCCGATAGAGAAGAGCCGAAGTCAACCATAAGGCAATATTAATAGGTAGGGCATGTTCGAGTGGCACGAGCCAGAATAATGGAATCCCTAACACTGGCATGAGTAAAATCAGATGACACATCTCTACCTATCTTCCTTTGTTTCATATCTTCTCCGTAAGCCAGCTATGGGCATTACCGCTTTATAGCCTTCCGTATCGTTCCCATCAGTTCCTTAATGTGGCTCTCAGAACGTTCTCCACGAATAGCGTCAGCAACACAACCTTCAATGTGACTTTCCAGGATAAATAGGGAGACTTCATCAATAGCTGCGGATAGGGCAGTTAGTTGCTGGATGATGTCAATACAGTAGCGGTCCCCTTCAATCATCCGCTGAATACCCTTAGCCTGACCCTCAATTTTCCCCATCCTGGCCAGCAGAGAGGACTTATCCTTGCTATATCGGTACTGCCTTGTGGTAATAGTCATCGTGCGTTTCCCTCCTTTTACTAGCTGGTGAACATCAACAGGTAAGCATTTATAATACTACATACTAGCATATAGTATTACCTTTGTCAAATCTTTTTAAATTGCTTTTTGTTAGCTTAAAGATAAAACTATACTACCCAGTGTTTACCTCTTGACTAGTAGTGATATTTGTTTTATGTTATACACTGGTGTCCTAGGTATCTTTTAAAATACAGTCAGGAGTGTTAGCAAAACGGAAATATTTTTTTCCATCCTATTGGCTGTGTGTGCTTTTTGGCTGGGTGCCTGTCCCTTTTCAGTATGGATTGGGAAGCGGTTCTTAGGTAAAGACATAAGAGATTTTGGTGATGCTAATCCCGGGGCAATCAATGTTTTCCGGGCTGGAGGCCGTAAGTTAGGTTTTTTAGCTGTAATCTTGGACATAGCTAAAGGTGTACCTTTTGTAGCTCTGGCATATTTATTCTTTGAACTCCCTGGAGTGATAGTATTGGCCGTGGCACTGAGCGCAATATTTGGACACGCCTTCTCGCCGTTACTTCGACTACGGGGTGGCAAGTCGATAGCCGTCACCTTCGGTGTCCTCTTAGCCCTGCCTCAACACGAAATACTGCTTGTCTTTACTGTCTTTATGCTCTTGGGTTTTCTTTTCATAGAAACCGATGGTTGGAGAGTAATGCCTGGTCTGGCAGGTTCGTTGGCTTACCTGATAATTACCACGGGGAACTCGTGGGAATCGCTATTTATGCTGTGTGTGCTGGTGATATTTGCGGTTAAGCATTATAATGAGCTGCAGACTGTTCCCAGACTCAGGTTAAGAATCATCAATTGGCTTCAATCAAGGAGACGGGTTACTTAAATCGACAGTAGCCGGATTGAGAGTATGCTATATCATGTGATAATAGCCGCTGGTCTGATTAGCTTTATGCTTAATCTAATCCTGAATTTGCGAAGTCTCAAGAAGCCGCATAGAGATAGCAAAATACCTGAGCCGGCGTCTTTAGTATCTGTCCTTATTCCGGCCAGAGATGAGGAGGCAAGCATAGCGACCTGCCTGGAGTCTCTACGGAAACAGGATTACCCCAATTTTGAAGTTTTAGTGCTGGATGATAGCTCATCGGATGATACGGCTAATATTGTGAACCGGATAGCGGCTGCGGATAACCGCATTCAATTGATCAGAGGTAAGCCTCTTCCTGAAGGCTGGGCAGGTAAACCGTTTGCCTGCGATCAACTTGCCAGGATGGCTAAAGGTTCTTGGTTATTGTTTGTTGATGCTGATACTACACATACCCCCCACATGTTACGCAGTTTACTTGCTTTAGCCCTTCGGTTAAAACCTTCCCTGCTCTCAGGCTTTCCCCGTCAACTCGCTGCTTCCCTGCCCCAGAAGATAGCCATCCCAATATTTTACTTTATTATTTTCAGCTGGTTTCCCCTGTGGTGGCTGCAGCGCTCCAAAAAGCCTCGACCGTCACTGGCCATCGGTCAGTTACTCCTCTTCCCCAGAGATGAATACTGGCGTATTGGCGGACACAAGTCGGTAAAATCTAGAATACTGGAAGACGTCTGGTTGGGAGTAGAGATAAGCCGGCATGGTGGCCGGCAGGTGACAATTGATTTATCACCCGTGGTTTCATGTAACATGTATCAGAGTGTAAGGGCGATGTGCGAGGGGTTTATCAAGTGGGTATATTCAATAGCAGCATTGTCTCCAGTAGCGCTAGTCGGGCTGCTGATAGCCAGCTATCTTTTCTTTTTGGCTCCGTTCTACTGGCTCTGGAATGATTTATTTGTAGAAGCTACTCCCACGGGTTGGGGATATATCCTTATCTTCCAGGTGGCTGTGATAATATTCATGCGTTGGCTGGTCGATGGTCATTTCAAGGAGCCGGTTGTTTCAGCTCTCCTGCACCCGATTGGGTTCTCGTTCCTTATTATAGCCAGTATCTACGCTGGTATGCGGCAGGTATTCGGTGCTGGCGTCCGTTGGAAGAAACGGTTGTATGACAGAGTATCGTCTGTGGAGTAGAGATAGCCGGTAAGGGTTCGGTCGATGATACCAGACCGTCCCTAGCCCCAAACTTGACAGACTGTGGACAGGGTGTTACAGTTCTATTAGCTCCTCAAAGATGTTATAGAGCATTAAGCTAAAGTGGAGCGGCTTAAGAACTTTCCCCTTACGGATGTTTCTCTATTGTTTCATCTCCATATTTGGTTTATAGCCAGAGGGGAGATAAAATGGCAGCAAACCAAGAGAGTGATAATACCAAGCGACTGGCAGAGTTATGCAGCCAAAGACTATCGCAAAGACGGTTAATCCTAGTTAGTAACCGTGGACCTATTGAATATCATCATAACGAGGATGGGCAACTCTACTCACGCCGTGGCAGTGGTGGGGTAGTCACTGCTCTCAGTAGCCTTAGCAAATACATAGAGCTTGACTGGATTGCTAGTGCGATGGGAGAAGGCGATAGACAGATAGCACGAGAAACACAGGGAGGGCGTTTTCAAGTTCCCTCATCTGGTGCTGAGAACCTCCATCTTCACTTTGTGGTCAGCCCCAGGAACATGTATCATAAGTTTTATAGTGTCATTTGCAACCCTCTTCTCTGGTTCCTCCAGCACTACATGTGGAGTTCGTCTCGCACGCCCAATATAGACAGTGCCGTTCACAATGCCTGGGAGAGCGGTTATGTTCCGGTGAATCAAGCCTTTGCTCAAGCGGTTATTGATAGTGCCGCCGGAAATGAACCATTACCTATAGTGTTACTAAATGACTATCACTTCTATCTAGCCAGTGCTTATATTCGGAGCCAGATACCGGGTCTGATAATCCAGCACTTTATTCATATTCCTTGGCCATCACCAAGCTACTGGTATCTGTTACCAGGTTATATGCGACAGGCAATTCTACGCAGTTTATGCACTACTAATATTGTAGGCTTGCAGACCGAACGAGATGTGCTTAGTTTTCTTCAGTGCTGTGAATTATTTATTGACGAGGCTAAGGTAGATTATGAACAACGAACCGTTCAAATAAACCAACATACTGTCCAGGTTAAAGCCTATCCGGTATCTATTGATGTTGTCGGTATTAAAAAACTAGCCTCTTCGGCAGCAGTAAAGGAGTATGAAGGGAAATTGCGTCCTCTCTTCCTGGAACAAAACATAGTTAGGGTGGATAGGGTTGAACCCAGCAAGAATATCATTCGTGGCTTTAGAGCCTTTGACACACTGCTTGAGCGCTATCCCCAATTCCGGGAGAAGTTAAAATTTATCGCCTTTCTAGTCCCTACCAGAACTCAACTGAAACCGTATCAAAGGTATACGCAGGATATCACTCAGCTTGTAGAAGCCATAAATGATAAGTATAAAACTGAGGATTGGCACCCCATAGATTTCTTTTACGAGAACAATTACCTGCAAGCTATAGCTGGTATGCGCCTCTACGATGCTCTTTTGGTGAACCCTGTTATTGACGGGATGAATCTGGTTGCCAAGGAAGGCCCCACAGTTAATACTCGTGATGGAGTTCTGATACTGTCGGAAACGGTCGGCGCTCACGAGCAATTAGGGCAGTATGCGCTAACGGTAACACCGGCTGACCTGGAGGAGACAACACAAGCTCTTTATACAGCACTAACCATGCCTGCCAGTGAAAGAAATCGGCGTGCTACTCAATTAAAAAGGTCAATTGAAAAAGAGGATGTGACTGACTGGCTCCTACACTTACTGGAAGATGCGGCTAACTTAGTTTAAGAGCCGTCTCAGACATCCACCTGAGAAAGCGCACTACATCGTTTACCCCGTTCAAGGTAAAATCAGCTTCGGCTACCAGCCCTTTCATCATTTCCTGACTGGTGATGCCGATGGCGACACCCTGAAAGCTTGAGTCACTGGAAACGGAATGTATCGCTTTAAAGGCATCGACATCGGTTAGGTCGTCACCCAGATAGATTCCACCCTGCAAACTATACTCCCGCATCAAATCAAGAACAGCCGTGCCCTTGTTTACCTCTACCGGCGGTAAAAGGTTGATTGACATCTTCCCATGCATGATTCGCAAGCGCTTAGCCTGAGTTGAACTCTCTAGTGTTACCAGAATATCCCTCTTAGCCGCTTCGGGATTAGGGGAAAGACGGTAGTGAATCGTAGCCGTTATTCCCTTATCATCTAGCGTAATACCTTTTATAGATAGTAACGGAGTTAATTCCTTGATGACGGCTTTAATTAGCTCAGGATAACCATCAGTATCCTTTGAGAATTCTGACTGACCCTTGGCCCACCGCTCCAGTCCGTGATTGCCGATATAGACTGCCCTGTCAATTTTTAGCATATTTTTGATTTCCTCCGCCGGTCTCCCTGAAACAGCCGCTACCAGAGCTAGATGTTGACTGAGGATGGATAGATAGTGGCGGCATCGTGGGGAAACCTCAGCTTGTTGCGGGGTGGGCGCAATCTCGCTTATAGTGCCATCGACATCGGTAATAAGCCCAAAGGGAGACCGCCCGAGGATTTCCTTGATTGAGTTCAAGTGCTCAAAAGTATAGGCCATAAGTTAAATTTAGCAGGTGGTTCTCTATCAGTCAACTTTAGAGAGGGAAAGTGAAACCATAAAGGTTATGGTGGCTTGACTTTGGCTTTATTTCCGGTTTCGTGCAGCCTGAGTGCGATGACAGCCATAGCTATTGATACCCCAGAAAGAACGATGAGAGACAGGTTAAGACTCCCGGTGAGGTCATAGATGCGCCCACCTATCAGGGGGCCAATAACCCCTCCGATATAACCTATAGATAGTATCAAACCACTGGCGGTCCCTACCTCTTCCTCAGGCATCAGCTCTACTGGTAGTGCCAGTATGGTGGTGAATCTGGTATTAGAGGCGATGCCCACCAGGAGCATAGGGAGCCACATCAGGGACAGGTCAATATGTATTACCCCCCAGGCAACACCGGCTATGATGAGGGATGGTAACCATAGGAACGGTTTCCTCACGCCCAGTTTATAGGCAAGTCGGGGCATCAAGAAAACAGTGGGGATACCTGCCCAAAGGACTATTGAGGCAAGAAGCCCGGCAAGCTCTGGTGCCCCCCCCTTCAGCATCATCAAGGCTGGAGCCCAACCTGCCCAGGTGCTGAAGAAGAATTCGTTTAATAAGAGGATGATGGCTACCAGCCACAGATTCTTATTTCTCAGTACTTTGAGAAACATAGTTTTATCTTTACTTACTGGCTCATTATAAAGGTTATTACGTGGCGGGTCTTTGACTAATATCCACCACAGGATGGCAGCGATGATGGGAGGGATACTCCATATAAAAAAGGTTCCTTGAAAGCTGTTGGTGATGAGGAAGATTAGCGGGGTTAAGGCCAAGCCAAGAGCGCCGGCAGTCAGTATTCCGGAAGTGAATATCCCGGTGGCTATACCAGCTTTTTCTCGGGGTGTCCAGGCGCTTATCAGTTTGGGCAGATTGGGATATGTCCAGCCGAGTCCGATGCCGTAGATTAAGGTAAATGCCAGGAGGCTGGAGTAACTGGTAGCCGTGCCTCTTAATATTGTCCCTACCGCTACTATGATAATCCCGATTCCGGCGGCTTTTCTGACACCAATCCTGTCGGCGATAAAACCGGCCGGAATAGCGGCTATGGCTATCATCAACCAGGAGGCGCTGAAGAGCAGGCTGGCCTGGGCATGAGTGAGGAGGAGTTCTTCTTTGAGGATATGTTCCATAGGGGGAACACAGTATGTCGGTGCCCATATGGCAAAGCTAATTAGCCAGGTGTTACCTAATATGGTCCAGGGCATTTTGGGGCTTTTTTCTGGTTGCATAAAAGATTCTCAAATGGATAAGCTTACCGGGTAGTATGTATTAACCTTGTAACTCTGCAAGAACTTGGGGGACGGAATAGCATAAATCACCACCAATATCACTCCTTGAGGTGGACATTATAAATTTTTACCACTGGTTTTATTTCCGGTTTCGGGCAGTTTGAAGGCGATGACAGCCATAGCTATTGACACCCCGGAAAGAACGAGGAGAGACGGGTCAAGGCTCCCGGTGATGTCTAAAATGCGTCCGCCTACCAAGGGACCAATGATTGCTCCTGAATAACCAAAAGATAATACCAATCCGCTTGCGG
>NZBQ01000042.1 GCA_002688105.1 Dehalococcoidales bacterium | reverse complement strand
CGCACAACAGCGATTAGGAGGAATTTTCGTCAGAAAATTCCTAAATTATCCTTCGAGGAACTTCACTAATCGCATACGTTAGACGCATTGCTAAATAGGTGTTTTCTGTTTGCCTATTGGTAGGCTAGTGATGAGAGCAATAGTAGCGAAAGTTCTGATTTTCCTCTTGCGTAGTTTGAATTAGGGCGCAGGTTTATCCATTTTAACTGGTATTGTGCTATAATCTGGGCGTATAGGAGGCTGAAACGGGAATACTAACGGTTAAGCAAAGGCTTATAGAGTTGTTGACGCAGGCAGCCCACCAGGCCCAGAAATCAGGTAATCTGCCCGCAGTTACTTTACCTGAGGTGGTGGTGGAGCGTCCCCAGAACCCGGAACACGGCGACTATGCCTCAAGTCTGCCCTTGAAATTAGCCAGAGCCACTGGAGTTAATCCCCTGACCATCGCCGAGGGTATGGCCGGGCTTATTGGTGCCGCTACTGAGATTGATAATATTGCCGTGGCACCGCCGGGGTTCATTAACTTTACTCTTAAGAGCGATTGGCTGGCTAGTCAGGTGGATTCTATCCGGCAAGCCGGTGACGCTTACGGCAATATTGACCTGGGGCAGGGCAGCCGGGTGCAGATAGAGTTTGTCAGCGTTAATCCCACCGGACCGCTTCATGTCGGGCATGGTCGTGGCGCTATTTTGGGCAGCACCTTAGCTAATATGCTGGTCGCTGGCGGCTACCGGGTAGAGAGGGAATACTATATTAATGATATGGGCAATCAGATAGATGTCTTTTCTCGCTCACTCTATGCTCGCTATCAGCAGTGTGTGAACATCGATGTTGAGATGCCCTCCGATGGCTACTTTGGCGACTATATGGTTGACCTAGCTAAGGAAATTATGGCTGAGGAGGGGGACCGGTTTCTTGCCTTATCCGAGTCGGAAGCAGTGCCCCGGATAGGGCAGCTGGGCTTAGACAAGATGGTAAAGCAAATCAAGGAAGACCTTGAGCTGGTA
This sequence comes from Dehalococcoidales bacterium, assembly GCA_002688105.1. Lineage (GTDB taxonomy): Bacteria > Chloroflexota > Dehalococcoidia > Dehalococcoidales. The sequence goes on along the minus strand of NZBQ01000042.1, from coordinate 6,695 downwards.
GGGGTGAGTTTTGATGTCTGGTTTAGTGAGCGGAGTCTTTATGATAACGGGCAATATGAAAAGGTAATATCGCTCCTGCGCCGGGGGGGCCATATTGCGGAAAAAGAGGAGGCAAACTGGTTTGTATCCACGGCTCTGGGTGAGGACAAGGACAATGTAGTGGTGCGTGGCGACGGTTCGCCTACCTATTTTGCCTCGGATATTGCTTATCACTATAACAAGTTTATCGAGCGTAAGTTTGACAGGGTAATTAATATCTGGGGGGCTGACCACCAGGGGCATGTATCTCGAATGAAAACCGTGGTTGGTGCCTTGGGCATTGCTCCGGAGCGACTGGAGGTAGTAATCTCTCAACTGGTTACTTTGCGGCGTGGTGAAGAGCTGGTTCGTGTTTCCAAGCGCAGTGGTGACATTATTACCCTGCGTGAGGTGGTGGAGGAGGTGGGAGCTGATGCCTGCCGCTTCTTCTTTCTATCCCGCTCAGCCGATGCCCAGATGGACTTTGACTTGGAATTAGCCAGAAAGGAGTCACCGGAGAACCCGGTTTACTATGTTCAGTATGCCCACGCCCGTATTGCCAGTATCCTCCGTCTGGCTCAAGAGAGGGGAATTGACTGGGGGGATGGGGATGTTTCTTTACTGACTACTGAGCCTGAACTGGCTTTAATACGGCAGATGATGCGCTTGCCGGAGATAGTTGAGTTATCGGCTCAAACCCTGGAACCTCATCATCTTACCTATTATGCCCAGGATTTGGCTACTTCATTCCATAGTTTTTATAAGCAGTGTCGTGTCGTCTCTAAGGATGAGGCGTTAACCAGAGCTCGTCTCAAGCTAGTAGAGGCAGCCAAGCTTATTCTGGCTAAGACCCTTCACCTTATGGGGATGACCGCGCCGGAGAAGATGTGAGGGGAGAAAACTTATTTGGTTCTGTGTTTGTCCACAAAACGCTTCATCCGGGACAGCGCTTCCTCAATATTGGCTAGTGAGGTGGCGTAGCAACAACGGATATACCCCTCACCACACTCCCCGAAGGCTGTGCCCGGAACTACTGCTACCTGTTCCTCAAAAAGTAGCTTTTCGGCGAATTCCTCTGAGTTCATGTCGGTGCTCTTTATTGAGGGGAAGGTAAAGAATGACCCACGGGACTCAAAGCAGGATAAACCGATATCGTTGAATCCCTTGACTATAACCATGCGTCGCTGGTTATAGTCCTTAACCATCTCGGTAGTATCGGCTTCGCCTGTCTTTAATGCCTCAATAGCCGCTACCTGACTTAGTCTGGGTGCGCACATTAGAGTACTCTGGTGAACCTTGTTCATGGCGGTAATAATCTCTTTGGTAGCTGCGGCGTAACCGATGCGCCACCCGGTCATAGCAAAGGCCTTGGAGAACCCGTTCAGGAGAATAGTGTTTTCCTTCATTCTAGGTAGTGTGGCCAGGCAGGTATGCTTCACCCCATAGACCAACTTGGCGTAAATCTCGTCAGAGATGACTAATAGCTGGTGACGCCGGGCTAACTCAGCTATTTGTGTCAGTTTGTCTTTGCTCAGTACCGCTCCAGTAGGATTGGCGGGATAACCGATAAGAATGGCTTTAGTTCGGTTAGTAATTCGTGCTTCAATATCAGCCGCGTTAAGCTCGAAGTTATTTTCCTGATTGGTAGGCACCAAAACTGGTATGCCTCCAGCTAGTATGACACAGGGTTTGTAGGAAATAAAGCATGGGTCGGGCATAATAACCTCGTCCCCCGGGTCAATGATGGTTCTAATTGCCAGGTCTAGTGCCTCGCTGACACCAACTGTAATTAGGAGTTCGCTGGCTGGGTCATATTCAAGGTTGAAGTTATCCTTCAGGTATCGTGACAGTTCCTGGCGCAGCTCAGGCATCCCCAGGTTTGAGGTATATCCGGTGGGGCCTTTCTCCAGGGAGCGGATAGCTGCCTCACGAATATGCCATGGGGTAACAAAGTCAGGCTCACCAATTCCCAGTGAGATTGATCTTTCCGTAGCTGTAGCCTGAAGTAGTTCGAAGAACTTCCGTATTCCTGAGGGGGCTATTTGGCTTATCTTCAGTGCGATAGGACTTCGATATTTCTTATACTGAACACGACTCATTGAAGTAAAAGCCTCCTAAGTTTTCACCAGCTCGATTAGCGTCTAATGCTTTCGGGACTCATTATAACAGAGCCTGAATAGTTTGTCATTCTGAGTGTGGGCGAGGAAATACCTCTCCCCCGGCTCCTGCCACGATTTTTCTATTTCCTCCACCTCGTATTCCACACTTTCCCACAGGAAAGACTTCGGTCTCCCGGCATAGGTATGCCCTGAATAGCAATTAACTTTGATGTTATTCAACAAGACCTGTCTGTGCCAGTCTCTCCCCTACATTCCCTTGTAGATTTTGACTGTTAAGAATTCCCAAAAGACTGGCATCTGTCTTGGTAATATTTTCTGCCATCGAATTGGTTTCTTTCTCAAGTTTATTGAGGTGGCTAATACTATTATTCCAGGCCTGTTTCCACTCCTCTAATACTTCCCAGCGCACTTTTTCCCGCGTATGGTACTGCAGAGACTTTAGCAGCATTTGATAATCGCGAAGTGTGCGGCTGAATCCCCGCCACCATCATTTCAAGCCTACCTGACGTACTCTTGAAAGTTGATGTAGGCAGTGTTAGAATTATCCTGAGACCCTCTTGAATAGTATGTAATACTACCTATGGAAGGTGAGTTATGCAAATTTCTACAATTCTGGCTCAGATTGATCTTGGGGGGATTGCCCTACCTGAGTTCCAGAGAGGTTTTGTCTGGAATCGTGAACAGGTAAGAGGTTTGATGGATTCCCTCTATCGTAAGCTTCGATAGGAAGCTTATTAGTATGGGTTACTCGAACAGAAGAGGCAGAGACCAAAGGAGATATTGAATTACCTCCTGGCTCTATAAAGTTACTCCTCGATGGACAACAACGCATTACTACTTTGTATGGATTAATAAATGGAAAGCCACCCAGATTTTTTGATGGCAAAGAGGAAGTTATTTCAGGATTATATTTTAATTTGGAAGAAGAGGTGTCCGAATTTTACGCCCCGGTAAAAATGCAAGGAGGAGAAAGTTGGCTTTCAAAGACCTAAGGGAATATATATCTGAGTTGGAACAAGAGGGCGAGCTACTACGTATTAAGGAAGAGGTCGACTGGAACCTCGAAGTTAGCGCCATAATAAGGAGGTCCTATGACCTACAGGCACCAGCGCCCCTTTTTGAGAACATCAAAGGGTATCCAAAAGGATTCAAAATTCTTGGTGCTCCGGTAAGTTCAAGTGCCAGTAAGGGGAGATTTTATGCCCGCCTTGCCATTTCACTCGGGCTTCCTCCAGACACAGATGTAGCTACTATAATTGAGGAACTTGCTAAAGCAAAGCATGTCAAGCCCTCGAAACCAAAATTGGTCAAAACTGGTCCCTGCAAGGAGAATATACAAATCGGTAGAGAAGTTAATTTGTTCAAACTTCCGGTTCCTTATATTCATCCCGGTGACGGAGGTCGCTATATTGGGACCTGGCATACCGTGGTGACTAGAGACCCAGATACTGGATGGACAAATTGGGGAATGTATCGCTTGATGGTTCATGATGAGACATCAATGGGCGGGCCTATCGCCCTTTCCCAGCACATCGGAATGCATTACTATGAGAAATATGAGGCCCGTAATCAGCCAATGCCCTTTGCCGTGGTCACCGGCACAGAGCCACTGATCCCGCTAGTGTCTTGCTTTGCTGTGCCACCAGGGACTGATGAGGCTGATATTGTTGGCGCCATGCGAGGCGAACCTGTCGAAGTGGTGAAATGTGAGACAGTAGATTTAGAAGTCCCGGTTACCTCAGAGATAGTTATTGAGGGAATGGTTCTGCCTCACCAAAGAAAAGAGGAGGGACCTTTTGGCGAGTACACCGGCTATATAACCTCGGCCCGGAAGCAAACTCCTATATTTAATGTTACCGCCATTACCCATCGCAACGACCCAATTCTCCCCGTGATTTGTACCGGCGCACCGGTAGAGGATCATCTAGTCTGGAGTATCGCACTGGCGGCTGACATCCTTAATAACCTTCGCTCCCATGGTCTCCCGGTAAAGAAGGTCTTTATCCCTCCCCATTCTGCATTACATATAGTGGTCATCTCTACTGAAATCTCCTCCCCAAATATTGCCCAGTTGATTGCCGATGTAGTCTGGGCTAATAAGAGCGGAGCCTGTATACCAAAAGTTATAGTAATAGAGGATGATATTGATGCTACCAATATGGATGAGGTTCTCTGGGTATTTTGCACACGAAACCATCCTGACAGAGGAATTCACAAAATACCGAATCCATCTGCTTTCCATCACTGGACATTCCTTTCTCCCAAAGAGAAAAAGAGTCTAACTACTACAAATGTACTGTTTGACTGCACCTGGCCGAAGGACTGGCCAAAGGAATTCGTGCCTCGAAAAGCTACTTTGGCCTCTCTCTGGCCCGAGGATATTCAAGAGAAGGTATTGGCTAGATGGGAATCGTATGGATACAGCCTTAAGTAGCTGGAGCCTGGCTAGGGCTCATTTAAGTTATTATTTCTTCCCATAAGGAGGGCAAGGATGGCCAATTCAAGATGGCAAGGTGTACTGCCGGCATCGGTGGTTCCATTCGACAGGAAAGGGGAAGTGGATGAGCCGGCTCTGAGGAAACATTTCCGGGACTTGCTGGTGGTAGAGGGGATCATGGGTTTAGTGCCCAATGCTCTCCACGACCGCCTCCGGCCGGTAACACAGGCAATGTGCACAGTGCCGTGTAAATCGTCAGCGAAAATGGCACAGTTTCAGGGTTTAAATTTATGGACACTTTAAGGGTTTGGACAAGCTTTCCTCAACACTGTAAAGTAATACCGAGGAAAGGAGAAACAAGTGTCACAAGAGTCATTAAATGCTACTTTAGAAGCAGTGTGCCACAGGAAAATATCTATGGACACGACAGCATTTGTGTTGGGTTTGCTAAACGGGATTTCCTTTGGCATGGTATTATTTCTCATAGCCGCTGGCTTGTCCATAATTATAGGAGTTATGGGCATCCTTAACCTGATGCACGGCGCACTGTATATGGTCGGGGCTTACGTTGGTTGGAGATAGCGGTGCAATATGGATTAAATTTCGGTTTGGCCGTTTTATGGGGTGGATTAGCAGCCGGGCTGAAAGGAGGTGACAATGGTGTAGGGTTAAAGTCATGATCAATGGCTGTTTGATTTCATATGGAAAGGAGGTTAATTTGATGACGAGAAACAGCGCTAAGAAGGTAGCAACGTGCGCGGAAAGAGCGAAGACTGTTAATTATTCGCCTCCAGCTTTCAAATACAACCTTGAACAGCAGAAGGATGTCAGGCCTCTGTTAATAGCTCCCGAAAAAACGGCTCTTCTTGTGATCGATGTGCAGAATTTTTTTACAGAGCCAGGTGCACCTTTGGCAGCGCCAGACGGGCCACAAGTAGTCGTTCAGATTAACAAGCTAGTGGATTATTGCAGAGCACATAATATACCTATCATCTGGGTGCAGGAAACGAATCGCAAGGATGGAAGCGACATGGGGATGATGGCGAAACATTGGAAGATTCTAGCACCACCCGACTCTATGCTGGCAGAGGGCAGCCATTGGTGGGAACTGTATCCCGAACTTCATAACGAGCCTACTGATATATATGTTCAAAAGCCGAAGTACAATGCCTTCTGGGGTAGTGACCTTGAGGCAGTGCTTAGAAGCTTAGGGGTCGAGTCACTCATATTTACTGGCATCGCTTTTGACGTCTGTGTATATACGACCTTGATAGATGCTTTTCATAGGGATTTCAATCCTGTGATAGCTGTTGACGCTACAGGGTCACCATTTCCCTACAAGGAAGCTTCCATGTGGCATATAGAAACGCTGTGGGGGCGAGTTTTGACTGCAGCAGAGATTATCACTGAGTTACAAGCTTTGGCGCTGTAAACCCTTATTCGAGGCTTGTAGCTTGGCGAAGGTCGCAGATATTTAGGGCTTGTAATTGGCCATGGTATTATACCTATCTAGTTGTGCCCCATAGTCATACCTTAATATCGTGGGCTTAGCAAAGGAGGCACAAAGTGGCATCAAAGGACATAAGGACTTGGATCAACCAACTTGAAGCCGAAGGCGAGTTCAGAAGAGTTAAGGCTAAAGTGTCCATTATCAGGTTGTGCCTTAAATGCTGACGACGCACACTAAATTACTTGCTATGCCATCTCGCCTGTGCCGTTTTCCTAGCAATTTCACTTCTTTCTGCTGCGGTCAACTTAATGGCACGTGCTATACCACCCTTCAACCACCCACGATGCCCCAATGCCTTGGCATCAAAGTTTTTCTTTTTAATTGGTTTAGGTTCAATTTGCCCCGTAGCTTCTTGAACAACTCAAAATGCCGTAACACTGAAACCGTGTGCTTTTTTCTTGCGTTTCTCCACACTTAAATCCTAAAACATCGCTCAAGCATTGTTAAGCTTAAACCTTTCAAAATGATACACTACCCAAAATTTGGTTTTCTAGGAATCGATATCTGTTTATGCTATAGTGTCTTCTAGCCTTCTTGGAATACAAGAACAATATACTCTATCTAGTTACCTATCTGTTTGAGAATCATTATATGCAACCAGAAAAAAGTT
>NZBQ01000041.1 GCA_002688105.1 Dehalococcoidales bacterium | reverse complement strand
TTGCTCCACCTTCATCCAGAGTCTACGCAGGTGAGGCAAGATCCCACCGCGAAGAAACATGACAATGGCTACAAAAATAGCACCCAGAATTAAAGGCCAGCGCTCCGGTGTAAAGATACTTATAAAGTATGCTAAACACGTAAGTACCACGCTCCCGATAGCAGCTCCCCACAGCGTGCCACTGCCACCGATAATTACCATAAGCATCACTGCGCCAGAAGCAGCAAAGTTGACGTCACCAGGCGTAATAAGCCCGTTAAAATGTATGTACAGTACCCCAGCCACCCCGGCGAATAGCCCACTAACAATAAAGGCAACGTATTTATATAACCAGGTATTGTAACCTAAGTGGCGCATCCGAGTTTCACTTTCCCGAATGCCTTGTAAACTATGTCCAAATTGTTCTCAAGCCTCTTCTATATTAAGGCACAAGCCCTGCCACTCAGCCGAATTACAGTCAGGGCTCCCCACACCGGAGGGGTAAGAGGTTTAATTAAGCCGCTGGGAATAAACACCAAAAGACCCGCAGCACCCTGATTTTCCCTGGCAGGGCTCACGCCTGCAGTTTGGTTACCTCATCATCCGTTACCCCCACCTACTTTCCCTTCTTGAGGAACTTTACTACCACGGCATCTGCCTCTAAACAGATTCGAAAAGCAGCTCCTCTCCATACGGATGTTACCTATTCGGTCACTCTAAGTTCTTATGCGCATAAGAGTAACATCCTTGTCCTGACTTGTCAATGGAGTGACAGGTTTTTTAAACCTCACTCAAGACTTAAACACTCCCTTCATTAGCAGGACGGGGGATGAGCTATCCTTGATAAGCGAGCCTTGCCCATTGTTGACAGAGGCAGGTGTAGCTTGTAAAATGTTCCCATGAGTACAAAAGAGGTCCCCATAGCTTCATTATTAGAAGAAATAATGCGTCTCCGGAAACGCTTACCAAGTCAACTGGCGGCTGATTTAGGTATTAGTCATGCTACTATTCACCGTTGGCTTACTGGTAAGGATATGCCCAGTACTCGCTCCTGCCTCAAGTTGGCGGAATACAGTGGTATACCTCTGCACAAGGTTCTTTCCATTACTGGTCATCTGCCTGAAATGATGGAGCAGGTACCAGCTGAGTGGCCTGAGTTTCGGGAGTATGCCCAGCAGAAGTATCCCAAAGAGCTGGATGAAGACCTAATTACCATGATTGAGGATCTCATTGAGCGGCGGAGGGATAGGAGACATGAGCATAGGAAAGGTCTCTAGGTGGGAAAACGAGCTCTGGTCCTATATGAGTCAAGGTGACGGTTCAGAGTGCCCTGAGTTACCGCCCACCTGTTCCTGAGGTTAGAATACCGGTAACTCTAACTCTATAAGTGGTATCCTCTGTGGGGACAGGTTACACACATCCCCAGGTTAATGTTAGTGCGATAATTATGCAACACAGGCTATAATAGAGACCATTAGTGAGGGTCTAGTTAAGAAGTGAATGAAACTCCAACCAAAAAGAAGGTTATACAAATACTCGACATCTTGGGGGAAGAATATGGTATCCCTGAGTGGCAACCTCGTTATGACCCGGTTTCAGTCCTAGTCCAGACTATCCTCTCACAAAATACCTCAGACACGAATTCAAGAGGTGCCTTCCAAGCCCTTTTGGCTTCCTTTGATAACTGGGAAGGCTTAGCTGATGCCGATATTGATACTATTGCACACTGCATCAGATGTGGGGGACTGGGAAGGGTAAAGGCACAACGCATTAAGCAATCGCTTAAGGAAATTGTGCAGAGGCGAGGTCAGCTTAAACTGGACTTTCTGAGTCAACTCATCTTGCCCGATGCCCAAGCGTGGCTTCAGAAGCTACCCGGAGTAGGGCCGAAAACAGCGTGCTGCGTACTACTTTTTTCATTAGGGATGCCAGCCTTGCCAGTAGATACACATATCTTGCGAGTAACCAAACGATTGGGGTTAATCAATGCCGAAGCCTCACTACATGATGCGCATAAATCACTAGGGGAAGTAGTACCCTCAGGGGATATCTATCAATTCCACATTCTGGTAATAGAGCACGGAAGGAAGATATGTCAGGCACGACGCCCTAACTGCCGGGATTGTGTCTTGAAAAGGGTATGCATGAGCTACATCCTATGATTAGGCAAGACACAAACCGCTAAATTGTTACCTTTAATTGACCTGCCCCCGCGGTTTTGGCAGTTCTAAAAAAGGGTGGTAAATAGTTACCTTCATAAACAATGCCCATGAGGCTTAAGGAATTCACCTATCTCTCTCTTAAAACGGTGGCGGCGGCATCTGCCCTTAAGGAACATGGTAGCGAAGCGCAAGTGTTAGTTGGCGGTACTGACCTCTTGTCAGCTATAAAGCTTAGAATGATTTCACCCGAACATGTGGTCAACTAAAAAGAGACACATATTAGTCTGCTTGCGGTTTAGTCTCACGGTCTCTAAGCCAGCGCTTAATCTCATCTAAAGCCGGAGGGGCAACATAAAACACCTGTATATCTGACGGAAATTGAACCTGGTGCCCTTCTCCCATAAACAACACCCCAATTTCATCTGCCTTGAGCGTTTCATCTATCTGCCTGGCGATATGTTCATTCCTATTTTTACTGGCTTCTGTATAGGATTCATATACCGTGGTGAATACCTTTCGATTTTGCAGACCCACGACTAGGCATTTACTCCAGTCCATGAATTCCGTTAGCAAATTGCTGTCTTCAGTAGCTTCGAGTTGAGCACCTTTGTCCAATCCGTCTTTGATAATCTGATAGCTTTTGTTATTCAGCTCTTTTATTACCTTGATTCCGTCCTCACCACCCACCGGCACTAATTCGTGGTATATTTTATTAACCTTCCCCAGCTTTAGTTTCAGCTCACTCACTTGATTTTCAACCTGTCCCCAATATTTATTAAACTTTTCTTGATACTCAGTCGGAGCCTCTTTTCCACAGTAAAGGAGGGGAACAAAATATAGTTTTCTCCCTTTCTTAAACTCCTCAGCCGAAGGCTTTTCTATTTTCCCAAGTTTCTTAGCCATACAACTCCTCCAAGACTTAGCCTAAAGAGCCCCAGCTTCGACTAGCCTGGTTTTCATTATCAGCGGAAGCTCTTTTCCCAATCTGCTGTCCCGGTGTTTCCCGTCGTTTAACTTCAACCAGTATCATAACATATTCTGACCGACTATCGCTTATCTGACGCCAGTGTATCTGGACTGTTTCTGCTCTCTTATCTCCAAGTTGCACCTGATACGCTTTGTTGTTACAATTACTTTGGCTGAAGATGAGGCCAAATATTAAAATTAAGGGCCGGTTTAAAAATCCTACCGGTGGTAACCCCGGCTCATGCCCCTGTAGCTCAGATGGATAGAGCAACGGTTTCCTAAACCGTGTGTCGGGCGTTCGAGTCGCCCCAGGGGTACCACTTTTTGAAGCTAAAGTTGCCATTATAAGACCTTCCGCAAGTAGACATAACTGGATTTTGCTAATAATCATTTTGGACAGCCTCTTTTTCACGCTTGGATAACACCATCTTGTCAAAGCCCGCAGCGGCAGCTTCTTGAAGTCCGGGGGTCACATGGCTGTAAAGGTCAAGGGTCGTTGAGATGGTGGCATGACCTAGCCTTAGCTTGTTGCGAAATGCACATCCCACTGGAGCAAGCATCCGAATATGGCTTCAACAAAGATGAAGAGGGAAGATGGTTTAAAACATCCCCTCGCGGTGATTATACAGATGTAAGTGTTAAGCAGTTAGAGGCTGAGGGAAGAATTCATAAAACACGAACGGGCAGCATCAGAATAAAATATTTCATTCCCGTAGTATCAGGACACCTTATTGTCAAGGACTTAATCGGCAATGTATGGAAAGATATACCAGACATGATGTACGCTCCATCTGAGTATTTGGGCTATCCTACACAAAAGCCACTAGCCTTATTGAATCGCATTATTGAGGCAAGTTCAAAGGAAGGCGATGTAATACTTGACCCATTTTGCGGCTGCGGCACAGCCACAGTAGCTGCCCAATCACTTAATCGCAAGTGGTTAGGAATAGATGTTACTTGGCTTGCTATTGATTTAGTAGAGAAGAGGCTTTTATCCGCTTTTAAGGAAAGAGTGGCGAGTAGATATGAAGTGCGTGGTCGCCCCGTTGATATGCGTTCGGCAAAGGCACTAGCCGATATGAGTAAGAAAGAGTTTGAGACATGGGCTTTAACGCTTGTGGGAGCTGCGCCGCGAGAGCATGACAACGGCGTAGATGGCATATTTGGGTTCGTGGACAAAGATAAAAAAACACAAACGATAGTAGTTCAAATAAAAGGTGGAGAAAATATAAATCCGATCATAGTTAGAGATTTAATAGGCACAGTTCAAAATGAAGGTGCGGCGATAGGGCTTCTTATAACTCTTGCCAAGCCTTCAAAGGGAATGCTGGAACTTGCGGTTCATTCTCCAACTTATAAATCTGATGTTTGGGGTAGGGAATTCCCTAGTATGCAAATCAGAACGATTGAGGAACTATTAGCGGGCAAGGCGTTTGATTTACCACCTACCCAAAGCCCACTTAGAAATGCCCAGGTAGTCAAAGAAGCGGCAGAAGTGAAGCGATTACTTTAAGAGCTTTACTTGATGTCAAGGGATAATTACCTTTCATTATATCAAAATGATACACTACTGAGAATCACACTCTCTTGACATTAACAATGAATTTTGTTATTCTTAACCAAAATTAGGTAAGAGCTTGTTAAATAGCATCATTATTAAAAAGCCCGATATGAGGTCGGGTTTTTTGTTTCCCAATGATATAGTTGGTTTTGAGGAATCAGTGATACAGGATCAAGTATTACCTCACTCCACTTCCGATCAATTTATGGAGATATTACGACAGCTTCTAGCCTCAAGCTGGAATGACCTGATATTGTGGTCTATTACAAATCAGTTAAGGGGTATAACCCTAGGTTATGCCCCTTTCTTTTTTCTCCGGACTTATGCCGGTAATTTGCAGAACGGGTGCTATCGCTGGCACGTTTTAACCTCGGGCACTCAGGTGTGCAAGGCTATGCAGTCGCTATGTTACGAGATTGTGCTGGTTAACTCAAACCCATCGGCGATCATGCCGATCCAGATGTGGCAGACCTCATCGACACAGAGCTTCGGAGGTTAGCATGAGTAAAGAAGCATTTTTAGTTTTGGAAGATGGGTCAGTTTATCAGGGTTACTGCTTTGGAGCTGATATTGACACCTTCGGTGAGGTCGTTTTTTGTACCAGCGTGATTGGCTATCAGGAAATGTTAACCGACCCCTCCTATGCAGGACAGATTCTAGTTCCTACGTATCCCCTTATCGGTAATTATGGCATCAATGAACAGGATTTCGAATCTGCCAAGATACAGGTGCGGGGGCTCGTTGTGAGGGAGCAATGCCTTAAGCCCAATCACTATATGAGCCGAAACACCATCCATCAGTATCTGGCGCGAAGCGGCATCTCTGGAATTTATGGTGTCGATACCCGGGCGATAACTCGTCGGCTGTGCTCAGCTGGCGTAATGATGGGAATGATAACAAGCAATAAGACTCCACAGCAGACTCTGGAAGAACTACAGGAGATGTCGAGCTATGGCTCTATTGATTTTGTCAAACAGGTTACTACTCAGGCCCCTTACCATTGGTGCCCGGAGGACTCAGCTTCAATATACAATATAGTTATTTTGGACTGTGGTTTGAAATATAATATCTTACGTATTCTGAACCGCTTGGGCTGTAGCGTAACCGCTCTGCCCTGTACTATGTCTGCTGGAGAAATCATCTCTTTAAAGCCAGATGGCATTCTCCTTTCTCCAGGACCGGGCAACCCTGAGTTGCTGGATTATATAGTGGTCACCATCAAGCAACTCGTTGGTAAGAAGCCGATTATGGGTATCTGCCTGGGTAATCAGCTTATCGCCAGCGCCTTTGGTGCCAGGAACTTCAAGCTGAAGTTTGGCCACCGGGGCGGCAATCATCCGGTTCGCGAGCTGGCTACTGGCAGAATCCATATCACGGCTCAAAACCACGGCTATGCCGTTGACCCGGACACTCTCAGAGATGGCCTGGAAGTCACCCATTTAAACCTGAATGACGGCACGGTGGAAGGCTTGAAGCATAAGGATCTACCCATCTTTGCCATACAATATCATTCCGAAGCTTCCCCAGGCCCCTGGGACAATATATATCTCTTTGACAGGTTTCTAGAGATGATAAAGGAAACAAAATAAGTAGAGGAGTCACATCTTGAAACCCTCTAAAGTTTTAATCATCGGCTCCGGGCCTATCATCATCGGCCAGGCGGCGGAGTTTGACTACGCCGGCACCCAAGCCTGCAAAGCGATGCGGGAGGAGGGTGTCATCTCGGTGCTCGTCAACTCCAACCCGGCCACCATCATGACCGACGAGGACATCGCCGATATTGTCTATATCGAGCCTCTCAACGTAGATACCTTAGCTCGAATTATCGAGCGTGAGCGACCTGATGGATTGCTGCCAACCCTCGGCGGCCAGACCGGGCTTAACCTGGCCGTGGACCTGGCAGACGCCGGCGTGCTGGACAAATACCAGGTCAGGAGCCTGGGCACGCCGATACAGACGATAAGAAACGCCGAAGACCGGCAGCTATTCAAGCAACTGCTGCTTAATATCGGCCAACCGGTGCCCAAAAGCGCCACGGTTAACACATTGAAGCAAGCCAAGGAAGCTGCGAAAGATATAGGCCTGTCGGTGGTCATCCGCCCGGCTTACACCCTGGGGGGCACCGGAGGCGGTTTCGCTTACACCCGGGAAGATCTGGTGACAGTGGCCGCTTCTGGGCTGGCGGCAAGCCCCATCCACCAAGTGTTGGTGGAGCAATCGTTAGTCGGCTGGAAGGAAATCGAGTATGAAGTAATGCGCGACGGCGCCGATAACTGTATTACCGTCTGCAACATGGAGAATATCGACCCGATGGGAGTGCATACCGGTGACAGTATTGTCGTCGCCCCCAGCCAGACCCTGACCAATAAAGAGTACCAAATGTTACGCACTGCCAGCCTGGACATTATCCGCGCCCTGGGAGTGGAGGGTGGCTGTAACGTACAATTTGCCCTTGACACTAGGAGCCAGGATTACTTCGTCATTGAAGTTAATCCTCGTGTCAGTCGTAGCTCCGCCCTGGCCAGTAAAGCTACCGGCTATCCCATTGCCCGCGTTGCTGCCAAGATAGCGGTGGGCAAGCGCCTCGATGAAATTCCCAATGCCGTCACTGGAAAAACGATGGCCTCCTTCGAGCCGGCGCTGGACTACTTAGTAGTCAAGATTCCGCGCTGGCCCTTTGACAAATTTGCCTCGGGTGACCGGATTCTGGGTACTCAGATGAAAGCCACCGGTGAGGTGATGGCCATTGACCGCAGCTTTGAGGCTGCCCTGCAGAAGGCGATACGCTCGCTAGAATTCGGCAAGCGGTCGTTGCTCTGGGAAGACCCACAGTGGGAGCGAGGCACCGGTATCAATTACTACCCATTGGAACCCAATGACCTGAGACTGTGGGCGTTAATGGCCGCACTAAGAAGAGGAACCAGCGCCCAAGAATTATGCAAGCGCACCAGAATTGACCGCTGGTTTATGGATAAACTACAGAACATCGTTGACATGGAAAAGAAACTTCTGTCACAAACACTAACCCCTGAACTCCTGTGGAGGGCCAAACGATTCGGCTTTTCTGATGAACAGATTGGCACCCTGGCGGACAGACTCACCGAGCAGGTAAGGCAACTGCGCCATGACATGAATATCCGTCCCGTTTACAAGATGGTGGATACCTGTGCCGCCGAGTTTGACGCCAGCACTCCGTATTTCTACAGCACCTACGAAGCAGAGAACGAGGCTAAACCAATCAAGGAAAACAAAGCCTTAGTCATCGGTAGCGGTCCGATACGCATTGGCCAGGGCATTGAGTTTGATTATTGCAGTGTCCATTCGGCACGGGCACTACAGGAAGCCGGCTACAAGAGTATCATGGTAAACTCCAACCCGGAAACGGTCTCCACCGATTTTGACACCAGTGACCGCCTCTACTTTGAAGTCCTGGATGAAGAGAGCCTGCGTGATATCCTGGAAAACGAGAGTCATGATGACGAGTTGACACCATCAATAGTCCAGTTTGGCGGCCAGACCGCTGTAAACTTAGCTGAACCTTTATCGCGTAATGGCATGCCCCTCTTCGGCTCAAGCGCCGAGTCAATTGACCTGGCCGAGGACAGGCGTCGGTTTGAGAACTTCCTCAGCGGACTGGGTATTCCTCAGCCGCCCGGCGTCGGAGTAGCCTCGATAGATGAATCTTTAACTAGCGCTCAACTCATCGGTTATCCGGTACTGATACGCCCCAGCTATGTCCTTGGCGGTAGAGCCATGGAAATAGTGAAAAATGCCAGTGAGCTGGCCCGCTATATGAGCCCGGCGATGGAACTGGATACCGGACGGGCCGTCCTCATCGATAAATACCTGCAGGGAAAAGAGGTGGAGGTCGATGCTATCGGTGACGGTGAAACCGTGCTCATCCCGGGAATAATGGAGCACATTGAGCGGGCCGGTGTGCACAGCGGTGATTCCATGGCTGTCTATCCCAGCCTAAACTTAACTGAGTCGGAAGTAGAAACCCTAGTTGACTACACGGTACGGATTGGGCTGGCACTTGATATCAGGGGTCTGATGAATATTCAGTTCGTTATTATACCCCGTAGCGATACCCATGAACCCTCCATCTATGTACTAGAGGTTAATCCGCGGGCTAGTCGTACCGTACCTTTTCTCTCCAAGGTTACCGGAGTGCCCATGGTAAAAGTAGCCACCAGGGTAACGCTGGGGACAAGCCTCAAGAACCAGGGCTATAACAGCGGCTTGTGGCCAAGACAAAAACTGATTGCCATCAAAGCCCCGGTCTTCTCCATGTCCAAGTTAATCGGCGTTGACACCTATCTTGGCCCGGAGATGAAGTCGACTGGCGAAGTAATGGGGATAGACTATACCTTCGAAGCTGCCCTGGCCAAGGCACTTCTTGCCGCCGGACTGATGCTGCCACCTCAGGGTGCCGTACTTTTCAGCATTGCAGACCGGGATAAAGCAGAGGCCTTACCCCTGATTAAAAAATTATTTTCCACCGGCTATAAACTCTATGCCACCGAAGGTACCGCCGTGATGATTGAAGCCGCCGGACTACCGGTAAAAAGGATAACTAAGAAATTAAGTGAGGGACATCCCAACGTTATTGACGTAATTAAACATGGGAAAATAGACGGAGTGGTCAATACTATTACCGGGGGGCAAATCCCGCTTAGAGACGGCTTCCACATTCGCCGGGCGGCGACGGAAAAGCGCATCCCCTGTTTCACCTCCCTCGATACCATTCGAGTCGCCGTGGAAGTCCTCTCCAGCGACGGCCAGAGGTACACCGTTCAGCCGTTTCCGGATTACCGGGGAAAGGTCAACCAATCCTCAGACTAACATAACAACTGGACTAGTTTTTGGGGGGCAGGTCACTAGACATTCCTGTTTAGAACTGTTAAGTGTCTCTATTGGCTCCCTCCAAGTGGGTTCAAGCCGCCTCCACTTTGACAAAGGGGGGTTCTTATGGTATTTTTTCAGGTGAGCTGAAAAATAATTAACTTTTGAACGCAACTGAGTTCGGCAACAACGAGCCAGAAGGTGTGAGAATGAGGCAAGAGATGCTTTGGTTGAGGCCATTTTCAATGTGCTCAGGAGAGAAATGAGCAGTTTAAATTTAATTATTAATGAAAGTGGGAAGGGAGGGATCAAATGTCAAAGGTAAAGGTTGCAGTTGTTGGATATGGAGTTATAGGTCAACGGTTGGCTGATGGAGCTACTTTACAGGGGGACATGGAGTTGGTAGGAGTGGTTGATGCTGCACCTACCTTGACCGTGAGAGCCCTACATGAAAGAGGGATGCCTTATAAACTCTTCTGTGCTTTGCCAGATAAAATATCTGATATAGAACGGGTTGGAATTCCTGTCTCCGGAACGATGGATGATATCTTGAAGGAAGTTGATGTTGTTTTAGATGCTACGCCAGCAGGGATTGGCGAGAAGAACAAAGAAATGTATATCAAGTATGGCCAAAAAGCAATATTTCAGGGTGGCGAGAAGAATGAGGTAGCCGATGTGTTTTTCCATGGTTACGCCAACTATGAAAAGGGTATAGGGAAAAACTTCCTCAAATTGACTTCTTGTAATACTACCGGCTTTATAAGAGCAGTAGATTGCCTGGACCGGGCAGTAGGGGTGGAAAAAGTGGTAGTCACCATTATACGCCGTGTCGCCGACCCCGGGGACACCCATCGCGGCTTAGTCGACATGCTTAAGGTAGACCCCATTCCCAGTCATCAGGCAGTTGATTTGATGCTAATTATGCCTCATGTAAAAGCCACGGGTATCTTGGTTCATACTCCAGTGTCACATGGACATATTATCACTCTGGTAGTTACTCCGAAAAAGGAAATTACCAAGGAGAAAGCAATTGAGCTATTCAATGAACACCCGCGCATCCGTGTGGTAAGGATTGCCAATGGTTTCAATTCAAATACTTCCTTATTCCAGTACGCTAGATTTTTGGGTAAACCCAGAGGTGATATGTATGAAATTGCTGTTTTTGAGGAAACGATTGGTCTTAGCGGGAAAGACATTGTCTTTGCCATAAATATTCCTCAAGAATCAGTAACCATCCCGGAAACTATTGATGGCGTGAGAGCCTGCATGGAGATGCAAACGGAGCGACTGGAAGCAGTATCTTTAACAAATAAGTATTTGGGAATGAGGGGAGAGAATTTAATGTCAAAGCGGGAATACTTGACCCTGGATGATTTTAATTATCGGGGTAAAACGGTATTATTACGAGTAGATATTAATTCTCCTATTAATCCCAATACCAAGAAGATCACAAATGAGAATAGAATCGATCAGAGCCTCGTTACTATTAAAGAACTGGTAAACAAAGGAGCAAAGTTAGTAATAATAGCTCACCAGGGAGACACCCTGGATTATCAGAACCTTATTTCTTTACGGGAGCACGCAGAGCAGCTTTCACAAAAGCTAGGGCAAGAAGTTCAGTTTATTGACGATGTTGCCGGTCCTGCGGCTCGAGAAAAAATCAAGAATCTTAAAGAGGGGGAAATCCTATTGCTGGATAACCTCCGTTTTTTAACGGAAGAGGTATCCACTTTTGAGGATGCGGTAAAACTTGCTCCTGAGGAGATGGTTAACACTTATCTGGTGAGCAATATAGCTCCATTGGTTGATTATTACGTTAATGATGCCTTTGCTGCGGCGCACCGTAACTCTCCGAGCATGGTAGCCTTTCAGGAACTGCTACCCACAGCAGCGGGTGTACTCTATGATAGAGAAGTGACCGCTCTTGCCAAGGTGTTGGATGATCCTAAGCGCCCCTGTGTATTCTTGCTAGGTGGGGCAAAGATTTCTGATGCTTTTAGTATGATGGGAAAAGTGTTAGCGGAAGGTTCTGCTGATTATGTTCTCACTGCCGGGGTTACCGGGCAAATTATGTATATTGCTCCAGGTAAGAAATTAGGCTCTCCTTCAGAGAAGTTTATCACTGACCGAGGGCTGGAAAAGTTTGTTGAGCCAGCCAGAGATTATCTAAAGAATTATCCTGATAAATTACTTCTCCCTTCGGATTTTGGGATAGACGACGGGGGGAAACGGTATGAAGTAACCACTGATGACCTACCGATTGAAAAACAACTTATTGACATAGGTTCCAAAACAATAGAGAAATACGGGAAGATACTAAGGGAAGCCGGGACAATATTTGTTAATGGACCGGTCGGGATTTATGAACAAGAAATTGGTGCCTATGGTACTAAAGAACTCTGGAAAATAATCGGTGAAGCCGAGGGCTATTCAGTAATTGGAGGTGGAGATACGGTCGCTTCTGTGGCTCGTCTGGGAGATTTATCAAAAATAGACCATATTTGCACCGGTGGTGGTGCTCTTATTCGGTTTTTGTCGGGGAAAAAGCTGCCTTTGGTCGAAGCTATGAAAAAAGCTCGTGAGCGCTGGCAAAGTTAGGGAATGTTTGCAATGTTAATTTGAGGGTTGTCAAAGCATGAGCGAGAAAGCATTTGAAGTTAT
This sequence comes from Dehalococcoidales bacterium, assembly GCA_002688105.1. Classification (GTDB taxonomy): domain Bacteria; phylum Chloroflexota; class Dehalococcoidia; order Dehalococcoidales. The sequence goes on along the minus strand of NZBQ01000041.1, from coordinate 2,214 downwards.
TACGGGCGGACTACAGACAACAGTCCAAGACCTAGGACGTCCTGGCTACCTTAGCATCGGCATGCCGATCGCTGGAGCGCAGGACTCTTTTAGTCTTCGGATAGGGAACCTGCTGGTGGGCAACGAGCCGGGTAAAAAACCTCTAGAAGAACAGAAAAACCATCACTTAGTGCTGAAGAATTAAAGTCACGGGATACTCATGACCCAGATTGGTTGTAAAAAGAAAGGATATTGAAATTGGCACAAGAGAAAATCGAGTTCCCTATACCAGGAAAGGTGCTAAGTGTCAATGTTAGTCAGGGTAGCGAAGTTAAAGAGGGAGAGATAATCTGCACGCTAGAATCTATGAAGATGGAGAATCCTATATTGGCGCCGTGTAACGGGACCATTGCCAAGTTAGATCTTTCCTCAGGGCAGGTAGTTGAAGCTGGCGATTTGGTAGCTATCATTGAATACTAAGCAAGGTAACAAGCTAGGCTTCTTGGGTGGGATAGTTACTGGCCTGATATGTTTAGTCCAACCGCATCTAATTTATCCTTCGCCATCAATAAGCTCCAATTTCTGCGATCATACACGGCCTCAGCAAAGGTGATAAAGTGTACACAATAGCTGTGCCAAGATTGCTAAAAATAAACGAACATGCTAGGATAAAGCAAACTAAGATTGCCATGGAGGGAGGCAGTAGTGGTAGGGGACATACTGTCCACAGCACCGAGGCAAGGTGTACTGCTGCCTTTTCTACGTTAGGTTTGGAGTGCACCGAAGCGGGATTCTAGGGCAAGGCAGTGGTTGGAGGTCAATGGGACATGAATAAGCAACAATGGAAGGTATGGTTGACGGGCAGAGACGAAGGCCGAGAAGATATAGTGGGTGCTCTTGATGCGGCAGGGTGTGAGGTGACCTTAGGGCGTTTATTTACGGATGCCTGGCATTATACTGAGGAGGAATTAGTGGAGAAAGTCCAGGATATGGATGCTATCATGATATCTACGGGAGATGGGAACATAACCCGCCGGGTTTTGGAGTCAGGGAGGAAATTGAGAGTTGTCGCCAAGAGAGCTATTGGGGTAGGTGACATAGACGTCAGGGCTGCTACCGATTTAGGAATTTTGGTCACAAACGCCCCAATAGAGTTGCACTACTTATCTGTAGCTGAGTTTACCGTAGGCATGATCCTAGCACTTGCAAATAACTTTAAGCTTGCTGATCACAACGCTCGCCAGGGTCTATGGCGCAGCGTTTCCAATACGCTCCTCCGAAACAAAACTGTGGGCATCGTGGGATTAGGGAGAATTGGCTCCAGAGTAGCCCAGCTCCTTAGCCCCTTCGAGGTTAAACTTCTAGCTTCTGATCCTTACGTACCCACTGAAAAGGCTAGGGCACTGGGAGTGGAGCCCACTGATCTGGAGACCCTACTCAAGGAGTCAGATTTTGTAACCCTGCATGCTGTAGAAACTCCGCAGACGAGAGGGCTTATAGGAGAAGCTCAACTCAGGATGATGAAATCTACCGCCTACCTGGTGAACACAGCCCGAGGAGGTCTATTAGATGAAGAGGCACTGGCTAAGAGCCTGAGAGAGAATTGGATCTCTGGCGTAGCCTTAGATGTCTTTGAACCAGAGATTCCCCAGCCCGATAATCCTCTGCTTGACGAAGACATTTACTTCAAGACACTATATTCCCCTCACGCTGCCTCGCTGAACCCAGAAGTTATGCGGCGGATGCCCATTGTACAGATGGAAAATTGCCTTAGCGCCCTACAAGGTAAGACACCCGAGTTTGTGGTGAACCCGGAGGCTATACCAAGGTGGCAAGAACGGACCAGAACCAAGCTGTCTTGAAGAGCGGTGCGCCACAGCCTATTTAGGCAAAGCAAGCGACTGTAGACAGGATCAAATACCAAGGTTGTGGCATTTGTCACTGACTTCAGTTACATGCCATTTGCCGAAGCTTTTGAGTGTGTATTCTGGAAGTGATCTCCTCACGGAAGAATTATTCCTTGACTGTTCGAATTTCGATAGTTTTATAGCATGTTTCATGCTATACTATGCACTACCTATTTCTCTGCAGTTTTTCGGCACTCGTGTAGGGACGACAACCCAATCTCAGAAAGATGACCTGCCCCCCAAAAACTAGTCCAGTTATAATGTTAGTCTGAGGGCTAGAAAGGGGGGGATAAATGGTTAAGAAATCCTTTACACCTGAGCAAAGCAT
>NZBQ01000040.1 GCA_002688105.1 Dehalococcoidales bacterium | reverse complement strand
CGACTATAGCTGAGGTTACTCGCTTTCTCTCAGCTTTCGAGAATACCGGCTTTCCCGAGTACATTCCAGAAAGTACAATCGGCGTAATGAACGATTGTCGCTGCAAGGCTCCTTTTGATGTGTTCTCCCTCCAGCGAATGGGCACCAGCGATATGCGCAATTTTTTCGGGCAGCCCAGCTGACAGGGCAACATGTACCCCGTATACCGTGTGACGGATCGAAGGCCACCCGGTTTTCCGTGGGTCGGACTCCCATCTTGCCTGATGGGTAGGGTCAAACTCAAACGGTTTTCCAAGATCATGGCAAAGGCCACCGGCGATCACTTCATCCATGTCCACGTCAAATTGTTCAAAGGTATCTCTTAGTTCTTTGGCAATAGCCACGGATAGTCGAGCCACAGACCTTAGGTGGTCTGCTTGGGTGCCACTTTTCATGGGTGGGGAATCAGGAACTCCCGATGCTGGTATATCCTCGATCTTCGTGTACCCGCTGGCCGCCAGGGACATTGCCCACGCGTCATAGACCCGCTCCCTCAATTCTTTGTTTTGTATCTCTTTTGCCTCAGGAAGAGCCTCGATAACGCCTTGACGTATCCTTTCATCAATTCCTATTTACTTTTGTCTCCTTATCTTAATAATCAGGTATGCTAATTATAACCCGGTCTGCGTGATTGTCAATACCTATAAGTCAAAGGTTCCTTTTTTAGCCCTAAACTATCAAGACCTAGCTCTACGAGTTTTTCCTTTGTTGGTACACCATTGATCCAGCCCTTTGTCTCCCAGTACTCCTTTAAGATATTCTGCCACGGCACTACTTGACCTTGGGCACCACCCTCCTTGCGCGCGGTGGTAAAGCGCTCTGGCATCACGTTCTCTTTTTCCGGCACAAGCCCATTTTCCAGATTAAATATATGCTGTAAACATACTATACGCTCACCGACCTTCTGAGCCTCTTGTGGTGTCAAATCCCAGCCAGTTACGGCATTTAATATATTCACCTGGTCGGTCAATGAGATATCAGCAAAGAAGAACTGCATGCACATGATGAGGCTGTTCCATAGTTGGCCGATATCCTGGCAAATAGCTCCAATATAGCCCTTTTTAGTAGCATCGAACCGGTCCATCAACTCAGTAATTCCCAGTTCTGGTATAACAGCACCCTGTTCTATTGCCTCAGAAAACCCGTGTATATGGCATGAACCCCTGGGTGAGGCAATGGTGCTTACCGTTTGGCTGAAGTAGGCTCTGGGATCATGTCCCCCAGGAGTCTGCCCCATGACCTCCACAGCAAACGGTTTGGATTGTGGTATCTGTTTAGTACAGACCTTTAACCCTTCAGCCAGTAAATTACCAATACCTTCCCTTCTGGCCACCTTTTCTAACATCTCGATTAAAGCTTCTCCACTGCTCCATCTAAGATCCACTCCACCGGTGTCTTCCTTAGTTATTAAGCCTTTTTCGTAGCACTCAAATGCCCAACCCAGCACCCCACCAAGCTCTATAGTATCCATCCCGTACCGATTACATAGATCATTAGCCTTAACCAAGAAACACAGATCTGATATAAGAAGATTGGATCCAAGGAAAGCCATGCTCTCGTACTCAGGACCAGCGGTCTTGGATGCGTATACCGGATTGGTAATTCTCCTATGTCCTCCAAAGACGCAGTAGGGACAACCCCATGGTTTTACCTTTAGTTCTTGAGTAAACCTCGGGGTACCAATCAACTGTGCTTCTGACCAAGCATCTTGCGCCCAGTTCTTCATCGGTAAGAGACCTTCCTTATGGCAGCGCATAAAGTCTCCTTGCTGACCATCTTCACCAAATCCAGCCATCGCTGATGCCTTGACCTTCTGTATAACCTCCTTGGAGAGTTGCTTAACCCTTCCTGGATCAGCTACAGGTGGCTTAAGCATACCTCTTACTACGACTGCTTTCAGATTCTTTGATCCCATTACCGCTCCCAGTCCACATCTACCAAAATACCCATGTTTGTCATTAGCGATGCTGGCAAATCTCACTAGGTTTTCTCCGGCCAGGCCGATAGAAGTCACCGCAACTTTGCTATCGCCGATTGTTTTAATGAGGGTATCTACTACGTCAGGGGTTTCCAAACCCCAGAACTTACTAGCATCTCTAATCTCAGCATTGCTGTCGCAGATCCATAAGTAAACCGGCCTCTTGGCTCTCCCGGTAATGGCTACCGCATCAAAGCCAGCTCGTTTTAGCTCTGGACCAAGCCGAGCCCCTCCGCTAGATTCGCCCCAATACCCGGTTAGTGGAGACTTGGCGGCGGCACTAATCCTACCAGAGCCATTAACAGTGGTTGCCTGATAGGGACCAGTGGCAAAAACAAGCACATTTCCTGAACCGAGAGGGTCAGTATGTTTAGTTACATTTTCGCAGATAATTCTGGCTGCTAGGCCAACACCCCCTATGTACTTCCTGGCAAAGGTGTCATCAAACGTCCTCACACTCATTTCTTCACTAGACAGATCCACACATAGAATCTTTCCCCAGTACCCTCCTTTTATTGTCATAACGATTCTCTCTCCCATAACTTATTAATAGGAATGGCCTGATCTGTAGTTACGTTGTAAATATTATTAACCTTCTCCTAAATATAACCGACTATGGAGCACTCTTATTCTGATCCGTCAGTACATAATACACTACCTGGCTACTTGGTGGGTATTGAGTCTCTAATAACCTAATCGGGCAAGCCGTGCTTTCACATTTTCCTCCCCCCTTACGGTTGTGTCTGGTGCAGCCTCTCTGGCTATGGGCATGGAAACAGAGCCTTTTAACCCGGAGTAGTCCATTCCATAGCGATAGGCAGAACAAACCATATGACTTCTCGTTTGGGCAGGGTATAGCTCATATGAAGGCAGATTGTTGGAAAACTCCCAGACCAGATCAGTTCGTGGGGTTACCTCAAAGATTCTCCCCGTTGTTCCTTCGCAAATCAGGGTGTTTCCATTGGGTAATCTTTGGCAACTCCCCAACATTGATGAATAGAATAGGCAAGTTTCATCCTCCCCACCCCCATATACCCAAACTATCGCGTTAGTTTTTGGGTTAACTTCAAGAACCCTTGAAAAACCCCAACCGGAGCACCCCGGATGCATGCCGTTATCAAAGACCAAGATATTACCGTTATCTAGTATTGTGGGGCAGTGTTGATGTGCTAAGTTACTTTGTCCCTTATCTACTCCATCCCATGGTCCCCATTGCCATTTAATGTTACCCGTATGTTTATCAATAATGGCGATGGTATTGATTTGTGCAAAGCTGGCAAGGATATTTCCATCAGGCAGTTCACTAACGGCATTGGCGTGAGTCCAAGTACTGCGTGGGCAGATTGGGCAGTGGGGAGTGATATCTGGATCAAAATGCTTATGAGCCAGCCATTCCCAAACCACTTTGCCATCAGCGGTGATTTCCTGGATAGCATCACCCCACATAACCCCAGCACACTCAGTGTTCGGGTCACCACCCTTGACTCTGATAGCAATATCGTCAGGTACTTCCACCCATTTGAGAATCAAAGTATTCCCGTTTTTTGTACGAGCAAAGGTATGGTGTAAATATGGATCCTTGTATTCCCATACTACATTTGCCTCCCAATCCACCTCCATTAGGATTCCGCCAGCGCCCTCAAGATCAACCAGTGGGCCGTTAGTAACCTTACCGGCGTAGAGTAGATTTCCGTTAGGAAGAAGCGTGGCATCGCAACCGGGGGTGTAATCCATCGCCCAGTGATTTACAAGTCTGCCCATCATATCAACGAGCCAGGCACCTTTCCCATCCAGTGGGGTAAAGAGCGTGACGCCGTTATGGGCCCTTCTGGAATCATAGAACATTACACCTTTAAGACTAGTTCTCGCATAACTCATTTTTAATCCCCTTGGTAGTTAATTTAACTTATCTTAAAAGATACAAGGTTTAATATCTTTAACGAAAGCATCAGGTCCCCAAATTCGATTTACCCAAGTAAGTTTCCCCGGGTCTAAGTTCTTCCCTTTAAACCCAGGATAGTCGTAAGAGTAACGGTGAACTCGCCATACGTTGTTAGCGAGTCTGCCGACATAATGAACATACTGAGGATACACATACTCCCATACTATTTCATCTTTAGACGTTACCTCAAACATTCTCCCTCTGTCTGTCTCGGTTATCACCGTATTACCATTAGGTTGCCGCTCACTCCCACCAGCGTAAGCTGTGTAGAAATCAGACGGGGGATTAGCCTTATACTCCCATACTATCTCATCTCTATTGGGGTCAATCTCAACTACCCGGGAATATTCCGGCTGATATTCATGACGATGTGAGCCGTTATCAAAAACGAGAATATTTCCGTTATCTAGCTCTCGGCAATCATGCTGGTAGCTAATCTTACCTCTTCCATATCTTCCTATTACCTTACCAGTTGGATAATCAATCTTAGTAACTTGACCCATAAAGCGTGTACTCAGTAGAATATTACCATCACGACAAATCCAGATAGAGTTTATATAAGGCCATTGTTCGCGATTTTCCAATGGACACATGGCGTCGATTTCAGGATCAAGGTATTCCCAGGCAAGCCATTCCCACACTCGGTTACCATCGCGGTCAATTTCAACCAGGACGTCACCCCATATTTGTCCGTTCAGCTCAGTTCCTGGACGACCACCTTTCACTTTGGCAGCGATTTCATCAGGTACGATTCCTTTCGGCTCCCACCCTACATATATAATATTACCGTTCTCCTTAACAGCGAAATCATGACCTTGTCCTGGCACATCTGCTTTCCAGACTATATTGCTATCCCAGTCAATCTCATAAAGTACACCACCAATACCTCTAAATGTCCTTGTCCAACCAAATCCGTATTCACTAGGGTCTTTAGGTTTAGCCGCATAGAGGAGATTACCGTTGGGCAGGATTATTCCGTGTAGCCCCGGAGGATAAGGTACCTGCCACCGATGAACAAATCTGCCCTCCATATCCATTAGCCAGCAATTGTTAGTCCCCATGGGACAGAAAAAATTGTAACCATTATAGGCTTTCATGGGGTCATAAAAAGTGAGTCCTTTCTGGGCGGCTTTGACAACGCTCATCCCATTATCCCCCTTTCTTTACTAAGCAAATAAATGGTAACCAGATACTTATGTCTTTCCACCTTTGGTCACCCATTACTTCTTCTTTGGATATTCTTTCAGACCGGCATGAGCCAACCAGGTTTTTTCCACCTTTTTGAGTTCTCTGAGCAAATCTTCAGGCAGTGGTTTTGGCTGGTGAGTTCTTAGTATTTCAAGCGTTCTTTTCTTTAACAATTCTCCACAATCGTTTGTGCTTTCTTCCTTCACCGCGCTGCGATCAAATACTCTCGGCGCCCAGAATCTGCGAAAATGCGCCAAAGTATGCTTCTCTGAAATATAGTTCCCCCTTGGACCGACTTGTTCGATAAGGTTAAGAGGAAGAGTGTCATCGTTGATTTCGATACCACTGGTTAGAACCCTGACCATGTCAATAACCTCATCGACAAGGACTATGAGCTCTGGCGATACCGCCGTCCCATGATAGACCTCACCTATATCATGGATAAGGTCAGCCCCGGTTAGTGCCGAGATAAGTATCTGATAAGTGATTTCTACTCCCGCCTGGGCATCGACTATGTTAGCATCGGTACAGCCAGCTGTGCCAAACATGGGAAGCTTATAGTAATGACATAGCTCGGTGAGCGCTCCGACCATAAGGCTCATTTCTGGAGCTCCGTAAGTAAAAATCATGGTTTTCATGTCTATAATAGAGGGTATGGCGCCATAGATAACAGGTGCTCCAGGGTTCTTCAGTTGTAGAACTACCAGTTGACTTAAGAACTCGGCATTGGCAATCGCCAAGCAGCTAGGAAAGGTAGCTGGAGTGGTCGCCCCGGCCATCGGCATACTGTAAACAACATTGGGGATTTTCTTCTCCGCACAGACTAGGCTTTTCTCCACGGCATCTTTCCCCTGTATCAAAGGACTGACTGGCTCAGATGAGCCGCCAAAGAAGGGCTTCTGGCTCAGCTTTTCTTCGCTACCGGCCACTATCGAGCAAAGGTCTATCATTTCTCTCAGGCTGGATACATCATTGGCTTCGCAGATTATTGGCTTTGAGCAATTAAGCAAGCACTGGAGAAGATTTACCTTGTCACTAATACCATAAGCGGAATAGTCATTGGGTAGAGTTGCGTTACTCGCTCCAGTCATGGACCATTCGATATTTGGCAAAGCATCGACTAACCTCGCGATATCAGCGACATCTTCAACATAACACTCTCTCCGCTCTCTTGTGTAGGGATCCAGGATTTCGCGAGGGGCGGAGGGTGGCCCAAAATGCGGACCAGTCTGTCCATTAAGGACTATCGCTGGTGTTCCTTCTCGCGTGTATAGAGTAATCGTTTTAGGTGCAGTTCTCAGAGCTTGCTCTGCGATATAAGATGGAATTTTTATCCTATCTGGATTGTCCACATTGGCACCGGCATTGCCCAGTAGCTCAATTGCCTCCGGACACTCGAAAGCAACCCCGGTTCTTTCCAAAATTTGGAGAGTGGCGAAATGGAGTTCTTCTATTTGTTTGTCCGACAAAATACGAAATTGAGGGGTATTAAACTGAATATAATTAGGACGCATGAATAACTCCTTATGTCCGCGGCGGGACGATTCTACCCTCGTCTACCACAACCTTACCACTTATAAGAACGGTCCTGACATCGGAGATTCTCCCTTTATTCAGGACCGTAAGGTCCGCTATTTTGCCCTCGATAATCTGTCCACGGTTGGGAGCTACATTGGGGATAGCCCGCGTCACATTTCCCGTGGCTAGAGCAATGGCTTGCGTAAGGTTAATCACCTTCTGATCCACGGCATATTCCAGTACTCGAGGTATCGAGTCCCAATAGCCACCGATGTAATCTGTGGAAATCATGTCTACCAGTCCTTCATCAAGCAGAGCCAGGGTGGTCGCATGGTTACGGAAGAACTGCCGAGCGCGGAAGAAGTCGCCGGTATGCACATCCACCCATCCCCCGGCTTTCTTCACAGCTCTGGCTGCTTCAACGGCCTCCTGCGGCTTGTACGCATAATTGGAGTGACAGGCAATTAACAGGCCTTTCAGGTCCCTAACGTAATCGAGTATCTGGTTCTTTGTGGAGGGGATGTTATGCATGGCGAGGGGCACCCCCAACTCGCCCGCCACCCTAGCTGCCTCGCAGCACGCTTCTACGGCAAGCTTCATCCGTTGCCCACTCTGCCCCACTAACTCTTTCACACCTTCCATTGCCGAAGAAATACCCCTTTTCATCATCAAGTCCAAAGCCGTCTTTTCATCTGATGGCTGAGCCATCAGAGCTTCCCAGAGGACCGCGGCTTCTTCCAGGGATATTTGGACCCCGGTCTTGTTTTGAACCTCTACCGGAATGTAGCTTATGTCCAGCAGACCCCCCACCTCGCCTATTCCCAACGCTCCCTGCTTAATCATGTCCTCCGTGGTAAGCCAGTGCTTCTCTCTCATCCCGCCACGGTTCAACCACCTGGCGTACTCGAGGTGTAAAGGTGTGTGGGTGCTCATTGTTTGAACCAGCATCGGGGTGAGTGCTCTGGTCTCTCCTACCTCCTCCATAGTGGTGAATCCATCCATATTGACTATTGTGGTCGAGCCTTCCGACAGGTGTTGGTTTAGTTCCCACCGTACCCTTGATTTAGGTAAGGGGGGCTCCGCCTCACCAGCACTGGTTGGCCCGATGGTGACGCTATGAGCGTGGTGATTGATGATGCCGGGAATAATAAAATCACCCTTGGCATTGATCATATGGTCAGCTACGTCGTAGTTAGGGTAAGGGATATTTATGATGCCGGTAATTAGCTCCCCCTCTATGGCCAAGGAGTGATTCTCCAAGATGGTTTCCCCGTCTCCCGTGACGATGTTTGCGTTGAAGATAAGCGTGCGCATTAATACTTCCCTCGATTCCATAGTATTTTTCAGGACATGTGTCTTAGGCAATTATCCCGCTGTCCTGTTCCGTCCATAGCCAAAGCAATAACGGTCTCCCTTTTCCTCACCGCTACTAGGACCCGGACATTTGATCCGGGAGAAAAAGAACCAAGTCAGGCATAAAAGTGCATAACGCTAGAAGGAGCAACATGCATACTATAAATGGCAAAGAACCACGTGCGACTGTCCACAAACTTACATCCTGATCAATGCCCTTGGCGATACCCTGGATTACAAAAAGGTTTATTCCTATAGGAGGAGTGATCATAGCAATCTCAGACAGTATAACTAACATCACACCAAACCATATAGGATTGTAGCCACCTAATTCAACTATAAGCGGGAATGTCACCGGTAGAGTGACCAGCATCATCGGTAGGGCGGTCATAAAACACCCCAGGACGAGGTATAAAACGATAACGCCAAACCAGATCCACAGTGGACTTAGCTCCAAGCTAGTTATTATCATTGCTAGATAAGCAGGAATCCTCAGCAGGGCAAGGGCTCCACCTAGAATAAAAGCCCCGGCAAAGAGTAAAATAACCATCGAAGTTATTCTCACTGTCTCCACCGCCGAATCCTTTAATAGGGCAAATGATTTAGTGAAGTTCAGCTTCCCCAACGCGATTCCTAATATCATGGCGATAAAGGCGGATACAGCTGCGGCTTCGGTAGGCGTCATGATGCCAGCGTATATTGAGCCCATGATCGTAATTATTATAGAGAAGGTGGGCAATACGTCCTTCCATGCTACAATTGCATCCCGGAAGTAGCGCTTGGTAAGCCTTTGGCGTCCTTCAACCTGAGAAGGGTCCCTCAATGCGGAAAGGCCAATGTAGCACATAAACATCAGGGATAAGATGATACCTGGCAGCACCCCACCGATAAAGAGCTTCCCTATAGATTCACTAACGAAGGCGCCGTAAACAATCATGGTGATTGAAGGGGGAATGAGAATGCCCAGCGTCCCTCCAGCCGCTAGAGAACCCGCAATTGTACGTATATTATAGCCTCTCTTGATTTGCTCAGGATAAGCCACACTACCTATAGTGGCGGCTGTAGCCGGGCTTGAGCCAGATACAGCCGCGAAAATAGAACAAGACACAATATTTGTATGAAGCAGGCCACCTGGGATTATGCTTGTCCACTTGGAAGTACCTTCATAAAGTCTGCTGCCGAGCCCAGCGCGAAGAACGACCTGTCCCATTAATAAAAACATGGGTACAGATGCTAATGGGAAGCTGTTCGCCGCGTTATATAGAATAGCGCCTACCGCTGTTCCTAGATTTCGTAGGAACTCCAGTCCAACTATTCCTACGCCTGCCATACTGAAGCCGGTATAGAGCCCGCTTCCCATAAGGGCCAATAACAGGGTAATCAGAATAGTAATATTTAAACCCACAACGGTATACTATTCCTTCCAAGTAAGTCTAATGTACTTTAACTTTTTCAAGTCTTACCCACTCTTAGCCCGCATCAGTTCCATCAGATCCATTGTCCTGCGGGCAAGCTTAACCATGAGTGCTAAGGCAAGCAAAGCAAAACCAATAGAAACAGGTAAGTAAGTAGGCCACAATAACGTGTGAAGTGTAGTCTGTGAGTGTAAATCATAAGTAACTCCGTGCATAACCCACTCAATTGACCTTCCCATCAAGTAACAAGCGATAAACAGAGCCATGGCTTCAGTACAAACCTGTAATATACTTCTTGCCTTCTCTGGTAGCCGATTGACTATAATGTCCATCCTGATGTGCGATTCAGTTGTTAAACCATAAGCTAGCGGCATATAAGCGATAAACACCAGCCAGTAACCGGTATACTCCTCAACAAATAACCACGGTATACCGAAAAGGCGGCCCACAATATAAATAACAAATACAAAAACCAATAGCAGCAAAGCAGCCGCACATGGAATAATTGCATATGAACAAATGATGTGAACCGCCTTTTCAATCCTAGCCATCCATCTTACCTACTCTATTTTATAGCGGGCATTTCGTAACCGGCATCTTCAAGTATCTTAGTAATATTCTTTAAAATCTCCATACCACCTTCACCCGCACGTTCAGCCCATGGTTGCCATACCCCTTCGACACTACGTTCCATGATTTCTGCCCGGAAATCTTGTGGCATGGGGCGTATCTCGAGGCCATACTCTGTGACGGCTTGTCGCAAAAGCATGCTCTCTGTCATGACAGCTCCATCAGCATACCACTCTGCCTTGCTATCCCAGTACGCCATAACGGCATCTCGTATCTCCTGGGGAAGCTCATTCCAGGCGTCCTTGTTGACAAGAATCGGAGCAGTTGACTGAAACGCATTAAGAGGCTGGAAATGCTTAACGACTTCAGGAAATTTCGAGCTGACAGAAAAAGAAACCCCGGTCATAAGTCCCTCAATAAGCCCCGTTTGGAGTGAAGTATAGGCTTCGGAAGCATCTATACGAACAGGATTTCCATTCATCACCCCAACCAGACTGTCTGTGTCTGCACTGAATGTCCTTATCCTTTTACCTTTCAGGGAGTCAAAGTCTTCTAACCACCCTTCGATAAGCCACATTTCCACCGGACCAGCAAAGTGCACAGCCAGCTCGAAACAATTCCACTCTTCCAAAACCTCATCAATGTAGGGGGATATTAGCCGGTGCATATCTTTTTTGGCTTCATGTCCGCCGGGCGGCTGAAAGAATGGCAGCACAGTCACACTCAATCTCGGCTCTACGCCACCAACATTATTGTAACCGAGGGCGGCTACCGGAGTTATTCCCTCGTTAACAGCACCCAAGAGGTCTCCTGATTTATACGGGTGATCACCAGGCCACGTGGGAATTAACTTAAGACGGCCGTTGGTAGCGCTTTCCAGCTCGGCAACAATTGACTCTCTCCATTGCTCAAAGTGCCAGCCGCCTCGTCCATTGGTAAACATCGTCCATTCATACACTTCCCCTTTGTCTTCTTTCTTGGCTTCTTCTTTAGCGGGCGCGGGTGCCGGAGCCGGTGCCGGTGCCGGTGCCGCACAGGCTGCCACCAGTCCACCCACCAGGGCCACTACCAGAACCAGAGTTAAAGTCCTT
>NZBQ01000039.1 GCA_002688105.1 Dehalococcoidales bacterium | reverse complement strand
ACTTTATGAGTTGGCACGGTCTGGCATCGAGGTCGAGAGGGAAAGCCGACTAGCTAAAATCTACCACTTGGAGCTCATAGACTGGCAGCCGCCTATTGCCACTATTGAAGTAGTGTGTGGCAAAGGTACCTATATCCGCTCACTGGCTCATGATTTAGGGCAGAGCTTGGGTTGCGGGGCTAACCTGAAAAACCTGACCCGCCTGAGGTGCGGCCCCTTCAATATTAGAGATGCGGTGGCTCTGATCCAACTCGAAGATGCCTTCCGCTACGGGTACTGGCAGCACCTTGTCTATCCCATAGATACCGTGCTTTTACATTGGACAGCAATAGTAGTTAGTAACGACACAGAACGGGTCATAAGAAATGGAAGCCCCTTGGTCTCAGAGAACTACGATATTCCAGCACCACCTTCTGCTGAAAACTACTGCCGTGCCTATACCCCTGATGGCCGTTTTCTGAGCGTGCTGCGCTTCAACCAGGAAAAAGGACGATGGCAACCTAAGAAGGTTTTCTTGTAGCTGATAAGCAATTAAAGCCCAGTTTCTGGTAAAATAAGCCCCAAAAGTCTTGACAGCTTGCTTATAATAGAGCTATAGTTCACACAGCGCTAAAGAGGAGGTACAAGAGTGATGGCGTGTTGCTGTAAGTGCCCGGGAAAAGTAAGAGATATAGTTCACACAGCGTTAAAGAGGAGGTTCGCAAATTGCAAGCGTATTGCTTCAAGTGCCGAACAAAAGTAGACATAAAAAACGCAGAGCATGTTACGCTGAAGAATAAGAGACCAGCTACACGAGGGGTCTGTCCTTCATGCGGAACTAAAGTATTTAGAATCGGTCAACGCTAGTTAGCCCTAACTAATCTCACTGCTCTAGAAATATGACGCCCATCAGGAGATAATCGTTGCGTTGAGCAAAATAAAACTAGATGGGGGCACCGGAAACCAATACCGTAAGTATTAGCTATAAGCTACCGGAGGTTAAGTTTTTGCGTTCTGAATGTCAGAGTTTAGGGAGGCTTGACCTCTAATTACCGAGCTAGAAAAGAACCGTATCCATTGGTTAGACAAGAGTCTTTTCTAGCACCAATTCTCAGGAAGGTGAAACATAGTTTGACGACTGACAGCTTACTTCTTTCATACTGAGCCAGTAGCACCGGAAAAAACAAGACTAATATTTATCTAGTAAATCTTGCCTTCTACAGAGACTTTCTTAGAAAGGAGAATGCGCAAATTTGGGTAAAATAAATGTAGCCATAATCGGAGCCGGTAACTGCGCCTCATCGCTGATTCAAGGCGTCCACTTCTATAAGCATGCCAAAGAAACTGAATTCGTGCCTGGACTTATGCATGTTAATCTGGGTGGCTATCATATAAGCGACATTAATTTTGTGGCTGCCTTTGATATTGATAAGAATAAGGTTGGCAAAGACTTAGCCCAGGCAATTTTTACCAAGCCTAATAATACCTTTAAATTCTGCGAGGTGCCGCCCAGTGGCGTTAAAGTCCAGCGAGGTATGACCCATGATGGACTGGGTAAGTATCTATCTCAAATAATAGAGAAAGCACCTGGTCCCACGGCTGATATAGTTAAAATCCTTAAGGAAACCAAAACCGATGTGGTCATTAACTATCTGCCAGTGGGTAGTGAAGAGGCAACTAAATGGTATATTGAGCAGGTGCTAGAAGCTGGCTGTGGTCTTATTAACTGTATCCCAGTGTTTATTGCTCGCGAGAAATACTGGCAGGAGCGCTTTATTAAAAATGGGCTTCCCATTATTGGCGATGACGTGAAATCTCAGGTTGGCGCCACCATAGTCCATCGTGTGCTTACCAGGCTATTCAAAGACCGCGGCGTTAGACTGGAACGAACCTATCAATTGAATTTCGGCGGTAATACCGACTTCCTAAACATGCTAGAGAGGGAGCGGCTTGAATCCAAGAAAATATCGAAAACTACCGCCGTCACCTCCCAGTTAGATTATACTCTTAACCCCGATGACATCCATGTAGGTCCCAGTGACTATGTCCCCTGGCTTGATGACCGTAAGTTCTGTCATATCAGGATGGAAGGACGCACCTTCGGCGATGTTCCTCTGAACCTTGAGCTAAAACTTGAAGTATGGGATAGTCCTAACTCAGGCGGGGTAGTTATTGATGCTATAAGGTGCTCCAAACTTGCCTTAGACCGAAGACTAAAGGGGGCACTGATAGCTCCCTCTGCTTACTTTATGAAATCACC
The DNA here is from genome assembly GCA_002688105.1 of Dehalococcoidales bacterium. Classification (GTDB taxonomy): domain Bacteria; phylum Chloroflexota; class Dehalococcoidia; order Dehalococcoidales. Next base: position 18,764 of record NZBQ01000039.1, on the reverse strand, counting down.
ACCTATTCAATATTCGGATGATGAAGCCCGGCGAATGGTAGAGGATTTCATTACCAGTAACCAGCAAGTCGCCGAGGAAAAACAAATGAGTGAACCGGTGGGGAAGATTTAGGCAGACACTTATGAAGATAGCACTGGTCTCTCCTTACGACTTCGCCTACCCTGGTGGAGTAACTAACCACATCTCCTCGCTGGAGTATTATCTTACCCGGATGGGGCATGAAGTCAAGATAATTGCTCCCGCATCTAAGGCAGTTATCACCTTTGGCGATAGGTTTATACCCATAGGTAGACCTCGGGCTATCCCTACCAGTGGTTCCATCGCTCGCGTTACCATATCAACCAGGTTGTCCCCCAGTATCAAATCCGTGCTCGCTAAAGAAAACTTCGATATTATCCACCTGCATGAACCCCTCATGCCAATGCTATGTACCTCCGTGCTCCGTCTGGCACCAACCAAAACTGTAGGCACCTTTCACGCCTTTGCCGGCAGCCCCGGCTATAACTTTGCTAAACCTCTCGTCTTTAGGTGGCTGAAGAGGTGGTTCCGCAAGCTCGATGGCAAAATTGCCGTGTCTAAACCAGCCATGGAGTACGTCAATAAACACCTTCCCGGGCACTACGAAATCATCCCTAACGGTATAGATTTAGAGCATTTTTCTCCCGATGTATCCCCAATTGATGAATTCTGCGATGGAAAACTGAATATTCTGTTCGTTGGCCGCCTGGAGAAACGGAAAGGCGCGAACTATCTACTTAAAGCCTATAAACAAGTCAAGGAGAAAATTCCCGACTCACGACTCCTTATAGTTGGTCCCGGCACCAGACTGCGTCATAAATATGAGAGGCAAGTTAAGCGCAACGGTCTAAAGGATGTGGTTTTTACTGGTCATGTCTCCTACGAAGACCTGCCCAGATACTATAAGACAGCCGACATCTTTTGTGCCCCAGCCACCGGAAGTGAAAGTTTCGGTATTATCCTGCTTGAGGCAATGGCTATTGGTAAACCAATCGTTGCCTCCAATATAGATGGTTATGCCAGTCTGGTAACCCATGGTGTTGAGGGATTATTAGTACCACCAAGAAAAGAGAAAAAACTAACCCAGGCGCTAATATCTCTGCTGTCTGACAAATCACTCCGACAGCAGATGGGAGACAAGGGAAAGATTAAAGCAAAGGACTATGACTGGAAAAACCTGGCTCAACGGATATTGGATTGCTACACTAGCATACTTAATGAGCCCCAGCAGAAGAAACAACCGGTGGAATCTGAAGCTATATCGGTCTAAGTGAAAGCTGAAGACAGCTCAGAGGGCGCTATTTCAAAAAGCAACGTTCAATGACAAACCTATCCGAACTTCGCCAGACGGCAGCCTATCACTTTATCCAACCAGCGGTACGGCTTTTAGCCAGGACACCGATAACGCCTAGCGCCCTAACCTGGTTTGGGTTTTTACTAACTATCGGTGCCACAGTACTCATCACTCAAGGACACCTCTTAGTTGCTGGTGTAGTGGTGCTTATTGCCGGTTTCTTTGATATCCTAGACGGGGCACTAGCTCGCCACCTTAATCAGACTACCCGTTTTGGTGCCCTCCTTGACTCCACACTTGACCGTTTATCTGATGGGGTACTGCTCCTCGGCATTCTAGTCCTATATGCCAGAGAACCATCAACCGCAGGGATTCTACTGGCTGGCGTTGCCCTACTTGGCTCACTAATGGTGAGCTATCTCAGGGCCAGGGGGGAGGCACTAGGCATAGAGTGTCAGGCAGGATTATTTACCCGGCCAGAGAGAGTCGTTGTCCTAGCCCTAGGCCTCCTGCTAAGCCAGTTTGATTATGCCTTAATTGTTGCTTTAGCTATTATCGTGGTATTTAGCTTTATAACCGTCGGGCAGAGGTTAGTCCATTTATGGCGACAAACAAAAAAATAGGTAGCTCTGGTGAGTTCTACTCGTCAATCCCACTTTATCGCCCCTGAGTCTTAGTTTAAAATAAATTAAAGGAACCATTAGAGGAGGAAAGTAATGCCAGTCCTTGCTATTATTGGAGCCCAGTGGGGGGATGAGGGGAAGGGTAAGGTAGTTGACCTGCTTGCGGGAAAAGCCGGAGTAGTAGTCCGTTTTTCCGGCGGTGATAATGCCGGGCATACCGTGATTAACCCCTATGGTAAATTTAAGCTGCACATTACCCCCTCCGGAATTTTTTATCCACAAACCATTAGTATCATTGGTAACGGAGTCGTGCTTAATCCTGCCGTCCTAATCGGTGAGATAGACCATCTTAACCAGTGTGGTGTGAATACTACCAAGTTATTTATTAGTGACCGGGCTCACCTGATTATGCCCTATCACCTTCTCCTTGACCGCCTGGAGGAGGAATCACGAGCCGGAAAGGCGATAGGCACCACCGGCAAGGGTATAGGTCCTGCCTTCGCTGATAAAGTAGCTAGGTCGGGCATCAGAACCGGTGACCTGCTTGATAAAGAAGTTTTCCTGGAGCGACTCCGTTTCATACTTGATTACAAGAACACCATTTTAACCAAAGTCTATGGGGCCAGCCCGCTGTCACTGGACGAAATATATGGTCAGTATTGTCAGTATAGAGAGCGACTGGCGGCTCATATTATGGAAACCGACACCATAATGGAGAGGGCCCTGAATCAGGATGAGCTGGTTATATTAGAGGGAGCCCAGGGAACTCTACTTGACCCTGACTTCGGCACTTATCCCTACACTACCTCATCTTCACCACTATCTGGCGGAGGCTGTCTGGGGGCAGGTATCAGCCCGCCCCGGCTCAGTCATATTCTGGGTGTATTTAAGGCCTATTGCACCAGAGTTGGCAGCGGTCCCATGCCTACCGAGCTAAAGGATGAAACCGGAGACTTGATTCGGGAACGAGGGCACGAATATGGCACCACTACCGGACGATCTCGTCGCTGCGGCTGGTTTGATGCCGTGGGCGCTCGTTTCAGCACCCGCATTAACGGCTTTACCGGAATAGCCATTACCCGACTCGATATTCTTGATACTCTACCTCACCTGAAGATATGTGTCGGCTATAAACTCAAGGGAAAAACTATTGATTACTTCCCAAGCAGTATAACTGCTCTGGAAAAGTGTCAACCCATCTATGAAGAACTGGCGGGCTGGCAAACTCCTACCAGTGATATTCGTCAATACGAGCAATTGCCCCTCCCGGCTCGCCAATATATAGCCAGACTGGAGGAACTCCTGCCCTGTCCGGTCAGCCTCATCTCGGTGGGAGCCGAACGAGAGCAAACCATACTAAAGACACCTGTTCTGTAGTAATATGAAAAGTCAGGTGGTGAAGATTAAGCTGGTATGACATGATAGTGGAAATGGATAATAAGCGAAGCAATACCACCCGCATAAATAAACTTAACGATTTGATCTCTAAGGAATGGCTTCAGTTTCAAAAGAGCTGATTTATGCACAACCCACCGCCTAGAGATAAGAAAGTACTCACCCACCCGGCGAAGTTCCCCGAAACAATGGCTCAAGAATTCATTGAATTTTTCACCAAGAAGGGCATGAATGTTTTAGACCCCATGGTGGGCACTGGCTCGACACTCATCGCCTGCATACGTTACCGACGAAATGGTTATGGCATAGAAGTAAATACTTAATATACAGGAACTGCGCGTAACCTGATAGCACAAGAAACTTCACAACCGGGTACGTTCCAGCAAGTAAGGATTGAATTATTTAATTGCGATGCGAACAATATGAAGGAGCTAAACCTGCCTCCGATAGATTACTGCATAACCAGTCCACCCGTACTGGGATATGCTCAAGATGAAAGGTGCCATGACCCAGAGGAGCCGGAAGGAGTCCGGTCTGGATGTATTCTACTCAGATGACCCAAATGACCTAGGTAATATAAGCGATTACGACCTATTCGCAGAGTCATTGATTTCCATATACCGACTGGTTTATGACCTTTTGCGGGATAAAGCGTCTATGACGATAATAGTTAAGAATGTTAAGAAGCGGGGACGGATGTACCCTTTGGCTTGGGATTTAGGACGTGAGCTGTCACAGATTTTTACCTTGAAGGACGAGAAAATCTGGTGTCAGGATAATCAGAGGCTGGCTCCGTACTAGTTGCGAAACGCCTGAGCGAGCAACACATTCCATCATTACTGCCTAAACTTTAGAAAAGAGCTATGGAGGATATACTTCCCAAGAAGTACGATAACTTCATTCCTTAAGACAGTATTAACCCGATGTCAGTGGCAGGTCAATGCGGTAGTTTTTCAGAGTGTCCCTGATGAGAGCGGCTGACTTCTCATCGGGCTCGGTAAGGGGGAGGCGGGGCTTGCCCACATTGAAACCGACATAGTTAAGGGCGTATTTAACTGGAATCGGGTTGGAAACAACAAACATAGCCTCAAATAGGGGAAGCAGACGGCAGTGGATAGCCGCCGCCTCGTCTATTTTACCGCTAATAAAGTCATCAATCATTTTTTTGATTTGGTTGCCAACCAGATTGGAGACAACGCTGACGACCCCATAGCCGCCCAGGGATAGTATGGGTAGAGTGTCGCCATCGTTGCCACTCCAGACCAGAAAACCTTCTTGGGCATTACTAATTATCTTAGAAATCTGCTCTAGATTACCGCTGGCTTCCTTTATGCCGATAATGTTATCAATGTGGCTTAGATTGATAACCGTGTCAGCGGATAGATTAACCACGGTGCGTGACGGCACATTATAAAGGATACAGGATAGATTAGTTCCTTGAGCAATAGTCTTGAAATGCTGATACAAACCGTCTTGAGTAGGTTTATTATAGTAGGGGACTACCAATAAGCAGGCATTAACCCCAGCTCTTTCTGCCTCTTTGGTCACCACTAGGGCTTCAGCGGTGCTATTACTGCCAGTGCCAGCTATTACTGCTCCTCGCTCACCTACTGCTGATTTAATATCAACAAAAAGACGCAACTCTTCCTCTCGGATAAGGGTGGGGGATTCTCCGGTTGAGCCCACGACCACTATCCCATCACTTCCCGAGTGAAGCAGGGCTAAAGCTAGTTTCTTGGCCTGCTCGTAATCAACCTCCCCTCCCTCATTAAAGGGGGTTGCCATTGCGGTGAGTAATCGCCCTATTTGCTTCATTTTCTAGCCTCCGGATACAGCCAGTCTCTCTTAACCATCTCCTCAGCAATCTGAACCGCGTTCAGAGCGGCTCCCTTACGCAGATTGTCAGCGGCAACCCACATAACCAAACCGTTAGAGTGAGAAGCATCCCGACGAATACGCCCGACAAAAACCTCATCAGTGCCGGCGGCTGACCAAGACTGAGGATAAAGGCTGATAGCCGGGTCATCTAATACCTTGATCCCTGGAGCCTGGGCAAGAATACGCCGAGCCTCATCGGGAGACATAGGCTGGGAGAATTCCACATGGATGGCGACACTATGTCCCACAAATACTGGAACTCGCACACAGGTGGCTGAGATATTCATATCACTGGCATGCATTATTTTCCTGGTTTCTTCCACCATCTTCCATTCTTCTTTAGTGTAGCCATCATCCAGAAACACATCAATCTCTGGCAGGACATTAAAGGCTATTTGATGAGGATAAACGTGAGGGGCAGTGTTCTGACCGTCCAATACCTGCCTAGCTTGTGTGGTTAGTTCATCTACCGCGGCTGAACCAGTACCTGACACCGATTGGTAGGTATTGGTAATAATACGCTTGATAGGATTAACCTTATGCAGTGGATTCAGAGCCACTACCATCTGAATGGTGGAACAATTTGGATTAGCTACAATTCCCTTCTGCAACTTAATGTCTTCAGGATTGACCTCAGGGACTACCAGAGGAACCGTAGGCACCATTCTAAAAGCAGCGCTATTATCAACAACTACAGCCCCTGATTGAGCAGCTATCGGTGAGAAATAACGGCTCATCTCAGTTCCTGCGGAGAAGAGAGCAATATTTATTCCTCTAAACGACTCAGGAGTCGTCTCCTTGACCTCAACCTCCTGATGATTGATAAATAATTTTTTGCCGGCAGAACGGTCTGAGGCCAAAAGGTGAACGGAGGCCATAGGGAATTTCCGTTGCTCCAGCACCTTGATAAACTCCTGCCCAATAAGCCCGGTAGCACCAACAATAGCCACGTTATACTCCGGCACTACTCCTCCTGTAAACCGAGCAGGGTATCCAGACCATAGACTAACCCCTGACGTTTAATTACTTCCTTTATGGCCAGTATAATACCTGGCATATAGCATTCTCGGCTAATGGTATCATGGCGTATGCTCAGTGTTTGTCCGGCTCCACCCAGGATGACCTCCTGATGGGCTAAAAGACCGGGTAAACGGACGCTATGAATAGTAATCCCCTCAACCTGTTCCCCCCGGCTAGGCAATGTCTTACCTCGTTCCGGGGGACGGGAGAACGGTTTACCTCTGGCTATTGCCATTGCCCTAGCTGTCGACAGGGCAGTTCCCGAAGGAGCATCAGCCTTTAACTGGTGATGTCGCTCTATAATTTCAGCATAGTCAAGATATTTGGCCGCCACCCTAGCTAAGTGCATCATCAGCACTGCTCCCAGAGCAAAATTGGGGGCTACCACTGCCCCCACCTGATGGGCTTTGACTAATTGGTCAATCTCACTGAGTTCATCAGTGGTTAACCCGGTAGTCCCTATCACCAAGTTAACCCCCCGTTTAATAGCCAGACGCACCGCTAGCATAGTAGCTTTAGCGATAGTAAAATCCACCAGCACATCAGGCTGGCAACTGGTGAGGATATAGTCTAAATCCGAAGAAAATGGTATCGCCTCCCATTCATCAGGTAAAGGCAGGCAGGACTCGTCAGTAGCCTCTCGATCTACGGCACCTACCACTTTCATTTCTGGCTCACGGCACAGGGTATTAATTATCTCTCGCCCCATTTTGCCTGAAGCACCATAAACTACTACCCTGATTGGCTCCATGGCTTATTCCCTTCTACCGGGAGGACGTTTCGGCAAATGTGAGGAACGAACCTCACGTTGTTTCATAAACGGACGGTCTGGGGACGACGAACCTTTTACCAGCGCCCCTGGCACCTGAGAAGACTCCCCCAACGCAGCCCGCCGTGACAGGTTTATCCTGCCGAGATTATCAATCTCAATTACTTTAACCGTAATCTCATCGCCCACTTTAACCACATCTTCAACCCTGTCTACCCGATAGTCAGCCAGTTCACTGATATGAACTAAGCCCTCTTTGCCGGGAAGAATTTCTACGAAAGCGCCGAAGTTCATTAGACGCATTACTTTCCCGGTATAAATATCACCAACCTCTACATCCTTGGTTAACCTCTCTATGATGGCAATAGCTTTACGGGCTGGTTCCTCACCCAGCGAACTGATAATCACCGTGCCATCATTTTCAATATCAATAGTTGCTTTAGTTTCCTCAACAATTGACCTGATGGTTTTACCTCCGGGGCCAATTACAGTACCAATCTTATCCTGGTTAATCATTATTTTATGCATTTGTGGTGCATAACGGCTAATCTCAGGTCGGCTGGAGCTAATGGTCTGCTGCATTGTCTCCAGAATAAACAGTCGGGCCTCTTTAGCCTTACTCAGCGCCTTTTCCAGAATTTCCAGGTCTATGCCCTTGAGCTTAATATCTAACTGCACGGCGGTGGTACCCTCAGTAGTGCCCGCCACCTTGAAGTCCATATCACCGTAAGCATCCTCTATGCCCTCGATATCAGTTAAAATAGCGTATTCGCCCTTTTCCCCGGTAACCAGACCCATAGCTAGCCCGGCTACGGCTCTCTTTATTGGTATCCCAGCATCCATCAGGGATAGGCTTGAGGCGCAGACACTGGCCATAGAGGTACTGCCACTGGAGCTAAGAACCTCAGAAACAAGGCGAATAGTATAAGGAAAATCCTCATCCTTAGGCAACACTGGAATAAGGGCTCGTTCCGCCAGGGCACCATGCCCAATCTCACGACGACCGGTTGTCCCGACACGTTTCACTTCACCATTGGAGAAGGGGGGGAAATTATAGTGGTGCATGAAACGCTTAGCCCCCCCTATGCCCAGTCCATCGAGCTGCTGCTCCTTCCGGGTAGAGCCCAGGGTAGTAATCGTCAGTACTTGCGTCCGACCCCGGGTGAATAATCCTGAGCCATGAGTACGAGGCAAAAGTCCCACTTCACAGTCAAGAGGTCTGACTTCATTCAGGGTACGAGTGCCGAGACGCCGTCCCTTATGAAGAATAACATCCCTTAACTCACCCTTAACCTTTAACTCAAAAGCAGAAAGTACATCTTTTTCCGGAAACGACTCCTTTAGACTCTCGACAAGTTCTTCTCGCAGGCTGTTGAGAGCCTGTTCCCGCTGCTGCTTTTCCGGTTGACTCAGGGTTTGAGAAATTTTGCCCTTAACGGCTGACGAAATTGCGGAAACTAAGTCAGGGTGAACCTCACTGCTCGGAGCTTCCACCTTAGGTTTACCACAAGCCTGTTGAAGCTGCTCCTGAAGCCTGATAACGCCCTGGTTTGCCTCATGGCCAAATTTAATTGCCTTCATGACAATATCCTCGGAAACCTCCTGGCCTCTGGCCTCTAACATCACTACCGCTTGCTTAGTGCTGGCCACCACCAGGTCAAATAGACTGTCTTCCAATTGGGCTAACGTTGGATTTAAGACCAGCTCGTCATTAATATAGCCAATATGGACTGCGCCTACCGGGCCATCAAAGGGCACTTCTGATATTGATAAAGCTGCCGAGCTACCGATAACCGCCAGAATATCAGGGTCGTTCTCCTGGTCAGCGGAAAGGACAGTAATTATAAGCTGAATGTCATTACGCCACACCTTGGGCAAAAGCGGACGCAGTGGACGGTCGGTAAGCCGACCAGCTAAGGTCGCCTCCTGACTGGGACGCCCTTCTCTTCTAATAAAGCCACCAGGAATCTTACCGGCGGCATATAGTCTCTCCTCATAATCAACGGTTAGCGGCAGAAAATCCACTCCCTCCCGCGGTTCATCGCCAATGCAGGCAGTAACCAGAACCACCGTATCTCCATAGCGGACAGTTACCGCAGCGTTAGCTTGCCCGGCGAACTTCCCCGTCTCTATTATGAGCTTTCTGCCCCCAACCTCACCATCAAAAGAATGCGATGTCATCAAAATTTTTCTCCTTACTTGCGCAGGCCAAGCCTGCCTATCAGTTTGTGATATCGACCTACACCCTGTCTACTCAGATAAGACAATAGTCTTCTTCTTTGTCCGACAAGCTTAAGCAAACCACGCTGCGAGTGATAATCATGTCGGTTAGCCGCCATATGCCCGGTTAACTGATTTATCCTGTCGGTAAGCAGTGCCACCTGAACTTCAGTCGAGCCGGTGTCATCTTTATGACGCCCAAACTTGCTTATAGTTCCTGTCTTTCTTTCTTTGTCCAAATTATGCTCCTCTATTCCTTAACTGTTTTAACAAAGATTAAGTATAACATAAGTTAGGACAACTGTAAATTGATGGGAGCTATTTTTAGATTGTTTATTAACATCACCCCCTTAATCCCCATCTCCTTGAGAAGGGGCTTCGCCCCTTAAACCCCTTATTGCTGAGCAACCTTATTGCCAATGCCGTATTCCTACAAAAGGGGACAGGAGGATAGGTTGCTAAACAACCTATATTGTTTGTCTTGACTTGATAAACCATAAGTTGTATAGTGGGATTGTAGCTCATACATTAATCCGGTCAAGTTTAGGAATTAGACAGTCGTCCTATCTCCCCAGTGTGTTACCAATGTTTCCAAGTAGTGTTGTTGGCAATCTTAGCTTAATTTGTCAGGCTACTGGTAACCATATATCATGAATGTCGGCGTATGCAAAATCAGGCTTCGCCTGCCGGAAAATCTATCCCTCAAGAGTAAGAGACAGGTTCTGAAATCCATCACCGCCCGGGTCGACAACAAATTTAATGTTTCGGTGGCTGAAATTGACGACCAGGACTTATGGCAGGTGGCTACACTGGGGATTTGTTGCGTTAGCAATGATAAACGATATACTAACGAAATCCTGTCAAAAGTGGCAAACTTCATTGTTCATGGTCGGTTTGAGATAGAGATACTTGACTATGAAATTGAAATTATATCCGTTCTCTAGTGCCCAAACCGTTTACGGCATTTCTGGACAATTTGACGGGAGCTAATAATGGATGCCTCAGGCTTCCTTCATCATCTTACCACCCAACCTGCCTATAGCGGTCAGATTGCTCATACTGAGCATATTCCACGCCGTGAAGCCAGCTATAGGAAACTAGCTGAGCCTCTGGCTAGCGGCTTGCAAGATTGCCTTAATGAGCACGGCTTATTACACCTTTACACCCACCAGGCTGAAGCGGTAGATAAGGCTCAGCAGGGTGAGAATGTAATGGTGGCAACCTCCAGTACCAGTGGCAAGACCCTATGCTACAATATTCCCGTACTCCAGGCAATTTCAACTGAGCAAGGCAGCCGCGCTCTTTACCTTTTTCCAACTAAAGCTCTGGCGCAGGATCAGTTGCGGAGTTTACAAGAGCTAGTCTGTCCCAATCTGTTCCCGATAGAGGCCTTCGCCACCTTTGACGGCGATACCCCTCAGTCGGAGCGAGCGGAAATAAGGAAAAAAGCCGGGGTAATACTTACCAATCCGGATATGCTACATATTGGTATACTGCCCAATCACCAATCATGGTCAAGGCTACTGCGCCACCTGAAGTATGTGGTAGTAGATGAAGCCCACACCTATCGTGGTGTTTTTGGCTCTCATGTCGCCGGCGTATTGCGCCGCCTGCGCCGCCTGTGTAACCTTTATGGCTCAAACCCCCAGTTCATTTGCTGCTCAGCCACCATAGCTAACCCGACAGAGCATGCGGAAAGACTGGTAGGTTTACCCTTTAAGATAGTTGACCATGACGGCTCGCCCTACGGAGGCAAGGACTTTGTCTTCTGGAATCCGCCAATTATAGATGAGACGAAGAGTGTTCGGCGCAGTGCTAATAGTGAAGCTGCCAACCTATTCGCTGAGTTAGTGAGCCATAGAATCCGCACTCTAACCTTTGCCCGCACCCGGCGGCTGACCGAGCTTATTTACGCCTACTCATCCCGACGGTTAGCTGAAGTTAGTCCAGCCCTGGTTAAACAAATCAAATCTTATCGGGCTGGTTATCTGCCGCAGGAACGACGTCAAATAGAACAGGAATTCTTTTCCGGTCAACTTCTGGGGGTGGTGGCTACTACCGCTCTAGAACTGGGAATAGATATTGGCGACCTTGAGGCAACAGTGCTCACCGGCTATCCGGGGAGTATCGCCAGCACCTGGCAGCAGGCAGGCAGGAGCGGACGGAACCAAGATGAATCGCTAAGCTTCCTTATCGGTCTGGATAATCCTCTTGACCAGTATTTTATGCGCCACCCTGATGCCTTCTTCCAAAAAAGCTTTGAGAATGCCCTGATTAATCCCGATAACCCTTACATTTTGAGAGCTCACCTGCTGTGTGCTGCCTGGGAAATGTCACTGGTCGAAGATGATGAGAAAATTTTCGGTTCTGCCTACCGCCAGGAAAGAACCGAGCTTGAGGAACAGGGCATACTCAGGGAGCGGAACAGGAAGTGGTATCTTTCACCGTCCATTGCTTACCCAACTCAATCAATCAATATTCGTTCCACCTCAGGGGAAAACTTCGCCCTTATTGATACCTCTACCGACTCTCTGCTGGAAACCGTAGAGGCTGGAGTGGCTTTTTTTCAGGTGCATCCCGGTGCTATCTACCTCCACCAGGGGGAGTCCTACCTGATTACCGACCTTGACCTGACTAACCGTACTGCCTGTGCGGTGCCGACCACGGCTGCCTACTACACCCAGCCAAAGGACATTACTGATTTGCGCATTGTCAAGACAACTCGCAGTAGAAAATGCAGACAGGTAAAGGTATATCTGAGCAAGGTAGAGGTTACCACTACTGTGGTTGGCTTCACGAAAAAGGCACAATTCACCGAGGAGGTAATTGGCGAAGAGCCCCTCCACCTGCCCCCCCAGCATTTCTTTACCGTTGCCCTATGGTTCGACCTGCCAGCCGATGCCGTTACCCGACTGGCCAAAGAGCAACGAGACTTTGCCGGGGGACTGCACGCTGCCGAGCACGCCGCCATCGCCATTCTGCCGCTATTTGCCCTCTGCGACCGCAACGACATTGGTGGTGTATCTACCCCCCTCCACCCTGATACCGGGAAAGCCCAAATATTTATCTACGACGCCCATCCCGGAGGCATCGGCATCGCTGAGAAGGGCTTTGCCTTGATAGAGGAACTATGGCAAACTACACTGAAGGCGATTACTGAGTGCCCCTGTCAGGAGGGCTGCCCCAGCTGTATCCAATCACCTAAATGCGACAACAATAATAAACCTCTGGACAAAAAGGCAGCCCAGATACTGCTTGCCGGACTTCTGTCTCACTGACCTGCTACTTAAGCGAGAGGAGTAATGATTACGGCCGCTCTGGTAGGCCTTCCCTCCGGGATAATAACATCCAGATTGCTCCACGTGGTTGAATAGAATTCTTAATGTAGATTAGTCAAGTACTCTTAAGCCCAATTCAATTCTAAAAACACATAGGCCAGGTAACCCCAGCCTATGTGTTTCATTCAAGCTACACTAACGCTATCTACTCTGTTTTGTTTTAGCGTAACATTCGCTACAATACACCGGTCTACCTTCGCGGGGTTCAAACGGTACTTCGGTTTCCTTACCACAGTCGGCACATACTGCCGGGAACATCTGACGCTGGGACCTGTAGCCGTAGCCATCATTCCCGTAACGCTGAGTTCTCCTAGCTTCGCGGCATGCGGGACAGCGCTTGGGCTCATTAGTATAGCCCTTTGATTCGAAGAACTCTTGCTCCTCAGCGCTGAAGGCAAAGGTAGCCCCACAATCGGAACATTGGAGCGATTTCTCCTCAAAGCCCATTGGATGCCCTCCTCTCTTCTAAATAGTTGGCTAGAGTTGGGTCATCCAAGCACTTGAGCAAGTATGAGATAACCTAAACTGTAAACCACCATTCATATTATAAGAAAACACTTTGGCAAAAGTCAAGTAATCTCTTCCCAGTAAGAAGAAAACCATTATATTAATGGTTCAGCCAGTTGGAGCAAAGTCGAGGATGTTGAGTCTGAGTCTCGCCTCATCACCCCAGTGGTCTATTTCCAGGTTGCAGACGATGTCAAGAGGTGAGGATACCTCAGCCAGATAGCCACCCAATCTGAAAGCTACCCCACCCCACACCACTCCGCCCTGTTTCAACTTTAGCCTCAGGTGCTCACCAGTACCGCCCATAGTGAGGCAATCAACAACCTCTACCCCCCGACTGAGAAAGGTAGGTGCTGGATTACCATACCCAAAGGGGGCTAGCTGTTGAGTTGTCCGGAAAGTATCACCACCGATATCAGCCAGACTAACCTCAGCATCAATATCAATACGGGGGCGAAGGTCAAGTCCCTCCAGTTGGATAGCTGCCAGCCGAGACATACGCTGTTCCAGATGAATCAAATTCTCCGTCGGCAGAGTAAAACCTGCTGCCTGAGAATGTCCACCAAACTGCGATAAAAGGTCGCTGCACTGATTCAGGGCAAGGGTAATATTAAACTCAGGAATACTGCGGCAACTCCCGCTGCTTACCTTTTCACCAATTTTGACCACAATAGCCGGGCGATAGAATTCTTCGGACAACCTACCGGCTACCAGCCCGACGATACCCCCTGGATAGCCTCTATCGCCAGCCATTAGCAGCGGTGAGATTCCCTTGGCTAATACCTGTTCTCTGGCTTTAGCTAAGGCATCGGCGGTCAGCTTCTGACGTTCCGCATTTTTTTGCTCCAGCCACACCGCCAGCCTCTGTGCTTCCGACGGTGATTCTGCCATCAGTAACTCATAGCCAGCCATGGCATGATCCAACCTGCCGGCAGCATTCAAGCGGGGAGCTATAACCCAGGAGACTCTGCCCGAGTCAAGGCTACCGATTTTTAATCCAGCCTGAGCCATCAATTCCCTGACCCCCAGACGGGGGGTATTGTTAATCAGCCCCAACCCCTGCTTGACCAGATACCGGTTCTCGCCCAGCAGAGGCATCATATCAGCCACCGTTCCCAGAGCTACCAGGTCGAGCCATCCATCCAGTTGCTGCTCTTTACCAATACCCTGGAACAGTGCCTGAATCAGCTTGAAGGCTACCCCAACACCGGCTAATTCGGAGAAAGGGTAAGCTGAATCGGGCAGTTTGGGGTCAACAACAGCCAAGGCGGGAGGAATCTCGGATAGAGGGATATGATGGTCGGTAATAATTATATCCAACCCCAGACTCTTCGCCTGCTCAACCTGGGATACCGCCGTAACCCCGCAATCGACGGTAATAACCAGGCTAATGCCCCGATGATAAAGTTTTTCCAAGGCGGCAGTTCTCAGTCCGTGGCCTTCCGTCAGGCGGTCAGGGATATAAGGGACAACCTTACCGCCAAGGATAGTTAGACCCTGAACAAGCACCGCCGTAGCCGTGATGCCATCAGCATCAAAGTCGCCGTAGACAGCAATGTTTTCCCCGGTAAGCAAGGACTGGTAAATCCTGGCTACCACCCGGTCCATACCAGGCAGCAGAAAGGGGTCAGCCATCATCCTCTTATCAGCAGCAATGAACGCTTCTAACTGGGATGGCTCGGTAAGACCGCGATTATACAGGAGCTGGACTATTAGCGGGGAAAAACCACAGGTATTATTAACTAAAAGTTTGTCGGGAACGGGAGGTTGGAGATTCCAACGACTATGCCCCAAGCTTACGCCTCGCCATATTGACGGAAGATTAAGACTGAATTGTGACCACCAAAGCCAAGGGAATTAGACAGGGCAGTAGCGACCTTGGCTTGGCGGGCGACATTAGGCACATAATCCAAATCGCAACCAGGGTCAGGGTGAGTATGGTTGATAGTTGGTGGTATAATCCCGTGCTGGACAACCATAATACACACCGCTGCCTCAATAGCCCCGGCACCCCCCAACAGGTGACCTATCATTGATTTAGTGGAGCTTACCGGAATTTTATAAGCAAGGTCGCCGAACACCGCCTTTATCGCCGCCGTCTCTGCTTTATCGTTCAAGGGAGTGGAGGTGCCATGAGCGTTAATATAATCAACCTCGGTAGCGCCGAGTCCAGCTTTGTTAAGCGCCATTTTCATAGCCCTGGCCGCGCCCTCCCCACTTTTATCCGGCTGAGTAACATGAGAGGCATCAGCGCTAACCCCGTAGCCTATGATTTCAGCCAAAATTTTAGCCCCGCGCCTCTGGGCAAAGGCAAGGTCTTCCAGAATCAGGACGGCAGCACCCTCACTAAGAACGAAACCATTGCGTTCAGCATCAAAGGGTCTCGAAGCCTGTTGTGGTTGGCTATTCCGTGTGGAGAGGGCCTTACAGGCATTGAAGGCAGCAATACCTATAGGGGTTACTACCGCCTCACTGCCACCGGCTATCATCGCCTGGGCATCACCACACTTGATAAACTCGCAAGCAACCCCTATAGCATCGGAACTGCTGGAGCAAGATGAAGTGGTGCAGAAGTTCGGACCTCTGGCTCCGAGCAAGATTGACACCTGGGCTGAAGCCATATCAGCCGCCATCATTGGTGCCAGAAAGGGGCTTATCCTATCCGGCCCTTTCTCGTCCAGTATTCTTAGTTGTTCATTCAGGGTAAGCATACCCCCGGATGCGGTGCCAATTATGACACCAAAATTATCATGATTGCTGTGGTCAATCTTTATTCCGGCTTGCTCTACTGCCTGCAGGCTAGCCGCCACAGCTAGCTGACCATAGCGGTCCATGTGACGGGCCGCCTTACGACTGATATAATCGGTGGGATTAAACCCCTTTACCTCACCAGCGAACTTGGTTTCAAAAGGCTTGGGGTTAAACAGGGTGATATAGTCAATACCGGACTTGCCGGCAATAAGACCTTCCCAGGTAGTGGTGGCATTCAGTCCGAGCGGAGACACGACACCAATTCCAGTGACCACAACTCTATTATTTATGGTTGCCCCCAGAGTCTAGGCGAGTAGCCTAGAGACCATTCTTCATTCGAAGCATTATACTGTATTTCCCCAGGCCACTGTCAAACACCGTCAATCTCAGTAAATTGACCAACTGAGAATATAAAATTATAATGCCGATGTAAAAGATGTTGGCTAAAAAGAGGAGGAGATTGGGAAAAACAAGAATAGCCTTAGACAGCTTGGGTTGTAAGCTCAATCAAGCCGAGTCCGAGCTTCTAGCCAGACAATTTGCTGAGGCAGGATACCGGCTGGTATCCCCGACCGATGAGGCTGATGTCTACATACTGAATACCTGCACCGTCACCCATATTGCCGACAGCAAAGCTCGTCACCGACTCAGGTTAGCACACCGCCAAAACCCCGAGGCTTTAATAGTGGCTACCGGCTGCTATGCGGAACGGGCACAGCCGGAACTAGCCCAGATTGAAGGGGTTGACCTGGTCCTGGACAACGAGGAAAAACCGCATCTGCTACGACTGCTGAGGGAGTCGGGGCGCCTGGGTAATCCCGCCCAAGTTCAAGGAGATTTGACCAGTCGCCATTATGACAGCTTCCACACCCGTGCCTTCATCAAGGTTCAGGATGGCTGTCACGACTTTTGTGCCTACTGCATCGTGCCGCTGGTGCGGAGCAGAGAGGAAAGCCTGCCCGTTGACCAGATTGTGGATGAGGTCAGGCACCGGCTGGCTCAAGGCTACCAAGAGGTGGTACTAACCGGGGTCAAGATTGGCGCTTACAGTTATAACGGGATTAACCTGAAGGAACTGCTGGAGCACATTCTGACAGAGACCGATGTCGCCAGATTAAGGCTGTCGTCCCTTCAACCCCAGGAAATCTCCCCGGAGCTTATCGGGCTATGGCATAACCGGCGACTGTGCCCCCACTTCCACCTCTCCCTCCAGAGCGGCAGCAATTGGGTACTCAGTCGGATGAAACGGCACTATTCCACCAGTGATTACGAGCAGTCGGTATCCTTGATCAGGTCTTCAGTGCCGGAGGCAGCTATCACCACCGATATCATGGTCGGCTTCCCCGGTGAAACTGACGAGGAGTTTGAGGAAAGCTATCACTTCTGCCGCCGGATGGAGTTTGCCCGGATTCATGTCTTCACTTACTCACCCCGCCGGGGAACTCAAGCCGCCCAGCTTCCCGGGCAGGTAAAGGCTGAAGTAAAAAAGCAGCGCAGCCAGAGGATGCTGGCGCTGGCGGAAGAGAGCACCCAGAACTTCAGTCAGCGATTCTTATGTCAAGTTATGCCGGTACTATGGGAAAAGCAGTCCCCTAACGGCACCTGGTCCGGTCTCACCGCCAACTACATAAAGGTTTATGCTGGAAGCAGCGATGACTTAACCAATAAACTGCTGCCGGTAAAGCTGGTTGAGATTAGAGGGGATGGGGTGTGGGGGAAAGCATATGAAATAGGAGGATACAATGATTAACCTATGGAAAGAGGTGGGGAGTAAAACGAAATACATCGGAGAAACGATAGGACTGATGTTTATTATTTTGGGAGTTGTAGTCCTAATTGTTATCTTTAGCTTAAGTGTATCAGACGCACAAACTGACATTGGGCTACTCGGTGCATCACTCGGTCTAATTTCAGTTGGGCTAGGTTTTATTGCTGTAGGTATGACATCTAAGTCTGATAGAAGGTATACCGCTTTGTTAGAGAGGTTAGACAAGAATATAGCACGTTTGCCTCTTATGCTATAAAGATGATATTCTCACACCCTCAGGACAACTAGTTGCAAAAGAAATAATTAGTGAGCAAAGTAAGATGACCGCACAGAAAAGGCTGGACGAAGATACCCAGAGAGCTGGATATGTCAGAGGAGAACTATATCAGCGTGATGATGGTAGCTGGGCAATTCACTGGGGTGGTAAATATCCGTTATGAAATTACCTCTCATTACTAAAATTTGTCCCCGCCTAGCCACTATTTCGTATCCCCACCTCCACCATCCCCTACTCTTCTTCGGCTACTTCCGCCGGGGAATTGGCCAGCGTATCCTTAATGGATTCCGTCGGCATGAGGAAGTTTTCCTCAGAAACCTCAGACTTAATCATCCCCAGATTTTCCAGTAAAGTATAGAAGTTGATTCCCCAGCCAATGCCGAACGCCTCAGGCGTAATTATTTTCCGTTCATAGGGATTCCAGTAAGCCTCCTTGAGCTTCTCCAGAGTAGGTATCCTGAAATCATAGGGTATAAAGCCGGCTATCTTCCCGTGCCAAGTCCTTTCTTCTTTAGGCTTTTCCAGCTCCTGGAACACTGCCGCTACAGTGAGAGAAATCACGGCAACCTGAATTATTCGGCTAATCCATTTTCTATCCATACCTGCTCCTCCATTACTTTCCTAATTCTACACCCAAAACTACCGAAGTTTCAATCTGCCGCCGGGGGATATCCCAGTAAGTTTTTAGCAGCTCATCCTTATCCGGCAGAAGACTGAAGCCATGTTTTTCATAGAAGTCAATCGCCCAGCGGGCATCCACCCAGGTCCCCACCAGCAAACGTGAGGTAGTAACCAAGCCCCTGAGGTAGCTTAACAGCTTACTGCCAATTCCCTGCCTCTGCCGCCGGGGCAATACATAGGCATGACGGATGAGGGTAACCTCCTTAATCGGCTCAAACCCCATT
>NZBQ01000038.1 GCA_002688105.1 Dehalococcoidales bacterium | reverse complement strand
CTTTCTCCGCTTTTATCTCATCCTCTGATTTCTTTTCCCTCTTCTTAGCTTTCCCTTTCTCCGCTTTTATCTCATCCTCTGATTTCTTTTCCCTCTTCTTGGCTTTCCCTTTCTCCGCTTTTATCTCATCCTCTTCCTCTTCCTCGACAACCACTACCTTTATTTTAGGCATTATGTCCTGAGCCAGTCTAATGCCTATATCATAGTTACCGAGCTGATGAATAGGCTCAGCTAACTCTATTTTCCTTTTGTCAACCTCTAGCCCGGTACGATTCTGCAGCTCAGAAGCAATATCGGCACTGGTAATTGAGCCATGAAGTCGCTCCTTGGCTCCGGCTCGGGCTCTCAGGATAATTTCCTGCCCCTCCAACTGGTTAGCCATCTCAGCTAACTCCGACCCGATTTGAACTTGCTTCCTGCGTTGCGCGGCTACCATATTAACCGCTGCCGGACTGACCGGTAAAGCTAATTTTTGCGGGATAAGGAAGTTCCTGCCGTAGCCATCAGCTACCTCTTTGGTCTCACCAGCTTTAGCCACCTTGGACACATCTTTCAGAAAAATGACCTTCATCGCTTCCGCCTCTTTTTAATAATTATACTTCACCTGAGAATTAAGTAAAAGATTATTCGACGATAAATTTTCCAGCGTATACTGCAGCGGTAGCCCCGTCTCCAGCAGCAGTTACTACCTGTCGGGGAGAGTTATGACGTATATCACCGGCAGCAAAAATACCGGGTATCCCGGTCTCCATCTTATCATCAGTGATAATATAGCCATCACCATCCAAAGGTAAAACACCTTTAAGGTAATCGGTATCCGGCTTAAGTCCAACGGAGATAAAGACCCCGTCTACCTCAATGGTAGATTTCTCACCTGTTTCCACCTGCCGAAGCCTGATTCTTTTCACGAAATCCCCTCCCTCAATTGCCTCCACCACAGTATCCCACCGGAATTCTATTTTGGATTCAGAGAAAGCCTTTTCTTGCAAGACAGGAGTCGTCCGGAGATGGCGGCGGCGGTGTATCACGATAACCTTAGAGGCAAACTTAACCAGGTGGAGAGCCTCAGTAATGGCGGCGTTGCCGCCACCGACTATGGCTACCGGCCTGTCTCGAAAGAAAGCGGCATCACAGGTAGCACAGTAGGATACCCCTTTACCGGCGAATTTCTCTTCCCCGGGGACGCCCAACTTTTGTCGGTTAGAGCCCACAGCAATAATCACTGCCTTAGCTATAAAGTCGCCTTCGGTGGTCTTCAACACTTTTCGCTTTTCTTTAGGTTCAAGACCGACAACCTCAGCCGTAAGAGTTTTTAGCCCATATTTCTCTGCCTGCTGCCTAATTAACTCCCCCAGTTCAATGCCACCAATGCCCTCAGGAAAACCGGGGTAGTTGTCTACCCGTTCGGCGTTAGCTATCTGACCGCCAACCATTCCCTTCTCTATAAGCAGGCTGTTGAGTCTGGCTCTGGCCACGTAAAGCCCTGCGGTAAGTCCCGCCGGACCGCCACCAATAATAATCACATCGTATTCCTTGTTCACAGTCCAATTCCCATCTATTCACTCATTTTAGCTTACCGGGCTCTCATCCCATATGTCGCAGCGTCCCCCCCACCGAGCCAGAACCCGACCATTAATGGAGAGCTGGGCTATCTCACAGCAGTTAGGGCAGGATTTGCATTCAAAGGAAGAGGTATGATACTTTATTTCACTTACGCTAAACCCCTTAAACTGACTGCCATTGTCACTTCTGGTCATACCTGCGTGTACCAATAAAGCAGCGCCTATTGCCCCCATAACCTCATGGTGGGGCAAGACAATAATCTCAGTACCAAGCTCTTCCCTGAGTGCCCTTGCTATACCCTGATTAAAGGCGACTCCACCCTGGAATACTATGGGGGGTTTAATCTCCTTGCCCAAACCCACATTGTTAAGGTAATTACGAACTAACGCCTGGCAAAGACCGTAGAGGATATCCTCAATCCGATGCCCCATTTGCTGCTTATGCACCATATCCGATTCAGCAAAAACCGTGCACCGCCCGGCAATACGCACCGGTGTATTACTATCCAGTGCCCGCCGGGCAAACTCCTCAATACTCATATTTAGACGCAGTGCCTGGTGATCAAGGAAGCTACCGGTGCCAGCCGCACACACCGAGTTCATACCAAAGTCAGTTACCACCCCGTCTCTAACAATGATAATCTTACTATCCTGCCCTCCAATTTCAATGATGGTCTGCACCTGAGGGACATACTGCAGGGTAGCTACCGCATGGCTGGTAATCTCGTTCTTGACCAAATCAGCGCCAACGATAACCCCAGCCAGGTAACGAGCGCTGCCGGTGGTAGCCACACCACAGATGTTAGCCTCTTCAGGCAATTGCTGCTCAATCTGTATCAGCCCTTCCTGCACCATATCAATGGGCTTGCCCTGTGTCGGCAGGTAAATATGAGCAACCAGCTCATCATTCTTATCCAGCATTACCAGTTTAGTAGTTACCGAGCCAACATCTATTCCCAAATAAGCTTCCATTTACACGACCACCCGCTGTTGTTTGTTATTTACCCATCTCTTACGCTCCAAAAGATCGACAAAAGCCTCCAGCCTAGTTAGCACACCGGCCTTAGCCAGCTGCTCATCACAGAGTATAGTCAGCACCGGGATATTCTCCTTGGTTGACGGCATGATATTTTGAGCCACTATCTCGGGCGTACAGGTGAATGGCGCCAGATGCACTATACCATCATACTCTTTAGCGTGGAGCACCTTTTCCCCCACCGTTTCCCAGCCATCACCACCAACATCGCGCTTAAGGTAAGGCAGAGCTGCCTTATGAATCTTCTTCGTCTCATCTATGCCCAAGGGATTGAGGAACAGGCTGTACTTAACCCACTCTGAGACAAAGGTTCTTCGCCTTACCTCTACCCCCAGCTTACCTAACTCATTCTCTACATCTAAGTTGGAGAAGGGCTCCAGCAATACATAAAACTCCCCGGTCATACCTACTACCAGCGGTTGAACCTGGGTATCCTTGGGCACCTGGTTGAGCTGTGCAATGTAGTCTCTTTGCGCCCTCTTCAGGGTACCATAATCGTCGGCCTGGTCAATAGCCTGAATCGCCTGGGTAAATAACCTATTGGCTGCCCCCTTTACCTGCTCTACGGCCCGCACCTTCTGCACCACTCGCTCTATTTTGTCCACGGCGCCCAGCTTCGCCAGCCCAAAGCGGAAAGCCGAGATGATGCTGGGCCAGCCTTCCCCGCTGGTTAACCGCTTCATCGATTGAAGAAAACCAAGTAGCTTGTTTTCTGAAATCCCAAATTGAACCAATTCGACATCATACCCGAGGTCATGGAGAATCTGTTTCTGTATCTTAGTGTAGTAGCCCAAACGACAAATGCCAAAGCCGCCAACCATAATCATAGTGTCCGCTCCAAGCTCGGCAGCCTCAATTAGATTACCCAGCATTAGCTTGAAGGGGAGGCAAAGTCCTTCAGGAGAATACTTGACACCCAGGGACAGGGTGCGCTGGTTGCTAAGCGATGGTACTATCAAGTCACCATTCAACCTGTTTGCCATAGCTTTAATACATATATAAAGATTACCGAGATGAGGCATACCTACGCGCATACTCCTGCCTGTCTCCTTTTCCTTATGTATATCATATCAAGAAAGGCTTCCAGTCGGGTGACTACTCCAGTTGCCGCAGTGTGCTCCTCCATGGTAAGACCCATAAAAGCAGTGATCCCCAGACTGGCTGCCCGCCGACGCACCACATCCATCATTAAAGAATCAGGACCACAACCGAAGACCATTATACCAATAACCCCATCAACTCCACTCCCCAAATAATACTCCCCAGCGCCGACTACTTCCTCCTCACACGCCCAATGACATCTACCTGCCAACCTGGCAGTAGCGGCTTCAAGCTCATCTTTAGTAAGCATCTCCGGAGTTAGCACCTTATAATTAGCCTGCTCCAGCCAGCGGATAAGACGATGGCTTATATGTTCGTCATAAAGGAGATAGGGGTGACCAACGAGGGCAATAGTGCCCAGGACTGGAGCCGGGTCACTGGAACGTATTCTCGGCTCTGCCTCGGGTGTACCCGATAATCTCCCTATTGCCTGTGGGGAGGTTAATTTATGACGGGACATTAGCTGTTGATAATCCAGGTGGGC
The DNA here is from genome assembly GCA_002688105.1 of Dehalococcoidales bacterium. Classification (GTDB taxonomy): domain Bacteria; phylum Chloroflexota; class Dehalococcoidia; order Dehalococcoidales. The sequence goes on along the minus strand of NZBQ01000038.1, from coordinate 5,079 downwards.
TTGCCAGGCGGCTAGGCTGGCTCGCCTGACCTCAAACGGGTCCCAGGTAAAATGCCGCCCCAGCTGGTAAATAGCCTGATACAGGTTGCGCTTTCCTTTATTCACATCTATGTCTGTATCCAGTATAGGGGGAGATTCGGGGATAACAGCTTTGGTCATATCAGGCAAACCGAGAAACTTGGAGCAGTTGTACACCTTCTTTTGCACACTGCGGATGGCAGGAATAAAAATATAATCGCACCTTTCTACTAAATAAAGGACATGTCCCAGAAAAACTTTTACCGGCAAGCAGGTATCAGCTACCACTCGAGACGAGCCCGAGGACAACATAACCTGAGTGGTCGGTGGGGAAACCACTACCTCCGCCCCCAACTGCTCAAAGAAAGTCTGCCACATAGGGTAGTATTGGTAATAGAGCAGGGCACGGGGAATGCCTATCTTAACCATTTTCCTTGCTGAAACTCCCTCTTAACCCTAATAGCGACCTCACCTATAACCAAAGCTTTCAATTTTCCTATATCCAAACTACTCCTACTTTAAGGTTCCAATCAATACTTATTATAATTTAACGCAACTAGGATTTCTAGGCTTTATCACCAGTTTGCCGATATTTACCACCATTAATTACCATCTTTTTAATATGCTTGACAAAATTACTTAAAATGTGGTAAATTTATCCAAACGGAGATGGAAGATGAAGTGGGTTTCGATGCCCACTTTTTTGTTGGATGAAAAATAAAAATAATTATGGACTGGAGGCCCTAGCCCGAGATGAAAAGCGACTTTCTGCTCGCTATTACCCAGCTCTCGGCTGAGAAGAACCTGCCCACGGAGGTGGTTATTGCCGCCGTAGAGGCAGCTCTAATATCAGCTTACCGGAAAGATAGTTTTGCACCTAACCAGAATATCTCGGTTAAGATTGGCCCTACCACCGGTAAGGTTCAGGTATGGGCAGAAAAAACTGTGGTTGAGCAACCCTCAGATAGCCGCCGTGAGATATCATTAGATGAGGCACACCGGGTAAATCCAGATGCCCAGGTTGGTGACAATCTTGAGATAGAAGCTACGCCGCGTAATGCCGGGCGCATTGCTGCTCAAACCGCCAAACAGGTTATTTTGCAACGCCTCCATGAAGCCGAGCATAGCGCCATATTTGAGGAATATACTGGTAAGGAAGGTGATATTGTTACCGGCCTGGTGCAACGCATTGAACCCAGACTGATATGCATTGATTTAGGTAGAACTGAGGCAATTCTGCCTGCCGCTGAGCAGGTGCCGAATGAAAGGTATCGAGTAGGTCAAAGGCTTAAGGTCTGCCTCTTAGACGTAGTCCAGAGCCCTAAAGGGCCCAGAGTACTGGTTTCACGCTCTCACCCGGACTTACTTCGTCGGCTTTTTGAGCTTGAGATCCCTGAGGTTTTTAACGGAATAGTGGAAATAAAATCAGTTGCCCGTGAAGCCGGTTATCGGAGTAAGGTAGCTGTAGCCGCACGCCAGGAAGGCATCGACCCCGTTGGTTGCTGCGTTGGCTTACGCGGTATCAGGATACAAAATATCGTAAGCGATCTGAACGGTGAAAAGATAGATGTGGTTATATGGGATAAAGACATCCCTGTCTTTATTGCTAATGCGCTCAGTCCAGCCCAGATATTAAGCGTCGAGCTGGATGATAAGGGGGAGTTAGCTACTGTAATTGTTCCTGATAAACAACTGTCGCTAGCCATTGGCAAAGAGGGGAAAAATGTTAGACTGGCGGTTAAACTCACCGGATGGCGAATAGATATCAAAAGTGCCTCAGTGGCTGAGGCAGAAAGAGCCGCCGAAGTTAAGCCCTTAGCCGAGTCCAAAGAAGAGGCCGAGGGTATCGAGGAACTTCCGGCTGAAGTACTACCGATACTGGAGCCAGTTCTAGCGCCTGAACCGACAGTTGAAGGGATAGAAGAAGCCAAAGAGGTAAAAGAAGCCAAAGAGGCAGAAGAAGAAATTGAGCCCTTGCCGGTTTCTTTCGAAGCGCAAGCAACGCCGGAAAAAACCCAGATCCGATTTGCTGAGGATATTCTGACACCAGCGCCGACTAAGCCTGAGGCTAAATCAAGAAAACGAAAAAGGAAAGGAACTCAAGTCAAGAGAGTCGCCGAGGATGGCATCAAGCTTAAAAAACCACGCCGAGAAATAGAAATTCCTCTGGATGAGGAGGAGTATTGAGTAGCAGGAAGCATATACCGCAACGGACTTGCGTAGCCTGTCGCCAGGTAAAGGCTAAACGAGAGCTAATCCGCTTGGTGCGTATTGCCGAGGGAAGAGTAGAGGTTGATAGTAGTGGAAAGGAAGCAGGACGTGGCACTTATTTATGCCCGACACCAGAGTGCTGGGAGGTTGGGCTAAAGAGTAGTCGGATAGAGTATGCTTTACGAGCAACCCTTATCCCAGAAAATCGGGAGCAGCTTATTAAACACGGAAAAACCTTCTATAAGGAGTCAATAAGTGGTCAAAGCAAGTGAGCCGACTAATGTTTCCAAGCCCTCAGGTGAAGGAGCTAATGACACCCCTCCATCACCAAAGGCACCGCCGGTTGAGATTCCCCATACCCTAAGTATAAGGCAACTGGCCGACCTGCTACAGGCTAGTGCTATAGATATCATTAAGCAATTGATGAAAATCGGCATTATGGCTAATATTAACCAGGTAATTGACTATGAAACCGCCGCTACCATAGCCACAAACCTTGGTTATCAACCACGCCCAAAGCCTAGGATAACCCAAAGCTTAGCCAGCGCTATTGGCGAGACTAAGAAACAGCCTACCAAGGACGAGGAGCTCGGTGGCCTACGACCCAGACCCCCGGTAGTCACTATTATGGGACATGTTAACCATGGTAAGACTAGACTGCTGGATGCTATCCGGCAAACCAATGTGATGGCTACCGAAGCCGGCGGAATTACCCAGCATATTGGTGCCTACCAGGTAACGGTCAACGACCAAAAGATTGCCTTCTTAGATACCCCGGGGCATGAAGACTTTACGGCTATGAGAGCTCGGGGAGCACAGGTAACCGATGTCACTGTTTTGGTAGTGGCCGCTGATGACGGGGTAATGCCACAGACCCTGGAGGCTATAGACCATGCCCGGGCGGCTGGGGTGCCCATCATAGTAGCCATTAATAAAATTGATAAGCCTGAGGCTAACGTTGAACTGACTAAACAGCAACTAACTGATGCTGGTTTGGTTATTGAGGAGTGGGGAGGGGATACCGTCTGTGTCCAGGTTTCGGCTAAAGAGAAAAGGGGCATCCCTGAACTGCTGGAAAGTATCCTGCTTGTGGCTGAGATGGAAGACCTCAAGGCAAATCCATCTAAACCGGCGGAGGGGGTAGTTATCGAAGCCGAGATGGACAAGACTAAAGGACCATTAGCTACCGTGCTGGTTCATACCGGAACCTTAAAGCTTGGCGACACTATAGTAGCTGGCACCACATGGGGTAGGCTAAAAGCCATGTTTAATGATACCGGTAAACGAGTGAGGAAAGCTGACCAATCTACCCCGGTTGAACTCCTTGGACTGGATAGTGTGCCTCAAGTGGGAAATATTATGACTGCTGTGGCTAGCGAACAACAGGCACGAGCCTTAATACAAAAACGACAACTGGAGATAAAACAACAAGCACCATTAGTGACCCTCAATAACCTATTTGACCAAATAAGTGCCGGTCAGATAAAAGAGCTTAATGTTATTCTTAAGACCGACGTTCAAGGCAGCATTGAACCGATAAGAAGTTCTCTAGAGAGGCTGGGGACAAAGGAAGTTCAGGTCAGAGTCATCCATAGTGGCAGTGGCAATGTTACTGAGAGCGATGTTATGTTGGCTATTGCCTCCAAGGGACTCATTATTGGTTTTAATACCGATACCGAACGGGGAGCTCGACGATTAGCTGATGCGGAAGGGGTAAGCATCCGTAATTACGATGTGATTTACAATCTGGTAGATGATGTGAACAAGGCACTTAAAGGTATGCTGGAGCCCTCCTATATCGATGTTATCGAGGGACGTGCTGAAGTGCGCGCTATCTTCACCGCCACCAAAAAACAAAAGATAGCCGGTGTCTATGTTACCGAAGGCAAGGTAAGTAGAGGAGCTTCCGTCAAGGTAAAACGCCAGGAGCAAGTAATCTGTGAATCCACCATTAGTAGTCTGAAACACTTCAAGGACGATGTGAAGGAGATGAACGCTGGCTCCGAGTGCGGAGTAGGCACCAAAGACTATAATGACTTTCAAGTTGGTGATATTTTAGAGGTTTTCAGGAGGGAAAAAAGATAGTAATCTTTAACCGGAGAAAATAATTATGACACATCGTATCGAGCGGTTGAATCAACTCATTCGCCAGGAAATTAGCGAATTACTTCACCGCCAAGTCAAAGACCCAAGACTTGGCGGTTTTGTTGCTGTGACCGAGATTTCTACTTCCCTCGACCTGAAATATGCCAAGATATTTGTCTGTCGAATAGATGGCGCGGAAGAAAAACAAGAGACACTAAGCGCGTTAACCGGCGCTTCAGGTTTTCTCCGAAAGGAACTGGCTAAGCGCTTAAAAGTACGGCGTATTCCCGAACTAAGATTTGAGTGGGATGATTCTATTGAGCGTGGATCCCACCTCTTAAATCTGATTGACAAGACAAGGCTAGATAGAGAGCATTAAAAACGGTGGACGGCATATTAAATATCAACAAACCTTGGGGGAAGACATCCTTTAGCATTGTAGCTATGGTGAGGCGGCTGAGTGGCGAGCGGCGCGTTGGACATGCCGGTACCCTCGACCCGACAGCTACCGGTGTTCTGCCTGTTTGCCTGGGTCGGGGGACACGCATTACTGAGTTCCTGATAGATGACACCAAGACTTATCAAGCTCAGGTTGAACTGGGTGTGACCACCGATACCTATGATGCCAGTGGCAAGGTTACTCAAAAGCGAGACTCCTCCCGGATTAGTCAGAGGCAATTGGAGCCAGCACTTGCCTCCTTCTGCGGTTCAATACAGCAGACTCCCCCCATGTATAGCGCGGTAAAGTACCAAGGTAAGCGACTT
>NZBQ01000037.1 GCA_002688105.1 Dehalococcoidales bacterium | reverse complement strand
TCTATTGACGGGCATTTAAGAGGAGCGGGAGCCCCTCTTTTGAATTTTATCCCCCTCTCCTTCAAAGGAGAGGGGGATAAAGGGGGTGAGGTCAATAAATCCCATCTAAACCCACCTTGTTCTTTTGCTCTGGCTCTTGGCAGAGGTGAGGCTGGGCAGATTTTCCTCTATCATGGATGATTCTACCATTTGCCAGAAACTTTCTCTATCGGCGGCGGTTACTACTGCCTGTTCATGGGCTTCGCTTAACGCCACCGGGTATCCCAGTCCTCGCCGGCACTGGTCTAAAACCAGGGCGTGAACCAGATTGAGCAGGTTCTCATCCATAGCTACCCACTGGGGAATCTCAACCCGGGCTATTTCGTCATCCACCCTGAAGTAGAAAAAGTAGACCCGATGCACCCCGTAGCGCTTCTGGACAATAGATGACTGACTGATAAACAGGTCTGACCTTTCCCCCTCTGCCAGTAAATCTAAGAACAGCTCCCGGTCCCGAACGCCAGCCACCACCTCACATTCTTTTGTCTCACACCGGGGACAATATAGGTCGGTGTCAACAATTTCATTTGGGCAAAGGGCTACCCGCAGCGCATTAACCACATCGGTGCTGCGAGGAAAGCTGATATAGCTGGCCAGAGCCAGCCGCTTACCGTTGTTGAGCTTCCTCATCTCGTCAAGATAGCTTAGAAACCCTTTATCCAGCAGTGCCTCAGCGACAAACTCTGGGTAGGCTTCCAGACCCCAGAGAATAAGCGAGCCATCAATCAGTGCCAGAGTTGAACTGCCCGTCGGCATCTCGGCAGCCAGTTCCGCCAGCCGATGGCACTCCTCAACACTGCGTTTGACACCCAAAAGCGTACCTTCTACTGGCTGCTCACGACCCTTGAGCTTGGCTGACATAATCACCAGGTCTTCATCATCAGAATAGAGACAGGGGAAACTATCAAGGGTGGCATCGGGCCGGGCGCCATAACGAAGAATAGCAGCGCCTATGTTTATCAGGTAACACCTGGTTGACCGGTGCCGGTCAACATCGATATGAGAGCCGTCAGTAGCCAGAATGGTAAATTCGGCGGGGAGGGGTGGCACTGCATAGCGCTGGTCAAGTCCATCCACCAGACCAGCTACCAGCCAGGTAGTCTTGCTGGAGTCAACCTTCCTGGCTAATCGCTCTATGTCGCCAGCCTGACCATGAAGAGTAGCCAGAGCCTGCTGGAGACGATTACGTCTCTCCTCACTACCCGCCTTCAGCCTGGCTACCATACCGCCAACCTGCGAAGCCACCTTAGTTAAATCTAAAGACACTGTTTAACTCACCTCGTGGATTCGCCAATCCATTTCATAAAATCCGGGTTGCCCTTATCTATTGATAATGAAACGATACCGGGAACTTCGTATGAATGCAGCGCTTTCACCCGCTCAATAACCCTATCAACCAGCTCAGCCCTGGTTTTAACCAGCATCGCTGCCTCATCTTCTGCCTGGACTTCCCCTTCCCAACGATAAATTGATTTTATGGGATGGATATTAACACAGGCGGCCAGCTTTTCCTCTACCAATGCTTTACCTATTTTCCTGGCTTCATCTTCGTCTCTGGTTGTTATGTAAACCAAGTGGTACTGCATCTAAATGAGCCCCCGTCTCTCGATTTTAACTACCTTTATAGTACTCCTTTGCCCAGGTGGAGTGTATAACTCTAATCGCATCTATTATACTCGTACAGGCAGCAAAAGCCGACTGCCGATGGGCAGTGCTTATCGCTACAAGAAGAAGTTTGTCCCCAACCTTTAGCTTTCCCACACGATGCACTATAGCCACTTCCTTAATACCAAAGTCCTCAAGTGCCTCCCCCTCCAGTTCCCTGATTCTGCTAATTGCCGTCTCGTCAGCGTCAAACTCCATCCCCGCCACCTCTCCCCCTTCCGAATAGCTACGCACCACGCCCACATAGGCTATGACCGCCCCTACCTCCGGATTGTTCATTCGGCTGATTATATCATCTACCGAGAAATCACTATCCGTTATCTCAACCATTTAAACGCCCCGTTTACTATAACCTCCTAGTCATCACGGCCTCTATCAGCAGAGTATAATGTATTACTAGGGCTAACTCAAGCCACACCATATCACCCCAGAGACGTCAGGCAACTATTATATTACAATCTAATCCAAGGTGTTCTTATGCTCCCACTTTTGCTTAGTCTGGTTACCATTTCCCTATCAGGGGTAATGATGCCCAGTCCTGTGTTTGCCGTAACTTTAGCCAAAAGCTACAAGTCCCCGTGGGCTGGTGCCCAGATATCCCTGGGGCATGCCGTAATAGAAGCCCCCTTGATACTACTGATATACTTTGGCTTTGCTCAATTCTTCCAAAACATTACCGTACAGCTCGTGTTAAGTATAGCCGGTGGTGGTATGATTATCTGGCTCGGGATAAATATGCTTCGTGCCCGGGTCGAGATAGCTCAGGGGGGCAAAGATTTACCTTACAATGCCTTTATGGCGGGCATTATTACCAGTGGCTTAAACCCCTCCTTCCTGCTATGGTGGGCGACAATAGGCAGTATGCTCATAATGAGGTTCCTTGATTTCGGCACCACCGGCTTGATTGTGTTTATCACTGTCCACTGGCTTTGCGACCTGATCTGGCTTTCATTTGTTTCCAATATAGTTTATAGAACCCATTCGCTCTGGGGAAGGAAATTTCAAGAAGGGATGTTTATTGGCGGTGGACTATTACTTATCGGTTTGGGGGCTGGTTTATGATTTCAGGCATTCAGTTGGTGGTTTAGTCTCACCCTACTTGTCTACCCAGCATGGTATCGGTTAACATTAGAACTTGGCTAATTCGGTGGAAGGAAAGGAACCTTATGAAGGTCAGCTCTATCTACGACCCGATATACCTCAAACACGACACCGGACAGCACGTGGAAAATGCGGGGAGGTTAGAGGCAATCATCTCTCATCTGGAACAGACCGGACTCAAGCCACAGCTAATACCAATTAAGCCGCGCTCTGCCTCCGTTGCTGAAATATCGCTGGTGCACGATAAGCAGTATATATCACATATCCAGGACACCGCGCAAAAGGGCGGCGGCTGGCTAGACCCTGATACGGTAATGTCGCCTGACTCCTACCAGGCAGCCACTTATGCCGCCGGTGGTGCTATCAAGGCAGCCGAGGCGGTTATAAATGGAGAGATAGACAGCGCCTTTGCTCTGGTCAGACCCCCGGGGCACCACGCCACTCACCGACGAGCTATGGGCTTCTGCCTGTTTAATAATGTAGCTATTGCCGCCAAACATATTCTGGTCAAATATAAATTAGACCGAATCGCTATCATTGACTTTGATGTGCACCATGGCAACGGCACCCAATGGGCTTTCTATGATGACCCCCGGGTGCTCTACATATCGACTCACGAATACCCCTACTATCCCGGAACAGGTAGTATCGAAGAAACTGGTATCGGCGACGGTGAGGGAACCACCGTTAATATACCGCTCCCGGCTGGCTGTGGTGATGCCCAATATTTACCGGTCTTCGAACAAATCATCGTACCGGCAGTGAAACGGTTTAACCCCGGGCTTATCCTGGTTTCTGCCGGCTATGATACCCACTGGGCTGACGGACTAGCCTTGATGCAGGTAAGCGTTACCGGCTTCGCCCAGATGGTAAAAATTATCAAGGGACTAGCCGATGAATTATGCAGTGGTCGTCTTGTTTTCACTCTGGAGGGTGGCTATAATCATACCGCTTTATCTGCCTCGGTGAAAGTCACCTTTGATGTGCTTCTAGGCAACACCAATATTGAGGATCCTCTAGATCAATCACCACGCTGGTCTGAGGCACCCGATATTACTCACCTGATTAAGTCAATTAAGGAAATAAATAACCTGGACTAAGGTCTCTTCTTACGTCGGTCAGTGGGGATAGGACACTGGTCACATTCCTCACTACATGGTTCAACATGAATAGTCACACTGGAACGAGGCAACCTGCTCTTTATATCCTGCTCCAAATGGTCACACATCCGGTGCGCTTCTTCCACACTAGCATTCTTTGACATTACCAGATGGAGTTCAATATAACGCTGGTCCCCAGCCTTGCGAGTACGCAGTTCATGAAAACCAATCAACTGACCGGCGTGCTCTGTGATACAAGACCTTATTTCATTCTCTTCTGTCTCAGGTAACCTGGTGTCCATCAGGCCACTAAATGACTTCTTCATAGTAAGGTAGGCAGTTCTGGCAATTAGTACCGCTACCAACAGAGCAACAATGGGGTCAAGCATATTAAGCCCGGTTAACCTTACCAAAATTAACCCAACTAAGACTGCGCACGAACTCAGCACATCGGCAAGCATATCGCGAGAAGTTGCTTCCAGAGCTATAGAATCGGTAGAACGGGCTACTCTCAATGTATACCAGGAAATAATTGCATTTATCACTATTGCCGCTGCCGTCACATAAATCCCTACTGTTACAAACTCCACAGTCCCCCCGACAATCAGCCTTCTTACTGCCTGATAAAAAATTGCGCCGGCGGCAATAAATATTAAGCCCGCTATTACCGTACTCGCAATACTCTCAGCCTTACCATGCCCGAAGGCATGTCGCTCATCGGGCGGTTTACCTGAAATCTTGATGCCAATATAGCCAATAACTACCCCCAGCAGGTCAATGGCACTATGGGCTGCATCAGCCCTGATGGCGATACTTCCAGTAAGAATACTGGCAACTACTTTCATAACTATCAGCAAGCTAACAGCAAAAATAGACAGTTTGGCAACGTTCTCTTTAGTGGCTAACATGATTTTATACCCCTTTAGCTTTACCTGCAGGTAGAGGTACCCGGTAATACTCACCCGATTGAGTTAATAAAGGGGATGCATAACCTGTCATAATAAAAGTAGCTTAATCACTGGTTCTTAGCTTTGGCGGTTAGCCAAAGAAACTTAAGGAAATATTCTACCGCATTCTTTGCAACGAAACCTATTCTCATAAGCTAGCTCAGCGTAGCTACTACCACACTTTGGGCAGGTCAAGATAGGATGCGGTTTTCCTAATGTAGGTTTTGGCATTTCTGCTCTAGTTTGTGGTATTCTTTGTTCCGCTGGACGTACTCAAGCTGGTCGCCTAATTAACCTCCCCCATTCCCTCTTCTCCCAGACTACCAGCAGCATGGGGGCAATAAAGAGCGAGCTGTAGGTGCCAGCAATGATACCAATTAACAGCACCACCGCAAAATTCTGGATAGATGCCCCAACAAAGAGAAGCAGGGCTATCACTACTAATAATGTGGTTAGGCTGGTATTCAAGGAACGGCTCAGTGTCTCAACCAGGCTATTGTTAACTACCACCTCAAAATCGCGGCTTACCCCTTTGGTCAAATTCTCACGAATTCTATCAAAAATAACCACGGTATTATTTACACTATAGCCAATAACCGCCAGAATACCGGTAATAAACATCAAGTTAATTTCCCAGCCCAATATGCCACCAAGGATAGAGAAAACCCCCATTGCCACCAGTGCATCGTGTACCAAGGCGATTATAGCACAGGTGCCATAATGGAAGGGTCTCGGCATCCGGCGAAATGCCCAGGTAACATAAAGGAGTACACCCACAGCGGCTACCGCCACCGCAATAGCTGCATTCCGCGCTGTCTCCGCAGCTACCATAGGTGATACCGAGCTAAACTCCGTCTCATTAAGGTTACCAAACCTGACAGCCAGGGCACCCTCTAGCCGAACTTTTTCCTCATCACTCAATTCGGCGGTCCGGATATAGAAAACACCACCTCCGGTGGGACGAATTTCACTCTGGACAATAGCGTTGGCATAACCCAACCCAGCCAATTCCTGCTTCAACTCACCCTGGTCTACCGCCTGTTCAAAGTTCACTGCCAACATAGAACCACTACTGAATTCAATCCCGGATTTGAGACCAATGGTCGCCAGAGCAATAACGGCAACCAGGATTATCACCCCCGAGATGAGAAAGAACAAGAACCTTTTACCTACAATATCAAACATTATCTTTACTCCGATAGGCGGTAAATAGAGAAATCCGCTGCGCCAGACGAGTGCCCACGAATAGGCGCAGCAGGGTTCTAGTAACCACAACAGCGGTAAACATGCTTACGACAACACCAATACCAAGGGTTAAGGCAAAGCCCATTACCGGAGCACTGGCGACAATATTGCTACCCAGCCAATAAAGAATGATACATACAATAATTGTAGTTATGTTACTATCCTTGATAGCCGTCCACGCCCGATTAAAACCAGCCTCAATAGCCGCTCCTAACGTTCGTCCTATTACCAACTCCTCCTTCATTCGTTCAAAGATAAGGACATTGGCATCCACCGCCATACCTATGGACAAGACAAAGCCACCGATTCCCGCCAGGGTAAGGGTAACTCCATCTCCCGGCCATAGCTTGAATAGTGCCAATACCAATGCTCCGTAAAAAATCAGAGCCAGACTGGCTAAAAGCCCGGGCAGGCGATAGTAAACAATCATAAACAGCATAATCAATATTATGCCAACCAGCGTCGCCATCATACTCATATCAATGAAGTCAGCTCCCAGCGTAGCCGATACCGTCTGCTGGTAAAGGGGAGGTTTCTTTAGCGGCATAGGTAAAGCGCCGGAATCAAGCAGATTAGCCAGTCGGTCGGCTTCGGCTATACTGAAATTACCGGTAATAACCCCGGTGCCGCCATATTCCGACTCCAAAATCTGAGGGGCAGAAAGGATAACATTATCCAGGAAAATACCTATAGCCCGCTGCGGCGACCCGCTGGGTTTTGAATACAGACGCTGGGCAATCTGGTCGAAAATTTCTCCCCCCTCCTGGTTCCACTCAATACTAACCTGGGCTTCAGCTCCGGTAGTCCTATCACTTACCGTAGGAATTGCCTTAGCTAAAAATTCACCGGTAAGCGGAGTGCCATCGTCGCCTCTGGCTGTTATC
>NZBQ01000036.1 GCA_002688105.1 Dehalococcoidales bacterium | reverse complement strand
GTGTTTGTTGAAATTGAGTAAGGCCGAAGCCGAGGGCTACACTATATGTGTAGCCCTTTAGGCGTATGCACTCGTAGTTATCCAATCAATAGGGGTAAGTTATGAAGAGCGTTAAGGAAAGTAATCTATACCCTGTAGTTAAAAAGTAGCTTATAAATACTCATCTCTGTTTTAATACCGCAAGCAAAAAGAGACTGAAGCTCTATTACTTGATACCCCACTGACCTGCCCCCCAAAAACTAGTCCAGTTATAATGTTAGTCTGAGGGCTTAGCCTTTGCCACAGCATTGTTCTGGAGGATAGGAATAGAGGCAATTATCATGGTACCCTTTTCTTGATTTGATTGAACTTCTATAGCTCGGCTATGAGCTTGTACATGTTTTCATAGGCTTTCGGCAAATCTGGGTCATCTTTCTCGAGCTTGTTTCTCAGGTTCTTCATTCTCTGGACAAATTTCTGACGGTCTTTATTTTCCACTAAATCTGCCCAGGTTTCTAATTTACCTTGAAATAGCTTCTTAACCTTCCCTCCGTCGGGTAAATTCATCTGTAAGGAAGCACACGACTCCGGGTCCTCAGCGATTACACTTTCCACCAGCGTCAGCCATAGTTTATAAGTGCTTCCACTGATGGCTCTCATCAGTTTTAATTTATCCAGGCTTACCAGAGTATCGGCTGAGACTATAGCAATGAAGTGAGAAAGTCCGAGAATAACGCTCATCATTTCATCATGCTGATGAGGAGTTATCAAGGTGACTCTGGCGTCTCTGGTTTCTAAGTATTCCCTGACCTTTTGCGCCAGGGCTTTCTCGTTCTTATTAGTGGGTGTCAGCACAAAGTTCTGGTTGGCAATGTCCCTGGCACCAGGGCCAAACATCGGATGGGTGCCTAGTATTACCCCCTTTTTTATATGCTTATGCATTACTTCTACTGGGAGTTTCTTGATAGAGGTAATGTCTATAATAATCTGCTCCGGGCGCGTGTATAGACAAATCTGTTTTATAACCTCTTCAAAGCCGTCTATGGGCGTTGATACTACAATTACGTCGGCTCTCTTAACCGCCTCCACATTAGTAGCCACCTCTACGTTCCCCAGTTGCTGCTTGGCTTCTAGGAGCTTTCTCTGGTTCCGGCCGGTTATTATCACCTCCCTGCCCTCTTTCACCAGGAAGTTGGCAAACCATCGTCCCATTTTCCCCGAGCCGCCAATTATGGCTATTTTCACCCAGTCACCTCACTTTTTTACTTGGCTCTATGATATGATCCCAGAACTTTAACAAAGAGTGAAATCTTCTCTAGGCCCCCTAAAGCCTCTTGAGATGCTTTGTCATCTCGGTGACCTTCAAAATCAAGGTAAAAATTATATTCCCAGGGTTTTTGTCTGGTTGGTCTGGATTCTATCTTGGTCAGGCTGATATTTCTGGCAGCAAATTCTTTAAGGAATTCATACAGTGCTCCGGATTGATGCTTTACCGTAAAAACTATAGAGGTTTTGTCGTTACCTGACGGTGGCGAATCCTGTTTGGATAAAATGAAGAATCTGGTGAAATTATTTGGGTTGTCCTCTATTTCTTTAGCTATGACCTTCATCCCGTATATGTCGGCAGCACGGGCACTGGCGATGGCACCACCATCGGTTATTCCCTTCTCCTTTATCATTTTCACACTGCCGGCGGTATCATAGGTTGGGATTAATTCGCAGTCTAAATGCCTTAAGAAAGCCTGGCACTGCCCCAGAGCCTGGGGATGAGAGTAAATCCTTTTTATCAGGTCCAGCCGTGACTTTTGACCGGCTATCAGGCAGTGGCTGACTCTGAGTTCTGTCTCTCCGCACACCTTAAGGATTGAGTCTAAAAAAAGGTCGTATGTCCGGCTTATGCTTCCCTCAAGTGAATTCTCAGTAGGAACGACCCCAAACTGCGTTTCATCCTGTTCCACGGCCTTGAAGACATTATCCAGGCTTTCAAATGGTTTGACCTGAGTTGAGGGTCCAAAGAAGCCAAGGGCTGCCTCCTCACTATAGGCTCCGATTTCGCCCTGGAAAGCGACTACTATTCCCTGCCTTCTTTTGGAGACAGTAACTATCTGCTGGTAGATGCTTTCTATATCTTGCTGGCTTAGACCTTTTTCTTGGGCAATCTGCCTGACATTTTCCAGGACTTCCCTCTCCCTTTCTCTGTCCTCAATCTGCGTCCCCTCCTCCTGTTTCTCCTTGCCTATTTCCTGGACAATTTTTTGCCTTTCCGCAATAAGATGAACTATCTTGGCATCAGCTTCATCTATTTTTCTTCTTAAATCTTCCAAGCTCATTTCATCACCCTCGGTATTAGTCCCACCCTCAGGGCGAGGTCACAAAGGGTTACCGCTATCATGGCTTCTACCACTACCACTGCCCTGGGCACGATACAGGCGTCGTGTCTCCCCTTTGTGATCAAGCTGGCGCTCTCCATACTTTCCATATTTACTGTTTCCTGACTTTTAGCTATAGAAGATGTCGGTTTAATCGCTATCCTGACCACTATCGGCATACCATTGCTTATGCTGCCAAGTACGCCGCCGGCATTGTTGGTTTTGGTAACTATTTTATCATTTCTAATAACGAACGGGTCATTATTCTCCGAGCCTCTTTTCCCCGCCGATGAGAAGCCTGAGCCGAACTCGACTCCCTTGACGGCAGGAATGGCAAAGAGGGCCTTGGCTAGGGCGCCATCTAAGGTGTCGAAGACCGGCTCTCCCAGACCAACCGGCACATTGAGGGCTATGCCTTCTATAATACCGCCGAGGCTATCACCCTCTCCTTTAGCCTTCTCAATGGCTCTGACCATCTCATCGGCGGCGTCCGGGTCAGCACACCTGACCGGGTTTCCCCATACCTTTTCCCTTATCTCTTCAAATGTCCTTGTTCTGGCTTCTATACCGTCGATGGCAACAGTATGAGCTATAACCTCAATACCTGCCAGATTGAGCAGTTTCTTGGTCAGGGCTCCCGCCATTACCAGAGGAGCCGTGATTCTTCCTGAGAATCTACCCCCACCCCGGAAATCGTTGAATCCTCCGTATTTCATAAAGGCGGTATAATCAGCGTGACCCGGTCTGGGCAGAAACCTTGTCTTTTCATATTCACTCGAATCAATATCCCTATTCCATACCAGCAAGCAAACCGGGGCGCCGGTAGTAGCGCCGTTGAAGATGCCGGAAAGAATTTCCACCTTATCCTCTTCAGCCCTCTTGGTCGTCATCACCCCTATCCCTGGTTTTCTTTTGTCCAGCTCTCGTTGAATGTCCTCCTCGTCAACAGCTAAACCGGCCGGGCAACCATCTATAATGACACCTACGCATCGCCCGTGGCTTTCGCCAAAGCTGGTTATGGTGAAAAGCTTGCCCAAACTATTTTCCATCTATCTTCACCTCACCCCCTATACTTTTTAACTCCTCCCAGAACCGGGGATATGTCTTGGCGACACATTCAGCGTTATTGATTATGGTTTTCCCAACTTCGGAGCCGAGTATACTGAAAGCCATGGCTAGCCGATGGTCGCCTCTAGCATCTATAACTGAACCTTTCGGTGTTGAGCCGACGATGACTAAGATATGTTTTTCCTCCACGGTTTTTACTCCCATTCTTTTCAGTCCTTCTCTTACTGTGGCAACCCGATTTGATTCCTTGAGCCGTGCCCGGAATATTCCAGTAAACTCGCTTACCCCGTCGGCGGCGGCGGCCAGAACTGCCATGGTAGGCAGAAGGTCAATGCAGTCGGATAAGTCAGCTTTTATCCCCCTTAGTCTCGTCTTTCTCACTGTGACCGAGTTCTGGTTTTTCTCCACTGAAGCCCCCATATCTCTTAAGAAGTTTAATATTATTTTATCGCCTTGCCGACTTTGTGGGTTCAAGTTTTCGACCTCCACCTCGCCGGCCAGGGCCCCCAGAGCCAGGAAGTATGAGGCTGAGGACCAATCTCCTTCCACCTCGTATTTAGCTGGTTTATAGGTTTGTTTTACGGCTTCAAATTGCCTGAGGTCCTTTGATGATTCTATCTTTATCCCGAATCTTTCCAGACAGTCTAAGGTCATTCGTATGAATGGTTTTGATTCTGGCGGCGTGCTTAGTCTAATTTCGACAATTTCCTCTGCCAGAGGAGCTATGAGCAACAAGGCGGATACAAATTGAGAGCTTACATGGCCGGGCAGTTCAACTATGCCGCCTTTTAGTCTGTCTCCTTCGACAATTACCGGGGCTACCTCACCCTGACTGGAGCAATTTACCCCCAGTTGTTGCAGGGCTTGGATTAATGGTTTGACCGGTCTTCGGGCAAGAGATGGGCCGGGGACTAGCCGGCACTTTCCCGGGATTATTGAGCAGATAGCCGTCATAAATCTTAAGGTTGCTGCTGAATCACTACAAAATAGGTCGGCATCCGGCTCATGGAAATTGCCGCCGGCAACTTTCCATAGGCATTCTTGCTGGTGGAAACGAATGCCAATTTGGCTTAATACATTCAGGGCGGCTTGGGTATCCTCGGCGATAAGGGGGCTTAGTATCTCACTTTCACCCCTGGCGAGAGCGGCGCACATGAGTCCTCTAATGGTATAGCTTTTAGAGGAAGGAGCTTTCACCTTCCCGTTTATTTCACTTTTAGAAATTAAGGCTTTCATTCCCTTTCAGCTTGTCTATTATTTGCTTGGCAACAGAAGCGATGGTCAACTTTGAAGTATCTATCTGGATGTCGGCGGCTCGTTCATAGAAGGGTTTCCTGAATTTCAAAAGCTCTCGTATCTCCGAGGTCTTATCAGCTACGTTAAGCAGAGGTCTTATCTCCTGACCACCTGATACCCGCCTTAGTATTACCTCAGGCAAGGCAGTCAGGTAAACTATTATAGATTCTTTCCTCAGCCTGTCGATGTTTATTTTGTTAAGGACTATCCCGCCGCCACAGGCGATTACCAGGTTTTTCCTTTGGGCAATCTCTTTGGCGAGATTAATCTCTAGCTCTCGAAAGGCTATTTCGCCATCCTGTTGGAATATCTCGGGTATGGGTTTTCCCGCCTTCTGCTCAATCAAAGCATCCATCTCAACAAATTCCTTGCTCAGTTTTTCGACTAAAGCCTTACCCACCGCTGTTTTGCCCGTTCCCATGAAACCTATCAGCGCTATATTAGTTTTCATTCTTTTGAAGTACCTTGATGGCTTCTTCCCTCATCAGTTCCCTTGGTTCTTTCAGTCCAGTCCACTTTTCCACAGCTAAAGCCCCCTGCCAGACGAGCATATCAATCCCGCTTATGGTTTTAGCTCCGGCTGCCTCAGCCTCCCTCAGTAGTCTTGTCCTGATGGGATTATATACGATATCGAAAACAACCAGCCCGGGTTTGAGCAATTTAGCCGGCACCGGCGTCTTATCGATATCGGGGCTCATTCCTACACTAGTGGCGTTAACGATAATATCCGCCTTGTCCAGCACCGTTGCCAGATTTTTCTCATCCAGTTCCAGGGATTTAACCCCCTTCTTAAAGGTCTGGGAAATATGGTACGCTAGCGCCTCTGCCCAGTCTAACTCTAATTGCTGGTTAAGGATGACCAGATGAGCGTCTCTTTCGGCGAGGACAAAGGCAATCGCCCTTGCGGCGCCACCCGCTCCCAGAATAACTATGTTTTTCCTCCTTGGCTCGTTTTCCCTTTCTCGTAGAGCCTCCAGAAATCCGGTAGCATCAGTATTATAACCCGTCAAGACCCAGTTTTCATTAACTATGGTGTTAACTGCCCCTATCTTTTCAGCTAAGGGGTCTAGCTTATCCAGAAATGGGATAACGGCAACCTTATGGGGTATGGTAACATTTAGCCCCCTTATGTTCAGGGCTTTCATGCCTTCAATGGCTTTGCCCAGGTTTTCCTTACTTACCCTAAAGGGAATATACCAGTAATCTACTCCCATCTTGGCAAAAGCGGCATTGTGCATTATTGGAGACATAGTATGCTCTATGGGGTCGCCGATTACTCCACATACTTTCGTTTTTCCTGATACGGTTCTACTTAACATTCTACCACCATTTCGTAGATTTTCTTGAGGTCAGCTACCGTTATCTGGCCGGCAGCCGACTCTTTACCTTTTTCGATTGAGGCATAAGTGAAGTCTCCGCCAACCAGGGGACATAGAAGCCTACTGGCTAAACCCAGGTGTCCCATGGCCAGCGAAACTATTTTGGCGTCCGGGAACGCTGAGATGAGCTGCAACACGGCAATGTTGTCCTCGAAGCTTTGAGCGGTAGTAACCAGTTTGCAAACATCGGCACCGGCTTCTAGTTGCCGTTGCACTATTTCTCTCATCTCATCAAGAGGGGGTGTTCCTTTTAAATCATGAAATGACACCAGGCATTTTGTCTTCTGTTTAATCAGTGGTATGGTTTTGACCAGGTTTGCCGTTCTGAGCTCGATGTCAATCATATCTGCCCCCAGCTCGGTTGCTTTGAGCAGTTCCTCCACTCTTCTGGCCTCATCATTTTCCCATCTGCCTCCCTCATCCGCCCTTCTATTGCAGGCTATCCATGGTTTATTTAGTTGCTTGATTAATTCTTGCCAGCCATCACCGATGAGGTCGATTCTGACCTCGAATAAGGCCACAAGCGGTTCGTTTTTCCTTATCGCTGCCAGGTCTTTATTTATTATGACGGCACAAATTCTGGGTCTATTCATTCTAACCAGCCAAAGTCTGCTCTATTAAGGTAGGGCTTACTTCGTCGGTGATAAAGACAGTGCCTATTGATTTGGGTAAGACGAATCTTATCTTGCCTCCCAAAACCTTTTTGTCGTGTTCCATCGTCTGTGTCAGCCTTTTTGGCTTAAGGCTTGGCATTTCAGTGGGTAGGCCAGCTTTTTCAATAACACACTTCAACCTGGCTAACTCTTTCTGGTCGAATATGCCCATCTGGCTTGAGATTCTGCCGGCAGCTAACATCCCGATGGCGACGGCTTCTCCGTGTTCTATTTTGAAATCCGAGGCTGATTCAATGGCATGACCTATGGTATGCCCATAGTTTAAAATACTTCTTAGACCCAGTTCTTTCTCGTCTTTTTCGACTACTTCGGCTTTAATCCTGGCAGACTGGAAAACAATCTCCTCGAGTACTTTCGCCTCAAGTGATTTTACCCGGTCAAGGTTTCTCTCGAGGTAAGCGAAGAATCCTTTATCCCGGATGACGGCACTCTTTATGACTTCGGTTAATCCATTAGCCAGCTCTTTGGCGGGAAGGGTTTTCAGGGTGTCGATGTCAGTAATTACCAGTCTCGGTTGATAGAAGGCTCCGATGTTGTTTTTCAGTTGACCATGGTTTACTGCCACCTTACCTCCGATACTGCTATCAACCTGTGCCAGCAGAGTGGTGGGTATCTGCACCAGCGGCACACCTCGTAGATAGGTAGCCGCCACGAATCCGGCCAGGTCTCCAATAACTCCGCCACCTAGAGCTAAAATAGGCGTCGTTCTTTCCGCATAGTGACTGCTCAGTTCATGGTATAGTCTGCCTGCGGTCTCCAGTGATTTTTGCTCTTCTCCGTCGGGAACCTCCAGGAAGATTACCTCGAAGCCATCCCGGGTGAGACCCTGTTTTAAAGTATTACCATATAGCTTCTTTACTATAGGGTTGGTGAGAATTATTACTTTACCGGCAAAGTCTTTTTCTTTTAGCTGGTGTCCGGTATATCTGAGCCCATCTGAGCCTATATGAATCTCATAGCCATTGGTGTCGAGTCTAACCTTTAACTTTTTCATCTGGTGTTGCCTTAGTTTTCGTGGTACTAGACTGCATCAGTTTATGGATTTTCTGACAGGCGTTGATGGTTTCCTTCAGTTCATCGGAAGTAATTGCCTGTTTAGCATCGACCAGTGCTTCCGTTGGGTCATAGTGTGCCTCAATCATCAAACCAACAGCGCCAGCCGCTATGGCGGCACAGCTCATATTGAAAATAAGGTCTCTACGCCCGGTACCGTGGCTGGGGTCAGCGATAATCGGCAGGTAAGTCTCTTTCTGGATGGCAGGAATTGCTGCTAGGTCAAGGGTATACCTGGTGTATTCCCTTCCTTTGCCTAAAGGTAGTATTCCTCTTTCGCATAGAACGATATCCTTGTTGCCCTCGGCGGCAATGTATTCAGCGAAAGACAGGAGTTCTTCAATACTAGCCCCGAAGTGTCTTTTAAGCAAGACCGGTTTCTTCTTTCTGGCTACCTTGGTGAGTAGGTCCTGGTCATACATATTTCTGGCTCCTATCTGAAGTATATCAACATAGTCTGCCATCAAGTCAACATGTGCTTCGCCTCTTACTTCGGTTATCACTGGCATTTCGTACATATCTCCGGCTTGGCGCAACCAGTTTAAACTTTCCTCAGCCCTTTCCCTATTTATAGCGCCGAGTCCCTGAAAAGAGTGAACCGAACTCCTTGGCTTAAAAATGCCGCCTCTTAGAATATGGGCACCAGCTTTCTTTACCTCTTTCGCTATTCTGAATAGCTGTGTCTTACTCTCTACAGCGCAGGGCCCGGCGATGAATATTGGTTCACTGCCACCTATGGTCACATTCCCCACTTTAATCTTCCTATACTTATGGGGATTCTCAAAGAATCTGCCATATTCCCGGCTAACTAGCTTATAAGGCCTCTCCACTCTCATCACCTCTTTCACTCCGGGGAGAATGGCAAAACTATCAAACGGTATTTTCCTCTCATCACCAACTAAGCCAATTATGCTCCTGAATTCTCCTCGGCTAACATCGGCTCTTAGTTCGTGTCTCTCTATTTCTTCGATTACATGAGCTATCTGTTCTGGTGTAGCGCTGGTTTCCATTATTATCATTTTTCCCTCCTCTTAATAATTATACTCTTATTTAGTAGTCAAAAACGAAAGAACCCCCCACTTGGGAGGGTGCCGTTCTAACTTTTTCTGTCTTCGATTTGTTATCTGATTACATTATCACGTCAAGTCCTCCCAAGCGCACCGTGTGCGCCACGGAAAGGTGAAATATGCATAATAAAATCCGTAGGAGGCAATATTAACTAACATTTTCTATTTCGATGCCAAGTTTATTTTGAGCTAGTGTATCATATGAACTAGGTTTTGTCAACAGCTTCTGTTAGCGTGCAGGTAAAATGTGTTATCATAGTGGCATTGCCGATGTCATAGGATTATCTCCAGGCTGGATTAAAGTAGATATGGATTGTCAATCTAAGCCACAGGTCCTTTTTACTAAGGACGAGATAGAAGCCACGGTCAGGAGACTGGCGGCTGAAATCAGGCGGGATTATCAAGGCAAACACCCTCTGTTGATAGGTGTTCTTAAAGGCTCCTTTGTGTTTATGGCTGACCTGATTCGGCTTCTTGATTTTCCTCTGGAGGTGGAGTTTATCAAGCTATCCAGTTATGGTAGGGGTATGGAGAGTTCAGGGAAGATTAAGGTGGTGCAGGGTCTTCGTGCTAGTGTTAGAGACCGGGAGGTATTGGTAATTGAGGACATAGTGGATACCGGCATGGCTGTTTTTTTCCTCCTTGAGTACCTGCGGAAGAAAAAGCCTGCCTCTCTGAGGCTTTGTTCCCTGACGGATAAGCCTTCCCGACGGCAGGTTCCAGTTACTATTGACTATCTGGGTTTTACTGTTCCCAACAAGTTCATAGTTGGCTATGGCATCGATTGGGACGAGAGGTTCCGCAATCTTCCTGATATCTGCACGGTAGAGTCCGAATAAAAGGACATAAAGCCGTGCTCAGCTCCTCTCAGTATATTATCGAGAGGTATGCTGCTCTACCATCTCTCTATAGGCGGCAATTAGTTTTCTGGTTACCGGGCCGGGACTTCCCAAACCTATGGAGATAACCTTACCGGTGTTATCCCTGACCTCGACCAGCGGCATTATCTCCATCAGTGAGTTAGTAAGAAATGCCTCTTTAAATTGTTTAAGGTCAGCCAGCTTTACCTCACTCTCAACAGCGTTTATCCCTGATGAATCAGCAAGTTCCATGGCTACCTGGCGGGTAATGCCCGGCAGTAGACCGCTTGCCACCGCCGGCGTAACCAGACCGGAAGCTGGTGTTACCAAGAAAACGTTACTTATGCTGCCCTCAGTAACAAGTCCGTGCTCGTTTAAGAGCAGTGATTCATCCAGTCCGGCGGCTTCGGTTTCTAGCTTGGTCTTGATATTGAACAAGTAATTAGTGGATTTCAGCCCGAGTAGCGACGATTGACTATAGGTGGGGAATGAAGCTATCCCGGCTCGGAAACCCTTATTGTAGCTCTCTGGTGGTGGGGGAGAGTAAGCATTCGCGGTAACCAATATCGTCGGGTTATTACTAACACCAGGTCCCGGGAAAGAATTCACTTCACCCCTAGTAACAGTGAGGCGAAGTCGGGCGTTTTTCAGTCCATTGGCGGCTAGTATATCCAGGCAGGCCTTACCCAGTTCAGCAGCATTGAGCCTTGAACCCAACCCGAGAACCTGAGCCGCACTCAGCAGACGGTTAAGGTGGCGCTCCAGTAAAAAGATTTTCCCGTGGTAGGCGCGCATGGTCTCGAATAATCCATATCCGTAGAGGAAGCCGTGGTCGGAAACCGAGATGTGCGCTTGGGAGTGGGGGAGCAGGGAGCCATTCAGGTAGACAAACTCAGCCATTAAGGCTTCCCCACTTTCAGCGATGGCTCCGGTAAGTTCAAGAAGTTGGCCAATATGTCATGGCCTCTATCGGTTAATATCGACTCCGGGTGAAGCTGGAGTCCCTCTACTACATGTTCCCGGTTTCTTACTCCCATAATCACTCCGTCCTCTGACCTGGCGGAAACCTCAAGAGAAGCCGGGATGGTATCGGCATCTATTATCATGGAATGATAGCGCCCGCCAACCAGGGGGCATGGCAGACCGCTGAAGATGGTTTCATCGTCATGGAAGATAAGAGACTGCTTGCCATGTACCGGAACTGCGGCTCGCTTTATGGTGCCACCATATACATACCCGATGCATTGATGCCCAAGACATACTCCCAGAATGGGTATCTTTCCCCTGAAGTAACGGACTACATCGTTGGAAATTCCGGCCTCTAACGGAGTACACGGCCCGGGGGAGATTACTATGTGGCTTGGAGCCATAGCCTCAATCTGCTTCAGGTTTATACCATCATTCCGGTAGACCACCGGTTCCCACCCCAGTTCGCCCAGATATTGAACCAGGTTATAAACGAACGAATCGTAGTTATCTATGACCAGAATCACTACCTTGCCTCCGCTGTAACCTGGCTCGACAGGTTAAGCGCCTGAATCAGTGCCCTGGCTTTGTCCAGTGTTTCCTCATACTCTGCCTCCGGTTCCGAATCATAGACGATACCACTCCCCACCTGGAAGTAAGCCCGTCCGTCTTTAATAATAAAGGTTCTAATAACTATGTCTAGGTCCATTTCCTGGCTGAAACTGAGGTAGCCAAGTGAGCCGGTGTAGACGCCTCTTCTGGTCGGTTCCAGTTCGTCGATAATTTCCATCGCCCGCACCTTCGGAGCGCCGGTTATGGACCCACCGGGGAAGGTGGCTTTGAGAAGGTCAATTCGGCTTTTACCCGGTTGCAATTTACCCTCCACCGTGGAAGTCAGGTGAAAGACGGTAGGATAGGCCTCAAGGATAGCCAGTTCCGTAACCTTCACCGTTTCATAGCGACATACGCGCCCTAAATCGTTTCGTTCAAGGTCAACTATCATAATGTTCTCTGCCCGGTCCTTAATACTGGTCAGTAATTCTTGAGACAGAACTTCATCTTCGGCTGTAGATTTGCCGCGTGGTCGAGTTCCCTTGATAGGTCGGGTTTGAACCCGGTCTCCGCTATCCCTGAGAAATCTCTCCGGGGAAGCCCCAACCACGCTTACCCCTTCAAAGTTGAAGTAGCTGGCGAAAGGAGCCGGATTGATGTGGCGTAACTGCCGGTAAAGTGCATAGGGAGAAATCGGCAGGTCAGCTTCAAATCTCTGGGACAGGTTTACCTGGTATATATCCCCGGCCTGTATATATTCCCTGACGATTGCCACAGCTTTGAGGTATTCTTCTCGAGTAAAGTTTGATTTGAGCACGATATCGGGTCTGGCTGCAGCCATAGACGGTTCCTCAACACTGGGAAACAAGGGATTATTTTGAAGCTGGCTTTTCGTCTTCTCAAGTTTTTCTTCTGCCTGTCGCTTTCTTTTTTCCTCTTCCAGCTCGGGAAACCCGGTGGCGACCAGATACGCCTTCCCGTCCCGGTGGTCAAAGGCAACAATCGTATCATAGAAAGCCAGATAACTCTCAGGGAGATTCAAATCATCAACCGCAGTTGCGGGCAGGCGCTCAATGAAATGACACAGGTCATAGCTGAAATAGCCAACCGCTCCGCCTATGAAGGGAATGCCTGTCGGGTGGGCATCCAGATGATAGGATTCCAGTAGCTCGTTGACCACATCAAAAGGATTACCCTTTATTCTTTTCTGCTTCCCATTACTGTGGCTGAGGGAGATTTCTTCCCCTCTACTCCGTAACACCAGAAAGGGGTCACTACCCATAAAAGAGTAGCGCCCCAGCTTATCCGGGTCCATACCACTATCCAGGAAAAAGCTGAAGGGGCGGTCTTTGAATACCTCAAAGCACTGTGGGGCGGTGAATGGAATATGTATCTCTTCCAGCAAGGGATAGCGTTTCACTTTTCAATACTCATTATTAAAAATGTTTCAATTAAGGAGTCAACGCTAATTATATACTATCCCCATAAAATAAGAAATTCAAAACTTAGAAGGGCTTTAGGTACTATGGTAGAATGTAGCCATGAATCATCTGGGTACTACTCGATGTGGCAACACTGAGTTCCGCTGGGGGGAACGAACCTATGTTATGGGTGTTATTAACCTGTCTCCGGATTCCTTCTCCGGTGATGGAATTAAAGACCCTGAATCGGCGGTAACTCAGGCACAACGCTTGGTGGCTGAAGGTGTCGATATTCTGGATGTTGGTGGTGAGTCCACCCGCCCTAAATCAGCCCCGATTTCAATTGACGAGGAAATCAAGCGGGTGGTTCCGGTTATCGAGCGGCTGGTTGTCGAGGTGACTGTCCCCCTGAGCATCGATACCTATAAGTCGGAGGTGGCACGTCAGGCACTTGAGGCTGGTGCCGCTATACTCAATGACCAGTGGGGTTTGAAAAGAGATCCCAGACTGGCGGAACTGGCGGCTGGAAAGGGGGTTCCCCTTGTTTTAATGAGTAACCAGCGGGACAAGGGTGGATATGATGGCGGAGTCCGGCGTGATACCGCCTACTATGAGGATGTTATGGCTGAGGTAACCTCTTCCCTTAGGAATAGTCTGGACTTGGCATTGAGACTGGGTGTACCCCGTGAAAATATTATTCTTGACCCCGGCATTGGTTTCGGTAAAACCTGGCGGCAGGATTTAGAAATCATCCGCCGTTTAGCTGAATTGAAGTCATTGGGTAGGCCCCTTTTGATTGGTCCTTCTCGTAAGTCTTCCATTGGTCTGGTGCTGGACCTTCCTGCTGACCAGCGTGTTGAGGGTACGGCGGCTACTATAGCTATTGGTATTGCCAATGGCGCTGATATAGTACGGGTTCACGATGTTAAGCATATGGTGCGTATATGCCGGATGACTGACGCCATCGTGCGCTCGTCCAAATCGCACTAAGAAGTCAGTAAGAATTAAAGGAAGCGATTTTGTCCATCGGCTCCCGGCTATGTTTTGGACGCATTTTTTCCTTGTCGTAATAGCCTAATGATATCAGTATATCTATCTTCTTATTCTGGGGTACTTTCAATATTGATTTCACTGCCCGTTCATTAAACCAGCCTATCCAGCATGTCCCCAGCCCTAAATCTTCTGCCTGTAGTACAAAATGCTCACCGGCTATCCCGATATCTATGAGGTAATATTTGGTGCCTCTGAACATACCGCCAAGTCTGGCCAGGAACTTGGACTTATCGGAGACGATGGCGACTATAACCGGTGTCGTTTTGCAAAAAGTGTTCATCGAGTATATCCCACTGAATGCCCCATCGCATAATTTATTCTTTAATTCTCTATCATCAACAATTATGAATTTCCATGGCTGTGAATTACAGGCAGAAGGAGCCACCCTGGCTGCCTCAAGGCACATCATAACCTTTTCTCTCTCCA
Source organism: Dehalococcoidales bacterium (assembly GCA_002688105.1). GTDB lineage: Bacteria > Chloroflexota > Dehalococcoidia > Dehalococcoidales. Next base: position 10,070 of record NZBQ01000036.1, on the reverse strand, counting down.
CAGCTTTATCCAGGTAACCCCTGATACTTTTCCGGTGTTTTACCAGCTCTGATAAGTTCATAATTCCACCTTCCTAGGGTCCGTTTCATATAGGTTCTACAACAGATCCTAGTTCTGATTTGGGTATTTGTCAATATAGCCATCGGGGAGGAGGATTGGCAGTGGGGTCGGGGTCTATTCTTACCTATTACTTAACATCTTACGGTGTTAGGGTTATTATAACACTGAAACTGGTATTGCAAAATTTTTGATAAGATACGAAAATAAGAGAGCAGGTAAAGGCGGAGCTGAGTTGAAGACAAAATTGATTATCATAGCCAGTCTGGTATTAGTTTATTTCCTTGGTGGCGGTTGTGCTCATGCCCGGGATTTTGATAAGCAGCTGAGCTCAATCGTTAACCCATATATCTTTAGAGTTGTGGAATGGGAGTTCAGGACTATACCTCGGGAGGTAAATCAATGGATCTTCGGTAGGGATGAACAGGTCGATGACGAAATCCAGCTAGTTATGGAATATTTTTCCTCTGTGGAGCGGATACGAATCTTGAAGTCTGAAGTAGAAGTAATCGACACTGGTAATGGGCAGAGCGACCTGGCTTCACTAGAGGCTGAGCTGAATATATTGCAGGAACGAAGAACCGCTTTGGAGAATACGGTGGAGAGGATAATAGAGAAGCAGATAAGAGAAATACTGGCTCAGCAGGGCATCTTCAATCCAGTAGACCGGCTCATAAGATTAAAAGTCAGCTTCCCGCCATTAAATTTCAAACTGGAGAAACCACCCCATTTGCTGGTGATTTCACCCAGAGACAGGATAGAGAGCATGAGGGAGATTACCCTGCTGCAGAACATTAGCCCAGAGAAAATAGAGGACATTGAAGATACGGTTGATGAGTTAGGTGTCTCATCATTAGTGGTAGTGCTCGGTGGTTTAGGGGCGACATACCCTACCTTTGTTACCAATGAGGCTAGCCTGAGGTTTACTATTGATGCGGCGACTGAGGAATGGCTACATCAATATCTGATTTTTAAGCCGTTAGGTTTTCTATACTTATTAGATTTAACCGGTGTGTCCCGAAACTATGAAATTGCCACTATGAATGAGACCTTGGCCAGTATGGTGAGCAAGGAAATCGGGTCTATCGTATACAGTACGTACTACTCTGGGTATGCAGATAATGGAGCTTATCAGGACCAGCAGGCAGATGCAGACTCTCCCTTCAACCGGGAGATGAGGGAAATAAGGAGGGCAGTTGATAACTACCTGGCCCGGGGGGAAATTGGACCAGCTGAAGAATTTATGGAACAAAAACGACAACAATTAGCCTCAATGGGCTATCATATTAGAAAACTTAATCAAGCCTATTTTGCCTTTTACGGAACATATGCTGACAGCCCAACCTCTATTAGCCCCATCGGGCTTGAGTTAAAAGAACTCAAAAGTCAAAGCGCTTCGTTGAAGGACTTTCTAGACGCGGTAGCGTCAATGACAAGTCGTCAGGACCTGATAGACAGTCTTAAGTGAAGTTCAACGCCGTTTATCTAATTGCACGGATAACTTCAGCTCTTCCCCGTTTCGGATTATGATGAGCGTGGTCATCTCCTGTGGACTTTTGTATTCTCCTAAATAGCTGGTAAGCTCAGCCGTACTGTGGATGGTGGTGTCGTCAATAGCTACTATAATGTCATTAACTTTAACCCCGGCCGGTGTCGCCGGTCCATCTAAAGTGGCGGTGACCCGGACCCCATTTATCGTGTCCAGTTGCCTGGCACGTGCCTCTTGGGGGCTGAGGTCGGCAAGCCCGACTCCCAGCCAGGGGTAATCAAAGTAGCCATGGTCAATAATAGAAGTAACTACCCTTTTGAGCTTGTTTGAAGAGACAGCATAGTAAATTCCGTCTCCTTCCCGAGGGTTGACTCTGGCTACAACCAGCCCAATAACCTCACCCTCGGCGTTTATCAGTGGTCCCCCTGAGTTCCCAAAGTTTACCGAGGTATCACTCTGGATTATATTAGCTACCCAACGGAGTTCATTTTCATTATATTCCACTTCAATAAACCGGTCTTTTTGACTGACAATGCCCGAGGTCACTGTTCCGGATAACTCAAAGGGGCTGCCAATAGCTATAACCGGTTCCCCAATAGCAGTGGTATTTGAGTCTGCCAGACTTAGCCCCTCAGCGACCACTGCCTTCTCAGGTTTTAACACAGCGATGTCGCTATGAAGGCAGTAGCCCACCACTGAGGCAGCACTAATGGTGCCGTTATGTAGAATAATATCAACCTTATTCGCCTCCTTAACTACATGATAGGCAGTTACTATGTGTCCCTCATCATCAAAGACGAAGCCTGAGCCGGTTGCGTTTCCTGTAACCTCGTTTGCGATTTCGACTACGCTCTCTTTGGTCTGTTGATAAAGTCTCTCGGTATCTGTAGACGACGAAATATCTTCAATCTTGGTGCTTAGCGCGCTGATGATATCCTCTATGCCGGTAATCTGGCTCGCTATATCCTCCTTGAGAGAGTCTATTTTCGCATTCAGGCTATAAACACGAACTTGCATACTGCTAATCTGACGGTCGGTATCTTCCTGCAATTCAGTCAAGGCAACAATTTCCTTATCGAGGTTAACGATTTCCTTATTGAGATTAAAAGAGTAAGCACCGAGGGCTCCAATAATAATCAAGAGGAAGGTTAATACAACAATAATGATCTTATTTGGCATTTATTTCTTGTCTCCCTTCTGCCAGTTACATGGTATTTTCTGCCATGAGCCGCACAAGGATAACTTCACCAGCGTTATTTTACGCCAATATGGATAAATTATAACCGAAGTGTAAGCACAAGGCAAAAGAATCCATCGTAGTACCTGATAGAATGCTTATACCCTGAAGTGAGAGGCATATAAAAAGGGGGGGGGCTGATGGCCTTACTCTCTGTCAATCTTGTCGTATGTCTATACATGTTCTGTAGCTGAGACCAGGCTTTCTAAGACGCGTCCTGTGCTCTCCATCCCCTGTTTCCCATTGGCAACACGATGGCTAGACGGCCTCGGTGGGGTAGAGTCGAGGTAAAAAAGGTCATCAAATTTGTATCCCGGGAAAGCTCTCATGGCTCCGATGATGAACTTGCCGTTGATGTTGCGCTTGCCTTCTTGCACTCGGTAAATCTGGCTTACCGATATTTCCATAGCTCGGGCTAACTCGGCTAAATTATGGTAGCGATTCAACTCGAAAATCCTGGTCTTTAGTCTCATAGTACTCCTCTTATAAGGCTGTTCGGCTAAATAATAATAGTAAATATGTCATTTATCAATACCTTTTTGTCTATTGTCATTTTTTTATTAAAAATGCCGGGTCGGTGAATTTCCTTTTGTTCTCCCGTCACTCTCCGGAGACTTAACCTTTTCGGCTAAGCCTCTGTCTCTTAAAGGATTGCAGAACTGCTTCATGCTTCCAGTTAGCCGCCTGGATCCAGGCCTCGGCAGGCAGAAGATCAATCTCGGCTATACAGCGAATCTCAGTCACGTCATCTACATCTCGCCCCAGTTTGTCAGCTATTTTCTGGTCGGAGAGACTGCTAGATTCCCTTCGTGCTAGGGTCCCTTCGTAGTACTGGATGGCGGGGCTTATCTCCAGAACCTGATGCTTGTATTTGTCGCAAAGCTCTGGCGAAACGTACTTAACCATTGGTGGTATACCTCCTTACTGCCGACATTACTAAAGAGGCTCAGGGTCAAGTATCTTGACCTTCAGATTTCGCGCTCTCATGACAATTGGGCAATTCCTAAGGCACTCACTACACTGTCCGGTGCCTCTACCGTAAGCAGTCGCCTCAATTACACTGTGGGAGAAGCTTCCCATAAGAATACTTCTCCTGGCCTTCGGGGAAGTCTCATTGGTGGACTCGAGTAATATCCTCTGGAAAGCATCCGTACCTACTGTTGTCGCCCGGGTGGAACAAACCCTCCGATCATACCTCATCCATTTTATCCGTCCGGTTTCTAGCTCTCCCGAGAGGCACTGGGGACAGGTCTCCATACAAGGAGTAGTCCGGTATCTTCCCCATAGCTTCATGCAAGAAGGATGCGGACAGACGGACTCTTTCATTGGTCTATCGGTTCTTAGGGGCATGGTGGTGATACATGCGGAGAGGCTTAACATGCCCAGCTTGTGGTTAAGGAGAATGGGCAGCAGCCATAGCCACGCCACTACGGATGCGGGGGAAATCCCGGTTAGCATGATGGGTACGGTAGTCGGGGCTGCGCCAGGCGCCTTGGAGTGTCACGTGTCCGGCGAGGACAACCACACTTTTCGCACCGATAAGGATGTCGTCAGGGCGGTGGCCCCGTGGGGCATATCTATTTATATCTGCCACCGAGGCAATACCTACTTGGTCAGCACCCCGCTGGATGCCTAGCTGCTTAAGTTCCTCTTCTGGTCGCATACGCTACCCCCTCTTCTTTAGGCACATACAGCTTTGGAAATATCCCAGGTATATCTTTCTTCTTTCAACCACCTGAAACCCCGATTCTTCTAAGCCCTCGATAAATTCTGGCCATTCAAATCTGGACTCTTCGGGGTGGTAAATCTTGAAAAAACGCTCTATGTTGTCCAATCCCTTCTTATGTGGTTCCTGAACTAACAGAACTCCGCCGGGTTTAAGCACTCTATTTATCTCTTTAAGGGCAGCACGCCATTCAGGTACATGATGAAGAACAGCAAATATAAGCACCGCATCAAATTTTTCAGAAGGAAGTTGAATATCAGTCACGTCGCCAACAAATAGATTTGCTGATAAGCCTCTTCGCTTAGCCAGCTCAACCTCTTCTGGCAGAATATCGAATGCGAAAAGCTCTTTAGGTTGAAACTCCTTTATTATCGGCTCTAGGCTATAGCCGGCACCACAACCAGCGTCTAATATCACCTTATTGGTTAAATCAATATGATTCTTTTTGAGGTACTCCCTGAAAGCCCTAAATTCATAATGCCTTTGGCAGAATCCCCTCACCGCACTATTCACCAGCCTTAGTTCTTTTTTGTCTATCGCTATGCCCAAAGTAACCTCCTGATTCTGACGAAGTCAACGGCGGAACTCACCCGCTTGAACTTTATATTACCTAGCTACGGTGGTAGTGTGTCCTCGATTATACACCAAGCGGGGGCGAAGTGGAATACAACCGGCTCTTCCTATTCCCCCCTCATTTTAGCTATAAGGAAATGCCCCGAAAGTCGAAATTTTAAGTGGCGCATTTTCGATACGTGTTTTTGCTTCGGCAACATTTTCAACTAGCATTATGGAACCCATATCAAACATTCCTCCTCCCCCTTAGAAAGCAAATTCATGTACCAAAAGCTTTTCAAGTGTCTCCTAATCCTCATATGTAGTAATATTGTATTCGTTAATGAAGTTTGGCATATCTTCATTGTGCAACTCATAGAGCCGATTGGTTGCGTATTGCATATCTTCAGGTGATTCTTCTTCTGGTGCTGGGGTTGGTGCTGGTTCTAGTGCTGGTTCCGGGGATGGTGTCGGTGTTATTGTTGGTGGTGCTGTTGTTGGAACCGGGGCACATGCTACCAAAGCAAGCAAGGCTGTCAAAAACAAAACCATTATGAACTGTTTCTTTACCATAGGATGCCCCCCCTCGTATAATCAGGCACCGTCTATCGAGTGACCTTGTTATACTACTCAATAAGCTCCTTGTCAATACATACTATTCAGACTGCGATAATATTTAAGACTATCCTCAAATCTTAGTAACTGTGCGTATCGAATTATCTTGTCTGGCCTGTCACCTCAAATTTTCCTTACGGGTAGGTTTTAACAGCGAGACCAGTATAAGACTGGTAATGGCGAGCACAGCAAAAATCCAGAAGATTGAATAATAGCTACCAGTTATATCAAAAATGTGGCCAGCCATGAGAGAACTAATAGCGCCTCCGGTACAGGCAACAAAGGTAATCACTCCTAGAATGGCACCGTGTGCTTTCAGCCCGAAAAACTCGGCTATTACCGGTGACTCTAATGTTGCTAGACCCCCGGTGCTAAAGCCGAAGGTAATGGCAAAAAGATAAAGCATCCATACCTCTTTGGCTAACTGAAGCCAGAATAAAGTAGCTGAGAGTAGAATAAAGCAGATAATGAGAGTTGACTTTCCACCCACTCTATCACTAATACCCCCTATTCCAATCCTGCCAACAATACTTAGCCCACCGATAGTAGCCAGAATACTCGCCGAAAGCATGGGTGAAATTCCCAGGTCGGTAGCATGGGGCACAATATGTACCATGATGGTGAGCTTAGAAATGTAAGTAAAGAGCAACAGGGTGCAGAGCATCCAAAATTGCTTGGTATGGCTTGCTTCCCTTAGAGAGAGTCCGGTGGCATCTGAGGTTAGGTTGTCTTTATTTGCCTCGTTTTTTCCATATGGTAACTGTCCTATTGCACTCGGGTCGCGCTTAAGGAATTGAGCGGCTAATATAAGTAATGCCAAGGCTGTGATACCGATAACAAGGAAGGAGGTGCGCCAGTCATAGCTTGAGATAAGCCAACTGGCTACGGGAGGCACGGTGATGGTACCCAGACCTACGCCGGCAGCAACAATGCCGGTCATCATCCCTCTTCTCTTGACAAACCACCTGGCTACAGTAGATATCATGGGAACCCATCCGCCGCCTATACCTATGCCTACTAGTAACCCCCAAAATAGATAGAGCTGCCAGAGAGCGTTGACCTGAGACATTAGTAAATAGCCTAAACCTAAAAGAAAGCCACAGGCTGTGGTAACAATCCTCGGGCCAAACCTGTCGTTTAGTCTCCCTGTTATTATATAAAACAGGCCCAGTACAAACAGGCTCATTGAGTAAGCCCCTGACGTCATTGCCCTTGTCCAGCCAAACTCGGCTGAGACCGGTTTGAGAAAGACGCCGAAGCTATATAGCAACCCGTGCATTATCAACATGGTGGCGAAACCAATTAGGACTATAATATAGCCGTAGAAAAGCCGTGGTTTTTTGTTTCCTGTTGCTGGCAAGATTGTTTGTTTATCCAAAGCTGACTCTCTCTGGTATCGTTTTGAAATCTTCAAAGGGGGATATCCAATGATAAATGGTTATACGTAATACATCAACCGTCTCACTGAATCAGAGGATATGAATTTGTTTGTTCCGTACCGGTGAGTTCTAGACCGGTAGCCTCGCTGAGACGCCTATGGTAAGATGATGAAGTGCGTTCTAAAACTCATTGTCTTTTGGGACAAGGCAGAGTAGACAGCCTGTCTGTCTGGTTAACCTTCTTTACCACTGCCTCAAGACATAAAAAGCAAATTAGCTAGGCTACGAAGGCTTTTAGTCTCATGCTGGAGAGTGAGCCTTAACAAAAGAGAAGATGGTATCTTGTGATTGTTTTCAGGGGGGGGGTCTGACAGGTACTGGGTACAGTCCGAGTATCAACAAAAAGTTTGAATTGGCGACCCCGGGGGGATTCGAACCCCCGATCTCCACCGTGACAGGGTGGCATGTTAGTCCGCTACACCACGGGGCCAGGCTAGATCGTCCAGGTTTTTTAAAGGTTGGTAATTTAATCTGCTAAACTAGTTAAAGTCTATCAGGGGTAGTATATAGTGTCAAGCTGGGGTAACATTTGGGTTGGTTGACTAATCTCGTCCATGTTAGATTAATGGAGTGTATACTGTTAGTATTTCTTGTGGTATGGTATTATAATGTGGTATAAAAATTTTAGAGAGGTATATGGTAACTAAAAGGGTATCCAAGAAAACATTGAAGGCAGAAGATGAGCAGTTACGTGGCTATGAACTGGTGTACATTATTAGCCCTGAGGTTGCGGAAGAGAAAGCTGATACTATAGTAGATAATGTGAGCCAGTTCATCACGGGAAGGGGTGGTGCTATTTCTAATGTAGAACGATGGGGCAAAAGGAAGCTATCCTATCCTATTAAGCGTTTTGTGGAGGGTGATTATGTGTTGGTTAAATTCCAATTCAAGCCTTCATTAGGCACAGAGCTTGAAACGAATCTGCAGATTTCCGAGGAGATTCTGCGACATTTGTTGGTAAGGCTGGATGGTGCAGAGTAAGAGTCATCGGTTTCTTACCGGTGTTCTGGGGTGCGAAAGGAGTTTTTAGGGTAATGGTAAGTCTAAATAAGGTAATGGTTATTGGTAATCTTGGCAGTGAACCTGAAATGCGTTTTACTCCTAATGGTAATCCGGTGACATCATTTCGTGTTGCTACCAACTGGACATATACTACTCCTGACGGCGAGCGTAAACAGGATACGGAGTGGTTTTCTGTGGTTGCTTGGAATAGGCTAGCTGAACAATGCAACCAGTTTTTAACTAAGGGTCGGCTCGTCTATGCTGAAGGCAGGATACGTACCCGCACTTGGGAGGGTCAGGATGGACAGAAGTATTCTCGACCCGAAATAATAGCTAACCGAGTGATATTTCTTGACCGGCGGGGAGCAGGTCCTCTCCCTGAAGGTTCTATTCCTGAAGGTCCTCTCCCTGAGGAGAAGGTTGAGGAAGGTGGTGTTGGTGAGTTGGTGCCAGAACCGGAATCGGAACCGGAGCTAGGACCAATGGCAGAGGATGCGCCGGTTTAGATGGAAGTTTGACTTGGCTAAGCTTGAATAGGAGGTAGAAACTTATAACAGGTGGCTACAGGAAAATTTAGCAGAACGAAGAGCAGAAAATGGGACGGGGGAAGGTATGTTCCAAAGCGCAGATTTTGTTCTTTCTGTGCTGATAAGGTCGAGGAAATAGATTACAAAGACCCGGTGAAATTGCGTCGTCATATATTTGGTGGGGGAAAGATTGAACCTCGGCGTAAAAGTGGTACTTGTGCTAAGCATCAGCGTGCCTTGGCGGTAGCTATAAAAAGGGCGCGACACTTAGCCCTGCTACCATATGTGCCAGCCCATATCCGTAAAATAGGGGACACTAGCGGAGCTGGCTAGTTTGATGAGTAAGGTTTATTGGTTAACCTCACCACATAGACTTTTGATGAGGAGTTAGAGTGCCAAAAAGGACTTATCAGCCAAAGAAGATTCCAAGAAAGCGGGAACATGGCTTTCTGAAAAGAATGAGCACCAGGAGTGGGCGAGCTGTCCTAAAAGCTAGGCGATTAAAGGGCCGTAAGCGATTAACTGTGGTATGATCCGTAGTGTAGGGTCCTCGCTGAAGTTGTGTATTAACCTCACTCTCTTGCTTTTCATCTTCATTGAAGGGAAGGGAGGTATACGTTGAGAGAGCTTCGTCCTTCCAATGTTCTCTTGATAGGAAATTTCTTTGCTGATAGATTATGGGCTAAGAGTCAGAGCAATGCAGGGAGAAGAAAATCTCACTAAGCGGGCGCAGTATACATTAGTCTATAATGAAGGTAGGTCGTGGGTGAGCAGTTTACTGGTGATGAAGGCTTTACCTAACGGTCTTACCTTCTCCAGATATGGTTTTTCCGTTAGCCGGCAAGTTGGTAAGGCAGTGGACAGAAACAAGGCGAAACGTCGGCTCCGTGAAATCTTACGGGTAACTCCACTTAAGCAGGGGTGGGATGTTGTGTTCATTGCTCGTCCGCCAGCGGCTACTGCCAGTTATACTGGACTCAAAAAAGCGACTGTGGGTTTGTTATCCCGAGCCCGGTTATTAATGAGAGAAGATGAAAGAGTTTGCCTTAGAATTAATTAGTCTTTACCAGTTGACTCTATCACGGGTTATGCCGCCATCCTGTCGCTTTACTCCAACCTGCTCTCAATATGCCTATGAAGCTGTTGACAAATATGGCTTCTTCAAAGGGGTGAGGATGGGGATAAAGCGAATAGCTCACTGTCACCCTTTTAACCCGGGAGGTCATGACCCGGTATCCTGACGCTCGGGATTTATTTAAGGAGTAAGCAAGTGTGGTTTAAGAGAATTTTTACTAACCTTTTTGAGCATAAGCGAACAGCGGGTAAGGTATTGTTCCTGCTGGTTATACTTTTAGTCATAATGACCGGGTTAAGCGGTGCTGGCTGTATGCAAGGTTTGCAGCCTATCGGCTGGTCGGGAGGAGTG
>NZBQ01000035.1 GCA_002688105.1 Dehalococcoidales bacterium | reverse complement strand
TGTTTATATACTAAGCAAAGGGGAGATAGTATACCAGTCTACATCCGAGGAGCTAATGAATAATAAAGAGGCTCAAGTTGCTCACCTAGCGGTAACAGGATAAATTGCTTAAATTAGATAGGAACGGGGTAAATCCTCAGCCCCTGTCTTATCTCCTGTGCTGCACGGAGCCAGCGATTATTGGCTAAACAGATAATCCTACTTCTCCCATTACTCTGATTTCATTCCCTTTTGTCCTTCCTTCCTGATATAGCTCTATTTGAGCTTGAATGTACTTTTCTAAAACTACCTCCTCCTTAATTCCGACAGGGAACCTTAATGGTTGCCCAATTCTAATAATTGTCGGATGCCAGATCCTTATGATATATCTTTCAAATCTTAAAAAAGGAGGTAGTCTGCCATTGGCTTTGTTGGGCAACGCTTTATCGGCTCCCTCGAGACGAATCGGCACTATCGTTGCCCCGGTTTGCTTTACCGTCCAGCCAATTCCTGGTTTTGGTCTTCTCAAAATCAGCTGCCGAGTCTTAATATCGTAGATGCCGTCCCCTTTTTTCCCTGCCTTGAAATCTCTACCTCCCCCGGGGAATATAATAATTCTGCCATTGTTTTCTAGAATCTCGACAGCTTGTCTCAAAGCGCTACCTCTTTCTCTGACCCCATCTTCTCGCCGATTAATAAAGATGTTCCATCCTTCTAAAACCCACCAAAAATAACGAAAATTATGTTTATCGGCAGTACTAACTGGAATTTCTTTGAAGTCTTTGGTAAAGATACTACTGGCTGATTCTCCTTTTATGACCTTTAACGGCCAGGTCCCAAACTCTCTTATTCTTTCCAACAACTCCCTAAACCACCAAGGGAAATAGAGCATGGGGAGAATCACCACGTCCAACCAGCTGGGATGATTTGAGGCTAAAATTAATTTTCCTTCCCAGAGAGGCAGCCGAGCATAGTTATAAAATCTGACTACTCTAACCACTTCGAGGAGACAAATCAATATTCCGCCGATCGTCCCCACTCCATAAATAGAAAAGGAAAGACCGAATATTCTTTTGGCTATCCTTAGGATTGCTTTCGTTTCTCCCTGCTCCTTCTTTGAAATTTAATGAACTAAATCAAGGTGAATTGGTGAACCTGTGGGAACTCAAAATCACTGAGACTGCCACCGCCACATTAACTTGCGATTGCAGGGCCCTTCTTTCATTCCATCTTCTCCCAGATCGATATCAAAGCTGGGTTACCTTGGGACGATTCTTTCCCACATTGGGATTTTAATTTAGCCTTTATTTATGTGCTTGTCAAGTTAACTACCCTGAATTAGGCACGCCTTAGATAACTTTTTTATAGCATACAAGCAAAATTGCTTTTATCTAATCGTCCTCTTCTTCTATACCTCTCCAATAGATTCTTTAGATGTGGCATGCCTTTAAATAGCGTTTCCAGCGATTGATGCGTGTGTGCAATTGTGATAATATAGATTCATTGAAGTAGGAGTGTAGCTCAGATGGAAGAGCAGCGGTCTCCAAAACCGCCGGTCGGGGGTTCGAGTCCTCCCACTCCTGCCAGCCTTTTGCCGAGATGGTGGAATGGTAGACACGCTAGCTTGAGGGGCTAGTGAGCGATAAGCTCGTGGGAGTTCAAATCTCCCTCTCGGCACCAAATAAACAAGCGGAAGTAGTTCAGCGGTAGAACGCCTCCTTGCCAAGGAGGAGGTCGCGAGTTCGAATCTCGTCTTCCGCTCCAGCGTAGCTAAACTAGCTGGTAGTTCTACTCCTCTTAAGCTACAAAACCAGACATTACCTCACTGCGTATACCTTCTGGCTTACCTCTGCCTTATTAAGGGCATTAAGTATCCTTTCGGGAGTGATAGGGTTCTCAAATGTTCTAATGCCGACGGCATTATAGATAGCATTGGCTACAGCGGCAGCCACTGGGTTAGTGGCAGACTCGCCCATACCCTTGGCACCGAAAGGTCCGGTAGGTTCATAGGTGTCGGCAAAGAATGTCTGTACCTTTTTAGGCATATCCAAGGCAGTGAATGACTTGTAGTCGGTGAAACCGGGGTTGCGGACGCGGCCGTTGGTCTGGTCAATGATAGTGTCCTCCACCAAGGCATAGCCCAACCCCATTTGTAAGCCTCCTATCGCCTGTCCCCGAACGGCGTGGAGGTTGATGGGAGTGCCTACATCGCCGCCGGCTATGGCATTTAACAATTTTACCTCACCAGTCATGGTGTCTACATCCAGCTCTACGAAGCAGGCCAGGTAGCAAGGCGGACAAGCCGGAGCTTTCACGGAGGCAACCCCCGCAGCGGTACCCCAATTATTGTCATGGGCGTGTGAGACGACATCCTTTACCGTAATCCCCAGCATATCACCCCCGGCACTTGTTCTAATATATATGAAACCATCTTTTGCCAATAAGTCTCCAGCACTTACTCCAAGGATTCTGGCTGCCCATTCCATAACAGTTTTTTTGGCCTCGGCGGCCGCTGCCCGACATGCCAGTCCTCCACAGAAGCTACCTCGAGTAGCATGAGTAGCACAATCGTAGAGGGTATTATCAGTATCCCCCTCGGAAAAGATCACATCCTCGTAACGTAGCCCCATCTCCTCGGCAACGATAGCGCACTGAGCAGCGTTGTTACCCGCACCAAGGTCAGCAGAAGCAGTTATCAAATTTGCTGTGCCATCCTCATTCAGTTTTACCATAGCTCCAGAATAGTCTACAATGATTTGAGATGGCGGTGAAGAGGCAGTGCCAGAGGTGTGAAAACCACGGGCCATGCCAATGCCCCGCTTAATCCAGGGCTTATCTGCATAGGGGGTTCTTGATTTTCTATTTTTCCAGCCTATCATTTGACTTCCCTCTTCGAGCAACTGCTCCGTCCCGCAGCTTTCCACGGTGCATAGGACATCGGGGCCTTGGCCATAAAAAGTGTCACCTAACCTGATGTGGTTCTTCAGGCGCAGCTCTATGGGGTCCATATCCAGCTTCTCAGCAATGATATCTACCATCTGCTCGACGCCGAAGTTCTGCTGGGGATTCCCGGCGCCACGCATGGCCGTGCACGGTGGAGTGTTAGTGTATAACGTATAACCATCAAAGCGAATATTGGGACAGCGATACATAGACATATACCAGCCGCACTCGAGGCCCAGGATAAGCTCTCCCCAGGGAGCGTAAGCCCCGGTATCATCAAGAAACCACATATCCATAGCAGTGAAGGCACCGTCCTTCTTGGCTCCTACTTTCAGCTTGAATACCCCTGGGTGCCGACCATAGGTATAGAACTCCTCTTCACGGGTCTGCTCACCCTTGACGGGTACACCCAGCTTCCAGGCGGCAAAGGCGACGATAAACTCGATGTAATTGGGAAGGATATGGGCACCGAAGGCACCTCCCAAGAACATACGGTGGACTTTCACCTTGTGCTGGGGTATTCCTAAAGAGTAGGCTATATCCATCCGTACTCCATGGATACTTTGTGACTGGGTCCAAATCTCCAACCGCCCACCGCTATAGGGTCTGCAGACGCAACTACTGCGCTCTAGGGGTATGTTGTTGGGGCGACCGACCTTGAACTCTTCCTCTACTACTATGTCAGCTTCCTTGAAGCCTTTTTCCACGTCTCCCTTGTTCACAAAAATGGGGTAACATACATTTTTCTCACACTTGTGCTCCTTATCGCCCCTCATTATTGTTTTGTGCACAAGAGGAGCATCGGGTTTATAAGCAGCAACGGCATTGAGAACGGCGGGTAATTCTTCGTATTTCACATCTACCAGCCCCAGCGCCTCCTCGGCAATCTCCGGGGTGGTGGCCACTACCGCGGCTACTCGGTCGCCGACATGGCGCACCTCTTTCTCCAGAATATGGCTATCAAGAGTTGAAGCCGAGAAACGGAGGACATAACTGCGCCAGGCAGGATGTTTAGGAACATCCTTGTGAGTAAATACTGCCTTTACGCCGGGCAGTTGTTCCGCCTTCGTGGTGTCAATTTTCTTGACCAGGGCGTGAGCATAGGGACTGCGCAGCACTTTTAAGTGCAGCATATTGGGCAGAGCTACATCATTCGGATATATGAGTTCCCCTCTTGCCTTTGCCTCTGCTTCCACCTTGGTCAGGTTCTTTGATATAACGTTGAACTTTCCTATTTTCCCGTTCATAATATATTCCTCCCTTTGGTTTTTGAGGCAATCGTCTAGTTCTTACTTAAGATAATTTAGTTGCCGCCTCTTTTAGTGCTCGCTCCACCAATACACAGCTTAAGATCTTTCTGTATTCTGCAGAGCTGCGTATATCACTGATAGGTTTTATCAATTGAACAACCTGGGTTGCCGCGTTGCTTATGATCTTGTCCTGTAACTTTTCCCCCCGGAGCATCGCTTCAGCTGCCTTAGCTCGTAGTGGAACAGGAGCTACCGCTCCTAGAGCGATACGAGCCTCTTGACAAATACTATCATCACTCATCGTGAGGCGAACCGTAACATTGACTATAGCTAGGTCGCAGGCGGCTAATCTTCCCTTCTTCATGAAAGCGCTTCCGGTGCGGGCAGGAAATGCAGGCAACCGTATCTCGGTTAGCATTTCATCTTTTTTCAGAGCATTCTCTCCTACGCCTAGGAAGAAGTCGGCAATGTCTAGCGACCTCTCCCCGGCGGGGCCAACGATATTAACCGTAGCATCGAGAGCCAAGAGAGGCGGAGCGCTGTCGGCTGAGGGTGAGGCGTGACAGATGTTACCTCCGATAGTAGCCACATTTCTAATCTGGGGAGTACCAATGGCACGAGCGGCTTCAGATAAACTGTTGTATGGGCTTTTGTTTAGGGAACGGTCGGTGGCAATTTCAGCAAAAGTAGTGGTTGCTCCTATCTTCACCCCATTACCGTCAGGTTTAATATAGTTCAGGTCCAGGCCGGTGATATCAATGATTGCCTTAATTTTAGGGTCCTTGTCCACCATGAGGTCAGTGCCTCCGGCAATGATTTGTCCCTTATCTCCATACTTATCCAAAAGCTTAACCGTTTCCTCTACACTGTCCGGTTTAAAATACTCCAGTGGTCGGAAGAGATCCTTTGGCTTCAGTATTGTCTTCAAATTACTCATGCTTGTCTATATCTCCTTTTCCCGGATTTATATAGCTTTATTTACTTTCCTCAGCCACAGCCATGATAGCCTCTACTATCTGCTGATAGCCGGTGCAGCGGCAAAGATGGCCTGATATAGCTATTCTCACCTCTTCTTCAGTGGGATGAGGGTTGCTGTCTAAGAGTGCCTTAGCCTCAAGGATAAAGCCTGGACTACAATATCCGCACTGGACCGCTCCGAGTTCTATAAACTTCTTCTGCAGGGGATGAAGCTCCTCACCATACTTGGATAAACCCTTTATCGTAGTTATGTTCTTACCTTCGGCCTGCATAGCCAGCATTAGACAGGAATTAACTGGTTTATCGTTAACCAAGATGGTACATGAACCACATTCTCCGCCACCACAACCTTTCTTTACCTCTCGCATATCCAGCCTGTCTCGTAAGGCATCAACTAAAGTCTCGTAAGGAGCTACCGAAACCTCGTATTCCTCATCATTGATAATCAATTTTATGTCCTGCATTTCACACTCTTCACTTTGACCAAACCTCTTACTTGCCTCTGTTACTGTCATTTAATGCCTCCCCTATAGTTAAGCTTTTTCAGGATACAGGTTACAAATTTTAATTAAAGCAGTGTTTGTCATCTAAATTAGCTAATTCCAAACACTATAATTTTATCTTTTTTCTTCCTCCATAGTCAAGATTTTCCTACCTCACAGCCGAGATAGATTCTTCAGGGTCTGAGTAAGCACTTTTGCGCCATTCTCGATGTCTTCCCAGTTTGTCCATTCTAGAGGTACATGACTCTTCCCATTGACGCTTGGAACAAAAATCATCCCCGCCTTTACCTTCTCTGCTATATTTTCAGCATCATGGCCCGCTCCGCTTACCATTCTTTTCTTCGTTACGCCAACCTGACTAGCCGAGCTATCAATTATATTAACCACTTCAGCCGATGGCGTGACCGGTACGTGTATGTGTTGTACTTCCGTGCGGATATCAACTCCGTACCTTTGGCCAGTATCTTCCATAGCCTTCAAAATTTCATTCTCCAGGCTTTCCAAGTTTTTTGGTACAACATCTCTGATATCTATCCCCATTTCTACCTTTCCGGGGACTACAGTAAACCAACTGGGAAACACATTTAACTTACCTACTGTGGCTACCGTAGCAGAACCAAGCTTATCTACCATCTCGTTGGCTCGTTGGTGGGCAAAGGCTACAATATCCGCCGCGGCAACTAAAGCATCCTTGCGTACTTTCATCGGGGTGGTTCCAGCGTGATTTTCCTCGCCCAGTATGGTTGCCAGAATCCAGGTTATGCCGGCAATGCCCTCCACCACACCAACCGATATTCCTTCCTTGTTCAGGATAGGTCCTTGCTCGATGTGAGTCTCCACGAAATACTCCACATTGTCCAGGCTACTTTCAAAAGAGCCTTTATAACCAATCTTCTCCAGGACTTCTTCCAGTGTTTGACCCGCAGCGTTTTTCCTATTCAAAACCTCATCTACACTCACTTTGCCTGTTAAGACCGAGCTTCCCAGAAGAGCCGGAGTAAATGCTGACCCTTCTTCTCCAGTGAAAACTACTACTTCCAGTGACCTCTCATTGCCAAAGTCCTCGTCGCTTATCCGTCTAACCGCTTCCAGAGCGGTATAAACACCAAGGACACCATCGAACATTCCGCCATTCATAACAGAATCTAGATGGGAACCGCTCATGACCGTCCCTTTATCTGTTCTGGAACCTTCTTTTCTGCCAAAGATGTTGCCTACTTTATCAATCTTTACCTGTAGTCCCGCTTCTTTCATGCGGGCTACGGTATAATCTCTTATCTTCTTATTCTCTTCGGTTCCATCTGGCCTGGTTACTCCCTTTTCAGGGTCCAGCTGGTCATAGCTTTCAATTTTCTTTGGCGGTGTTCTACCAAACTGACTCGTCTCAACTAAATCTGCCTTTAACCTGTTAGTCATGATATAAACCACTCTAAAATACTAGTCCATAGTCATAATTACTTGCTATTAGTAATTGTAATCCGAGTACCCGTCTTACCCTGCAACGCCTTCACCGCTGTCTCTGGGAGAGTAATGATAACCTCCCGTTCGCGGGGGGGAGTGCACTCGGCTCCTCCCTCTAAAAATTGGATAGCTGCCCGGATCTTAGGCTCCATGCTACCTTTACCAAAGTGACCTTCAGCTAGAAGCTTCTTAGCTTCATTCAGGTCGAGAGAGTCCAGGGCCTTTTGAGAAGGAAGACCAAAGTCACAGAATACATGTTCCACAGCAGTGAGAATAATAAGAACATCAGCATCTATGTCTAGAGCCAGACAGCTCGACGCAAAATCTTTATCAATCACGGCTTCAACGCCATGCAGGCTCCTGTCTTTTTCTCTAACTACAGGAATACCCCCACCTCCGACAGCAACAACAATCTCGCCATCATCCAGCATGTCTTTAATAATCCTTGCTTGCTCGATATGC
This sequence comes from Dehalococcoidales bacterium, assembly GCA_002688105.1. Classification (GTDB taxonomy): domain Bacteria; phylum Chloroflexota; class Dehalococcoidia; order Dehalococcoidales. Next base: position 5,712 of record NZBQ01000035.1, on the reverse strand, counting down.
ACCGGTATCGGCGAGGGAACCACGCGTCGGTAACCCCGATTGGCGTCCTCAACTATGTCCCATCCCCTCTCCTGTTGCAGCTTCCGCGCCTCACTCTCACCATAAAAAGGACCAATAGGCTTACTCGGATTCTTAAAAGCAGAGTCATTCTTATCGACTTCTACCTGAGTTACAACGGTGGTTATATCGTGTTTTAGGCCTTTTGCTCTTAGGCTATTGGCTAGAGTTTGTTGCATCATATATCCCATAAAACCTTGGGTAGCCGCACCGCAAATGTCCAAGGTCATTGGCGGCACAGTGTCTTTTGTTGCTTCGCTGGCGAGGAGAAGGTTACCTACCTGGGGGCCATTTCCGTGAGTAATGACGATACGATTGTCACTCCCTAGCAGTTCTACCAACTGTTCACTGGTTTGCCGTAGATTAGCACACTGCTCTTCCATGGTACCCTTTTCATTTGCCCTGATAAGCGAGTTGCCACCGAGAGCGATTACAAAAGTTTTAGCTGTATTTGCATGCACTGATAAATCCTCATCCTTATGAGCCCTTTAGTGATTATCTCACGATTTTGAATAACACACAGTAACCCGCTTCCTCGCCAGTCTTCTCTAAGAAATTATGTCTTATTTTAGAGTGTGTTTCGAGCAGAGTTGTTTGTAGTTCTAGATACTTTCTAGTAAGCTCTTGTCATCTACCAGAAGCGAAGCTAAGAGAGCCTTCCGCACGTGGACTAGATTCTCTGCTTCATCATAGATTATTGAGTTGGGACCATCGGCAACACTATCGTCTACCTCATTACCTCTATCAAAGGGCATACAATGTATAAACTTACCTTTATTGGTTAACTTCATCAGGGAGTCGGTTAACCTCCAGTCCTTATGCTGCGCGGCAAGACGTTTTTCCTCATCTTTGGTATGCACATGATAGTCAAGAGTATGCCAATTGCGTGGATAGACAAAATCGGCACCTTTCAGGGCACTCTTAAGGTCATGAGATATTTCTAACTTCCCGCCACCCTTACTACACTCTTCTTTAATAAGAGACATTACTCCTGGATGCAGGTCGTATCCCTCGGGATAGGCAAAAGTAACATGCATGCCATAAGTACCTCCTATCAGCCCGGTACTCATTGGCGAAGCATGTGCCCGCAATAATGGTGAGTAAGCCCACATCATCACTGCTTTCCTGCCTCTGACATCCCCCACGTTTTCCTGCATAACCATCAAATCGGCTATTGCCTGAGTGGGATGATGCAAAGCGGTCATAAGATTTATGACCGGCATCTTGGTACAATCAGCAAACTTCCGTAGGATATCATCCGGACCTTCTGCACTAGGGGGTTTACCCTCTTCCAGCGTTGGATCGTCGAGCCGAATACCCAGAGCGTCAACATATCTCTCCAGAACGAGTGCAGTATCTTTGATTGTTTCACCCGTCCCCGGTTTCTCTGCAAGGCTCAAACGCAGGTCCTTTGGGTCTGGACATTGAACGAAGCCACCTAATTCCTGCATGGCTATCTGGAAGGAAGTCCTGGTTCGAGTAGATGTACGGAAAAAGAGAAGCATCAGAGTCTTACCCTTAAGAATGTCAAGACTACGCGAAGCGGCTCCTTTACTCTTGAGTTTAATAGCCAAATCCAAAATTTGGTCTAACTCGTCTTTAGTCCAATCACTGGTGACAATAATGTCCTTTCCTTTTAAATTGTTGGTCATAACCCTCCTTTTTTGTTATTTTTTTCACCCAACAGCTCACTATCTTACTATAAATATTTGCCAACGGCAATCTTGAATTTTAGACCGTGGCCATTATAGAGTCGTCTAGTTTCCCTTTGACGAATTCACCTTGCCCGGGTTTCCCAAGAAACTTTTCATTTTCCACTATCACTTTTCCTCTAAGGACAGTCACCACGGGCCAACCGGTAACTTCCATACCTTCAAATACACTCAAGTCGGTTCCCATATGCAAATCGGCGGCATTGAGCGAGTGCTTCTTGTCAGGGTCAATGATAACTATATCGGCATCAGAACCTGGAGCAATAATGCCCTTCTTCGGGTAAAACCCGAAAATCTTAGCGGCATTGGTGCTTACCACTTCAGCAAACCTCTGCAAGCTGATTTTCCTCTTCAAAACGCCTTCTTGGAAGGCAACCGGCACACGCACTTCACATGCCGGGAAACCATTAGGGATATCCGCAAATGTATCACAGTGTTCTTCCTTTTGCTTTTTGGTATAACAAACATGATCCGACCCTATCGTGTGCACTGTGCCATCTCTTATGCCTTCCCACAATGCATCAACGTCTTCCCGCTTCCTGAGCGGCGGGCTGCACATATACATAATTCCTCTCGGCAATTTAGGCTCGAACAGGTCTTCTGTAAGCCACAGATAATGCGGGCATGTTTCACAAAAAACGGGTAATCCCTTATTCCGGTATTCTGCAATGATACCAGGACCTTCCTTGGTGGTGGTATGCACAATATAGGTTCTGGCTCTAAGAGCTTCGGCTATTATCATGCAGGCTTGGTTAGTTAGATTTTCCACAAAATTTGGCTTGGCGACCCCATGATACTTCGGGTCAGTTTTGCCCTGCTTGACAAGCTCTTTTTGACTTTCCTCTCCAATGAGACAGTTTTCGGCATGGATGGTCATCATTCCCCCGTTTTCGCTAGCCTGTTTGATAAACTTGTATAACTGCCAGTCGTCAGCGTACCATCCCTGTTTCCGATAAATTGAAAATGCCTTAAAAGTGGGAATTCCGTAGTCTATAACTTCTTTCATGCCGTTTAAGATCTTATCAAGGTCGGTGAGTTCATTAAGTATTGGTTTGGTAGTGTAATCAATTACTGATAGCTCTTTGGCTCTAGCCAGTTGTCTTTTGGCTGCGTCAAGGAGAGATTCCCCTTTGTCCTGCGGAGCAAAATCTATCGTCGTAGTGGTGCCTCCGATAGCAGAGGCGATAGTGCCGGTATCCCAGTTCTCCTGAGGTCTTGCTCCCATGAAGAATACTTCAAAATGGGAGTGGGTATCTATTCCACCTGGAATCACAATTTTCCCCTTGGCATCAATAACTCTCTCGGCTTTGGGAAAAGCACTTCTCGTGCCAAGCGCAAGGATCTTTTCACCGTCTATGGCAATATCTGTCTTTAATGCCCCCGAAGCAGTTACCACGGTTCCGTTTTCAATTACCAAATCTATAGTCATTTTGCCCACTCCTTAATATATTAGATTTTGGTTGACTCTCGCTACGACAGTGGTGTACTACTGGTTGAAGGTTAAGGCCGACACTTATTGTAGCACCAATTATACAATTATCGATACCCTATGTGCCACTGAAAAATGGAACCATCGGGTGAGTTGAAGGCCAAGGAGTGGAAATTGACAGATGACCTGCCAAGTGGCTATAGTAAAAGCTCTGAGCATTATTTTTCCGGAGGTGTAATTGAGAGTTCTGGGGATTATGGGGAGCCCGAGGCTAAAGGGTAATACTGACCTGTTGCTGGAAGAGGTGTTGAGAGGGGCACAGAGTCAGGGGGCAGAGGTGGAGAAGATACTAGTGGATAAACTCAACATAGCCCCCTGCCGGGAATACTATGGCTGCTTGAAGGATGGCAATTGTGTCATCAGAGACGATATGGATGATATATATCCCAAGCTCCTCAATGTCGATGGGGTAATAGTCGCCTCGCCGATATTTTTCTACGGGCTCAGCAGTCAGGTTAAGGCACTTATCGACCGTTGCCAGGCGCTGTGGGCGAGAAAATACATTCTCAAGTGGAATCCGCCCGATTCGGGGAGGAAAGGTGTGTTTATCTCAGTTGGAGCTACCAAGGGCAAGCAATTGTTTGATGGGCCGATATTAACAGTGAAGTATTTCTTCCGGGCCATTGGTGTCAGGTATGCCGATGAGCTTCTCATCCGGGGCGTAGATAAGAGAAGCGAGATTAAGGAGCACCCGACGGCGCTATCGGATGCGTTTGAACTGGGCAGGAGGTTGTCTCAGGAATAGCCAATGTATTACTTTGCCTATGCCTCTAACCTCAACCGTAAGCAAATGCGGGAGCGCTGCCCGGACAGCAAGCCAATGTTTTTTGCTACTCTGCCTAATTACAAACTGGTTTTTGCCGGCTGGTCAAGGCAGTGGCGAGGCGGCACCGCCACCATCAAACTGTTTAAAGGAGAGATAATTAGAGGCGCTATCTATGAAGTTTCAGAAAGAGATGTAAGGCGGTTGGATAAACAGGAAGGTTGTCCCGGTAATTACGGCCGATTGAAGGTTACGGTGTTTGATGAAGATGGTAGTCCGGTGGAAGCAGAAACCTATATTAAGTCGGGGCAATTAGAAGAAGCACCGCCTGCCAGGGAATACCTGGCGATTATTCAGCAGGGCTATCGAGATTGGAGAATCATTTAACCAAGGTTAGCCCCAATGGTAAACACCCGCTACTATACCCTTACTGTTCAGTCGAACACTCGTTCGGCGATGGGATAACACATATAAACTCGAGATGTTCGTTACCGGTATTAACAATGCAGTGTGGCTCATCAGGGGCAATGAAGATAACGCTGCCTTTGCCTATTGGTATTGAACCCTGTGCACCCACTACCACTCCCTTGCCGTTCAGAATGAATATCTCGTGTTCAAATGGATGTGAGTGGGAAGGAGTGGAGCTTCCGGTATCAACTTCAAAAAAGCGCATGGTAAAATTTGGTGCTCCATCATCTGTCCCAATAATATCGCGTTTAAGCACCCCTTCTACGTCCCTAATCGGTTCAGTGTCATGATAATTACTTATTTTCATTGCTACCTCTCCTTAAGCTATTGATAATTCGGAAGAACGGGCTTAGCCATGCTAGGTTTATGGTGGGCCATTCTGGACTCGAACCAGAGACCTCAGTCTTATCAGGACTGCGCTCTAACCAACTGAGCTAATGGCCCAAAAAGCATCTATAATTGTAGGGGAAGCGGAGATAAAAATCAAGCTTTAGCTTTGCCACACCCCCGCCCCTCGTGTGTTATCTATTCCCACCCTGCCGCTCTCGTATCATCAGCGGCTTATCCCGTAAGAGATACCCCCCATCCCCAATCGGGGGAGAAAGAGAGTAAAGCTCGTCCTAAAGAGGGGAGTAAAGGGGAGAGGGGGCGAAGCCCCCCCTCAAAATCTCTCTCCCCGTTTCAGTGAGAGAGGATGTACCCAATAAAGGGGGTGAGGTGAAGAAAATTAAAAAGCACCTTAACCACTGGATAGCGGAAGGAAGCAGGTTTACTCCGACAAATCGGAGACCGACCTAGGAGATATGGACTTAAAGCCCTATATACTCCTTAGAAAGGAGGTGATCCAGCCGCAGCTTCCGCTACAGCTACCTTGTTACGACTTCGTCCCAATCATCAGCCCCACCCTAGGCGACTGCCTCCCCGACAAGTCGGGGTTAGCCCATCGATTTCAGGTGTTGCCAACTTTCATGACGTGACGGGCGGTGTGTACAAGGCCCGAGAACGTATTCACCGCACCATTCTGATATGCGGTTACTAGCAACTCCAGCTTCATGCAGGCGAATTTCAGCCTGCAATCCGAACTGAGGATGGCTTTAAGGATTAGCTCCAGATCGCTCTATTGCCACCCATTGTGCCACCCATTGTAGCGTGTGTGTAGCCCAAGGCATAAGGGCCATGCTGACTTGACGTCATCCCCACCTTCCTCCCCGTTTTGCAGGGCA
>NZBQ01000034.1 GCA_002688105.1 Dehalococcoidales bacterium | reverse complement strand
GCTGAGTCTAGAAGGGGACGAGAGTATATTTGACATCGCCGAGAAACTGGATATGGATTTTGATGTCGTTTATGATTACGTCAATAAATTCCTGAATAAGGGCTTGGTGGTTAAAAAGAATCAATGCTGAACTATGCCGAGTTGGCATCTTTACCTAGTAGCCATATTATATTAGTTTAATAAAGAGTTTAAAAAGTGCTTCAGGAGGTTGTTCATCAGGGATTTTTTGCTTAAATCCGCAGAAATTATAAATACTGTCACTGCGGTATTCCTTATGGGAATAGTTTATTATGTTTTCTTGACGCCCTTTTCCCTAGTTTACAGGGTAGTTAAGAGAGACCGTTTACTGTTGAAAAGGGTTTCTGGGAAACAGAGCTACTTCGTAGTCAGAGACCACACCTATAACGCTTCAGACATGGAAAAGATGTAGAAGGATATCAATGTATGTTCTGGGAATTTCAGCTTTTTATCATGATTCGGGATGCTCTCTATTAAGAGATGATGAAATAGTTGCCTCCGCCCAGGAGGAAAGATTTACCCGTAAGAAGCATGACCTCTCCTTTCCCTCAAATGCTATGAAGTTTTGTCTAAAATACAGTGGTGTCTCTATTAGTGAGCTTACCGCTGTCGTTTTTTATGACAAGCCCCTTTTGAAATTGGGGAGGCTGATGGCAACTTATTGCGCTTTTGCACCGGTCGGTTTTAACTCCTTTTCTCTGGCTATGCCCGTCTGGGTCAAGGAAAAACTGTTTTTGAAAAACCTGATACTTCGTGAGCTTAATAAGATAGAGAATATTGATAGAAAAAAGGTAAAACTCCTTTTCCCAGAGCACCATCTCTCCCATGCTGCCAGTGCCTTTTACCCATCTCCGTTCCAGGAGGCAGCCGTTCTGACCATAGATGGGGTAGGTGAATGGGCAACCGCCTCCATATGCCGGGGTAAGGACAACGGGATTTCAATTTTGAGAGAGCTGGACTTTCCCCATTCCGTTGGTCTTCTCTATGCCGCCTTTACCTATTACTGCGGGTTCAAGGTAAATTCAGGTGAATATAAGCTGATGGGGCTGGCTCCGTATGGCAACTCCAACTCTGCCCGATATAAAAATTATGTAAAATTGATTGAAGAAAATTTGCTTGATATAGCTGATGACGGCTCAATCTGGCTTAACCAAGAGTATTTTGATTATACGACCGGCTTGAGAATGACCCAAAACGATAATTGGCAGAAGCTGTTTGGCCTTCCGGTCAGGAAACCGGAGACTGAGTTAAAGCAGGAATATTGTGACCTGGCCCTAGCAATCCAGCACATAACCGAAGAGATAGTTTTCAAAATGGCTAAAGAAGCCAAAAGGCTTACGGGTTCGAATAATCTGTGCCTTGCTGGAGGCGTTGCGCTTAACTGTGTCGCCAATGGAAAGCTTTTAAAGAGTGGTTTATTTGACAAGGCCTGGGTTCAGCCCGCCGCCGGCGACGCTGGCGGTGCGCTTGGCGCCGCCTATGCCGCATATTACATTTACTTTAATAAACCCCGCAGCACAGACGGTACAAAGGACAAAATGCGAGGCTCGCTCCTCGGTCCTGAATTTTCAAAACTTGATATCGAATCAATTGCTCAGAAATATAGGGCTGAGTATGAATATTATGAGAATTTTGACGAGTTGTGTGGCAAAGTGGCTGATTTACTTAATAGCGGTAAGGTAGTCGGGTGGTTTCAGGGGAGAATGGAGTGGGGCCCACGGGCTTTAGGTAACCGGAGTATTTTAGCTGATGCCAGAAATATTGAGATGCAAAAGAAGCTTAATTTAAAAATAAAATACCGGGAAAGCTTCCGTCCCTTTGCTCCGAGTGTTTTATCAGAAGACGTCAGGCAATATTTTGATACTGACGGTTCGTCTCCTTATATGCTTTTTATCGCGGATGTAGCCGAGAGTATAAGAAACAGGCTTCCAGATAATTATCATGACCTGCCGATAAAAGAAAAACTGTACCATATTCGTTCTAGTGTACCGGCGGTAACCCACCTTGATTATTCAGCTAGACTACAGACAGTTCACAAAGAGACAAATCCAAAGTTCTGGAAATTGATAAATTCATTCAAGGAAAGAACCGGATGTGGGGTTATCGTAAACACCAGTTTTAACGTGAGGGGTGAACCCATAGTCTGCACCCCCGAAGATGCCTACCGGTGCTTTATGAGGACAGAGATGGATTACCTGGTCATGGAGAACTTCCTTTTCAATAAGGAAAAACTGCCGGTATGGCGGGATAAAAGGGACAGGAATAACCCAGCCACGGAAAGAGCCAGACGAAAAAACGATACTAGCCCCAGAGATAACGAGATATACCCATTGGGTAGGTAACTCTTCATTAGCATGGTGTGACGAAATATGGAATCTGCCAATTTTGATGAGCTTGTTAAGAAAATTCCACCCGATATTAAGTATTACGGTGTCTGGAACAACGACGGAACCTGGAGAGATTTTCGCAGGGGTAACAAGATATTTGAATTTGATCCGGTATACGGACATAGAGCTGCCAAGTCAAGTGCGATTGTGCACAATCGAAGAGCCACGGAACAATACCTTTATGTAGTTGACTGTGATGGCTTTGCCGTTAATTCTTTAGAGTCCAAGCCGGCTTTAATTCGGATGAGAGAGGCTCAAAATAAGGGGCAAAAGGTAGTGTTCATCCTTGGTGGCTCTACCGTCTTTGGCACCGGAGCCAGGACTCCCGATGAGAACATCGCTACTTTTCTGGAAAAACACCTGAATGCTGACAGAAAAAAGGAATATACAGTTATCAATGCTGGTGTCGGTGGATATACCACGGACACTCAATTGAGATACCTGATGCACGAGCTTATCCCGCTAAAACCAGATATAGTCATATTTTACGATGGCTGGAATGATTGTGGCTATTTGAATGGTCTCATCACAACTCACGGAGACAGGTTTATTCAAGGACGGGCTCGGCAGTCATACAATGTTGCCAAGCGGCAAGCAAGTCTTTTATATTTTGCTCCCACTTTTAAATGTGCCGTGAATCTTGGCCTAAGACTGATTATAGAATCCATTGCTGTAATTCCGTATGCGGGATTCAGGGTGTTGCGTAGGTTGAGAAAGTTTTTTCCCGGATTACTTGATAATCCGCTGGCGGCTGATATAACTGAGATTTCGTTTCATCCCAGGTCTGTTGATATATATGCTTACAATATATTCACGGCTTCTGTTTTGTGTCAGTCATTTGGTATAAAGTTTTTACATTTTCTGGAACCTCTATTGTCGGTGGGGTCAAAGATTATGACTGAACGTGAGAAGACATTGTTCGATGAGAATGCGAGTTCAGGCGGAGATGTGGATGTCTATGTTAATTTCTACAGACATTTTGAAGAGAGAAACTTTGAGAATGCGAAATTAATGGAGAAAGTAGATACCTATTCTTTGCGAAATGTTTTCCACAATGTCAGTGAAGATGTTTATATAGATACCGGACACTTAAACGGACGAGGAAACGATATTGTAGCTAAAGCAATGGCTGCTGTCATTAAAGGTTAGCTAAAATATGACACATTACTTCTGTGATTTATCGTTTAGAATCTTATTTCTAAAACTCAAAGGTAACTAGGTCCGTCTCTTTAATCAGATGTTCCTTTTGTCTACTCCTATAAACTTCCTCTGCAATTTGTATTGATTTTCCACTACAGATATTCTCTTTTTCAAGATAATTGGCAAATCGATCGGTTATATCCTTACTGTCTTGGTCATAAATCTCAATTGCATAGAATTTCCTCTGTTCCCAACTACCCTCATTGAGTGGCAAATAGAATCGCCAACTAATGCCATTTGTTAAAATAGCGAGTTTAACCCCTTCTTGAAGGGAGTAACGCAATAGATTATAGGAAGCGGCAGCGAGGTTAACAGCTGCACGGGCTCATAAGTGTAAAGAACACCCTACCTCTGAATTTTGCAGGCCGATATTTGGCTCTGAATGCGTCTTTTGTACGTCAGTGTACAGAGTGTTGCATATTAGGACCGGTTCATTCTGGACAATCTACAGCGTGCCAGGTTGCCCATATCTAGATAACAGTATGCACCAAAGGCAAGTTCACTGCCTATGGAATTCCTTGGCGAAACCCTCGAGGCCTAAGTGTACGAGCTTTCTTCTTGTGGGAATGCCATTAGCCCAGTCTTTCGTTTCCCAGTATTCCTTTAGGATTTTCTGCCATGGTGGAACCTTGCCAGCAGCTCCACCATCTTTATGAGGGACAGTCAGGCGCTGTGGCATGACATTTTCTCTTTCTGGTACCAGTCCCATTCGTAGATTAAAACAATGTTGCATACACACTATGCGTTCACCTATCTCTTGAGCCTCTTCTGGTGTTATATCCCAGCCAGTTATGGCATTTAATAGATTGACCTGGTCGATTAGCGGCACGTTAGAGAAGGAATAGAAGAAGCACCATGTAAGGCTGTTCCAGAATTGCATGATATCTTGGTATATGGCACTTACATATCCCTTCTGCCTCCACTCGAATCTGTCCATCTTTTCGGCGATTCCCAGCTCAGGTAAGAGGACGCCAAGCTCAACGGCTTCTGCAAATCCGTGTAGATGACATGAACCTCTCGTCGACGCGATAGTTGTGATTACTTCAGCGAAGAAACCCCTGGGATCGTGGGCGCCTACTCCCTGCCCCATTGCTTCTATAGCATATGGCTTTGATTCCGGTATTTTCTCAACGCATGGTCTTAGCCCCTCCGCTAACAAGTCGCCGATACCACGTCTTTTAGCTATTTTGTTGACCATTGCTACTAAGGCCTCCCCATTACCCCAAGTCAGCTCTACGCCATCCGTATCTTCTTTCGTAATTAATCCATTCTCGTAACATTCGAAAGCCCAACCCAATACTGCTCCCAACTCGATAGTATCCATTCCATGTTGGTTGCATAAATCGTTTGCTTGAACAATTGCATGTAGGTCGTCTATTAGTAAGTTTGAACCTATCATCGCCGCGGTTTCATATTCTGGCCCTGCTGTCTCAGACTTGTATTGTGGATTTGTAATCCTTCTATGGCATCCCATGACGCAATATGCACATGCCCAGCTTTTAGTCTTCAGTTCATCTGTGAACCTTGGTGCCCCTATCTGCTTGGCTCCCTCAGGCCAACTATCCTGTGCCCAGTTCTTGATTGGCAGAACTCCAATTATCTCTCTAGGAACGATTGAAGCGACTTGTCCATGCTCACGGTTTGTTTTGGTGAAAGTGGCTTCCATAATATTTTTTCGCACATCTTTGTAAATGTCTTTAAGTAACTCCGGATTAGCAACTGGCGGTTTCAACGTTCCCCTGACAACCACCGCCTTCAATTTTTTTGACCCCATTACTGCTCCCAATCCACACCTTCCGAAGGCCGCGTGTTTATCATTCAGTATGCATGCATATCTCACCAAACTCTCTCCAGCGGGGCCTATTGCCGCTACACTAGCCCTGGTATCTCCAACTGCTTCTTTAAGAGCATCCGCCGTTTCGGCAGTACCAGTCCCCCAGAACTTACTTGCATCTCCGAGCTCTGCCTTATCATCATTAATTCGCAGATAAACCGGGGTTTCGGCTCTTCCAGTGACGACTATTGCATCTAAGCCGGCTCGTTTGAGTTCTGTCCCAATATGACCTCCGCAGCTAGCTTCTCCCCAGTATCCAGTGAGAGGCGATTTGGCTGCCGCGCTGCATCTTCCAGCACTTGCAACATTTGTTGCTTGATACGGTCCGGTTGCGAAGACAAGCACATTGTCCGGTCCGAGAGGATCGGTCTCCCTCGTCACGCTGTCGGAGATTATCTTTGTGGCAAAACCAACCCCACCTAAATACTTTCTAGCAAAGTCTTCGTCAAAAGTCTTTGTGCTTATTTCTCTAGTCGTCAAATTAACCCATAAAGTCTTTCCCCAATAACCTCGCCTGAGTGTCATAAAAATCCTCCCTCACCCATTTATTTAAGAGCCAAAACCCAAGTGCATACCCGGGGCAGTGTCTTATTTTACCGAGATTACCCTTCGAATTATCTCGTCTCCGCTGGTTCTCCCTCCATGTGTAATTTTCCATTCCAGCTTACAACGAGGCAATTCTCACCCCTTTCTTTCTGGGTGTTCATTATACGTGTGTGGTACCTGACTGTCAACATCATATATTGCATAATGAGTCATGACATGCTAGATATGATACAGAACTCGTAATCTGCCGAGTCCAGTACGAGTTCTGTTTACGTAAGTTGTAATACGCAGGCGAGCGCTGTCAGCAAACTTCGAACTTGCTGGCGTTGGCTCTAGATTCCTGTTTTCACTAACACGTAAAGTTATACTAAGATTACTTATGAGCTGCTCAGCCGGGAGATATTCACGGCATTAACTGAGGCGAAGGTATTGACCGAGGCATGGTGGATGGAGTACAATTTGGCTTGGCCGCGTAGTGCTTTGCGTTATCGCCTACTTACCCCAGATGCAATAATGACGGCAATATTAACTCTGAATGAGGATTCATTAATAGGGGCAGGTCGAGAGAGAATGTTAAAGGTAAGGTGCCAACAAATGTAGACTCTTTTTTTGGTAACTTTCCTTTAGGCCCAAAAGGTGCTAAAAGCCCATTCCTTAAGGAAGCTCAGTGATGCAATGGACTGGAATGGGTATATAAAAAGGTTTTCGCCTATGACCAGAGAGAAAAAGAGAAATAAGCCAAGCGCCACATAATCCTATCGCTTCAAGGAAATGTTACAAAGGATTACTCAAGATATTGCTTCTGATTGTGGATTTAGTTATCAGTCTATCTTGGGAACAACATTTGGACATGGACAGATGAACTGAAGAGTAGTATTTTTGAAAACCCACCGCGTTGCGGGCAGAAAAGGACATGAAATGAAGCTTGAAAACTCTGGGTACGCAATCCTGTCCGAAGAGCAGGTGCAACTGATTCATAAGCAGACGCTGGAACTGTTGGAGCGGCTGGGCGTATGGATTTGGTCCGAGGAGGGGCTTGACCTTCTGGGAAGTGCTGGTTGTGATGTGAAGGATCCCAAGAGAGTCAAGATACCTAATAAGCTGGTTATGGATGCGATAGAGAAAGCGCCCAAGAAGATCGATGTCTATGATAGGGACGGGAGGCTGGCGATGACGCTGGAGACGGATTCCGTTTATTTCGGCACAGGTTCAGACTGTGTCAATACCATCGATCTGGAGACAGGTGAGAGGCGTTCCTGTACTAAGCAGGATATTGCTAGACTGACTCGTTTCTGTGATGCTCTTCCCAATATAGATTTTCTCATGTCCTTTGGGGTAGCCGGTGATTCACCAGAGATAAGCCGTTTCGTCCATCAGTACGAGGCGATGCTGCTGAACAGCTCAAAGCCGTGCCTTGTCCCCGGTTCCAACCGGCAGGATGTACGGACTGTAATTGATATGGCCGCGGCGGCTGTTGGTGGATTAGATGTGGTTAGAGAGCGTCCGCCTCTCATTATCTATCCTGCTCCTCTTCCACCACTTACTCATCCGGAGGTGGAGATTGACAAGTGTCTGGCATCTGCCGAGTATGGTGTGCCATTTACCTATGTAGAATATTCTATGCTGGGAGCCACGGCTCCGGTGACCATGGCGGGAGCCCTGACGCAGGCAAATGCCGATGTGCTCACAGGCTTAGTCATCACTCAATTGAAGTACCCCGGTGCTAAATTTATATACGGTGGAGCCTGCCCCACTTTAGATATGAAATACGGGACTTGTGTCTATGGCTCCCCTGAAGTAAATATGTCAGCCGCGGCACTGACGGATATGTCGCGTTTTTATAAGCTCCCCTGCTTTTCTCTCGGAGGGATAACCGACTCCAAGATCCTGGATGCACAAGCCGGCCTCGAGTATGCCTTCTCAATCTATATTGCCGCTCTCAGTGGAGCGAGTCTCATCCATGACTGTGGCTTTCTAGATTGTGGCCTTGTCTCTTCCTTTGAGTCTGTTTTGATGGCAGACGAGGTTATCAGTATGGCAAAACATTATCTTAAGCCACTAGAGATTAATGAGAAGACGATAGCGCTTGATGTTATCGATCAGGTAGGGCCGGGCGGAACGTATCTTACCCATCCACATACCACGACTAACTTCAGGCAAAGTCTCTGGCACTCGAGATTCCTCTTCCGTGCTCAGTACTCCCTTTGGGAGGAGCAGGGCTGCAAGGATATGAGAACAAGGTTGAACGAGGCAGCAAGGAAGATATTCGCCGAACATCCAGCTCCAACTCTTCCCGAGTCTGTCGTAAAGACGATAGACAATATGGTGAAAAAACACAGCTGAAAAAGATTGTACAACCCGGCGAACAATATTCATGTAAAGGTAAAAATCGCCGGGATGAGCAGTAAGGAGAAGAAATGGTAGATCTTAAGCAAATAGCGGAGAAGGTTATTGAGGGGGATAGTTCAAATGTGGCTGCATTGGTTAAGACTGCGCTCGCGAAGGGTATAAATCCACAGAAGATACTCGATGAGGGCTTGGGGGCAGGTATGGCAGTGGTGGGGCAGAGGTTCAAGGCGGATGAGATGTTTATACCGGAGGTTCTCACGTCTGCTAATGCCATGGTAGAGGGGACGGGTATCCTCGAGCCCGCTTTTGCCAGTTCTGGAGGGAAGACCCTTGCCACTGTTGTTTTGGGGACGGTGAAGGGTGATATACACGATGTAGGCAAGAATATAGTGGCCATCATGCTCAAAGCGGCTGGGTTCAAGGCCTTAGATTTAGGTGTTGATGTGCCAGCGGAGAAGTTTGTTGAAGTAGTAAAAGCAGGAGAAGTGAGTCTAGTTGGTATGTCAGCATTGCTCACCACCACAGCCCCTTATATGGGGACCGTAATCCAGGCTTTGAAGGAAGCAAATGTCAGGGATAAGGTAAAGGTTATAGTTGGTGGGGCTATTTTGACTCCGGCATTTGCCCAGCAAATCGGGGCAGATGCCTATGCGCCAGATGGCATCGCAGCTGCTGAAAAGGTAAAGGACCTTCTGGCGTAAATCAATTTATAAGGCGTCATTCTACCTTGGAGACAACATTTGGATATTGACGGGTTATTTGACTAGTGCCATAAATGTAGTTTGGAGATGTTCTTATAGAGTTAGATGGTGATTGGTGAGAAAGGCAGTGTCTAAGTTTGTTCCATTTATGGATAGTGAAAGTTTGAGGGTAAAGGGATGAAACTGAGTGGAAAGGTCGCGTTGATAACAGGGTCAGGAAGCGGTATCGGTAAGGCGGCAGCTTTATTGTTTGCTAAAGAGGGTGCCAGTATAGCAGTGAGCGATATCAATCTCTCATCTGCTGAGCAGGCAACCGAGGCAATAAAGCAACTTGGGGGCAGGGCTATCGCTATAAGGGCTGATGTAAGTGATGCCGGTGATGTGGATATGATGGTGGACAAGGTAATAAAGGAGCTAGGCGGGATTCATATACTAGTGAATAATGCAGGGATACCTGGGGAAAATCTTCCTACCATTGAATCGTCAGTGGAACACTGGGACAAAGTAGTTAGAGTTAACTTGCGCGGTACATATCTCTGTAGCCGTCGATCTGGGCAATGGATGGTGAGTAATAAGGCAGGAAAGGTTCTCAATATTGCTTCCATTGTAGGTTTGGCAGGCTTTGTTGCACGAGCCTCGTATGGGCCGGCTAAGGCGGGTATCGTTAATCTGACTCAAACATTAGCCGTAGAGTGGGCAAAATACAATATCAACGTGAATTGTATAGCCCCAGGTTTTGTTATGACTCCCCTTGATGGTGACCTAATCAGAAGTGGTAGGTTAAACTTAGAGCTTATTGAGAAACGGATTCCCCTTGGGCATAGAGCCCAGCCAGATGACATTGCCAAGGCAGCTTTGTTCTTGGTTTCTGATGATGCTAGGTATATAACTGGTGTGACTTTGCCAGTAGATGGTGGTTGGCTAGCCTATGGAGATGTCTGCGCAAAATGAAAACGTCATGTCATCTATCTATCACTTTTGATTTTAATGTTTTCCTTAAGAAATCGTTGTGGTTTAAAATCCTACAGTATCATATTAGTGCTCGGTAAAGGAGGTGGTTGTTTCACAAGAAGAGTAATTGTAAAATGCGCATTTCAAAATTGTTTGAAAGGGAGGAAATTTGTGAAAGATGACCCTTTTACGTTGATGCTTGAATGTCATATGTATCCTGATTTAGACCATATAAAGTATTACCCTGGCGTACGGAATTGGTTTAATTCTGTCACTGGTACGGGCCTTCCCAAGTTAGTTGGACTTAATCCGGAGGATGTTCATCAAGTTCCCCTAGCAGACGAGCTAATACGTGACATGGACAGATGCGGTGTTGATATGGCTTCTTGCCTGCGTGAGTCAATGATGGATACAACGGGTTTTGCGACCGCTATGTCCACCAACGGTCAGATAGCAGCCGAAGTAGCTAAATATCCCGATAGACTAATCTTTGAAGCTAATTGTGGCCCAGTTCTCAAGAGGGGGGTGAAACACGCTGTTTGGGAGATGGAATATGTGGTAAAAGAGATGGGGGCTAAGCTATGTAAGATTTATCAGCCGGAGGATATTGGGCCACTCAACGATCCTGGTATGTGGCCATTTTACGAGAAAGCCGAAGAGCTAGGAGTTCCACTAACTATTCACACTGGCGCAAACTGGTGCGGGGGTCAACATGGTAAGTATTGTCTCCCCTTACAGTTAGAGGACGTATTAAATGACTTCCCCAACCTTAAAATTATTGCCTATCACATGGCTGTTCCGTATCAAGAGCAATTATTTATTCTGGCGTGCAGGTTTCCTAACCTCTATATGTCGGTAAGTTTTATTTTGGGGTGGTGGACCCAGTCACCCTATCGCGGTTACCATATGATTGGTGAGGCGATGCAATTTTGTGGGGGAGCCCAGCAAATAGTTCTCGGTATGGATTGGCCTTTCGTCAACCTGAAGGCCTGCATTGATTACATGAAGAACCTTGACATGCCAGACGAGCTCGTTGAAAAGTGGGGTTATAAGAAAATTGATGATAATGACAGGCGGATGATGCTGGGAGGAAATGTGGCGAAGCTCCTTGGGATAAAGCCGAGGAAACTAGTAGGCACAACTCCTATTCAGCCCGCTCGTTGAAAAAGAGCTGGTGGAAAACCTATCGTAATACCAAATTTGGATGTCATAATCTTCCAGTGATAATAGCCTGGCGTTTGGTTGGCGCTGTGTGGGATATAGAGATGCTCTAGGCTAGGAGAGCTGATGAGTATGCGGTTAGGTTAGCTAATAAGCTTGACTGTTGAGGCATATGCGGTTAAGAGTTGGTTTTTGTGTTGGCGGCAGGTAATGGGGGACATGGTTATCTGGAAGATATAGTGGTGGGGCGAAAAAATAAATTCTGATGGTGGATATCTTCACAAACTTTGGGGAGGGGGATGCGATAATGAGAGAAGGATGTCTGTCGAATGAGGTAACACACGAATGTGAAGTAGTTTGCACGCAACAAACTTTAAACGAAAAAACTAGCAAAAAGAGAGGAGTACTGAATGAGTAAGTGCGTTATGATTGTTGGCCTTGGCGATCTTGGTGGTTGGGTATTAGAGTTTCTTTCCCGCTGTCACTGTGTGAGTAGAATCGTTACAGCGGATATTAGGGAAGATTGGGGTTATGCTAAGACGATGACCGCAGCGGTTGGAGCTAGTCAGCAAGGCTTTAATAAGAGGCTAGAGTTTTACCAGCTAGATGTGTGTGATTTAGATAGAACCGCCGAGCTGCTGGATAGTGTTCAACCGGACGTGATATATTCTGCAACAGCACTACAATCGTGGTGGGTACCTCTGCTCTTGCCCCATGACGTTGCTCTGAAATCCGAGTTGGCGGGGATCGGGCCACTTGTGCCCGGTCATATGGCAGTGATTCATAAGCTGATGCAAGCTGTCAAGAACTCTGGTATTAAAACAAAGGTATTGAACAATGCCTATCCTGATGTCGTAAATCCGGTTTTGTGGAGGAATGGTCTTGGTCCTGACATCGGGTCAGGCAATAGTGACCTTGTTATGGAAGATATACGGCTGAAGATAAGTTACGAACTAAATGTGCCACCACAAGAAGTCGCCGTATATCTTTACACCGCACATTCTATGTGCACGCTGGGTAAGCTGAAGGATGTACCATTCCTTATGAAGATTTATGTGGGTGGTAGTGAAGTCACAAGTAAGTATGATGCCAGAGAGTTAGTACGTGGATTTGCTTCCGCGTATGCACCGGCCAAAATGACAACTTGGCTCACTCATCCCAGAGTAGCTGCTTCCGCAGTAAAGAACTTAATGGCTATGATAAACGATACCAACGAGTTCACTAATTTGTGTGGCCCGAATGGGCTTCCCGGAGGCTATTCTGTCCGTGTGAGCGCAAAAGGGGCAGAGGTTGTCATCCCAGAAGGGTTCACTTTGGAGGACGTGATACAAGTCAATCTGGATGCGCTTAAGTTTGATGGGATAGATGATATAAAGGACGATGGAACGGTTGTCTTCACCGAGGAATCACGCCGATTAAACAAGGAATGGATAGGGGCTGATATTGGGCAAGACTTTCGGCTCGAGGATGTCGATGAAAGGGCCAAGGAGGTGACATTACGAACTAAGGAGCTCGCTGCTAAGTATGGCGTTAAGTTGGAGCTTTAGATCTGGGATAGAGACACAAACAAGGGATGTACGAAACAGTGCTAAAAAGTGTTTTGACCAGATAAAGTACATAAAAAGGAGGCGGGAAAATGAAGGTAATGGTTTCACATGTTTGGGCAGCTAGGGAAGGTACAGAGGAGGAGAAGTATATTAGACAATGGAACAGGATTTTGCGACAGAATATAGATCTGGTTAAAGCAGAAGGGACAGAGCTTGTTTGTAAGGTCCCAAGAGGTGGTTTGCAGGGTCTTGACGGAAGTCTTCATTCCTGCACCTACTCCACTCTGAACGTTTTTAATGATGCTGAGGTTCTACGTGGCGTAATGGATGCAGAGGGAGAGGGGTACGATGCCATACTCGAAGGCTGCTTCTTCGACCCTGTTTTAAGAGCTACAAGGCAAGCAGCGGATATCCCGGTTATAGCACCGGGTGAGGCGGCAATGCACATGGCACAGATGATGGGGTTAAAGTTTGGATTGATCAGCATCGGCCCGGATGTACAGTATATCTTAGACGAGAGTATTGCCAGATATGGCCTGAAGGACCGGGCAGTGCCCACCAGACCTATTCCAGCTACATATAGACAACAGTGGGATGCGGTGCATGATTCACATAAGTTAATAGAGGCTGCCATAGAAGCAGGGAGGCAGCTTATTGCTGATGGAGCTGAGGTTATTATACCAGCGTGTATTATTATGTGTCCTTGCCTCCGCGTAGCCCCTGGTGCTGAGAAAGATTATCCCGATGGGCTTAACTACGTCGATGGAGTTCCGATACTGGATGTTGTTGGGGTTGGGATAAAGATGGCTGAGGCCATGGTTGCTTTGAAGAAAGCGGGCTCACCCTGGATCAGCCGAAAGGGTTACTATCGTTTGCTAAAGGGAGACGAGAAGGCGTTTAGAGAAGCCAGAGACGTTTTGCAATATAGCGGACCTGGGTTCTGGACTGACTAGCGTCATCAGTTACCCAGGGAAGCAGAGAGGGTAACTGCAACGGAAAAACACGTTTGTTTCTCTGGGAGTTGTATCTGTTTTGTCTTCAGGACACAGAAGCTAAAGATAAAAAGCAGAATAGTAAAGGTGAAGAGTTTGTCACTGACGCCTGAAGTTTTCTTCGCACAAGTTATTATCTAGGGATGGCTCTTGAGAGAGATAATCCTGTAACAATATGAGCTTTGTGACACGCTATTAATAATTGCTTGGTTTTTCGACCATGAAAATACTTGGGAAACTAGGAGAGAAAACAAACGAGACACACTGTTGAAAGAGCCACAAGGGCAATCATTAATCTTGGAGCAATATCTCATAATATTGCCGAAATCCGAAAGAAAATAGGAAGCAAAAGGGGGCTGATGGCCGTGGTCAAGGCTGACGGTTATGGCCATGGTTCCGTGGAAGCCAGCTGGGTAGCCCTCCGAAGCGGGCTCCCGCCGCAAACTGTGGTGGCGCGTCCCTATGCTCAGCTGATTCCCTCAAAAGGCGAGGTAACGGTCGATAAGACCAAACTCCGTGTGCTCTAAGGAGATCTTACCAAGCAGGCTACGCAGAAAAGTGGGGAAGTGGTGGGTGGGGCTCGATACCGTCTCGGTGACGGTATCGAAGGCTCTCCATTGACGTCCTTCACCAGTTCGAAAGCTTCCTCCAACACCGGAGTTTCTCCATCCAGCACCAAGGTCACTGCCCCATCGGAGCCACTGATGTATCCTGAAGCAATATGTGTGGCGCTGGCGCCAGTGAGCATCCACATAGGTTGGATTTCAGTGACTAGAGTAATCTAACCAGAGATGATGGTACAACACATAACGCAGGTGTAGGATAAGATAGAGGAGCAAAGAAGAAACAGGCTGGAGGTTGAGAAAGTGCTGGAGGCTCAACGTCTGGAACCGATAGACCTTAGGGCTGTCCTTATTTATGGCACAAGGCTTGAAAGTGTTTTTAGAAGAGTGTAATATATTTGAACGTAGTAAAAAACTAACTGATGGGAGGGTAAGATGTCAGTCAAGATTACTCAAATCAATCCGGGATTGGACTGGTATAACAAATGGCCTCGTAATGTGGCTTGGCCAGCCAAAAAGATGGACGATCTCGTGTTTATTGGAGGGCAACTGCCTCTAGATTCTGATGATAACATTGTCGGAGTAGGGAATGTCCAAGAACAAGCCCGTTTCGCATTGATAAAATTCAAAGAGTGTGTGGAGTTGGCAGGTGGCACGATGGATGATGTGGTGGAAGTACAGTCATTCCATACAGATGTGCGCCACATACCTGCCGTCCTAGAAGTTGCCAAGGAGTTTTTTAAAAAAAGTAAGCCAACGTGGAGTGCTATTCAGACATCAGGTCTTTACAAGATGGCGATTGATGTTTGTTTTAACGGTATCGCAGTACTGAATGCAAAGACTAGGGATATCAATCCTGATCTGGAGTGGTATGCTAAGCCACCTTGGGATGTGGCTGTACCGTGTAAGGTAGCTAATGACTTGGTAATCATGGGGCAGATTTGCGCTCTTGATGAAAAGGGGAAGGTGGTTGGCCCTGGTGACATTGTAGCACAGGACCGGTATGCTTTTAAGAAAATCCTTCAGTGTATGGAGGAAGCTGGTGGCACATCTGACAATATTGCGGATATTAATATGTACTCGAGAGACCAGCGTTCGCAATTGTGGCAACTCCATACCCCTCACGAGTTCTTGGTTAAGAATAAGAAAGCCATGCCTGACAACATGGAAGCTTATTCAGGTACCTGTATCTCTATGCCGGGCTTCTTCCACGAGGATATCATAAGCCAACACCACGTATACGGAGTTTTAGGTGATATAAAAAAGATCCCTCTAGGTGGATGGATGCAATGGACTCTCTTCTATCCAGCAAATATTGAGTTGGCGGGCTTAAAGGTAGGTCGCTATGTCTTCATCCCGGGGCAGGTTATGTTCAACCCGCTCTACCTCGAGACGACTCTCGAAGAAGATATACCCTCCATAAGGAAACAGGCTAGGCATGCCTTCTCTCAGTATGAGCTGATTCTGTCTACTATAGGTGCGACCATGGAGAATGTTGCCTTTATCCAACCATATTCGCAAGTGGGCTGGATAAACCCTATTCTGGAAGAAGCGCAAAAGTTCTTCCGAAATGCCAAACCAGTCGTAACGTCAGTAGGCCATAGAGGCCTCTATCTGCGGCAGTTCCAGTTGGAAGTTTATGGAATGGCTATTGTGGATGAGGATTCTATCCGACCCTACACCGAATAGAACGGATGCCTTGGTTAGTTTAAATGGGCTATGTTGTGTTGGTTTATACTGAGCCATCGCTTGTTTCATCTGTCTTGGCAGAATCAGTGAAAAACTATAATTGTGTCTTTTGAGCAATGTAACAGAGTGAAAAGTGAAGTGTTTGAAGACAACAAAATAAGGAAAGCTAAAAAAGAGTAAATGCGTGATGGTTGTTGTCCTTGACGACCTTGGTGGTTGGGTACTAGAGTTCCTTGCCCACAGTTAAGGTGCGTACAGAATGATTGCAGCGGATGTTAGGGATGATTGGGGTTATGCAAAGACTCCGGAACCGAGGTTTCTCAGGAAGCATGACTATTGGTAGTTCTGCTAATCAGATGAAATAGCGTTTCTTCTCTAGCCTCGCTAGCGTTCAAGGTGCCCACTACCTTCCCGTCACGCCAGGCAAGTATACGATCAGACGTTCCTATTATTTCAGGCAATTCTGGGCTAATCGCGATAGTTCCAGCTCCTTGCTTCGCTAGTTCATTGATCAGCATATAGATTTCTACTTTAGTTCCGATATCAATACCCGTAGTTGGCTCATCAAAAATGAAAACCTTTGATTCACTGCACAGAGCCCTTGCCACCATGACTTTCTGCTGGTTGCCTCCGCTTAGGTATCGTACTAGGCTTTTCGGTGAGAGCACCTTTATGTTCAACTTGTCAATAAATTGATGACTAGCATTGTCTTGCTCTTTAAGCGATAAAAAACCACTAACAGCATATTTCTTCAAAGACGTAAGAGTTATATTGTCCGCTGTTGATAGGGGCAAGACAAGACCTTCCCGGTGTCTGTCGGCGGGAAGGTAGAAAATACCAGCATCAATGGCCTCAGCTGGAGAGCGTATCTTCCTCGTGCTACCGAAAAGTTCAACTTCCAAGAGACAATCTTTGTCTAGACCTAAGAGTGCCCGTATGAACTCTTTTCTGCCACTACCTATTAATCCAGCCATTCCCAAGACTTCTCCTTCATAAAGCTCAAAGCTTATGTTGCTAAACTTTCCCTTCGGGTGGCTAAGATTTTCAGCCTTAAGTATTCGTTTCCCCCTCTCAACTTGACGTATCGGATATGTCTCCTTTATCTCCTTCCCTGATATCATGGTAACCAAGCTATCTGCTGAAGTTTCAGCTACCTTGACGGTACCAATAAACTGGCCGTCCTTAATTACCGTTGCCCGGTCACCGATCTGTGCCACTTCATCTAATCTGTGTGAAATATAGATTATCCCAACCCCTTCTTTCCTCAACCACCTAATTCTATCAAATAAATGAGCAGTTTCATCCTCACTCAATGCCGATGTCGGTTCGTCCAGTATTAGTACTTTGCCTTTCCGAGCTAAGGCTTTTGCTATTTCAGTTAGTTGTTTTTCACTAGTAGTCAGGTCACTAACCTGCGCATTGATGTTCAAAGGGCTCTCGATACGGTCAATTATATCCTGAGCAATCTCCCTCATTTTGTCCCAATCGACTAAACCTCTTGATGTCGGTGACATTCCGAGACAGATATTTTCGGCTACAGTCAACTGAGGAATTAAGGTCAATTGCTGATATATAGTGAAAATCCCGTATTCTCTAGCATCTCTTGGGGTTTGTATCCGTGCCCGTTCCCCCTCTATATAAATCTGTCCGCTGTCTGAACGCTCGACTCCAGAAAGTATCTTGATAAGAGTCGATTTTCCGGCGCCATTTGCACCCAATAAGACATGCACCTCCCCCCATCTTAGCTCGAAGTTAACCCCGTCCAAAGCCTTAACCCCTGGATAGGACTTATCAATGCCTTCCATATATACCAAGAGATCACCACCCCGTTTCCCTACTATTCTAATCACCCCCTATTTTTCAAGGCCGACACGGCTAGTCTGCCTTGCAGCTTTCTCAAAAGGCAGAGCCGTGGCAAGCTCTCATCTGAATTTCTCGTGCCTCAAGTACTGCGGACGCGGGTTTTAAGGCGGTCGACCATAATTGCCATAAAAATGATTAAGCCAGTCGCTATCATTTGCACAAAGTGTGATACCATAAGCAGGTTCAGACCATTCCTGATAATGGTGAGAAGCAAAACTCCTAATAGGACCCCTATTGCCGATCCTGTGCCCCCGCCAAGGGCTATCCCCCCAATTACTGCTGCTGCAATGGACTCTAACGCTAGCCACTGCGCTATGTTTGGCGCACCAACGGCTAATCGAGAAGTCAGAATTATCCCCGCCAGTGAAGCAAATACCCCAGAGATCATAAATGACCATAGCCTAACCGAGAATATATTTATTCCGGCTATTCGTGCTGCCTCGGGGTTACCGCCGACAGCGAACAGATGACGCCCTAATAAAGTTCGTGTTAAGAAAAAATGCAGACCTAAGACGCTGCATAGAGCTATTACAACCGGGATAGGAACAGGCCCAATATGTGCATTTCCAATGATAAACATACTCTGCGGGATATTGCCGTGTAGGGGAATCCCGTCGGTACTAAAGAACGCAAGGCCTCGGATTGCAGTCATTGTAGCCAAAGTTGCAATGAACGAGTCAAGTTTCCATTTTCCTATAACACTACCGTTTATAGCACCTAGCACGGCCCCAGTTAGTAGACCTATGAAGATACCAGGTACTGTCCCGAATGCCCATACACTGTAGACCATCACCACACCTGTCATCGCAGCTATAGAGCCCACTGACAGATCAAAACAGCCTGATATAAGAACAACTGCGGCTCCAGTTGTCGCCAACGCAAGCGGCGCTCCCTGTCGTAGAATATTCCACCAATTATCAAGAGTGAAAAAATTTGGTTCGAGTATTCCGAAAAATATGGACAACCCAACTAGCGTTATCCATAATGCCCATCTTGCCAACCTATCCCAACCGATTACCAACCATCTTCGGCCAACAACCTTCCCTAGAGATGTCACCACATTCATCTCTTCCTCCCTTTATTTTAACACTAGCTCAGCTATCGAAGAGAAACCGCCTCCAGCGATTCTCAAAATACAGACACTCCCACTTCGCTAAAGACGGTTCATCTACTTATTTTGTTTTGATACTGCCAAGTCAACACCGAATCTTGTTCATCCTCCTCCCTTAGCGTGTTCCTATACACCATCGCTACAGGCAAGGTAGGATACAGTAGCTCGTCCTTGAGTTATTCTCCTAATACTGGACCTGGTACCCAACCCTCTGGAGAATACTCTTTACCTTCAAGACCCTGAGCTATTTCATCATCCAGCGTCTCTTCTGTGATAACCCTCACTGGCAAATAGATATTAGCCGGAACCGGATTACCCTCCAGCATATGGACCAGTACCCACACAGACAATCTCGCACCTAGGACTGCTTCAGTTGTCGACGCTAGGTTATACCAGCCCTCACGCATTAATCCTATACCCTCTGGGTCGATAGGCTCGCCCGTTGTCAAAACATCACCGGGTTCCTTGCCCGCAGCCCGAAGACCAGCTACTACTCCTTTTGTTGCAAAGTCGGTAGAACAAATAATAGCCTCCACCTCAGGATAGGTGGTGAGTATATCCTCGGTTAGTGACATAATTGCCGGCAGGTCCATCTCGTGATACTTTGCTTCTAGGATTTCCATGGTTGGGTCTGTTTCAAGGCCTTCGATCATCGGGTCGCCTATCAAATCGGCCCACGCCATGCCTGGCGCCCCTTTCAGAGCAACAACTTTCTTGCCTGGCCACCTGTCAGCAAAGCCTTTTCCTATCGCATAACCTAGGTTGTACTCATTATATGCAGATCGTGTAGCACGTTTATCTTCGGTCGGAACTGCGTTATAGGACACGAAGATACCTTTTTCCCATGCTTTTTCGACAGAAGGGGTCATGCCGACACTGTCCACACCCGCGAAGGAAATACCGTCATAGCCGCCAATCATGAAGTCATCCATGATACGCATCTGGCCCTCTAAGTCACCATATCCTGTAGCAGCCCGGAGGTCGATGGTTAGATGTAATTCTTCAGCTGCTTGTTTAAGACCCCAGACATTTGCCAGCCACCACGGGTCTTTGAGATGTGGGACAGCCGCGGCTAGCTTATACTGCCTCGACGGCGATGGTTTCCACCATTCAATATTCTCTTGTGCATCTACGTACCAGTCACCATGGGGAATTTGCCCGTACATATCCCAGTACTCTTGTACAGTCACCGTTCTAACGGCTGGGGCCGGTTCTGGAGCCGGAGCCGGAGCCGGAGCCGGAGCCGGAGCCGGGGCCGGAGCCGGGGCTGGGGCAGCACAGGCTGTCACTAGTGGTACTGTTAACAATATTGCTAACAGAACACCACCCAACGATGTTGCTAGTTTTTTTCTTCCCATTTTTAATCCTCCTTATCATAGAGTATTCTGTACTGTAGGAATGTTGACTTGTATCCTAATCTACATTTATTACCTCCTCGCAGATAACATCTCTCGAACCGTCTATAACGGTGGTCACAAATAGGGCGTTAAGATCTTACTTTAGTGCAGCCTATTTGTCAAGCCTCTAGAAATTTCGGTATACTCTGTCATATTAAAGCAGGCAAGTAGTAAAAAAGGAGGTGGTAATGACAAAACAGTTTGAATATCTATTTACTCCCCTTGAGATTGGACCTATTACTGTCAAGAATCGCCTGGTCTGGCTTCCCCATATCACGGGCTTTGTAACCCCTGAAGGACTACCAGACGAAAGATTATACTGGTATTTTACCGAACGTGCGAAGGGTGGTGTCGGGTTAATAATAGGTGAAGGGAGTCAGGTAGTCCACAAAACGGCACGGGTTTTCAACTGGGCAAATGCTTTTGATCAGCGTATCGTGCCTTTGTGGCGTTAGATCACTGATTCCGTACATGAGCACGGAGCGAAGATGATTTGCCAACTTGCCCACAGTGGAAACGAGGTGCCCGGAAGTCCAAATTTAGAACCAGCTTGGGCTCCGTCGGCTGTCCCAGACCCCTTTGGTTTAAATGAGATTCCAAAGCCAATGGAGAAAGAGGACATTCAAGAGTTGATCACTAGTTTTGTAGAAGCAGCAATGCGTGCCAAGGAAGCGGGCTATGACGGTGTTGAATTGAAGGCATGTCATGATGGTGTGTTGAGACAATTCTGGTCCCCCTCCACTAATCGGAGACGGGAATGAGTATGGTGGGGATCTGCAAAACAGAATGCGACTTAGCCTAGATGTTCTCAGCGCAATACGAGATGCGATCGGATCAGGATTCGTTTTGGGTGTACGTATGTGTCTAGATGAACTGAAGCCGGCTGGTTATAATCTAGATGTCGGGGTTGAGATTGGAAAGGGACTTGCCGCTTCCGGGTTGATAAACTACATTAATACCGACATCGCTACGTTAGGAAAGGGGTTGTATGTTACTGACGCATCTATGGCAATGCCTCCGGGGTTCTTTGTCCATGCGGTGGCTGCTCTCAGGGATGCGATAGGGCTCCCTGTTATTGCCGCTGGTAGGATAAATGACCTAGTACAGGCAGAAAAGATACTGGCAGACGGCCAGGCAGATCTGGTTGGCATGATGCGCCAGCTATTATGTGACCCTGAAACACCGAAGAAGGCTGTGGATGGGAGACTAGATGATATCCGACACTGCATGGCCTGCAATCAAGGATGTCTCGGTGGCGTGATCAATATGCACGTTCGCCATGTAGGTTGTGTACATAACCCGGCAGCTGGTCGTGAGAAGGAACTGGGTATAGGAACGCTTAAGGAATCTAAGCGAAGAAAAAAAGTGATGGTAGTCGGTGGCGGGCCGGCAGGAATGAAAGCTGCAGAGATAGCAGCCCGGCGTAAGCATGAAGTCGTAGTTTACGAAAAAGACGCCAAATTAGGTGGACAGGTTGATACCTTAGACTGGATATTACCAGGCCATTGAGGTTCGAGGAGAGCTTGAAGTGGTATTCTGCTATTTTGGCTTGAGAGTAATAAACCCTTGGACGTGAGTGGTTCTATGCCTAGACCCCGTCCTCACCTCCACCTTGGTCATCCCCACCATCATCGGATGCTTGAGTTTCGGTAAGTCGCACCTTATTGGCTTGCGGACGACCATCACGTCCCTGGCCCTTCTCAAATTCCACTTCCTGTCCT
>NZBQ01000033.1 GCA_002688105.1 Dehalococcoidales bacterium | reverse complement strand
TGGCTTTACCGGCAGAATTCTTAGGGTAGACCTTACCAACCAGCTAACTTCAGTGGAGAGCCTGAGTGAGGAAGTTCTGAGAAAATGTCTTTAAAAAGCCTGTACGGATTTTTAAAGGAAATATAAGGCGAGGTTAGTCTTGTGTGATATGCTATTCAAAATCAGGCGTACTTAAGTTTATCGTAGAGGGTAATGGCATACGACATTAAGACTAAGGGGAAGTAGGGAAGTATTATGGAGGTAACAGATGACAGAAAAAGTTACTAAGGGAAGAAACACGGTGGTGGCTCTGGCTCAAGTTAATGTCACACCAGGCGATAAAGAGGCTAATCTTAAGAAGGCAGAGGAGATTCTCAAGGAGGCTCATGGGAAAGGAGCTGATTTGGTGGTGTTTCCCGAGGTGTACTTAAGTGGATTTGCGTTAGAGGATATGGCCAAAGTGTTTGATTTAGCCGAAACTGTGCCGGGTCCGGCTACCGACCATCTGGCTACTCTGGCCAAGAAATATAATATCTACATGGTTATTGGTATGCCGGTTGAGAGCGAGAGAATGGCAGCCATTGTCCGCAATGGTGCCGTGTTCATTGGACCAGAAGGTCTGATTGGAGTTTATTATAAAACTCATGTGGCTACTGGTCATCTCACTACCTGCCCGGGAAATGTGGCGGCGGAACATGCTTACTATAAGGCTGGAGACGAGTTTTTTGTTTGGGATACACCAATAGGGCGAATAGGCATTTGCACCTGTTATGATATCTTTTTCCCTGAAGTACCTAGAATCCTATCCCTCAAAGGCGCTGAGATTATAGTGGTTCCCTCCGCTGCCGATTTAAAATTTGTGGATGTTATTAGAGGAGGGGTGGCAAATACAGCAGGTGCTAATCAGGTATTTTGCGTTTATACCAATTTTGTTGGGGTGCAGGATTGGCCGAATTTAATCTTTTTCGGAAGTGCCATGGCCTATGACCCATTTGGTACCGAGCTGGCTAGGGGGAAAGTTTGTGAGAGTAAACAATGTGAGGACGAAATCGTGATGGCGACACTGGATTTGTCTAAGATAAAAGACGCTAGAATCCCCGGGCTTCTCCCTTTGCGGGACCGGAGACCAGAGATTTATGGCGACCTCTGCAAACCTTCCTTATACTGATTGACTGGATTAATTTATGATAGGAGGTAAATATGTCACTAGAAACGAAAATGTCCGGGTTAACCTTCAAAAATCCTTTAATGGCGGGGTGCGCTGGGATTACAGAGTGGTTAGAGCCAGCAGAAAAATGGCTTAAGGCCGGAGCTGGAGGTATTCTAGCCAAGTCAATTGCAACGGATCCTAATATGCGTCGTTATTTACGGCCTACCTTCTATACTTTGAACCGGCACGGGCTAAAAGGGGCCATGACCGAATGCGAGTTAGGGAGTATCTACCCGCCTGAGGTATGGGTGAAGGAGATGCAGCCGCGGTTTGTGGAGCTTTGCCAAAAATACAACGCCACGTTTATTCAGAGTATTATTGGTACTGGAGCAGATACTAATGACTGGGTAGAACTTGCCCAGTTAGTTGAAAGTGCCGGAGCCGAAGGAATAGAGCTTGACCCGGCCTGTCCCATCGGGGCTACCGCCTCAGCTGAGTATGCGTCGATGGAGTTGGGTGATAACCCAGAGTTCTTAGCCGAAGTTATCGGTGCTGTGAAAAAGGCGGTAAAGGTACCCGTAGGCGTGAAGCTTTCACCTACCATTAAACCTCTGGATGAGATAGCCAAACTGGCCAGAGAAGCAGGGCACGCCGACTGGTGTACCCTGGTGAACGCTGCCGGAGGTTTTCATGTTGATGTGGAAAGTGAACAGATAATGGGCGCTAATACTATTGCCGGGTATATTCCCGGTCCTTCCTTGAAATGGTGGGGGTTATACAAGATATGGCAGGTTAGGCAGGTGTGTGATATAGAGATATCGGGTTGTGGTGGAATATGGGACGCTGACGATGCTCTGCAATATATCCTGATGGGCTGTCCCACTATACAGGTGGTTTCGTCGGTCTATTTTGACGGACCGAGGGTATTTACCCGGATTCTTGACGGGATTGAGAAGTTCATGGACCGGAAGGGGTATAGTTCCATAGAAGACTTCAGGGGGAAGGCGTATCGGCAGATAAAGCTTTACAAGGATCTTCCCATGGAAGAGGAGATAAAACTTGAGCCTACCCCAATCTATCCGGCATTCGATGTAGACAAGTGTAATTTCTGTATGCGATGCGTTACCGCGTGTATCCGTGATGCCATCAAGGCAGACGAGGCTGAGGGAAAGATTGCTGCTGACCCAATGCTTTGCCTCGGCTGTGGTTTCTGTGTAGGTTTGTGCCCGACGTCCGCCGTTAAAATCATCCACGGAAAGACAGGCAGGGTAGTATGGGACGGCGTAGGCACCTGCAATTTTGATTGGGTAAATTGGTAAATAAGAGCTTAATGTTTTGCGTTGCTCGTCTTCTCTCATGAGACCTCGAGAAGAGCTATGATTACCGAAAAAGTTGCTCATTTTGTTGCCGGAACGCAAGTCAGGAATATCCCTCAGGATGCTCTCAATATGGGTCGCTTGGGTATCACCGATTTTATTGGTGTCGCCCTCGCCGTCTCAAAGGAAGATCAGAGCAACATAATAACGGATTATGCTAAAAAAATGGGTGGTGTGCCTGAGTGTAGCGTCATTGGTGCTGGCTTCGCAACATCACCATACCTAGCGGCTCTGGTTAATGGGACGGTGGGACACGCTTTGGATTATGATGACATAGCAGTATCTCTCATCGGACACCCATCAGTATTCCTGGCTCCAGCGATTTTAGCTATCGGGGAGAGCGTAGAGGCTTCAGGAGAGGATATACTGACTGCATATGTCATTGGCTATGAAGCTGCTTGCGGTGTAGCCGGGCCAATACTCCAGAGCCATTATGTACGAGGCTGGCATAGCACGGCTACCTTTGGGAGTCTGGGAGCGGCGGCGGCGGCAGCCTGGTTGTTAAAGTTGAATGTGTCTCAGGTAAGGATGGCTCTGGGGATTGCTGCCTCTCTGGCTGGGGGATTAAGGCAGAGCTTTGGAACCATGACCAAGCCGTTACACGCCGGTAAAGCCGCCGCTAACGGCGTTCAGGCAGCTCTTCTAGCACAGATGGAGTTTACCGCCGATGAGAGTATAATTGAAGCCCCCCTGGGCTTTGCCAGAGTATTTGGTCATAATGAGGAGGTAGATTGGGCCAAGGCAAGTGAGAACTTGGGGAAAACATTTATCATCACCAGTAAAGAGGGACTATCTATCAAGCCCTATCCGTCTTGTGGGTTTACCCACCCCGCCATAGATGCGGCTCTCTACATTAAGCAGGAATACAAAGTGAACGCAGACGATGTAGCTGAGGTAGAATTAGGTGTCAGTCCCTTTGATAAACAGATTCTTATTCACCATAGTCCTAGGACGGGCTTAGAGGGCAAGTTTAGCTTGGAATACACCGTTGCCCGAGCCCTCCTTTCTGGAGAAGTTAAGCTGAGGCAGTTAACTGATGAAGCAGTGGATGAGCCTCAAGTAAAGAGCTTAATGAAGAAGATGAAATGGGTAGAGAAGTATCCTATGCCGGTTATGGGAACGGCAGAAGGACTTGGCCCCAAGAGTGTTACCGTTAAGTTGAAAGAAAGCCGGGAATATTCTAAAGAGGTGACTATTGCCAAAGGAATGCCACAGAATCCTTTAACCCTTGATGAGTTTAATGCCAAATACAGAGATTGTGTCTCTACCGTGCTATCCGAAGAAGAGATAGGGAAATCCCTATCTCTTCTTACCAATCTGCGAAAGGTTAAAAATATCAAGGAGCTTATGGGAATTGTGACCAGGTGAAACTTGTTAGGAGAAGAACGCAGTGCCCAAACTTTATGAATATCAAGGCAAAAAGTTGTTAAGAGATGCCGGTGTACGTGTCCCCGAAGGTGCTGTTGTCTCCAGTCCGGCAGAGGCACGTGTAGTAGCCGACAAGTTAGGGAAACCAGCGGTGATCAAGTCACAGGTTGGGGCTACGGGACGCTTCAAAGCGGGGGGTATCAAGTTTACCAGCAAGGCTAATGAGGCAGAGACGGTTGCCCAGGAGTTACTGGGCAAGGAGATCAAGGGACTCAAAGTTGAAAAGGTTTTGGTGGAGGAAAAATTAGCTATTGAAGAGGAATTTTATGCCGGCGTTATCATAAACGACTCATGCAAGGTTAAGGGGCCGGTCTTGATGTTCAGCCCCCAGGGCGGTGTTGATATCGAAGAAGTTGCTGCGAAATCCCATGAGAAAGTAGTAAGTATGAATGTTGATGTCCTTAAAGTGCTGAAGACCGAAGAGGTGAGAAAGCTGCTCTCCGGAATGGATATAGCCCCCTCATTGATAGACCCATTGAGCCAGACAGTCCACGGCTTATATAAAGTATTTAAAGAATATGATGCCCGAAGTGCTGAGATTAATCCCTTGGTGCTGACCACAGACGGGAAAATCTACGCAGCCGATTGCCGCATGGTGATTGATGAAGCCTCCGTGTTTCGGCATCCAGAACTTGAGATAGACTATCCTCGTGATATTGGTCGAGCTCCTACCGAACTTGAGCGCCTGGCTTGGAAGGTAGAGGAAAAGGACTACCGGGGGGTGGGCTATTTCGTTCAGATGGCCCAGGATTTTGGGCCTGTAGAAGGTTATGTTGGTTTCCACGGGATTGGTGGAGGCGGAGCTATGGTGGGAGCTGACGCCCTGATTCGCCATGGTCTCAAGATCGCTAATTATGCCGACACTAGTGGAAACCCCACCGCCTCCAAGGTATACCGTGTGGTGAAGCTCATCTTCTCACAACCCAACATAGATGGATATACATTGATGGGACCGGTAATAGCTAACCAGGAACAGTGGCACCACGCCCATGCTCTGGTTCGGGCTCTAAGGGAAGAGCTTCCCAGCCGACCAAATTTCCCGGTGGTGATTCTAATAGCGGGAAACAAAGACAGGGAATCTATGGAAGTCCTAAAAGAGGGACTAAAGGGACTGCCGGCTAAGATAGAAATCTTCGGCAGGGATTACGTTGATAATGTGGACAGTGTAGCTGAGAGGATGAAAGAGTTGGTCGAGGAATACCGGAATAGTGCCAAGGAAGGAAAATAGAATGGCAGTTTACGAATTTCCTTTTCAAACCGGTAAGATAGCCTTAGATTATGATAAATGCCAGGGCTGCCGAAGTTACGCGTGCGTTAAAGCATGTAGCCTCTTTGGCAGAAATTTGTTTAGAATCCAGGATGGTAAATCAGTATTGGTCTCAGCTCCTGAGGAAGCTAAACGACTTTGCATTGAATGCCTGGCGTGTGAGTTCTATTGCCGAGAGTTTGGAAATAAGGGCTTGGGGATTACCCTCGATATGTTTGGTTTAAGTGAATATAGGCGTAAAACCAGGCAACGCCAGCCTAAAAGGGGCGAATAAAGAATGGCTATATTGATAGATGAAAACACCACGGCGTTAGTTCAGGGCATAACTGGCCGAGAGGGGAGTGTCCGGACAAGATTTATGCTTGATTATGGCACCAAAGTGATGTGCGGAGTAACACCCGGACGTGGAGGCGGTGAGGTCTGGGGAGTGCCAGTATATGATAGCGTGGCCGAAGCTATAAAGGCGCATGGCCAGATAAATGCCAGCGTCACCTTTGTCCCTGGCCCACAGGTTAAGTCGGCAGTCATCGATGCTATTGAGGCCGGAGTAAAGTTTATAGTTGTTCCGGCGGAGCGTGTGCCTCTGTATGATAGCTTGGAGATGATTGCTTTGGCTCGTAAGAAGGGGACATACATACTGGGCCCGGGCTCTTTGGGACTTCTTAGCGCAGGAAAGGCAGCGATGGGATGGCTTGGAGGCAGCGAAGAGTTTGCCCGGGAAATTTTTAAGTTCGGACCGGTAGGGGTAATGTCGCGGAGTGGGGGCCAAACGAGCACAGTTACCTGGAGCTTGGTGGGGTCTGGCCTGGGAGTTACCACCGCCATGCATGTTGGCGCCGAGCCGATTGTAGGGCTGAGTTTTGCTGAGATACTTCCCTTATTTGAGGAGGATAAGGAGACCAAGGCAGTGGTCTTGTTTGGTGAGATAGGCACGGTAGCCGAAGAGGAGGCGGCTGAGGTAATAAGGGAGGGGAGGTTTACCAAGCCACTGGTAGCCTATATAGCCGGTAGAAACTTGCCTTCTGGTATGAGGTTCTCCCATGCCAGCGCCATAATAGAAAGGGGTAGGGGAACCGCAGAAAGCAAGGTCAAGGCACTGGAGAGTGTTGGGGCATGTGTTGTTGATCGCCCTCAAGAGATAGCGACAACACTATCGAAAATTCTGAAAGGTAGTGAGAAAAAATGATGGTTTTAAGGTCTATGCTCTATGTTCCCGGAAACAGCATGAGGATGATTACCAAGACAGCGAGCCTGCCAGCAGATGCCATCATTCTCGATCTGGAAGATGCTGTGCCCTTACTAGATAAAGGAACGGCGAGAATAATGGTGAGGGATTCCATTAAAGCCATAAAATTGGGAGGATTTCATGTTTTTGTCCGAGTCAATGCCCTTACCACTGATCTAACCGCCGAGGACTTAAAAACAGTCGTGGTTAAAGGTTTAGACGGGATAATGCTGGCAAAGACGGAAGCGAAAGCCGCAGTAGCCGAATTAGAGAGCCTGATTGGGCAGGCTGAGAGAGCAGCCGGATTGGAACCGGGTAGTTTAGTAATAATCCCGCTAATTGAGTCGGCTAAGGGTATAATAAATACTTATGAGATAGCCTCAGCTAGTGAACGTGTAGTGGCGGTTGCTTTTGGTGCCGGGGACTA
Organism: Dehalococcoidales bacterium; assembly: GCA_002688105.1. Taxonomy (GTDB): domain Bacteria; phylum Chloroflexota; class Dehalococcoidia; order Dehalococcoidales. The sequence continues at coordinate 24,165 of NZBQ01000033.1, read as the reverse complement.
TTACCGAGACTTGGGACGAAGTGTTTCTTCCCTCTCCACCGAGGAGTACGAGCTGTTATATGCCCGCTCACATCTGGCTAACGCTGGCAGAGCCGCCGGTGTGCAGGCTATCGATACACCATTTTTGGGGCTTCTAACCGATAGAGAGGCCTTCATAAGACAAACGAGGTTGGCATTGCAATTGGGGTTTAAAGGGAAGCAAGTAATCCATCCCGCACAGATAAATTTTGCCAACGAGACTTTCTCGCCGGCACAGGGAGAGGTCGATTATGCCTGCCGGCTGGTGGAAGCTTTTGCAGAGGCTCGGGATAAAGGATTGGGAGCGATTTCCTTTGAAGGTAAGATGATAGACTATATGAGTTACCAGCAAGCCAGTGACCTGGTGCACTTCGCCGGGATTATTACTGAGAAGGAAGCGAAGAGACAGGCAGTTCCCTCGACAAGTCTATTCCAATTCTTCACGCCTAGTACATAGGGCGCTATGGCTTAAATCTCCCATTGAGACAGCTTGGGCGATTTCTGGAAAGGAGGCGGTTAACATGCCATATCCAGCTTACATGCAGGAAAGTATCAGGAAGGTAGAAGCTACCAGGGAAAAGCGGTTAAAAGAGGAGGTTCCGTATATCACTGTCGAGCAGAGAAAGCCTTTGCTGAAGGAGAACCATCCCGACTATATAGAGGCGGGCATACGTGAGCTTTTAGTAGGTCCCAATAAAGGTGACCGCACACGAAACGAGCTGGCTGATTTGCTTGAGGGGAATAGCCGTATTGACCCTGATAAGGTTGGCCTTATCCAGGTTGACTACGATGTTGATGTACTGGTAATCGGCTGTGGGGGTGCCGGGGCATCGGCGGCCCTTATAGCTCAGGAAAATGGCGCTGATGTTCTGATAGTGACCAAACTACGTTTAGGAGATGCCAACACCGTGGGGGCTCAGGGGGGAACACAGGCGGCTGATAGACCGAATGATTCCCCGGTCCTCCACTATTTAGATACAGTGGGTGGGGCTCATTTTACCAATGTTCCTGAGTTGGTGGAAGCACTGGTAAAAAATGCCCCCGATATGATTAGATGGCTGGAATCATTGGGGGTTATGTGGGATAAGAACCCCGATGGTTCAATGGCAGAAGTGCACCTTGCCGGTGAGTGTGTCGCCCGGAGTCATTGTTGCAAAGATTACACTGGACTTGAGGAGATGCGCGTTTTGCGTGACGAGATAAAGTGCCGTGATATAAATTTTCTTGAATTTTCTGCCGCAGTGGAGTTGATAATGGACGATGGGGGGCGAGTGGCTGGGGCAATTCTGGTAGACCTTGAAACCAATGAATTGATTGTGGTGCGAGCAAAAGCAACAGTTTTAGCTACTGGTGGCATCGGGAGGTTGCATATTCAGGGCTTTCCCACGACCAATCATTATGGGGCTACTGCTGATGGATTAGTATTAGCTTACCGGGCAGGTTGCCCCCTAGTTGACATTGATACTATGCAATATCACCCAACATGTGTTGCCTATCCTCTGCCAATTCTAGGGTTATTAGTTACCGAGAAAGTAAGGGGACTGGGTGCGCAGGTAGTCAATGTCGATGGAGAGCAATTCGCTAACCCTCTGGAGCCAAGAGATGTGCTTTCCTCATTTGTTATCCGAGAATGCCGTCGGGGCAAGGGAATAGAAACGCCTTTTGGGCAGGCTGGCGTTTGGCTGGATTCACCCCTAATCTGTCTTAGGCATGGAGAAGGAGCCGTCACCAAGGGCTTGCCAGCTACGGTTCGTCAATTCGCTCGCTTTGGCATTGATGTAAGTAAGAAGCCAATGCTAATCTATCCGGCTCTGCATTACCAGAATGGGGGTGTTAAGTTTAATGCTGATGGCTCTACTCCCATTCCAGGCCTATTTGCTGCTGGTGAGGTCGAAGGCGGGGTACATGGTAAGAATAGGCTTGGCGGCAATTCAACGGCGGATATATTTGTCTTCGGCAGAAGGGCAGGTAGAACAGCGGCAATATGGGCTAAAGGGGCAAAGCCGGGTAAGCTTACTTTAGAGCATGTGCGCCAATGGCAGCGTGAGCTTACAGAGACGGGCTTAACCAGCATTAGACCACTATCGCCAAAGATCTTGCCGGATTATGCCAGGCAACCATATGATTACCTGGCTGATTACGTCAGAGAAAGATTAGCTCTTGGTCAGATAAAAATTTAGCTTAAAGAAGCTGTTTCTCGTCTTGTCAAGACTGATACAAGGCTTTGGAGAGTAAAAAGTCAATAAAGCGTTCCAGTAACATTAGTGGACTGGGCGGTTGTCCTCTTTTGTGAATGATACTTATGATATAATGGGAGTGGTAGAGAAATGGGATTTTTTTCGGGTAAAAGCAGCGGTAAGCTTTATAAGCAGTGGGCGGAGCATAGCGATCTGCCTCCTGAGGTTATCCCTAAAAAAAAGGAAGCTAAAGAGACACCGGTGAAGTTGGACCGGATTGAACGGCGCCCTCGTGAAGAGAAAAGGGATAGAGGCATACCGGTGAGAACCGGCGGGGGTGGACAACGCGTTCGTCTGCTATATATAGTGCTGACCGCGGCTATTGTGGTGTTGTGTGTGGGCATAGTCATTCTCGCTATGCAAGGCGGCTAATCTCCTATCTAGGACACGCCCCACTAACTATTTATCCCGGGACCTTTACCAACTGGCTGAGGCAGCTTAATCGCTTTCTATGTAGCTGCCTCACTCCTGGCAATTAGCCTTCACTCTCTTCTTATCCGAAAGCCTGCCTTGCCACAACTCGTGTTTTCAAGTTATTATATTAAATATAAATAACTTTAGGGCGGAAATTAGCTTTTCGCTTTCCAAATGTTGGTGTAAGCAAAATAATGGCATACAGAATCGACCGAGGCGCTAGTATAACCCCAGTGTGGTTGCTAATAGCGATAAACTTCCTGTTATTTATAGCTACATTCATAAACCAGGAGCTTATCTTCCTTCTTGGATTACAGCCGGCTGCATTCACCGCTATGCCCTGGACTATAGTTACCAATTTGTTTGTCCATGCTGGTATAGGTCATATTCTAGCCAATATGATAACCCTCTTTTTCTTCGGGGGTTATCTGTGTAGATTGTTGGGTAGTGCGAAGTTTCTCACTGTTTATTTTGTGGGGGGGATAGTGGGAAATGTATTTTACCTGCTTCTGGCTCCTTCGCCTTTTACTATAGCTGTCGGTGCCTCCGGAGCTGTTTTTGCTTTAGGGGGAATGCTGACGGCAATAGCACCAAAGTTGAGAGTTTTTGTGTTTCCCATACCGGCCCCGCTTCCCCTGTGGGTAGCGGTCATCGGGGGTTTCATTATAATCTCTTTTTTCCCACAGGTAGCCTGGCAGGCTCACCTTGGTGGTCTGGTTGTTGGCCTTGTAGTCGGCTTTATCTTCAGAAAGAAACAGCGCTATTTAGTTTATTAGTGTATTGGCGGTAACATATTAGTGGCATCATCTGGTGAACCAGATGAATAACCCGGTTCCTACCAGCGACATACTCGCCCCAAAGTAAAACACCGAGTTGATATTGGCTATATCGGCTAGTACCCCGCTCAACAGTGGTCCTATAGACATACCTATGCTGAAAGCCATAGCAAACATGACCATAGTTGAACCCATGCCGAACCTTCTGCCCTCCTCTACGACAAAGGCTGAGGCAGCGGGCATAGCTATGGCGCCTCCAAGACCACCCAGAGCGCATATCCCTAGTAGCTGCCAGAAGTTGCTGCCCAGGGGAATCAGAGCTAGGAAGGCGAGATTGGTAAGGCCACCAATAACTACCAGCGCTCTTCTATTTAACCTGTCGGCAATACGCCCACCATATACTTGAAGGAATGACATCAGCAAGATATTAACTGCCAGCAGCACTCCGATGAGAGTGGTACTTAAGCCAATATATATGCTGGCGAAGATGGGTAGAAAGGTGGCGAAGGTTCCCCTGCCCAGGGAAAACGCCGTCCGAAAACTGAAGAGACCTCTTACCATGCCACTGGTGCTCATTTCTTTGAGGGATAGTCGAAGGCTGGCTGACGTTTTCCTCCGCTCGGTTTCAGGAAGGAAGAGCATAACTGTCAAGAAAGCCAGTAGATTAAGACCACCCATAGCGTAGAAGGCAGTGTTCATACCAAAGTGGTCAGTTAGGACTCCGCCTATCAGAGGCCCAAAGCCAAAACCGGTGAAAAAGGCGGCATTGAAGTAGCCCATCCAGGTTCCCTCTTCGCCCTCAGGAGAGATGTCACCAACATAAGCCTGGGCAATGGGCAGAATCATGCCGGCGGTAGCCCCGTTAATTAAGCGGACTAGGATTAACTGGGAGACACTTTCCGCCCATATATAACCTAGTGAAACGATTGAGAAGCTAAGAAGACCAATGATGAGAAACGGTTTTCGTCCCCAGCGGTCGGAGAGCCAGCCGGCAATAGGCATGAATATAGTTCGAGAGATGGAGAAGCTGGCAAAGATTACCCCTATCCGGATTCCGGTGGCTCCCAGGTCTTCGGCGTAAAGGGGTAGTAATGGAGCTACTATCCCGACCCCTAGCATGGACGAGAAAATGGATAGAGCCAGGATAGGGAAGACTTTCCTTATCATACGGGCATCTTGTGTATTATAGTTCCTGAATACCTATCCTGGCAAACCGGAGGCTAAGGTATTGTGAGAGATTGCCACGCCTTCGGCTCGCAATGACAAAGAGAGGAGGTCATGTGTCACTAATCATATGAACCAGTACAGGTGATTGCGCTGATAGCTTGTCATTGGTATAATAAGACTTGCGAGTAATGAGTGGCACCTGTTATCATGGGCTGAGCAATAGCCGGGGCGGTTAGAGCCTCTTGCCCTAAATGGGGTGGGAGGTTTTCATTTGATAGATTAAGAGTATTTTGACTATGATTCCTGACAAAGGACAACAAACCGACGAAAGTAATAAGCTGGAGGTAATGCGACATTCGGCAGCTCATGTTATGGCTGAAGCAGTTCAGTCTATCTTCCCTGATGCCAAGTTTGGCATTGGTCCGGCTATTGAGAATGGCTTTTATTATGACTTTGACCTGCCCCGCTCATTAACCCCTGAAGATTTACCGCTCATTGAGGCGAAGATGTCTGAAATAGTCGCTTCAGACGGGCCTTTTACCAGAGATGAGGTAGCTAAGGAAGAGGCTCGACGATTGTTTGCTGCCCAGCCCTATAAGTTGGAGTTAATCGATGAAATTCCAGATGATAGGGTTTGTCTTTATCGTCAGGGTTCGTTTGTTGATTTGTGTCGCGGACCTCACGTGAATTCCACTGGTGAGATAGGAGTGTTAAATCTGGTCAGTATTGCTGGAGCCTACTGGCGGGGTGATGAACACCGGCCTATGTTACAGCGAATATATGGCGTGGCTTTTGACAGTGAGAAGGCTTTGGCGGAGCACCTGAAACAACTTGATGAGGTCGCTAGGCGTGACCATAGGAAACTAGGCCGGGAGCTTGACCTGTTTAGTCTTCATGAGGAGGCTGGTCCCGGATTGGTCCATTGGCACCCCAGTGGGGCAGTAGTCCGCCGGGTTATTGAGGATTTCTGGAAGGAAGAGCATATTAAGCGAGGCTATGATATTATTTATACTCCTCACCTTGCTAAACTGGACTTATGGAAAACCAGTGGCCACTGGGAATTTTACCGCGATTATTTGTATAGCCCGATGGATGTAGAAGGGCAGGAGTATATCCTTAAACCGATGAACTGCCTGGGGCATATCCTGATTTATAAAACAAAGCAGCGCAGTTACCGTGAGTTGCCACTGCGTTATGCTGAGCTGGGCACCGTTTATCGGTATGAACGTTCCGGGGTGCTACACGGTCTGTCGCGGGTCAGGGGCTTTACCCAGGATGATGCCCATATTTTTTGCCGTTTTGACCAGCTGGAAGACGAGATAGCCGGTGTATTGGATTTAGCTCGATTTATGTTGGATGCCTTTGGTTTTAGCGATTACCGGGTATTACTTTCTACCCAGCCTGAGAAATATGCCGGTACTGTTCAGGCCTGGGAAGAAGCCACTGAGACCTTAAGCCGAGCTCTGGCTCGTCTGGGAATTGACTATGATATAGACCCGGGTGAGGGTGTATTTTATGGGCCTAAGATAGATATTAAGTGTGAAGGTTGGCAGGGGCCTACTATTCAGGTTGATTTTAACCTTCCTCAGAGGTTTAATGTTATCTATATTGGTGAGGATAGTCAGGAGCATTCGGTGGTAATGGTGCATCGCACCGTGCTGGGTAGTATGGAGCGTTTTTTTGCCTCGCTTATTGAGCATTACGGAGGTGCCTTCCCGGTGTGGCTGGCGCCACTTCAGGTAAAGGTGATTCCAGTAGCTGACCGCCACCTTGATTATGCCTATAAGCTGGAAGCTGAACTTAAAAGCGAAAGCGTGCGTGTGGAAGTTGATGCTCGGGCAGAGACAGTAAATCGCAAAATTCGGCAGGCACAACTGGATAAGGCGCCATATATGCTGGTGGTAGGTGATAAGGAGGTGGCAGCTGTCACGGTTTCTGTCCGCCTGCGTAGCGGTGAACAATTGTCTCCCCAATCGTTTGATAGCTTTAAAGAAACTCTCAGAACAGCTATAATAAATAGGGTGAATGAACTACAATGATGATAAGGTTGATAACAATCTCTATGATTTGCTTGATATCATGGAATGTGCTATAGTTTGTGCCTATGGAGACTGAAGGTCAGAGGAGGTAAATAACAGCATAGTTAAGTACTTGCGTGTTAACGAGCGCATTAGAGCTAGTGAAGTTCGCCTCGTAGGGAATAAGGGGGAGCAATTAGGCGTTATGCCCTTAGCCCAGGCACTGGAGACAGCGAGGAAGCACGATCTCGACTTGGTTGAGGTGGCAGCTACGGCGGTGCCTGCGGTGTGTCGTATTCTTAACTACGGGAAATATAAATACGAGCAGGCTAAGAAAGAGCGTGAGCTTAGGAAAAGACAGAAGGTTTCGCTCTTGAGGGAGGTCAGATTACGGCCTAAGATTGACAACCATGATTTTGAGGCTAAGATTAGGAAAGTTAAGAAACTGCTGGATGGTGGGGATAAGGTTAAGGTCACCGTGATGTTCAGAGGACGTGAAATAACACACCTTGAATTTGGCTGGAAGTTACTGCAGCGATCGACCGAATTGCTGAAGGAAGTAGCTTCTGTTGAGAGACAACCTATGATGGAAGGAAGGAGAATGAACGTACTCCTGGCACCATCATCCGCCCAGAAAGCTAAAATGAAAGAGGAAAGGGAAGAAGGGGTAAAGGAAGCTTAGCATGCCGAAAATTAAAACTCATAAAGGAGCGCAGAGTCGCTTCCATATTACCGGTAGCGGCAGACTTATGCGGACTAAAGGTGGGAAAAGTCATCTGCGCCGTCGAAGGTCAAAGAGGGCTAAGCGTCTTTATGATGAAACGATACCGGTAAGCTCAATTGATAGGACTCGTATAAAAAGACTGTTACCTTACGGGGTAAAATAGACAGGAGGAGTTGTTTCTTGCCACGAGTAAAGAGAGGTGTAACTACACATCGCCGACATAAGAAAGTGCTGGCTCTGACCAAAGGGCACCGGGCGACCAAACACTCCCTTTACCGTCGGGCGCATGAGTCTATGCTTAAGTCGCTGAGCTATGCTTATGCTCACCGTCGGGAGCGAAAAGGCGATATGAGACGTCTGTGGATTTTGCGAGTTAGTGCTGCCGCTAGGGCTCAGGGTCTCACCTATAGCCAGTTTATAGACGGCTTAAAGAAATCAGGAGTTGAAATTAACCGTAAGATACTGGCCGATATGGCAGTTAGAGAACCTGAGTCCTTCGCTAATTTAGTTACCATCGCTAAGGGTAAGGTTCAAGGATAGGATATTATAGTATGGTAAAGAAGGGTTAGGTATGCCTTTTGCCGTCCGGTAGTCAAGTTATATCGGTAATATACAATGTAAACTAGCTATGGTGTGAAGTGCGGCATGACTAATAATTGGTAGCCGCACTTTCTTTTAGTAGTAAACATGACAGTTATCCCTGGGCTGGAGTTGAAGGTAGGAAGATGTTAAAGCAGCTTGAAGAACTAAAGCTGAAAGTGTTGCGGGAGCTGGAAGAGGTTAGTGAGATTAAGGAGCTGGAATCATGGCGGGTTCGTTATCTGGGTAAGAAGAGTGAGCTAACCAGGATTCTACGCAGTTTAGCCACACTACCGCTTGAACAGAGAAAAACAATTGGTGCTTTGGCTAATGAGGTTAGGGCTGATTTAGAAAGTAGTTTAAAGCAAAAAAGGCAGACTCTTCGTGAAGCCCAGGTAGTAATACAGACTAAGGAAGAGCAGTTTGATACTACCCTGCCCGGTCGCCCCCTTCCCATAGGTCACCTGCATCCTATTACTCAGACCCTCTATGAAATATGCGATATATTTATTTCTATGGGCTTTCAGGTTGTAGAAGGCCCGGAGGTAGAGTGGGACTATTATAATTTTGAGTCATTGAACATCCCTAAGGAGCACCCGGCTCGTGATACCATGTCCACGCTCTGGGTTGATTCTAAGGCAGAGAGTGATGAAAGATGCATGCTGTTACGTACTCACACGACATCTATGCAGCTAAGGGTTATGGAAAAGACGCCACCGCCACTGCGGGTAATTATACCGGGCAAAGTCTACCGCTATGAGGCTAGTGATGCCACCCATACTCCTATGTTTCACCAGATTGATGGCTTGGTTGTGGATAAGGGTATTACTATGGCCGACCTCAAGGGAACACTTTATGAAGTTGTTCGCCGTTTCTTTGGTGAAGATAGGAAGGTACGCTTTCGCTGCGATTACTTCCCTTTTGTTGAGCCTGGCGCTGAGATGGCCATAGAATGTTCGGTCTGCAGTGGTAATGGTTGCCGTTTGTGTGGGAACTCTGGCTGGATTGAAATTCTGGGTGCCGGGATGACTCATCCCCAGGTGCTCCAGCGCGCCGGCCTTGACCCTGAGGTTTATTCCGGTTTTGCCTTCGGGATGGGTGTAGACCGTATACCTATGCTTCGTTATTGGATCGATAATATTAGACTATTCTATAATAGTGACCTCAGGTTTTTAAGGCAGTTCTGAAAAGATGAAGGTTTCACTTAACTGGCTTCGGGAATATATTGACATTAACCTGCCGCTGGCTGATTTAGCCGACCGGCTGACCATGGCGGGTATTGAGGTCTCAGGGATGCCGGTTACTGGTGGTAATTTGGGAAATATAGTTGTTGGTCAGATAGTAGCCATTAACCCTCATCCCAATGCCGACCGCCTTACTTTGGTTACCATAGATTTAGGTACGGAGCAATCAACTGTTGTTTGCGGGGCACCAAATCTTAGGCTTGGTGATAAGGTAGCCTTCGCCCATGTTGACGCTCAACTTATCGATCCGCGTAGTGGGCAGGTATGCCGTCTGAAACCAGCTAAGATTCGTGGCGTTACCTCCAGTGGTATGGCTTGCTCGGAAAAGGAACTGGGAATTTCCGATAGCCATGAAGGAATTATGATTTTGTCTGAGGAGGCACCGGTTGGCACCTCCCTGGCTGATTATCTGGGTGATACTGTTCTTGATCTGGAGGTAACCCCTAATCGACCTGATTGCCTTTCAGTTATCGGGATTGCCAGAGAGATCGCCGCCCTCACTGGCCAGAGCTTGCACCTGGCTGAGATTAGCTATAAGGCTTCGACTTCCCCTATCGACTCACAAATATCGGTGGAAATTGTTGACCCTGACCTGTGTCCCCGGTATTGTGCCAGCTTGGTCACCGGGATAAAGGTGGCTGAGTCTCCGCAGTGGTTGCAGCAGCGTCTACTGAATTGCGGTATGCGCCCCATAAATAATATCGTGGATGTTACCAACTACGTGATGCTGGAATATGGTCAGCCCCTGCATGCTTTTGACTATCATCGTATTAGAGGCAAAAAGATTGTTGTCCGCCGGGCTACCGCCGGTGAGGTTATAGTTAGTCTGGATTGGGTAAAGCGAACCCTTGATGAGAATATGCTGGTTATTGCTGATGAAGAGCGAGCGGTGGCTATCGCCGGCGTTATGGGTGGGGCTAATAGTGAAGTGACTGAGTCGGCTACCACACTGCTGCTGGAATCGGCTAATTTTAACCCGGCCAGCATTCATCGCACCGGTAGCCTCTTGCGTTTGCCCAGTGAAGCCTGCATGCGATTTGAGAGGGGGATTCGTCCTGAGTTGACCATACCGGCTCTTAAAAGAGCTACCCACTTGATTTTACAACTAGCTGGCGGAAAAGCCGCCAAGGGCCTGGCTGATGTCTATCCTGGCAAGCGAGACAGCGAACCTATCTTGTTATCAACTGAGATGGTAGAACGAGTTCTGGGCGTTGAGTTCGGTTTTGACCAGATAGTAAGTGTCCTATCCTCCCTGGGTTTTGATTGTAAGCCGTCGGCTTCGGTTTCAGAGGTCAGGGTTACCGCCCCTTATTGGCGAAGTGATATCCAGCAGGCGGTTGACCTTGTTGAAGAGGTAGCCCGTATTATTGGCTACGATAAGATACCGGCGACCATGCTCAGTCAGCAGCTGCCTAGGCAGAATCCTGACCCTATCATTAACCTTAAGCGGCAGGTGAGATATAGCCTTATCGGGTATGGCTTTGATGAGATAGTTACCTACTCATTAACCAGTTCAGACATGTTAAACAAGCTGCTGACTGAACCTCGTCCTCTGGAACCTGTGCCGCTTCGTATGGCTAATCCAATGACCGCCGAGCAGGAATATCTCCGCACTAACCTGCGGGCTAATCTTCTGGATGCTCTGGCGTCAAACCGACGGCATGAGGATGGAAATATCAGGCTTTTTGAGCTGGGTAAGGTGTATTTACCTCGACCGAACGACCTTCCCAGTGAGCCGGAGGTGCTATGTGGCGTACTGAGTGGCTCCAGGCTTGAGAGGTCGTGGCAGGGTGGGTACGATTCATTCGACTTTTACGAGGCTAAGGGTGTGGTTGAAGGCTTGCTTAGCCAGGTAGATGTTGAAGCCAGCTTTGAGAAAGGTGGGGATGAAAGCTTACACCCGGTTAAGCAGGCAACTATAATTGTTGATGGTAATAGAGTGGGCGTGGTCGGTGAATTGCACCCTAAAGTATCACCGGCCTTCGATATTTCAGAGACTGTCTATCTTTTTGAAATTGACCTGTCGTCACTTTTACCCTTTACCATCGGGCATAAAATGTTCCAGCCAATATTGCGATTCCCGACTATAGTTAGAGATATAGCTTTGATAGTTGATACCGGAGTAACCCATCAGCAGGTAAGTAATATTATCAGTAGCTTTCCGCTGGTGAAGCAGGTTAGTATATTCGATGCTTATGTCGGTGAGCCGATTCCACCGGGTAAAAAATCCCTTGCCTATAGAATTACCTTCCAGTCACCAACTCACACCATGACTGATGATGAGGTCAGTAAGGTCCAGCAAAAAACACTGAGCAAGCTATCCAGTGAGCTTGGAGCTATGCCGCGTAGTTGATATTTACCTCAGGGCATCCGTCAAAAATTAGTGAAATTGCTCTTCCTCCCGCAGAATTTACCTTAAAGACTTGGCAAACAATTCTTTTTAGCTTATGCTGAAACATCAGAAAAATCAGAAATCACCAAAAGTTATATTACTTAACGGAGTATTGAAAATGGCAAAAAAGATGAAAGCATACCTCTTTGCCTGCCGGCGGATAGTGGAACATGCTGCTGTAAGGTTGAATCGGTAATAAACATAGATGACAGGGGGCAGATGGTTCTTCCTAAGGAGTTAAGAGATAGGGCAAAGATTCGTGCTGGAGACAAGTTAGCTGTGATAAGTTGGGAAAAAGGTGGGGAGTTATGTTGTATTGCTCTAATTAAGGCTGAAGATTTTACTGAAATGGTGAAAGTGCAGCTCGGTCCTATGGTGAAAGATGTAGTCGGCGAGTAATATTAGTAAATAAATTTGGAGGAATTGACGTGGAAGACAAGCAAATAAAGAAAGTGCTAAGAGAGGGCTACGCTAAAATTGCCAAACAGGATAGTTCTTGTTGTGCCCCGGTGGTTTCGTGCTGTGGGAACACTGATTTAGCCCAGAATATTAGTAAAAGCGTAGGATATGCTGAGGAGGAGCTTAAAGCAGTCCCTGAAGGGTCAAATTTAGGCCTGGGATGTGGGAATCCGGTGGCTTTGGCTTCTTTAAAAGACGGGGAGACTGTTCTTGACCTTGGCTCTGGTGCTGGATTCGATTGTTTTCTGGCGGCTAATCAGGTTGGTGAGAATGGCAAAGTTATCGGTGTCGATATGGCCCCAGAGATGGTTGAAAAGGCGATAGAAAATGCTAGGAAAAGCAACTACAAAAATGTGGAGTTCCGGCTCGGAGAGATTGAAAATATACCAGTGGCTGATAATTCGGTTGATGTGGTAATCTCAAACTGCGTTGTCAATCTGGCGCCTGACAAAGGAAGGGTCTTCAAGGAAGCATTCCGGGTGTTAAAACCGGGTGGGAGGCTGATGGTCTCCGATATGGTTTTGTTGAAAGAACTTCCTGATTTCATCAAGAGCTCTGTTGAGGCATGTATTGGCTGTCTTTCTGGAGCGATAAAGACAGATGAATACATAGGAGCCATAAAATCGGCTGGATTTCAGGAGGCCAGTATCATTGATGAGACGTCTTTCCCGATAGATTGTATAGCTAATGACCCAACGGCGAAGGCGATTATTAAAGATTTCAAAATACCACCTGAAGCAGTAAAGAATGTTGCCGGTTCGGTGGCAAGTATAAAAGTTAGTGCGGTCAAATCTATTTAGATAACCTGGGTAAATCCTCGCTGATAAGCTTCTGGAGGCTGGCCACTACTTTCCCTAGCGGTACCAGTTGGGATTCCTTTTCAGAACGCTTTTTTATCTCTACGCTATCTTTCTCTAGGGTTCGAGAGCTGACTGTAACCCGGACAGGTATCCCTATCAGGTCGGCATCGTTGAACTTTACTCCGGGGGACTCATTACGGTCGTCAAAAAGTACCTCAAAGCCTTGAGTTTCTAACTCAGTATAGAGTTTTTCTGCGGTATCAGCTATCTTGGGACTTTCCGGGTGTAAGGGGCAAAGATAGATTTGGTAGGGGGCAATGGGTAATGGCCAGATAATGCCTTTATCATCGTGGCTTTGCTCTATAGCTACCGCCAGTATCCGACCCAGACCAATGCCATAGCATCCCATGACGATAGGCCGTGATGTGCCTTCAGGGTCAATGAAAAATGCCCCTAGTTTCTCGCTGAGGAAGGTACCCAGTTTGAAGACATGCCCGACCTCAATGCCTCGGATAGATGATAATTTAGCGCTACACTTGGGGCATCCTTCCCCGGCACGGGCTTGAGCTATATCTGTCATCAGGTCAACCTTAAAGTCCCTCGGGTGGTTGACATTTTTCAGGTGGGTTTCCGGTTTATTGGCGCCGGCAACAAAGTTTGCTCCTGAGGTTATCGACTCATCAGCCACAACTTTAATACTCTTGATGCCCACCGGTGAAGCTGCCCCAGCGACTATACCAGCCTTAGCTACTTCATCCCCGGTAGACATGCGGAACTCATTGCAGTGCAAAGCGTTTTTTAGCTTTGTCTCATTTACCTCAAGGTCTCCTCGAATAAGCACAAAGATTAGCTTTCCGTCAGCGATGCCAAATATTGCTTTAAGGGTTTTTGATTTGGGTATCTTTAGAAAACTGGATACTTCTTCAATGGTAGCCGCTCCCGGAGTAGCCACTTCTTCTAATGGTAGCGGCTCCTCACTTTCCATTTTGCTTTTTATGCTTTGTGCCTTCTCCGCATTAGCCGTATACTTACAGTTATCACAATAGATAACTTCATCTTCACCGGTCTCAGCGATGACCATAAACTCGTGGGAGTCCTTACCGCCGATGGCGCCGCTGTCGGCTTCAATGAGTAGGGTGGGTAGTCCGCAGCGAGTGTAGATATTCTGGTACGCCTTGAGCATCCTGTCATAGCTCTGGCTTAATCCGTCTTCATCGGTATCAAAGCTGTAGAGGTCTTTCATAGAGAACTCGCGAACTCGTATCAGTCCGGCTCTGGGGCGGGGTTCATCACGAAACTTGGTCTGGATTTGATAGAGGAGCAGTGGCAGGTCACGATAGCTCTTAACATTGTGGCTGACCAGTTTGGTAATGACCTCTTCATGGGTTGGTCCCAGGGCTAACTTGTGGTCTTTGCGGTCAGAGAGGGTAAACAGGCTTTTGCCAAAGGCAAGGTCTCGTCCGGTTTCCTGCCACAGCTCTAGAGGTTGGAGGACGGGGAGGGTTAGCTCCTGTCCGCCGGCTTCATTCATCTCGTTGCGGATAATATCCTCTATTTTTTTGAGCACTCTCCAGGCTAGAGGCAAATAGGAATAGACCCCGGCGGCTACCTGGTGTATCATCCCGGCTCTTAGCAGTAGCTGGTGACTGATCATCAACGCCTCAGCCGGTGTCTCTCTCTGTGTTTTACCGAATAGCTTTGATATACGCACTTTTTACTTGACGCTAACTAACTCTGGGCAAACTCTTTTTTTGATATGGCTAGGAATATAATAGACAATATCCCCAGGACAATGACTGGAGGTGGGAAGAGGGCACAAATGGCTCCCGCCAGTGCCAGTCCCCAGAGTCTTCTTCTGATGGCGTAGATGCCGCCTATTACGGATACTATCCCGATGACGATTAATGGTATGCCAATTGCCCCGAAACACCCCTCCGTCATTCCCGTTTTTCCCATGTAGCCTGTCCAGGGACCTATGCAAGCTGCACCCAGGGAAGTAACGATTATGCCTTTAATCAAACTAAGGGCTCCGGCAACTATGCTCAAGATGCCAGCCGTGGTCGGTTTCCATGTTGTCTCCATTTTGTTTGTCTCCTTTAAGTTATGGGCAATAGAATGACTTAAAGTATTAAACCATACTGAGCAGCTTTATTCTAGTAGTTTAGATTATTTCTACCTCACCCCCTTGGATATTTGCTAGCAACCTACCCCCTTTATCCCCCTCCCTGGTAAGGGAGGGGGAGGGTGTTTAGTGAAGGGGCTTCGCCCCTTCAAACTTCCCCAATTCTTAACTAGAACCTCTCCACCTCTGCCATTAGTGCCGTTACAAAGTTCTTTTCCTCTATCACTCTAATCTTTTTGCCTGTTTTGAAGAGGACGGCTTTGCCTTTGCCGCAGGCGATGCCGATATCGGCGTCTTTGGCTTCGCCGGGTCCATTGACCACACAGCCCATCACCGCCACCTTTATCGGTTTGTCTATCTTTAATAGCTGTTCCTCTACCTCGGTAGCTATTTTTATAATATCAACCTCAGCCCGACCGCAGGAGGGGCAGCTGACTAATACCGGACCGTGCTGGCGCAGGTTCAGGCTCTTTAGAATTTCATAGCCAGCCATGACCTCCTCTCGAGGGTGGGCGGTGAGTGAAACCCGTATGGTATCACCGATGCCCAGATAGAGCAGGGTACTGATGCCTACCGTACTGCGGATAATGCCTGTCTTGGGTAGTCCGGCTTCAGTAATACCAATGTGCAGGGGGTAGGGTATCTTCGAGGCAATGTCCTGGTAGGCTTCAATGGTGGTCGGGACATCAAAAGCTTTAAGGGAGACCTTAATCAGGTCAAAGTCCAGGTTTTCCAGGAGGTGTATCTGGCGTAAGGCGGCATCTACCATTTGCTGGGCGATGGTCAATTCAGGGTTGGTAGTCTTGGGCAGGCTGCCGGCGTTAACTCCGACACGGATAGGGACCTTTCTTTCTTTAGCTGCCTGCGCTACGGCTTTGACCTTTTCCAGCTCGCCGATATTGCCCGGGTTTAAACGCAGCCCATCGCAGCCAGCCTTCATTGCTTCTAAAGCCAGCAGGTACTCAAAGTGTATATCAGCGATTATAGGTATGGAAATGCCTTTTTTAATATTATGTATAGCCCGGGCAGCTTCGGCATCAGGCACCGCCACCCGCACCAGTTCGCAGCCACATTCTTCAAGCTCCTTGATTTGAGCAACAGTTGACATAACATCACGGGTGTCGGTATTGGTCATTGATTGCACCACGATAGGAGCACTGCCGCCGACAGTTACTCTGTCGATTTGGATAGATTTGCTTTTTCTCCGTGTATTCATGGCATCAGGCTGTCTCCACTTATAATACGTATAATATCGCGGTAGGTAACCGCCACCATAACCGCAATTAACATAACGAAGCCGATGTGATGCACCAGTGCTTCGGTTTTTGGTGATATGCGCTTACCCCGGCGCACCCATTCCAGGAGAACAAACACAATTCTACCACCATCCAGGGCAGGGAGGGGGAACATATTGATTATAGCCAGGTTTATGCTGAGAAAGGCGGCAAATTCCAGTAGCGGACTAATCCCGGCTTTAGCCACTTCGCCAGTCATTTGGGCGATGCCTACCGGCCCGGCTACCTCCATAGATGTAGCGCCACTAAACAAGCTGAGTATCGCATTCTTAAACAGGCCGAAGGTTTCAATACCTTCGACTGCTCCCATAGGTATTGCTCTCCAGAATGGTTCCTGTTGCCTGATAGTGGTCGAATTTTCCAGACTGACCACAACCCCCATTGCCCCTTGACCCTCTGGTGGTCTCCATCTGGGTACTACCTGGACCTCCTCCATAGTTGAATCACTGTGTTGGATAAGCAGGTTGACCTCACTGCCCAGGTTGAGGATGGTATAGCGCTGCAGGTCGCCAATATTATCCACTGGTTTCTCATTCAGCCTGACTATCATATCACCGGGTTCAATGCCAGCTATGGCGGCCGGTGAACTCACCGCTACTTCTTCTATTAATACCTCCCCGACTATCATATTATGGGGAATGATAAAGGCAATTATGAATAAAAGGAGAGGCAGCAGGATATTCATCAGTGAGCCGGCACCGAGAACCAGCAGCCTGGTGCCGATGCGCTTGCTGGCTAAACTTCCCGGTATCTTGGGATTTTCCTCCCCAGCCATTTTGACGAATCCACCCAGGGGCATGGCATTTAGGGAATACATGGTTTCCCCCCGTTTTATTCCGAATAGCCGTGGGGGATAGCCCAGACCGAATTCTTCTATTTTTACCCTGGAAGCCTTGGCAGTAATAAAATGCCCCAGCTCGTGGGCGAGGATAAGCATGACAATAACACCGATGAAGGATAATATTGTAATTAACATGGGGTATCTCCGGCGGCAAACTCCTTAACTTTTTGTCTGGTCCAGGCATCAGCAGCCAGGATTTCATCTAAGCTGGGACGAGTGATAGCTTGATGTTGTGCCAGTGCCTGCTCTATAAGGTCGGCGATTTCGGTAAATTTGATACGCTGTGCCAGGAAAAGTTCAACAGCTACCTCACCGGCGGCACAAAGCACTGCCGGGCAGGTACCTCCCTTCTCCCCAGCTTCAATAGCTAACCTGAGGCAGGGGAAAGCATCTAGGTCAGGTGGCTCAAGGATCAGGTTATTAACCTGGCTCCAATTAAGCCGGGAAAGTTGAGGGTTAGGCAGTCGTTCCGGGTAGGACAGGGCATATTGAATCGGTAGACGCATATCAGGGTGACTTAACTGGGCTTTGACTGAGCCATCGGTAAATTCTACCATGGAGTGTATAATGCTCTGGGGGTGAATTAAAACATTGATATTCTCAAAGGGCAGACTGAATAACCAGTGAGCTTCAATTATCTCTAGCCCCTTGTTCAGCAGGGTAGCCGAGTCAATGGTGACTTTTCTTCCCATCTGCCACGACGGGTGCTTTAGCGCTTGTTTGACGGTCACCCTGTTTAGCTGCGCTGGTGAATAATGAAGAAAAGGACCCCCGGAGGCGGTCAGGATAATCCGGGTCGGTGGTTGTGTTTCGCCCCTGAGGCATTGCCATATAGCGCTATGTTCGCTATCAATAGGCAGAATCTGGGTTTTGTTTAGTTTTGCCTCATTGGTAATAATCTCGCCTGCCATAACCAATGATTCCTTGTTAGCCAGGGCAATATTTTTGCCAGCTTTTACGGCAGCCAGTGTCGGACTTAGTCCTGACTTCCCCGGGGTCGCGATAACCACCGTGTCTACTTGATGGTGGCGGGCAATCTCTTCCAATGACAGGAACTCATATTCTCCGCTAGTCGGGTGAAGCTGTGCCTCTCTATCCTGGTAATAGACGAACCTTGGTCTGAACTCGTTGATTTGCTCGGTCAGCAAATCAATGTTATTCCCGGCTGCCAGCCCGACTATCTTAAATCGGTGAGGTAGGGCACGGACTACCTGAAGTGTTTGCTGCCCTATAGAGCCGGTTGAACCCAGGAGGGCTATTTTCTTTATCGCTTCGCTCATATTATATATTATGATACAACAAATGCTAAGCTATAACCAATAGAAATCGAGTCTCACTGTAGACATTCCTATGCGACAAACTGCTTAGGTGGGGTTATTATAAAAATGGAAGTTAGTATACGTCAGAAAAGGTTGGCATGCCTCGTCGAAAGCATATGCCCTTTGAATATGACCAGGTAACGGAGCATATATATGTGGGGACAAACCAGTGCTGCATAGTGCATTTTGATGAATCTTTGCTAGAGGCAGGAATCAGGGCAGATATTTCGCTGGAACAAGAAAGATTGGATACCCCCTTTGGGGTGGACTTTTTTTATGGCTGCCGGTTGCTGATTACGAGCCACCGAATCTAGAACAGCTGCTCGTTGGGGCTAGGATGCTCAAGAGCCTTGTTGATAAGAACATTAAGGTTTATGTGCATTGCGAGAGAGGGCATGGCAGAAGTCCGACATTAGTTGCCGCCTACTTTATTTTGGAGGGGCTGAGCGCCAGTGAGGCAATCAAAAAGGTAAGGGATAAAAGGCGGATTCATTTAAAGCAGAGCCAAATATGAGTCCTAAAAGAGTTTGAAACAATGGTGTCTCAAATGAGGTCGGGTTAGGTTGGATGAGGTATATGGTGGATGCTTGGCTTGGGATAAAGCCGTTCTTGGAACATGAACAAAAGAAACCACCGGCTTGTAGCTAATTGTCTAGTTATCTGAAGGCAGTGCGGTGGTTACTTATCTACATCGCCCACATTGCATAATAATATACCACTACACCAGCAAAGACAACGCTGTCGATACGGTCAAGAAAACCCCCATGCCCTGGTATTAGCCGGCTGGAGTCCTTTACTCCCATATTGCGTTTGAGCAGGGATTCTATCAGGTCGCCAAGTTGACCCAAAATACTGACCAGTAAACCGAGGAGTATAGCCTGTCCATAGCCGAGGGGTAGGGCTAGAGGCGTCGGTAGCGTAAAGAATAGACTGATTATGATGGCACCAAAGACACCGGCTATGGCTCCTTCCCAGGTTTTGCCGGGGCTGATATGTGGAGCGAGGTGGTGCTTGCCCAGTGCTCGACCGATAAAGAAGGCAGCGGTATCAGAAGCAAAGGTGGTAAAAAAAACAAAAAATACCCAGTTTCTGCCTAA
Source organism: Dehalococcoidales bacterium (assembly GCA_002688105.1). GTDB lineage: Bacteria > Chloroflexota > Dehalococcoidia > Dehalococcoidales. The sequence continues at coordinate 4,663 of NZBQ01000033.1, read as the reverse complement.
ATCTAAACCTCTCAGGGCGACAAAATGACTTAGCAGCGATCCTAAATAGAGAATGCCAGCTATTGTCCATGCCCATCTGGTGAAAGCTTCCTTCTGTGGACGGAATATGAACCAGACTAGAGGTAATATCACTGCCGAGGTTAGTAGCAGCGGCGTAAGGGTGACATAATCAAAGTGGGGGCTCAGGATAAATAGTAGGACCCAGATTAGACCGAAGTAGGTGAGTGGTGGCACCTTGGCTGTCGCCACCATCTTGTAGAATTCAAAGGCAGCCAACAGCCCCCAGATAGCCACCAATATGGTAAACCAGGGCAATGGTTGGTCAAACCAAACAGCCGCGACTAGGAGAGGGATGCCACTTATTGCAATTATGGCCCTTTTCTTAAGCATGAGATTGTTATGGGAGATGTCGGGGATTAGTTATTTAAGTTTAACCTGTCTGTTGCCAGAAATAACGTCGTTTTCCGGGTTCTTTATTGCTTCCTTATAGTCCACCAAAGCGTCTTTGTCTCTGACTGTAGGCTATTAGTGCTTTCTCCACCTCTTTTCTATCAAAGTCTGGCCATAGAACCTCGGTGAAGTAATATTCGCTATAAGCCGCTTGCCACAGCAGGAAATTACTAATGCGGAGTTCACCGCCAGTACGGATGAGAAGGTCGACATTGGGTAAACTGGCAGTATAGAGATAGCTATTAAATAAGTTTTCGTCGATGTTTTCGGGCGGGATACCTTTGGCTATAATGCAGCGCACTGCATCTAAAATCTCAATGCGTCCCCCGTAGTTGAAGGCAAAACTGAAAGTTATGCCGGTATTATTTTTGGTCAACTCTATAGCTTTTCTTATTGCCAGTTGTGGGCCTGCAGCAAGTTCCTCAAGACGACCGATGTGGCGAATTCTAATGCCTCTTTTGTGAAGCTTAGGAACCTCTTTATCTAGTGCTTCCTCTAAGAGATAAAGCAAACCGTTAATCTCATCTTCAGGTCTATCCCAGTTTTCTGTGGAGAAAGCATAGAGAGTTACACATCTTATCCGGTATTCATCAAGGCACTCAATTATGGGACGTATATTTTCTACCCCGGCTCGGTGTCCCTCAAGTCTGGGTAATCCTTGCTTTTCTGCCCATCTACCATTGCCATCCATAATAATGGCTACATGATTGGGGAGTAGAGCGATCCTTTTCGTAGTTGGTGAAGTACCGATCATTTTGTCACTCAATATGAAACTTCTTTAACCTTGGTTAGACCTCCATAAGTTCAACTTCTTTGTCTTGTCCAATTTGCTCGATATCAGCTGTGAAGCTGTCAGTAAGCTTTTGTAGCTGGTCCAGGGTGCGTTTAAGCTCGTCCTGTGACATATCCTTGCTTTTTTCTAATTCCTTTAGTTCATCCGTGGCTTCACGCCTCAGGTTGCGTATCGCTATCTTTCTTTCCTCAACTCTATTACGTACCAGTTTAATTAGCTCTTGTCGTCGCTCTTCAGTAAGTTGTGGGATATTTACCCGAATTATACGCCCGTCGTTAGCCGGATTTAGCCCCAGGTTAGACTTAAGGATAGCTTTCTCTATGTTCTGCAGGCTGCCCGGGTCCCAGGGTTGGATGATGAGGAGCCTGGCTTCGGGTGCAGCCACTCCAGCGATCTGATTGAGTGGAGTAGGAACACCGGCGTATTCTACCTTAATATGCTCTATTAGGGCAGGGGTGGCGTGCCCGGTGCGAATAGTGGCTAGCTCTTTCTTCAAGCCCTCGGCAGATATTCGCATCTTCTCTTCAATGTTCAGTAAAGTGTGGCTATCCATTTTCCTATTCGTTGGACACTAGGGTACCAATGAAGTCACCGGTTACCACCCGTTCTATACTGCGGGAGGCTTGAAGATCAAAAACAATTATAGACAACTTATTTTCCAGACATAGGGAAAGGGCAGTGACATCCATTACTTCCGGACGCATATTTAATGCTTCTTGGTGAGTAAGTTTGTCGAACTTCTTGGCATCATACTGTTTGTTAGGGTCAGCACTATAGATACCGTCAACATTATTTTTTGCCATAAGCAGGACTTCGGCTTCAATTTCTATAGCTCGTAGAGCGGCAGCAGTGTCAGTGGTCATATAGGAGTTGCCGGTGCCACCAGCCAAGATAACCGCTCTGTCCTTCTCCAGGTGACGGATAGCCCGTCGCCTGATATAGGGTTCAGCCACCTCATGAATGCCTATAGCTGACTGAGTTCTGGTAGTTACCCCTTCTTTTTCCAGCGTATCCTGGAGAGCCAGAGCATTTATCACGGTGGCGAGCATCCCGGCGTAGTCAGCGGTGACCCGGTCCATTCCCTCTTGCTCAGCCTTAGCCCCGCGCCAGATGTTACCACCACCGACAACAATGGCTACCCCAACCCCCATTTCTATCACCTGCCTAATCTGCTTGGATATCTTGGTTAGGGTAGCCGTGTCAATGCCATAGCTGGCTCTACCGCTAAAAGCCTCGCCACTGAGCTTGAGTAGAACTCGTTTATATTTGGTAGTGGTCATTTCCTAAACACCTAACTACCGGTTTCAAATCTGGCAAATCTGTTTACCTTGATATTCTCTCCTACCTTGGCAATAGTTTCGTTAATAATATCCTGAATGGTCTTGTCTGGTTCTTTAATGCAAGGCTGGAGAAGCAGACAAGCTGACTGAGGTTCTATATCGGATCCTTCAGAGATTTCTTCTTTTGAGATGAATTGGGGAGACATGGCAACTATTTGCATTGCCAGGTGATGAGCCAGTTTCTTGAATTCGTCAGTACGAGCCACAAAGTCAGTTTCACAGTTGACTTCGACCAGGGCACCTATTTTCCTGCCGGTATGGATGTAAGCTTCAACTACGCCCTCGGTGGCAGCACGTCCGGCTTTCTTTTGAGCTAGCAGACAGCCTTTCTGCTTCAGGAGTTCAAGCGCCTTTTCTATATCTCCTTCGGCTTCAAGTAGGGCATTTTTACAATCCATAACCCCGGCTCCAGATTGGTTTCTCAGTTCCTTTACTCTGGTTGTTGGAATCTTCAACTTCTTCCTCTCTAGTTTCGTTACTCGTCTGGGGTGGAAATAATAGGTTCGGCAGCCTCAAGTTTCCCTAAGTCTTCTTCCTCACCCTCTTCTGTCGGAGTAACAGTCTCGCCGGTTTTGCCTTCAATAATAGCATTGGCAATTTTACTGCATATCAGTTTTATGGCTCTAATGGCATCATCATTGGCCGGAATGGGGTAATCTATATCATCAGGGTTGCAATTAGTGTCGGTTATAGCTACCACTGGTATTCCGATACGCTTGGCTTCAGCTAAAGCAATTCTTTCCTTGGTGGGATCAACAATGAATAGGATATCTGGTAGGCTAGTCATTTCTTTGAAACCACCCAGCAGATTATTGAGGCGCGTGATTTCCTCCTCAAGTTTTAGGGCTTCCTTTTTAGGCAGGTTCTTAAACCCTCCTCTATCTTGCTGGTCTTCCAGGCGGACCAGATAGTCGATGCGGGCCTGGATAGTAGCGAAGTTGGTCAGCACCCCTCCCAGCCAGCGTTGGTTTACATAAAATGTACCACAGCGTTTAGCCTCTTCTTCAACAGCTTCCTTGGCCTGCTTTTTGGTGCCGACAAAGAGGATAGTGCCTCCTTCTTCGACAACTTGCTGGACAAAGTCGCAGGCCTTGTCTAGCATACTGACCGTTTGCTCCAGGTCAACAATATGAATGCCGTTGCGCTTAGTGAAAATGTAGGTCTTCATACGGGGATGCCAGCGGCTGGTTTGATGGCCAAAATGAGCACCGGCTTCTAGTAGTTCCTTAATTGTAACTCTATCTGGCAAACTTTAATCCTTTCTTAAGTAAGTCTGTTAACAAGTATACCAGTATAACTTATACTGGGGGTAAAATCAAGGCGACCTTTTACTAGGGGCGAGGGTGTAGAGATTGGTTGAAGGGTAGGGACGGTTTAGTATATTTTACATAAAATAACTTGCAACCCTTGGCAAAAATTGGTAAAGTCTTATTATAGAAATACCAACCGGGATTATATTAAATGTGAGGAGCTAGATGCAGATTAGAAAAACTTATCAAAATGTAAAACCAGAGTTGCTATATGATGAGGTGAGAGATTTTGTCCTCAAGCAGGGAGTGGCTGTAGCTGAAGCGAAATTTGAAACATACTCTCTGCCTGATGATTCGTCGTCATTTATTTCTCGCGGCATACTAACCTTCAAAGTTCAGGGTGAGTCAGGCAAAACGGGAAGGGAATGCCTCAGAGCCCATATCGTGGGCTCAGCTAAAGGCGAAACGAAAGCAATGCTTGACATAGATGAGAAGCTCTTTCCTAAGGAGAAGATTTCGGCTCTGCAGGATGACCTGAACTTTGTTTTTAGCTCATACGAGGTAAAGCGTCGCTAGAATAACATACTTGTTTAGGGGACGAGGAGACGAAGCAAGGGCACTGCAACCGCTTGCGCTTAACAATGGTTATGGTTGTATGCATATTATTGTAAAATGGGATATGAATTGAAGCCATTGACAGAGGTGTTTACGGGCAAGCCCCATCTTCAAGCACTATTGAAACGAAAGGGGGCGATTGGGTAGATTTTGAAGCTATAATGCCAGTAATTATGCCAATGAGACTAACTTAGAAAGTGGTATCCTTTGTGGGG
>NZBQ01000032.1 GCA_002688105.1 Dehalococcoidales bacterium | reverse complement strand
TCGGACTGACCTCAAACTGTACCGGCTCAAGCAGACCCTGTAACTCAACTACCATCGCCGACTTCTGTTGATTAAACTGTTCAAAAAGGATACGCTCGTGAGCCGCATGCTGGTCGATAAGATACAACCCATCGGGACCCTCAGCGATAATATAGCTACTCAAGAGTTGCCCCAATACCCGCAGTGCCGGCAGTGAGACGATAGGTGTCGGGGACACCACTGCTGCCGAATCGGCTGAACTATCGCCCCCTACGGTTGACAGCCACGAAGCTGGCTCGGGCGGTAACAGTGATTTATAGGCGATGGATACCTCCTCAATCTTAGGCACTGGTGTTAGTTCAATCAAGGTTTGTCGGACCGCCCTCCGCACTGCGGTAAAAACCATACGCTCGTTGCTGAATTTCACCTCGGTTTTGGTGGGGTGAATATTGACATCCACCTCCCAGGGAGGTAGTGAAACATTGATGGCAGCCACCGGATGTTTTCCCGGCATCAAAAGTCCGTGATAAGCCTCCTCCACCGCCCGAAACACCAGCCGACTGCTTATCCAGCGGCGATTGACAAAGAGGCTGAGGTAACCCCGATGTGAGCGACTGATTGCCGGCGAGCCTACCATCCCGGTGACCAGAGGCGATACAGTTGCTGTCCCGCTTGGCCATCCCCTATTCTTAATCTCCATCATATTACGGGCTACCTCTAAGCCATAAACCTGAATCACACTATCTAGCAGCCGTCCGCTACCGGGTGTGGTGAGTGTCGCCTTGCCGTCGATAAGCAAAGTAAATTTAACCTCAGGGAAGGCCAGGGCATACTGACTTACCACCTGGGCGATATGGCTATTTTCGGTAGCCGGCGACTTGAGAAACTTCAATCTGGCCGGCAGCTTACGGAATAGATTACGTACCGTAATCGTCGTCCCCCGGGAGCGCCCATGACTGCTCCGACCGACCATCTCACCATCCTTAAGGCTGAGGGAGGTGCCGGCTGACTCACCGGCAACACCGGTAACCATATCTACCCCAGCCACCGCGACGATACTGGGCAGGGCTTCACCCCGAAAGCCAAGACTGCTAATCGACTCCAAATCCTTAAAGCTGCCTACCTTGCTGGTGGCATACCGGGCGAAGGCGAGCTCCACCTCTCCCGGAGGAATACCAACCCCGTTATCCAACACTCTAATCAGACCTACGCCACCACCCCTGACCTCAATGGAAACCTGAGTTGAGCCGGCATCCAGCGAGTTCTCCACCAGCTCTTTCACCACCGAGGCCGGTCTCTCCACCACCTCCCCGGCCGCAATCCGGGATACTACTTTAGGCTCTAAAACTTTGATAGGCATAGCAAAAATATAAGACCAGTAGCAAAGTTCTAATCAATGATACCTATTTGCCACCTGAGGAATCATCATCGCTGGATAAGAATGAAATCCTTGAGTGTATGACTTTCTTCCGTGTAAAATGCCAAGGGTTTTATTAAAAAAACTACTCCGCCTTCTCCAGATGGGCAAAGCTGAGCAGAAGTTTTTTCAAGCCAAAACCGTCGAAAGCCACCACTACCTCCTCATCGCCCTCGACCAACTGACAGCTCACCACCACCCCGTCGCCGAACTGCTCATGGTGAACATGATTGCCCGCCTTTAACTCCGTCACTGCCAGGCTGGGAGCCGCCGCCCTATCCCAGGAATACATTGCCGTAGCCGCCGAGCTATCTTCCCCCGCCCACAGAGTATCGCCGGTTATCAAATGTGTGGGAATATCACCTAAAAAGCGCGATGGTTTATTCACGGTACTGGAGCCCATCAGACTGCGACGAAAGGCACGAAGCAGATATACCCTCTGCTTGGCTCGGGTGACGCCGACATAGCACAACCGCCGCTCCTCCTCCATCTGCTCCGGGTCATCGAAGGACCTGAAATGGGGCAGAATACCATCCTCCATACCAACCATAAATACCACCGGAAATTCCAGACCCTTCGCCTGATGCAGGGTAATCAGAGTCACTGCTGCCACCCCTTCATCCAGCCCATCAACATCCGATACCAGAGCTACCCCTTCCAGAAAAGCAGCTAGACCACTCAGCGGTTTCAGGTCACGATACGGCTCGGCCACCGTGCGCAGCTCTAGGATATTCTCCCAGCGTTCTTCACCATCTGATCCGCCCAGTATGTATTCCTTATAACCAGAGCTGTTTACAACTAAATCCAGCAAATCGACCAGATTCTGCCCCTGACTTTGGGCAATAAGCTCCTCCATAAAATTCAGAAACCCAGCTATCGCCTGTCGGGCACGAGAGCTGAATGGAGACGGAGGCTCATCCTTGGCTTCAGCTATAACCTGTAACGCCCTATACTCAGGGATGCCGATAGACCTTGCCAAGTCAGATAACTGACTCAGACTACGCTGTCCGATGCCACGCTGAGGAACGTTGATTATCCTCAGTAGGCTAACGGAGTCACAGGGATTCTGAATAAGTCGGAGATAGGCAATAATATCCTTAATCTCCCGCCTCTCATAGAATCGGGTGCCGGCCACCAGCTTATAGGGCACACCATAGCGGACAAAGTTTTCCTCAAGCGCTCTCGACTGAGCATTAGTGCGATACATTACGGCACAGTCGCCATGGTTAACCTCCTCCCGACCCACCAGGCGCTCTACTTCATTAACCACAAACTGAGCTTCCTCCTGCTCGGTATATGTCTCCACCACTGTAGTTAGCTCACCCGACTTGTTATCGGTCCACAACTCCTTGGGCTTGCGCTGCTGATTAGCTGCGATTATGCAGGACGCCGTCTCCAGAATCTTCTGAGTCGAGCGATAGTTCTGCTCCAGCAATATCACCTTAGCTTCAGGGTAGTCCCTCTCAAAGTTAAGAATATTGCGCAAATCAGCAAACCGCCACGAGTAGATTGACTGGTCAGGGTCGCCAACCACACAGATATTACGATACTTTCCGGCCAGTTGCTTTACCAGCTCATATTGAGTCAGGTTAGTGTCCTGAAACTCATCTACCAGGATATGCAGGTACCTTTCCTGATATCTAGACAAAACCTTTGGGTCTTGCTTAAAAAGCTGTACCATTTTCATCAACAGGTCGTCAAAGTCAAGGGCACTGCTGTCCGTCAGTAACTGCTGGTAGCGTTCATAGACCCTCCCCACCACCTCTTCAAAATAACTATGGCCACTCTCAAGATAATCCTGAGGGGTTAACAATCGACTCTTAGCCGAGGTAATAGCTGACTGTATTGCCCGGGGGGCATATTGTTTGGGGTCGAAGCCTACTTCTTGAAGACCACGCTTGAGCAGACTGCGTTGGTCTTCGTCATCATAGATAACAAAACGGGGATCAATACCTGCTGCCTTGCCTTCCAAGCGCAGAATGCGAGCGCAAATAGCATGAAAGGTGCCGATGGTTAAATTATTTACCGAACCGCTGACCAGATGGTGAAGCCTCCCCTCCATTTCCCTAGCGGCTTTATTGGTGAAAGTAACCGCCATAATCCGGCGAGGGTTAACCCCACAAACCTTAACCAGATAAGCTATCCGATGGACGATAACCCTGGTTTTACCACTGCCCGGACCGGCTAAAATCAGCACCGGGCCGTTAATGGCGGCTGCGGCTTCCCTCTGCGCTGGATTAAGATCAGCCAAAATATCCATGGCTAACCCATTATAACAGCGCTAGCCCCTAAAGTTCAAAGAGATATTTATCAAACCGGAGTCAGCGGAGATAATAAAGATTCGGCCAAACGGCATTGCCCCACCATTTATGGTAACATATATACGAATATGCACATATTCACTTATAATCCGATTCCAGAAGCAGACTATGCAAGATTTGATTAAAGCGCTAAAGGCTCTCTTCGACGGAACGAGGATCCGGATTCTGAAAATTCTCTTAGAGAAGGGATGCTGTGTCTGCGAGGTTATGCAAGCCTTAGATATATCTCAGTCCCGGGCCTCACACAACCTCCGTATCCTTCAGGATGGCGGTTTCGTGAAGTCACGGAGAGACGGAGCCTGGATTGTTTACTCCGTGGACTGACAAACAACCTATAGACACGCCATGTCTTTGACCGAGCTACTTAAAAATTCGCCTCTCGGTGACAAGATATTGGTACAGGACCAGGCAAGACTAAAGCACGCCAAACGGATAGGTCCTGAATACAGGTATAAACCGCACAGAAGTTATTGAATGATGATCATACTGTTTATATGTGTGCATAATTCTGGGAGGAGTCAAATGGCTGAAGCCTTTGTGAATAAACTTACCATAGGTCGAGCAAGGGCTACTTCGGCAGGCACTGAACCAGCAGAAACCATAGATCCAACGGTGATCAAAGTAATGCGTGAGGTTGGAACAGATATTAGCCACCAGAAGCCTAAAAGGCTCACCTCTGAGATGATTGAGCAGGCAGATAAAGTAATTACTATGGGCTGTGGAGTGGATGAAGTATGCCCGGCGACCTTTGTGGAGGTCGAGGACTGGGAAATCGATGACCCTGGAGAAAAGCCCTTGGAGAAAGTCAGAGAGATAAGGGATAAGATACGTGCAAGGGTGTTTAAAATGATGAGGGAAGCGGAATACTCTTCGTAAAGGTTGACCTGTTGGGAAGAGAAACCAATTTCTGAGGTATATTATGCTTGAAATCGAGAAGCCAGCCTAGGTTAGAGGTCTTGGTCGCTTATAGTACGACTTTCATTCACCTCAGCAAGGAGCAGGCAAAGTACGATGGAAGAAAGAAAACTTGGCATCTGGGAGAAGTATCTAACCCTGTGGGTCGCTTTAGGTATCGCTGGCGGAACAGCTTTAGGCAGGTTCTTTCCGCAGATTGCCGACGCCTTATCCAGATTAGAGGTAGCCAATATTTCCATCCCCATTGCTATCCTTCTGTTCCTCATGATCTTTCCCATAATGGTGCAAATAAGCTTTGAAGAGATTAAGAAGGCAACCCGCAGTCCCAAGCCAATAATTCTTACCTTGTTGGCTAACTGGGCAGTAAAACCATTCGCAATGTCACTTTTCGCCTGGGTTTTTCTCAGTCTGGTTTTTGGTCGCTTTCTTACCCCGGAACAAATACAGGACTACCGGGCAGGACTGATACTGCTGGGGATAGCACCATGCACGGCCATGGTTCTGATGTGGAGTTACCTGGCACGAGGTAACATGGGACATACTCTGGTTATGACCGGAATAAACTCGTTGACCATGGTAGTACTGTTTTCTCCACTAGCCGTATTTCTGCTGGGTATTTCAGGAATACGGGTCCCGTGGGAAACGATAGCTCTCTCGGTAGCCATATACATCGTCACGCCACTGGTAGCTGGTTACCTGACTCGCCGCCAAGTAATCAAACGAAAGGGAACAGAGTGGTTTAAGACCAAACTCGTGCCCCCTTTAGGCAAGCTATCAATTATCGCCCTGCTGGCAACACTAATCGTGCTTTTCACCTATCAGGGCTACGTGATTATCGAATCGCCAGCCATCATCGGCATGATATCTTTAGGAATATTGACCAACATACTGGTAGTATTTGGTGTCACCTACATTGTCGGCAGGGCAATGCGTCTATCCTATGAAGATGCGGCGCCAGCAGCAATTATTGCCGGCAGTAACCACTTTGAGGTGGCTATCGCCGTAGCTATCACCCTCTTCGGTGTTACCTCGGGGACCGCTCTAGCTACCGTGGTTGGTGTTCTAACCGAGGTTCCCTTCATGCTCATTCTGGTGCAACTGTGCAAAGCTACCAGAGGCTCATTTAGCAGACAACTACCGACCAGTTCGTAAGAAAGGCAACCGAAGGTAAGATTGATAGATTGACTTGTCTAATCGATTAAGCCCAACTCTCTATACACCGCCGGAAAGTTAAAGTGCTGCTCCATAATCTCGGTAAGCCTGGCTAACTTACTCTCCTGGCTAAATCTTGTCTTACCCAAGGCATTCTCAATATCCGTCACCGTGGCAACGATATCACTCCTGGTTAGAATAATGGGAACCTTTTGACTTTCAGCACCATAGACGACAGAGGAAATCGGTTCGGTATCACCACTGATAACGAGACAGGTGGTCGGGGTTTCCAAGACAGCCAGTTGCATATCAGGGCGTTCACCTCTGACAATTACTGCCTTATTAGTCTTGCGACCAAAGTATTCCAGGCCAGAGTCAACCGTTATGGCACCAAGCATAATGTTTTCCACCAGCTCGCCCGACTTATCAGCACCGTTCAATATTTCGCCGTGAATATGCTCAGCCAGTTCACCCACCGTCAAGGCAAATAAGGCTCTATCCTCAGGGAGCACCCCTAAAATACTTACCCCTGACTTAGATACCTGGTCAGCAACACGCTCTAAATGATTTTTGGGTACCTTATTCAACACTACACCCAATAAATGGGCACCCCAATCCTTACCGCCGGCAGCCAGACTCACCGTGGATAACTCGTCAGAACAGCCAGCCACTACTATTACCCTGGTATCCAGCGCATCTACTATCTTGGCATAAGCCGTATTCCGTCCTCCAGCGCCCTCAACAATAACTACATCCTTACCTTTGGAAACTTTAGCATAGGCCTCCTTAATGCCGCTAACCAGATTGTCCTGGCGGCTAATGACCGGGCACAGAACTTCTACAGGCTCCTTTAATGCCAGAATACGCTTCATAAATACAGCGTCGCTGTCAGCATTTTCTGCCGGTGAACCTTCAGCCTCAGCAATAAGTGGCTTCAAGAAACCTACTTTTTTACCACTCTCCATCAAATGCTTACCCAGACCAGCACCAACCGCCGTCTTTCCCGTCGCTCCTTCTAAAGAAGTCATATATAAGGCAACCAAGCTACACCTCCGGCTATAATTTTGAAATCATAATGGACTGGCTTATTATAACCCGCTGTGTCTCAGTAGTAAAGAGAATGTACATATCCATTGCTTATAGAACCCCCAACAAATTCCTCTCTGATAAACACGCCCACATTGAAAAAATTGCAACAATTAAATTAAAGTGGTATAATACTTATTTAGAATCAAAAAAATCGACCTTTAAGCTAGTCCAGAGAGGCTGGAAAGGGGAAATAAGAGAGCTAACCAGCAAGACCTCTTGCCAGCCAAAAGCAAGAGGTTATTTTTATGTCCGAAAAAATTATAATGACCCGGGATGATATCAGGCGAACCATGGTCCGAATCGCCCACGAAATTATAGAGCGAAACAAGACAGCTAAGCACCTAATACTGATGGGTGTGCATACCCGCGGCGTGCCTCTGGCTCAGCGGTTAGCCGCCAACATCGAACGCTTTGAGGGGTTAAAAATACCGGTTGGTGCTCTGGGCATCAGACTCCATAGAGATAACCTTACCTTATTGAATCTACAATCCGTTATCCACAGCACTGACATCCCCGTCGATATCGATGGCAAATCCATAATGCTGGTTGATGCTGTCCTCTACACTGGACGCAGCATCCGTGCTGCCATGGATGCCCTGGCCGACCTGGGGCGACCGAAGTCAATTCAACTAGCGGTGCTGGTAGACCGAGGGCACCGTGAGATGCCCATTCACACCGATTATGCCGGCAAGGATATACCCAACTCCAAGCATGAGGAGATACAGGTTCAACTGGAGGAAACCGACAATATAGACAGGGTAGCCATTATAGATACTATTAATGAGCAACCTATCAAGAGTAAAACATTGAGGGGACAGGATATTTGAGGAGAGACTATGAGCTTAGCTAACAGAAGTTTAACGGCCATTGACGATTTATCTAATGAAGAAATTGAGGCGATTTTCTTCCTGGCGGATGAAATGTCAGACTCAATAAGGGAGCAGACTGAAGTGTGCCGGGGTAAGCTCATGGCAAGCCTGTTTTTCGAGCCAAGCACCAGAACACGATTGTCATTTGAAGCGGCAATGCATAGACTCGGGGGCAATGTCATCAGTGCTGTTGATATCGGTGCCACCTCATTAGCCAAAGGCGAAAGTATTGCCGATATGGCAAAGGTAATTGGTAGCTATGCTGATATCATCGTCATCAGGCACCCATGGGAAGGAGCCGCCAGGGTAGTTGCTGATTACGCTGGCGTCCCGGTAATAAACGCTGGCGATGGCAGTCATGAACACCCCACCCAGACTTTGTGTGACCTTTACACCCTGAAGAAGGAAAGAAAAACTATCAAGGGGTTAACAATTGCTCTATGGGGAGACTTAAAACATGGGCGAACCATACATTCACTAGCCTACGCTCTAGCCAGATTCGGAGCGACCATCCATTTTCGACCTGGCCCAGGCCTTGAGCTTCCAGAGCATGTTATTAAGAAATTAACTACAGAGTACACCGGTAGATTGGAAAAGTATGACAAACTGGACGGTGCGCTGAAGGGAAAACTTCTACCTCTGGATGCTATATACATAACGCCAAGTGTACCGCATCAACTCGCCAATATACCTGATGTTAGCGTTCAAGTTGAACTGAAGACTGGCCTTGATGCCCTTTATGTCACCCGGCTTCAAAAGGAAAGATTTTCCACTACCGCTGAAGGAAAGGAGTTAAAGGATAGCTACCCGGTGGTAGACAAGAAGCTCCTTGAGGAAAAGGAGTTCAAGGAAACCATAGTTATGCACCCTCTGCCTCGTGTTGATGAGCTTGCCCATGAGATAGATGCCGACCCAAGAAGTATGTATTTTAAACAGGCAGAGCGGGGAGTGCCAGCTAGAATGGCTCTGGTAGCCCTTGTGCTAGGGGATAGGAAAGTAGACATTGCTAAACCGAAAGCTCCACCGACCCCAAAAATAGACTACCCCGTGTATAAACGAGATTCCGGAGTCAGGTGCCATAATCCAAGCTGTGTATCAACTCAGGCAACGGAAACAAAGTATATTAAGCCTGAATTCAAAATCGTAGATCTTAAGCCTTTGACGCTAAGATGTATCTACTGCGAACACGAGGTTCACCCCCCTTACATCGCCAGTCTAGAATGGCACGAAGGTAAGATAGATACCAAGAAATATCATAGCGCTGATAGCCGTTGGGTGGAGAAAATCAGACCGGACAATTTAATCATTTTCGATTCAGAAAAAGAAGCGCAAGCGCAGGGATTCAAGCCCAGTCACTATGCGACTGGAAAGGAATGAATAACAAACCTATTGCCTTACTTATCCATGGCGGCCACATAATCGACCCCAGCCAGGGACTCGATGAAACCGACAGTCTGCTTATCAGCGAAGGTAAAATCTCATGGCTGGGTAAGGGGAAACCACCCCCATCCTGCCCAGAGTATGATATCCTCCATGCCGAAGGCTTGATAATCTGTCCCGGATTTATTGACCTCCACTGCCACCTCCGACAACCGGGATTTGAAGAGAAGGAAACCATCGCCACCGGGACTCAAGCCGCCGCCAAGGGCGGCTTTACCACTGTCTGCTGTATGCCGAATACCCTTCCACCTCTGGACAGTAAGGAAACTATAGATTATGTAAAATCAATCGCCGCTGCCGAAGGTGTAGTCCGGGTTCTACCGATAGGCTGCATCTCCAAAGGTAGAAAGGGAGAGGAGCTAGCCAAACTGGATGAGCTGGCTTCAGCAGGGGCAATCGCCTTCAGTGATGATGGCAGCCCGGCGACAAATTCACGCCTTATGCGTCAGGCACTGGAATACAGCCATGACCTGAATTTACCGATTATTGACCATTGTGAGGATACCGCCCTCAGCCAGGGTGGGGTGATGAATGAAGGCACAACCTCAACTAAGCTGGGACTTCCCGGGATACCCAACGCCGCCGAGGATATTATCGTTGCCCGTGACCTAGCTCTTACTCGGTTGACCAGAGGTCGGCTACACATTGCTCATGTTTCTAGCGAAGGCTCGGTTGGCCTTATCCGCCGCGCCAAAGAAAAGGGCATCATGGTTACTGCCGAGGTTACACCCCTCCACCTGACCCTGACCGAGGAGAGCGTGATAGTCCACGCTACCAATGCCAAGGTCAACCCACCGCTAAGAACCAGAAAAGATATTCAAGCCTTAATTCAGGGACTTAAAGAGGGTGTGATTGACATTATCGTTACCGACCATGCCCCCCACACCGAAGCCGATAAGATGCTTAAATTTGCCCTGGCTCCCCCCGGCATCAGCAGCCTGGAAACGGCCCTAGGCAGCCTGATGAGCCTGGTGCACGCCGGCCAGATAACCCTGACTACCCTCGTTGCCAAGCTCACCCGGGAACCAGCCAAAATTATCGGTAACAAATATGGGAAACCGGGCACATTGGCCATTGGTGCCCCAGCCGATATTACCATCTTCGACCCTGATATGGATTGGGAGGTGGATACCAGAGCTTTTACCTCCAAGGGCAAGAACACCCCTCTGGCCGGCTCGGTGCTCAAAGGTAAGGTAATGGCAACTATAGCTCAGGGGAAGCTGGTTTATAGGGATGATTCTATCAGGATTGAAGCTAAGGTAGCTTAGGTAAATTATGGCTAAGGGGAGTTTAAGAGGGACGAAGCCCCTGCAAGCTAAAGAATATAGATAAGATTGCTTCGTCTTCGACTCGCAATGACACATCCGTGGAAACGGACATGGTAACCGTTTAAGGAAAGTCCGAGAGGAGCGAAACAAAATATGGGGGAGGCTGAGAGAGGCAAAACAAAAGAAGGGGAG
>NZBQ01000031.1 GCA_002688105.1 Dehalococcoidales bacterium | reverse complement strand
TAAGAACCCTGGCTTTGTCTATCTGCTGGAGTAAGTTACGGTAGTTTTACTAGCCCCACTTCTTTATTACTTCGCATATTCTGGCTCGTTGCTTCGGGCTCAGTTGCGTTCAAAAGTTAATTATTGTTTGACCTGTCAAAAGCCTAAAAAGTACTTATACTATTATAATGCCCCCTCCATTGTCAAGCAAGAGTATGCTTTTCAGGATAATTCCAGTCCATTTGGGGCACAGATATACATTTATTAATCACTTATCCCCGCTAACTTGACCTCATGCCTATTATACAGAACCTCCATGCTCCCAGAATTGCCACTACAATATCTGCGCTACCTAAATTTTAATTGGATAGCTGTTATTAAAGCCTGGCTCACTGGGATAGCCACCCTCCGTCTACAAACAAAGTATGCCCATTAACGAAATCGGATTCATCTGAAGCTAAATATACAGCTGCCCAAGCAATCTCTTCCGACTGGGCCACTCTGCCATATGGGATCCTATCTAGATAGAGACGGGCCCTTTCGGGTTTCTCAAGATCAGGCCTCATTAGGGGGGTATCAGTAGACCCTGGTCCTATAGCGTTGACATTAATTTTTTGGGGCGCGAGATCAAACGCCATTTGCCTGGTTAGGTTAATCACGCCCCCCTTAGCCGCGCAGTATGCACTTGCATCAAAAAACCCTATTTGGCCGAAGGTCGAAGCAATATTAATAACTTTGCCCTTTCCCTGCTTGAGCATTTGTGGTAATACACGCTGAGTGCAAAAGAAAGTTCCCTTCAGCATCACGTCCAGCGTAATATCCCAATCAGCTTCTGTCACTTCAATTATTGGCGACTTTCTGTATACACCAGCATTATTTACCAGAATGTCAATCTTGCCATGGTTGTCAATCGTTGAGGTAACCATCTTGTCTATATCCGATATCTTGGTCACATCAACTTGCAGTTCAGTCGCCTGGCGACCCATTCGGCGGATCTCCTCTGCTACCTGCTTAGCCTTGCCTAAGTTTCTGCCAGTGACACATACGCCTGCCCCTTCCTTAGCAAATTCCAAGGCAATAGCCTTACCAATCCCGGAAGTAGCGCCAGTAACAATAGCAACCTTACCTTTAAGCCTCATTTTATACCTCCTTGTATTTTAGAAATTTTCACCATAGTGACTTTCAGCTTGGCATTATTGACCTCCGGCTTATCTTAACCCACGTCGGACTCCTTTCTATCAGTCCCACCAGGTGTAATAATACTATCCAAACGAAAGATATCCTCTTCAGCTTGATATTCATAGCGACCCTCCTCCACCTCCCTTCGTATTGCCTCGTACTCTTTCTTTTTAATTGGAACATATCGGTGGCGGTCACCAACCCGGGTAAGAACAAGGCTATCTGCGAATATCGATGCCCTTTGCATAGGGTCATATAAGTCAAGTGGTGTCCGCCCGATTAACTGGTACCCGCCAGGGCTACTCACTGGATAAGCTGATGTTAAGTGTCCGGCCAAACAGATAATACGGTCAGGAGTCCACTTCCTTGGTCGTGGATATTTTGGCGCGGTCAGAACAAAGCTAGGATTGATGGGAGACGCTTGATAGCAGCCCGGGGTGAAGCCAACGGTACCAACCCAGTGAAGCATCCCCGAGTGGACTTCAATGACTTTTTCAACAGTTATATTGTTTAGCTCAGCGATAAACTCCATGTTATTCGGAGCATCGTGTGCTCGGGCACATTCCTGTGACCAAGGGTCGTTATACCAGATGGGTATAGTGAGAATTCTGGATGGCAGTTCTTTAAGTTCACCAAGCTGCTTATCCAAATGTTTAAGTTCATCGACCAGTTCTTTATAGCTAACCGCAAGCGGGTTATACACAATCCCTAGAGAGCGATGGGTAGGTTCCGTCTCGGTTACCCCGGCTAAAGCTGTCTTCTTGATGGCCTTATTTAAAGCAGTGACTCGAAAGTTGAGCGACAGATTTAATTCATCCCCATACTCAACCATAACATACACATTCCCCGCAGGCCGGAAAACAGGCTCTTTGTATATCATAACTACCAGCTACCTTCCCTCATTATTGTAGAAACACACTAGCAAAACCCTAGCCAGTGCTTTTAGGCTTCGCTTGACTAGAAGGTTTTCTAGCCGGAGTGATGGAAATGTTGGCTTTCTTCAACTCGTCTCTAATCGCTTTCAAGACATCGACCGCATTGGGGGTGTCCCCGTGCGTGCAGATACTCTGAGCCTCCTTCTTAATAACCTCGCCATTGATTGCTGTGACCGTTCCCTCAGTAATAAACTGTCTGATTCTCTTTCGCACTCCCTCCAGGTCTATGGCGTGCTTTTCCCGGAAAGGCGCTACTATTCCATCAGGAGTATATCCTGTGTCGGCATTGAGTTCGCCGACTGCTTTAAGCCCCATCTCCGTAGCTATCCTAGGGAATGCCTCAGTCAAGGGAGATGGCCAATAGACAGGAAGGTCAGGGTCTATCTTGATGATTGCCTCACAAATAACCTTTGACAGCTTCTCATCTTCGGTCAGCACCCAATATAGCGCACCATGAGGCTTTACATGATGCAGTTCCAACCCGGCTGTCTCAACAAAGGCTTTTAAGGCTCCGACCTGATAAATTGTGTAACACCAAGCATCATCTTCAGAAATTTCCATTTTACGACGCCCGAAACCCATAAGGTCAGGAAAGCCGGGGTGCGCTCCGATCACAACACCGTTGCGTTTGGCTAGCTCAACCGTTTTCCTCATAATACAAGGGTCCCCGGCATGAAACCCACACGCAATGTTGGCAGTAGTGACATACTTCATAACCTCTTCATCATTACCTGCCTTGTAGTTGCCGTAACCTTCGCCCAGGTCACTATTTATGTCAATCTCCGTTATCATGATAGCCCCCCTTTCTATTTTGTTTCAGTTCAATCTCAGTCATGATAGTCCCCTTTTTTATTTTGTTTCAGTCATCTTGATAATGCTGTGTTCCCCTAGTATTTCCTCAGTCTTCCTCAGGATATCGGCTGCCTGATCAACGGTAACTGCCTGGAATTTAACCAGATCGCCGGCTTTCATTTGCCCTATCCTTGATATATCAGGAGTAATCACGGTAGCTATTTTAGCATACCCTCCCATACTAGGCCCCTCAACCCCCAGAACGATTGGCTCCAGGCCACCGGGTACCTGAATGCCACCCATAGGGGCAGGGTCGTCAACAATATTGGATGGGTCAGAACCAGCTTGGTCAACTAGGTAATCCGGCCGAGGTTTAAAATTCAATTTTGGCCCGATTAATCTACAACCCATGCGGTCTGACATTGAGGAAAACTCCCATTCGTACGTGATGAAGAGTTTAATGCTTTCTTCAGTAAACAGGTAATCTTGGGGACCAAGCACAACTCTAATGTTCCATTTCTTGGTATACTGAGGTATCAAATTGGGTTTTAAGGTTCTGCCCACGCTTTCCTCGAGTGGTAGTTTTGGGATACCAATCTTAAGTATATCACCCTTGGTTAGTGCTCTTCCCTCTATGCCACCTACCGAGCCTCTAATGAAAGTGGACCTACTGCCTAGAAAAGGCGGGACCTGTATTCCTCCGGCTACACATAGATATGCTCCTGCTCCGGCTAGGGGCCGGCCGAAGGAAATTACGTCCCCTTCGCTTACTCTTACCGCCGTCCATAACGGAAAAGGCTTATCATTCAGTTTGCAAGAAAGGTCTCCTCCAGTTACTGCTACTACCGTTGAACACAACACCTTCAAAGTAGGCCCTAGAAGAAGGATTGCTAACCCTGCTTCTCCAGGGCTACCTATCACCGGAAAAGATTTTCCCGGCTCGTTACCCACCAGCAGGTTCCCTATCCGAAGGCTAAAGGGATCCTGTGCTCCAGCAATTGGCATGCCGATGCTAAGGTAGCCAGGACGTCCTAGGTCTTGGACTGTTGTCTGTAGTCCGCCCGTAATAGCTTCAAATGCTTTCTCGCTCATGTTTAGACAACCCTCAAATTCTCCTCAAAGGTGGCTTCAGCTAGGTTCCTTTGTGCCAGTTTAGCCATCTTACTGACTTACCTCTAAGAGTGACTTCAGCTTTGATATGCGGTCTTTTCTTTTCCTAGCGACCATTTTGAATGCTATGGGAACGTCTCCCATCAGGGCATCTGATTGCTCGGCAGCATCGGAGTAGAATTTGACTATTCTTTCTTCGATATTAATAGCCTTATTTAAAGCCTGGGAGTAGCTTGTATTATCTAATGGTGGGACTTCGAATGTATATTCATCTGGGTTTATATCAAAGGCAAAACAGCTCTCAAGGGCATCGGTAATAACGCTATAGTATGCCCTTTCCACTTGGGCTACATTCTTTTGATTCTCTTTAGCAAAAGAAAGGAAAGCGTCTCTGTCAGCGGCATGTTTTTGGGATAAATTTTCATAGAAATTAGCTGATTTACCTTCAAGCTGCTTAACGAAACTGATAACCTCAGAAGTTGTATGCAGTGACATTTGTGGTCACTCCTTTCCTACAGCCACCTCTGTATGACAACCTTGCTCTCAGTGAAGAAACGGATAGCTTCTTGACCCTGTGTGTGTAATATTCCGAAGAATGAGTCCTTCATCCCACTAAATGGGAAGAATGCCATAGGTGCTACTATTCCGATATTTATGCCGATATTTCCGCTGACGACACGGTATTGGAATTCCCTAGCGGCTTTACCATTCGAGGTAAAGATAGCATGGCCATTAGCGAAGGAAGAAGAATTTGCCAGCTCTATAGCTTCATCTAGGTTTTTCACTCGCAAGACACTCATCACTGGTCCGAAGATTTCTTCACGAGCTATTTTCATATCTGGGGTAACATTCTCAAATATAGTTGGACCTAGGAAACATGTATCAGGATAATCACCAACAATCTTGAAATCCTTTCTGCCATCAAGCCTGAGTTTTGCCCCTTCTTCTATACCACTCTCTATATATCCTATGATTCTCTCTTTCTTCTCTTTATCACGTACCGGCCCCATCTGTACTGATTCATCAAGCCCGTTGCCAACGATCATTTTGCGTGCTGCATTGGCAACTCCATCCATAAAACTATCGTAGAATCCATCGTTTTCACCTACGATAACAAGATTGGCACCTGATAAACACCTTTGGCCGGCGTTACCGAAAAATGATGTCATTAAGACTGGAATGGTTCTTGGCACATTGTAATCTGGCATTATTACCATAAAATTCTTGGCACCGCCCTGAGCAATGGCCCTCTTTCCGGTTTCGCCACATCTCCGGTAAATGAGCTTAGCTGTTGGGGTGGAGCCGACAAAGGTTATACCTACAATATCCGGATGGTCTAGCATTCCGTCAACCACAGTTCTTCCGCCATGGACTACGTTAAAGACGCCTGGTGGGAAACCAGCCTCGTCTATTAACTCAGCAAGCCTTGCCTGACTATTGGGAACTTCACTCGAGGGTTTAACTACGACGCAGTTTCCAGTAGTCAGGGCGTATGGCGCCGACCAGAGTGGAATCATAAATGGAAAATTGTAAGGCCCTATAATTCCGAAAACTCCTAATGGCTGTCTAATAATCCACTCATCTATGCTTGGTGAGATATCCTCGGAAAAGGCCCCTTGCATTAAGGTAGGAATCCCACAGGCAACCTCCACATTTTCTATTCCACGTCTTGTTTCTCCTCTTGATTCATCAATGGTCTTTCCATGTTCCTGTGTCTGGATTCTACTGATTTCCTCAAAATTTTCTTCTAATAACTCTTTTAGCCTGAAGAGATACCTTGCTCTGTTGACTGGGGGTGTTCTCCTCCAATCCGGGAAAGCTTGTTGAGCCGCTTTTACTGCCTCATTTATCTCATCCCTGGTTGAAACGGGTACCATGGCAATTATTTTGCCTGTGGCTGGATTGACCACGCCTTTAATCTCGCCTTTAGATTCAACCCACTCCCCACCGATGAAATTTTTGATTGCTCTAACTTCTTTAATTGGTTCTTCTAGAAGAGCCATATCGCATTCATTCTCCTTCTGGGCT
>NZBQ01000030.1 GCA_002688105.1 Dehalococcoidales bacterium | reverse complement strand
GAGAGCAACAATTTTGCCGTTAAGGGGCTGGCGCTAGCTCAACAGACCAAGGGTAAACACATAGTAGTCTCAGCCATTGAGCATTTCTCGGTGCTACACTCAGCCAAAACTATGGAGAAATTGGGCTTCGAACTGAGCCTAGTTCCAGTAGATAAGTATGGTGTGATTGACCCTGAAAATGTGCGGCGAAGCATCAGGGAAGACACCGTACTGGTATCCATCATGCATGCCAACGGTGAGGTGGGCACCATAGAGCCGATAAAAGAGATTGCCAAAGTCATCAGGGAAAAGGGTGTGATTTTTCATACCGATGCGGTAGCCACCGCCGGAACGATTCCCGTTGATGTAAAGGAACTGGGAATGGACGCTTTAAGCCTAGCCGGAAATCAGTTTTACGGTCCGAAAGGAGTTGGCGCCCTCTGGATACGGAAGGGGGTGCGTATCATACCTCTCCTCAACGGCGGGGTACAGGAAGGCGGGCGACGCGCTGGCACAGAGAATGTCCCAGCTATTGCCGGTTTGGGTAAAGCGGCTGAACTAGCTAAAGCCAACATGGCAGCTCGAATAGGACATCTCACTCAACTCCGTGACCGTTTGCTGACGGAATTGCCAGCTAAGATTGACCAGGTGGTGGTCACCGGCCACCCTCAGCACCGCCTGCCAGGAAATGCCAGCTTCTGCGTGGAGTTTATCGAGGGTGAAGCTATGCTTATGCTATTAAATAGCCAAGGGGTGGCGGTCACTAGCGGCTCAGCGTGTACCTCAAGGGCGCTAAAAGCCTCCCATGTGCTTATCGCCATGGGACTATCACATGCGTTAGCCCAGGGTTCGCTCCTCTTCAGCTTTGGCATAGATAATACCTCTGAAGATACAGATTATACCCTTGAGGTGCTGCCCCCCATAGTAGACAGACTGAGACAGATGTCACCACTTTATGCTAAATTTATCAAAGCAAGTAAAGGAGTCAGCTAGTATGCCAGTCTATAGCGAAAAGGTAATGGACCACTTCATGAACCCCCGCAATGTGGGGGAGATTGAGAACCCCGATGGTGTTGGTGAGGTAGGCAATCCGATATGCGGAGATATGATGACCTTCTACATCAAGGTCAAGGACAACCGCCTGGACGAGGTTAAGTTCAAGACCTTCGGTTGCGGGGCGGCAATTGCTGTTTCCAGCATGGTGAGTGAGATGGCTATGGGAAAAACGCTGGATGAAGCCATGAAAATCACCCCCCGCTTAGTAGCTGAAGAACTAGAGGGATTACCCAAGCAAAAGCTTCATTGCTCTAACCTGGGTGCCCAAGCTCTTAACAAAGCTATTCAAGATTACCTGAGCCAGAAGAAAGCACAAGGAGGTAAGGCATAATGGCAGAGAAAAGAAAGGAAGCGAAGTACCTTTGCTCTCCTTACTGTTGTCCTTACTGTGACGAGGAGATAAAAAAGGCAAACTTGCCTTATTGTCAGGCTTGTGGCATAATGATGTTTTATTGTCCTAAATGCCGAAAACCTTTGCCCCGGGATAATAAAACCTGTCCCCATTGCGGGGCTGAGATTAAAGGCGAGAAAACCTAGGGGGAGGGCAAGACGTATCTTCTAAGTCGCCCTGTTGCAGGAGATTTGAACTATGGTAGATTCTAGGTCACTAAAGCAGGCTCACCAAATCTTAGATTGTATAGGTCTATACTGTCCAATGCCGGTTCTAGAAACCAAACAGGAAATGGACAAGCTTGCTATTGGTGAAATCCTGGAGGTATTGGCCGATGACCTCGCTGCTGAGGAGGACCTCAAGGCTTGGGCCAAGCAAACCGAGCAGAAAATACTTGAGATAGAGAAAACCGATGAAGGTCTGAGATTTCTAATACAAAAACTAAAATAGAAGGTTAATAATGGCTAACAAAAAGAAAATTCTCTATGTACAAACAAGCGGTATTGATACACCAAAGCGCCTGTACTCGCCTTTTGTCCTGGGCATGACCGCCCAGGCGATGGATATTGATGCTACCGTTTATTTCCTGGGGCTGGGCATAACAGTGGTAAAGAAAGGTGAGGCAGATACGGTGAGAGAGGGCAGCTTTCCCACCGTGAAGGAAATAATGGACCAAGCAGTGGCTGCCGGGGTCAAATTATTGGTTTGTGAACAGAGCACCCAGCTACTCAACCTCGAGCGAGGAGCCTTTATACCAGAAGCCAAGATTGTGGGAGCTGCCACACTGAACGACCTGGCTCTCGATGCTGACGCCACTATGTGGTTCTAGATAAAGCAAAACATAGACCTGCCCCTTATACTTCTAAGGGACTGCCTCCCCAGGTAGATAACTGTTTGGGGAGGCAAGCTTTACCGGCTGATATCAAACCAGTAAGACTGGCTTGAATCTACCGTCCAGCCATTGTCTACTATTTGTACTAACAAGCGGACATACTGATTACGGAGGATTTCCAGCCCTACCCTAACCGTCGTAGTAAAGCCAGGGGGAAGATTGAAATAGCGGCTTGTCTTCGAATTCAACCACTGCCCTTCATCGGTCTCAAAGCCTGCCCACACACGAACATCATCAGCAGCAGCAGTTCCTGAATTTTCCACAGTAACTTCCAATATAACTGAACTATCCTGTATTTTGGTTGCCCAATTAGGGGTAAGAACCGGAACTGGCTCAATACTATAAATATACGCCGAAACAAATCCATAATTCTGGGGAATTTCTCCAATCTTCCACCCCGGGTTAGTTGTCTCCAGATAATAATAATTGCTCCCATTATACGGAGAATAACGCCCGGGCATGTCTTCCCCACACCGAACCCCTACTGCCAGATGATAAGGGAGATTTAGCAGAACGACACTGTAGCCTATACTATCAAGTATTGATGCCAGTAATATTGAGGTGTCCTCACAGTCGCCCCCATTGTCTACCAGGGTTTCAATGGGGTATCTGAGATATTCATCATAAGAAGTCGTTTCTGAGTCAGCATTATAGAGAAGATTTTGAACAAAGACTGCCGCCAATTCTATAATTTTACATTCACTATACCGGTTCTTGTCAGCCGCATCTATAATCGCCCCGGCTAATTTCCCTATATATTCATCATCCAGGGAATGAGCAACATAACCGGAGTAATTGCCAGCCGAAGACCTGGGCATCTCTCTATAGTAATGATAAAGCCCTTCCGGTATTTGCAACTCCCAAGTCCGCTCTTTACCATCGTAATCCTACCTGTAGCTACGCGTGATAAGCTCACCCAAGTTGGCATCTGCGAAATTCATAGTTAATTCTGTATTGCCCTTACCGGGTTCTTCTTGCGACAAGGCTGAGGGTAAGAAGATGCCAGCTACATCGGGAACAACAAAATACAATATTATCCCCAAAGCTATCAGACCGGAAACAACACCAATAATTCTACCCTTCATAATCCCTTGGATATTTTAGCACACTGTTTAATACGCTGAGGTAACCCGATACCAGACCTTGACTACATTACGAAATGATAAAATAATAGCCATGGCTAGTCCTTA
The DNA here is from genome assembly GCA_002688105.1 of Dehalococcoidales bacterium. Classification (GTDB taxonomy): domain Bacteria; phylum Chloroflexota; class Dehalococcoidia; order Dehalococcoidales. The sequence goes on along the minus strand of NZBQ01000030.1, from coordinate 22,370 downwards.
TGTAAAGTCAATCTTGGCTACACAGGTGAATAGCACTGAAAACACCACGCCATAGCAACTATAGTGGACACTTTAGAGGAAAACCTGGACAAGCCAGCCATATCAAGCCTATTGGGAACCATTGTACGATATTTTTAAAAAGTCTCAGTAATACCTCATAAGTAACAAGGATAAGCTAAACTCACTGAACCTCAATCTTGGTTCTTTTTCTCTTCCTGGCTTCGCTAGACTTCTCGGTTCTCTCAATCGCCACATCAAGTATGCTACGCAGCGTTAATAGTATTTCCTTTTGTGCAGCTAGCATATGCTGCCTGGTAGAATCGGATAAGCCGTAAAACTTTGGGGATTTGAAACGCAGCACCCATTCCTCACCAGGGCGATGCTCCACCTCAAAAATTCTGTCACTCATATTCTCACCTCCCGGACTCCCTAAATTTTCGTTTATTTCAGCTTGGCTCCTCTCCCCCACGGAATTTAATCCTCAGCTCGCCATTCTCCAGCTTGGCTCCAACCACCTCTAAACCAACCAGAGTATGAGGAAGAGTAACATTCCGCCTGAAATTCGCTACCTGGACGGCAAGCTCATCACCAACCTGCGTTACAGAGATTTTCTCTTTACTACTGAAGGGCAAGTGAAGGGTAAGGGCATAATGCTTATTCTCTTTATGGATATCCTGAACTCGCCCCTTAAAGAAAACTGCCGTCGGGTCATCATCACCATAAAGTGCCTTAGCCATAACCATCAGCATAGGTATACCTACTATTTCTCGCTCCATAAGAGGCACATCGGAAATAGGCACCGGGATGAAACCTTCCTCAATCAATTGGTGATACCTCTTCTGACTATCCTTCCAAGCTTGAAAATACCGTGCCTTAACCCTATCAGGGATGAGACGATTACAGATAACAAGGTCAGTGAAATAACCATAAAGATGGAGATAGGTAAAAGTGCGCTGGGCTTCCTTAATCACCATTTTTTCCGGATTAACTACCAAGCGCACCGAGGTTTTTTCAGCGTCGGTAAACAAGGCGTGTATCCTATCAAGCTCAAGGTAGAGTTCCTCAACCGAGTCGAAGACCTCGCTATCAGGAAAAGGCATATTCATCAAAGCCTTAGCCAGAGGATGTGCCAGAATGGCAACCTTCCGCCCAATAGGAAACATCCTTGTCATCCACCAGCGCAGGATTTCTGGAAAGCTAAGCAGTCGCATTGTTTCCCCGGTAGGAGCACAGTCCATGATAACAACGTCGTATTGTTCTTCATCCTGGTAATGAATAACGTATAATAGATTAGCTAATTCCTCCATTCCGGGGAAAGCAGACATTTCTTCAGCCGCCATCTCATCCATCCCCCGCCAAGCCAGCAGGGCTGATATGTATTTCTGGATGGTTTTCCAGTAGGTCTCCATCGTCTTAAACAACTCAGTCTCCTGTCCCCAGAGGTTGGGGACAATAAGTTGTGGTTCGTTGCCCAAGGAAACCTCAAAGGAATCGGAGAGGCTATGAGCAGCATCGGTGCTGAGAACGATAGTCCTATGGCCCAACTCCGCTGAGCGCAGGGCAGTAGCCGCAGCTATACTCGTCTTCCCTACCCCACCCTTACCGGTAAACAAGATAACTCTCATTGGTTCAGCACCCCAATAGCAATGAATCTCTTCACATTGACAGTGAAACCTAAGCTAAGTATAATTTATTTGAGGAAAAGAGACAAGCAACCTGCCGAAGTGGCGGAATGGTAGACGCGCTACGTTCAGGGCGTAGTGTCCTTAAGGGCGTGGGAGTTCAAATCTCCCCTTCGGCACCATACTTACCCCAGCGCTTGTAGCTCAGTTGGATAGAGCGCAGCCCTGCGGAGGCTGAGGCCGTGGGTTCGAGCCCCGCCAAGCGCGCCATTCATGGGCGGTTAGCTCAGTTGGTTAGAGCGTCTGTTTTACACACAGAAGGTCAGAGGTTCAAGTCCTCTACCGCCCACCATACTTTACCATAGGCAGAACCGGTAACGCTTCCTCCAATAGTCCCCGAGCAGTTGGCATCGTGTAGGTCAAAACAACTGGCCTGCTCCTGAGGTTAGAATACCGGTAACTCTAACTCTATAAGCGGTATCCTTTGTGGGGGCAGGTTATGGTGAGCAATCCATTGACAACAATCGTATTTTGTACTACATTAATTAATGGAGTGTTATGGTAGCTCTGATGAATGAAAAGCTTGCTAGAAAACCCCAAAGAGGATAGCTGGACCTTCGAAAAAGTCTCTGCTCTTTTCCCGACACTGAAGGAAATTCAAAACAGAAAGAGAGGTTACTTAAGCAGAGGAGAACAACAAATGCTCGCTGTCGCACGAACCCTCATAGGTAACCCTGACCTTCTTCTGCCGGACGAACCATCAGAAGGGCTGACACCTTTAATCGCTAGAGAATCGCAGAATCAGATTATCAAATTGAGAGACGAAGGCGAGACTATTTTGCTTGCTGAACAAACTTCCAATTTTGTGTAGCGACATGCTCTAGGGCGTATGTTCTGGAGAAAGGACAAGTTGTCTGGCAAGGTCTGATGGAAGACCTGAGGAGCAATGAAAAGTTTCGCAACAGGCTCCATGTTGATTGAAGTCGGATAACATGCTAGACTGGGAGCGTATACCTATGGGCTACACTGTCACCGAAGAGAGTTTTGCCAGTCTGAATTCTTACTGGTCTGACTCAAGGCACAACCTAAATTGGGACTCTATATTCGTTTTTCCAGGTTGGTTACAGATCTGGTGGCAGGTATTTGGCTCCGGAGCCAAATTATATTTGCGCGCCGTGTGGCAAGGAAAGAAAATCATCGGCATTGCTCCGCTCCTGGTGAAGGAGAAAACAGCGTCTATTGTTGGTAGCGCTGATGTTTGTGATTATCTCGACTTTGTGGTTGCTCCCGGAATGGAAAGAGATTTCTTTAGTTCCCTACTCGACGATTTGCGGCAGAAGGGTATTAATCACCTGGACTTGAGGCCTTTGCGACACGATTCCACGGTACTCACTGAATTGTTAAGTATAGCCAAAGAACAGAAACATGATATTCGTTGCCAGTTGGAGGATGTCTCTTTAGAGGTAGAATTACCTTCTACCTGGGACGAATATCTGGCGACATTGACGGGAAAGCAGCGACATGAGGTGAGGCGCAAACTGAGGAGACTATGGGAGGCGGGTAAAGTAGATTACCACATTGTTGACCATAGTGCGGCTGTTCATGACGTTATGGCTGTTTTTCTAAAAATGTTTTCGGAGAGCATGGAAGACAAAGCGACCTTCATGACTGACCAGATGGAACTGTTCTTCAGGTCACTGGCAGATACTATGGCCGAGGTGGGACTGCTCAGGCTCGGCATTCTTGAGTTGGATACGCTGCCCACGGCTATAGTTATGTGCTTTGATTACCATGATTGCGTCTATCTCTATAATAGTGGCTATAATCCCCGTTACCACGCCTTGAGCGTAGGACTGCTTTCCAAAGTCCTATGTATCAAAGATAGCATCCAGAGGGGTAGAAAAAGATTTGACTTTCTGAAAGGTAGAGAATCGTACAAATATCACCTGGGCGGGAGAGAAATCCCCCTGCACAACTGCCAGATAATAATCAAGTGAGACCGACCCAAAAAGGTCTCGCGGTCAATCGGTACTAGGAAAGGACAGAATTCTGATGGGAGCCAGTCAACGGAGAATAGCTATGCTAAGCGTGCATAGCTGTCCTGTGGGGAATCTAGGAGCGAAAGATACTGGTGGTATGAGTGTCTACATACGAGAGCTTGCCCGCGAACTGGGCAAGCAGGGGCTTCTAGTAGATATCTATACCCGTGTTCATGCCCCAAAAGATAAACAGATTTACCGTCTGAGTCAGAATGCTCAGCTTATCCACCTTAGAGCCGGCGAGGACGAGGAAATACACAAGCTAGCAGTGTATACCTACCTGCCCAACTTTGCCGACAACTTGGAGAATTTCAGGAGGCAAAACAGCCTCAACTATGATTTGGTATTTAGCCATTACTGGCTTTCGGGCCGCGTCGGACAATATCTGCAACACCGGTGGAACGTTCCCCATGTTATGATGTTCCATACACTGGGTGCAATTAAGAATGCCATTGGCATCGGGGAAGACGAGCTTGAACTTCGTATTGAGACCGAGAGACACCTAGCTGGTAATCGCCATCACACTATCGCTACCACGGAGAAAGAAAAAGAGGAGCTCATTCGACACTACGGCGCTTCGCCGGAGAGAATCAGTGTAATCCCTTGCGGAGTGAACCTGGAGCTATTTCAGCCTGTGGATAAAAAAATGGCAAAGCAGCAGCTAGGCTTTGGTGACGATAAGATTATCCTGTTTGTGGGCAGGATTTCGCCCTTAAAGGGCATAGACCAACTAATAAGAGCTATGACATATCTACAAAATGGTCAAGGGCTAAGATTGGTGATAATTGGTGGCGACGAAAATAGCCAATCTGAAATGGAACGACTACAAAAGCTGTCCCGGAAGCTCCATATAGAAAGTTCGGTAACTTTCCTGGGTATGATCAAGCATGAGAAATTGCCCTGTTTCTATAGTGCGGCAGATGTCTGTGTAATTCCCTCCTATTATGAAAGTTTCGGGCTGGTAGCTCTGGAGTCCATGGCTTGCGGCACGCCGGTAGTGGCAAACAATGTAGGAGACCTTAAAAGCATTATTCATCAGGGAGGGACGGGGTATGTGGTAATGGATAATGCTCCTCACTGCCTTGCTGAAAAAATAGCGTTACTCCTGTCGAAGTCAAGCCCTGGTATGAAATCCGCCCTCTCAATTCGGGAATCGGTAACCAGATTTAGCTGGTCACATATCGCTCAGGAGATTATCAGAGAATGCCGACTGGTGCTGGCCAATTATTCTGCCCATGGGCACTAACCTAATGCCTTTTCGTACCACAAACTACTTGTCCGAACCTGGAAACCAACCGACCGGTAAAGGGCACAAGCAGCCTGGTTCTCACTGTCCACGGTCAGTTCAGCAACTTGAAGTCCTTTGCTTTTAAGATAGGACAATCCAGTCAATAGAACTCCTTTACCTACTCCCCTGCCTCGGTAATGCGGGTCTACTCCGAGCATAAAGATTCGTCCCTTCCTTTCTCCTGTAGCCGTTTCACAGGTTATCTCCGTCCAGCAGTAGCCAATGATTTTATCTCCATCGCAAGCCAGAATTACATCTTCCGGGCTACGGTCAGTTAAATTAGTATAATAGATTATTTCTTCTACGGTGTTAGTATTGTATCCCCAGGTGCCAACGAAGGAGCGATTCTGAATCTGCATCAGTTTGTCCTCCTCACCACGCTGGAGATTACGACACTGCCAAGCCGATTGGTCGATACCCTGCCCACTAACTTCAGCAATGTTTTGCCTCAATTGAAGGAAACGGCGGACAAACCGAAAACCCAGCTTAGATAGCATACTCTCGGCAATTACATTGTCCTGGGCTATGTTTACCTGGGCTACTTTCACTCCCAGTTCTCGGGCACGGAGTGCGGCGCAAACGAAGAGTTTGGTGGCTAAACCCTTTCTTCGATGGTCTGGGTGTATAAAGCACTTAAGAATAACCCGCCCGGTGACCAGCTCCGGGGCGACCTCTATGTAGCCGACCATGTGTCCGGCTGTTTCAACAAGAAACAAGTCTTGCTCGGGGGAGTAATTCGGCCGATACAGGTTCTCTCTGAGAACCGGTGATGAAGTGCAACGGCCAGTCGGCTCTAGCTTTTCAGCCTCAATGATTAACTGAACGTACCTGTCGAAATCCGTAGGCCGATAATTTCTAATGGCATAAATAGAATTACCCATTTGGATGGCAAATATCCTTTGACTACGTATTGTATCAGCTTAATTAATGTTCTACAATGGATACTTGGTGTCTCGAATTGAGGAGGAGCCGGTGTGATGATAAAGCAGGCTCAGGCAATGGTGATTACTCCGCACCCGGACGATGCGGAATTTGGCGTCGCTGGAACTGTATCTCGCTGGGTAGCTGAAGGCAAGAGCGTCATATACGTGGCGTGCACCAGTGGTGATAAAGGCACCAGTGATACCAATATGAAACCGGATGAGATAGCTAGAATCCGAGAGCAAGAACAACTGGCTGCTGCCAGGCTGGTAGGGGTGAGCGAGGTCATTTTCCTACGCTATCCGGACCAGGCTTTAGAAGATACGCCCGGGTTTAGGAAAGATATCGTACGTATGATAAGGAGGTACCGGCCTGAGACGGTGGTAACTGCTGACCCTTACCGTCGCTATACTTGGCATCGAGACCACCGAATCACTGGCCTGGTTACATTAGACGCTGTTTTCCCCTATGCGAGGGACCATCTTGCCTACCCCGATTTACTGAAGGAAGGCTTTCAGCCCCATAAGGTCAAAGAAGTATTGCTCTGGGGTACAGAGGACCCCAATTATCGTTCCGATATCACCAATACCTTCGACATCAAATTGGCTTCCCTGCGTTGTCACAGGAGTCAAGTCGGAGATAACCTATCTCCTCAGATGGAAGAATGGCTGATACAGCGGGCTAAGGAGATGGCCGAGGGAGAGGATTTTGAACTGGCTGAGGCTTTCCACAGGGTAGAGCTATGGTGGTAATTGTCCCTTCCCCGGAGGAATGAGTTAAGATGAAAGCCAGAGTACATCCCCGCAAAGATTCGGGGCATGGGGTCGAGAGGAAAAGATAGCAAATTCATCCCTTTCCTTCTTCAATATGATAGAACCGCCATGGCCAGGGTATATCTCAGTGTCATCTGACAACACCAGAACCTTGTCAGTTATCGATTTAATTATTTGCTTTAAATCGGCTGGTGCGTTTGTCTTACCCGGCCCCCCGGGGAAGATGGTATCTCCAGAGATCAAGTACTTGCCAGTCTTAAAGCATAAGCTGCCCGAGGTATGACCCGGGGTATGAAGCACTTCAAGTTTGACTTTGCCGAATGAGACCACATCACCATCCTTTAACTGCATTTCTGGTGGAGAGGGCAGCCTAGCCGAGTCCGCAGCGTGAGCAGCTAAGGGAACCTTCAGCTTAGACCGTAATTCGGAGAGGGCACCGATATGGTCCATATGGTTATGAGTCAGTAATATGTATTTGTGATTAGTGCCTTGTAGCTTCTCCATGATTGTGCCCGCCTCCGCCGGAGCATCTATCACCAGGCTATCCCCCGTTTGCAGGCATATCATTATGTAGGCGTTAGTTCCCCAAGGGCCTAACTCAAGCCGCTCGATTTGGACGTCCTCATCTTTTACCACGACTACCACGTTTTCTCCGTTGCTTAAATTAACCCAAGTGGCGCCCTTTCCGTTATACCGGCAGGCCTCTTTACACGCTAACTACTATTGTAGCATAACACAATAACGAGAAAGTTTTGTTTAGCTCTTATCGTATAGTAGAATAAACGGGATAGAATCGTAAGGAGACAACTATGGAGTGGCAGCAATTGATTATTGACGGCTATGGGCGAGTACTGGAAAAACTTGAGAAGGCAGTCAATAGGCTGCCTCAGGATGATTTGAATGAACAGCCTCATCCGGACTGTAACAGCATGGGCTGGCTAGCCTGGCATCTGACGCGGGTGCAAGACGACCACATTGCTGACCTCATGGGGGAGGAACAGCTCTGGGTCAGGGATGGATGGCACGCCAGATTTAACCGCACCCACGACCCCTCAGATACCGGGTTTGGCCACAGTTCGGAAGAGGTGGGGGCATTCCGGTCGCCTGAGACTAAGACCCTGCTGGGATACCATCGTGCTGTGCTGGAGCGGTCTAAGCGCTATATCAGCACTCTGTCGACGGCCGACCTCGATCGAGAGCTAAATGAGCCATGGTTCCAGCCGTTGCCGACGGTGGGAGTGCGCTTGGTCAGCGTTCTGAGCGACAGTCTGCAACACGCTGGCCAGGTATCCTACATACGTGGTTTGCTGAAAGGCAAAGGGTGGTCAGGTGTATAGGCGTAGAGAGTGATTATGAAGACAACCTACATTCTAAAGCAGCTTATTAATTCCCACCACAACCATCGACATGGTATAATTAAACGAAGAGAACCGTGGCTATAAAAACGGTAGCTGCTAACCGTAAGGCTTATCACCACTATCATATACAGGAGAGTGTGGAAGCTGGCATTGCGCTGACCGGCACCGAGATAAAATCAATCCGAGCCAGCAGAGTAAATTTAGGTGATGCCTATGTCAGAGCTGAGGGTGGAGAATTATGGCTACTGAATGCTCATATTGCCCGCTACGAGGCGGGTAGTTATCTAAGCCATGAACCAACACGCCGCCGGAAGCTTTTACTACATCGCAAGCAGATCGATAATCTCACCGGCAGAATGATGGAAAAGGGTCTTACCCTGGTTCCGCTAAAACTATATCTCAAAGACAGCATTGCCAAGGTTGAGATAGCCTTAGCCAAAGGTAAAAAGCTATATGACAAGCGAGAGACCATAGCCCGCCGCGAGACGGAAAGGGAAATTAGACGAGCCATAAAAAACAAAGGAGGTAGCTTACCTTAGCTCCTGTAGTAAATGGGGACGCGTGGTTTCGACAGGGGAAGCAGGCTACAGGATTGCAAGCCGAGGTGCCACTAACCTCGTAAAACCGGTGGCAAAAATTAACTGGCGAACCTGAATTCGCATATGCGGCCTAATTAAATAGGTTGCACGCCCGCTCCAACCTCGCCTCAATGGGTTAGAACCGGGTGCCGAAAAGTTGAGGTGCCATTGCCCAGACGCCGATAAGAGCGGTGAAAGAACCATCGGCTGGCCTGGCTAAACTCGGTCAGCAGAGGCTAGCCAGGTAAGACCAAAGAGCTGACTAAGCTTGTAGCAGATTCTGAGCAACTTCTTCTGGACGGGGAGTTCGACTCTCCCCCGTCTCCACCAGCAATTACCAGGGCTCCTGATTTACTCAGGAGCCTTTTTGTATTTGCCAGGTTGCCACTCAAGGAGCTTTGTGGTAACATCTGTATAAATTTCAGGAGATATCATCTATGAAGTTCCCCAAGGGCCTAGCTCTGGGCCTTTTAGGCATCCTTCTCTTCCTGTCTCTAGCCGTTTTCGGTCTGGTGCTGACCCTAAATCAAACCATCCTCAACCCGGATTTTATGGTCTCTCAAATTAATAAGCTTGATATATCCTCGCTGGCCGGAGAATTTTTTGGGGAATTCCTAAGCGAGCAAATCCCCGGTGGACAAACCCCCGAAGGAAAGGCGCTTATGGCTGAGGTTATAGACGATACCCTTGCCGACCTTGAACCCTGGATAAAAGACCAGATGGGCACCGTTATTTACTCCGGATATAACTACCTTCTGGGAGAAAGTCAAAGCCTGAACCTGGTAATCTCCACCGACCAGCTAAAGGAAACTCTAAAAGACAATATTAAGCCAGCTCTCATACGGGCGATACCCATTGATGAGCTTGCCTCTTTACCTCCAGCTATGATAGACACTGCTTCTGATGAATACTACCAGGAATTTTCCGCACAGATACCATCCACTATTGATATCAGTGAAGAGATGCTGGGCCCTGAGGTTATATCCACCCTTGAGCAGGTAAGGGAATATGTCAGTTATATCCAAATCGCCTATAAGGCTCTAATTGGCTTTATGCTGCTGCTAATCGGGCTTATTGTTTTAATACACCGCCAGGTAAGGGACTCTACCCGCCAGATAGGCATCACCTTCCTGGTTTACGGAATCCCAGGGTATGTGGGCGTCTTTTTCATCAAGAATTTTGCTATGGGATATCTGACCCAACTTACTGGGCAGCTCGGTCTACCGGCCTCGCTCCAGGCGTGGCTACCGCAGCTCGTTAATGACATCTTAACTCCAATGCAAATGTTCTCCCTTGGTATTCTGATTGGTGGAGTAGTGCTACTCGTAGTCTCTTTCGTCCATAAGCGGGAGCCGGCATACTGAACAGCGGTAGTAGCCTGATACCCTGGATTTTCACAAATAGACTGCGGGACTAGGAGAGCCCTGGAACTCGGAATATATCATTAAGCACACTCTAAATCACCAGCGCTGCTCTTACGCACGATAAGCCTGAGCCCGTCCTGCCCCAGCACTGTCACCTCCACACCAGAATTTATCTTCCTACCGTCTGATTTAGCCTCCCAGAGCTCATTTTTAATTTTGACAACGCCATTCGGTGCCAGCGGGCTAATCACCTTACCCCGACAGCCAATCATAGCCGGCAGACCGACCACCGGTTTCCTCTTCAGGGCCAGAGTACCCTTGTGGTAAGTAAAAACTGACACCGCCCCCCAGGCTACCATCATGGCAATAAGGCCAGCCAGGGGTATATAAATGCCTACCTGCGGCAAACCCCAAAACACAACCGCTACCAGAGCTGCTTCCTCCAGTAAGGTGCTAACAATAGCCCATATAAGTCTAGCCGATATTTTCTTCATTGTTACAGCAGGTTAATTATAGCAGATGGCTCCCGTTGCGGATACTCAAATACGAGTGCTATAATTAGCCAGCACAGATAAGCCATTCTAGAGGTAAACAATGAAGCTGAGTAGTGAACAAGTGTTACAGATTGCCCTCCTGGCTCGGCTGGGCTTGACTGATGATGAGGTGGATAGGCTCAGAGAGCAACTGTCCAATATCCTGGAGAACTTTGAGGTATTACAGCAGGTGGATACCAGTAATGTCCCCCCCACCGCCCAATCTATCACTCTCCAGAATGTAATGAAGAGCGATGAAGCAGCCGTCTCCCTGCCTCAAAATCAAATTCTAGCCAACGCACCCCGAAGGGAGGGTGAATTCTTCAGAGTACGACCAGTGCTGGAATGACCCGTTTATTCTGGTTAAGGTGACGAGATTGAAAATCAACCATAACCGATTAACCATTCACGAGGCCTATAAGCTGCTCAGAAGTAAACAACTGTCCTCGGTGGAACTAACCAAAGCTATAATTGAGCGTATTCATCAGGTAGAGCCCAAGGTTCACGCCCTGATCACGGTTACCGATGAGCTGGCTTTAAAACAAGCCCAAAAGGCTGACGAGCTTATCGCCTCTGGTGATATCAATCCCCTCACCGGCATACCGGCGGTAATCAAGGACAACATGTGCACTAAAGGGATACTAACCACCTGCTCGTCAAAGATGCTGGAGAATTTTGTGCCCCCTTATAATGCCACCGTAGTAGAAAAACTAACTGACTGCGGTGCCGTGGTCGTCGGCAAAAGCAATATGGATGAATTTGCCATGGGCTCATCAACCGAGAACTCCGCCCTGTTCATTACCCAAAACCCCTGGGATTTAGCTCGTGTCCCCGGGGGGAGTAGCGGCGGTTCAACAGCGGCGGTAGCTGCCGGCGAGACTATCTATGCCCTGGGTTCGGATACCGGAGGCAGTATTCGTCAGCCGGCCGGCTTCTGCAGCGTTACCGGTTTAAAGCCCACCTACGGCAGGGTAAGTAGATATGGCCTGGTTGCCTTTGCCAGCTCCCTTGACCAGATTGGTCCTTTAACCCAGGATGTTACCGATTGTGCCCTAGTACTGAATGCCATCGCTGGCTACGACCCCAGAGATTCGACCTCGGCTCCTCATCCCACACCGGATTACACCCAGTGTCTGACTACCAGGCTCAATGGGCTTCGTATTGGTGTCCCCAAGGAGTATTTCGTCGAGGGGATGCAGACTGAAGTGGAAACGGCGATACGAACCGCAGTGAGTAAGCTCGAGGAACTGGGGGCGAAAGCAGACTGGGAGGTATCACTACCCAATACCCCCAATGCTCTGGCGGTATACTACATTATCGCCCCATCAGAGGCTATGGCTAACCTGGCTCGCTATGATGGGGTAAAGTATGGCTTCTCATATCAAGGCACCGACAGTATGTGGGAGGCTATGAAAAAAACTCGCCAGTATGGCTTCGGCGCTGAGGTAAAAAGGCGCATTATGCTGGGAACCTATGCCCTATCCGCCGGTTACTATGACGCCTATTACCTCAAAGCTCAGAAGGTCCGCACCCTGATACGGCAGGAGTTTGACCGGGCTTTTGAAAAATTCGATGTCCTGGTAACCCCCACCTCCCCCACCGTCCCCTTCAAAATCGGGGAGAAGGTGGATGACCCGCTCCAGATGTATCTATCTGATATCTGCACCCTGCCGGTAAATATTGCCGGACTGCCCGCCATCTCTATCCCAGCCGGCTTTGCCGACGGACTGCCCATTGGTTTACAGATTATCGGTAAGCCCTTCAGTGAGGAAACCATCTTAAAAATCGCCTACGCCTACGAACAGGCAACCGAGTGGCATAAGAGAAAGCCTGATTTATAGAAGCGCGTAGGAGGTAAAGATGGGCATGCCTGAAGAACCAATGGAAAGAGAGCTATTGCTTCTGTTTCACGTGCTCTGCGATGGACTTCGCCAATCTTTCTTGACAACACAGCCTAGCTCAACTAGTAACTCGTCGGGATTTCTCTCTAACAAAGGAGCGGGAGGTCATTCGAACCAGCGCCCTTCGGGCCGCGGGACCGAAGTGCTTCCGTTGCTCTCTTAAACATTGTGTCAAACAGCTAGTAATGAAATGGAGGAATTATGACTGAACAAGCGAACACCGAGAAAAAAGAGGGGGAAAGTAACGGCTGGGGAGACTGGTGGCATAGCGACCGGCTTGATGCCATATGGTAGGGAATCACCCTTCGTCTGGGATGCGCTAGTACTGGTGGCGGAAACCACAAATTACACAGCAAACTTTAGATGGTGGAACGGCTGGGGTGTGTTTTTCACCGGGATTAGGATTGCGGCACTAACAGGAACAGTCATTCGCCTGCAAATATCGGCCTACCGAAAGAAATGGGTGGGGAGCCTGACCACCCCCGAGTGCCAAAAAAGACCACGCCAGGTGTAAAAAAACCGCGCTTCCCTGTCCTTAGGAACTTGTGTCAGTAACAATAAAATCGCCCGTCATACTCGAGGGATGGACATCACAACGAAAGAAATAGGTGCCCGGTGTTGAAGGCGCAAGAAACCGGTAGTTGATTGTCGCAGGACCGGTGATGATATTCCCATTGTAGATTGACTTTCTTACTGCCTCTGTCAAGGAAACCGTTAGATTGTGGTGGACACCACTATCCTTATGATCAAAGATTACTGTTACCTCCGCTCCTGCCGGAACTGTAATGGTATTCTTGTCAAACGCCTTGTTCTCTGCACTGAGATTGATGGTAACGGATTTGCCTGACTCAGGGGCCGGTGTGGTAAGTGGTGTTGGTGTAGAGGTAGGTGCTGACGTGCATGCCGCTAGAGTGACCAGTATACCCCCCGTAACTATGATAGCTAATGGCTTAATAAAATCTAATCCTGCCTTTTTCATCGTTCTGCCTCCTCTACCTCTTACTATGTTATTATACCTCTTATTATACCTTGGTTACTTTTTGTATAAAGTAAAGAATACGCCATTACCATATAAATATCAATAACCTATTAAAGACTTGACTATGAAGTAACAAAAGCTCGCATTGTTCAATATCTCTACCCCATAAGACACGGGGCTCGCCAGACTACTCCCGAGTTCCACAAACCCACATAAGCCTACCTATGCCCCTAGTTTGATATAGGAAATCCGGGATTAAACGAGGCGATAGTTTAACCCTCTTCATTTTACTGAATAAGCCACCAAGTTGCAGTGCTTTATTAGTATTATACCCTCTCAGGCAAAGGGGGGATATTAAAAGGAAGGATGGCAACCCCTCTTAGACTGCTTTAAGGTGTTGCGGTGTAATGAGGACGGCTTTGACGAGTTTTAGTCAGGGCAGTCAAGCTGTGGGATGAGTTTTTCCCAAAAGCTTATCACCTCCGACTGCAAAAGACGTTGACAAATTAGGAAGCTGTGTGTTATCTTAGTCCGCACAGAAACAATGAAGGTTCTTTTGAATCAATGTTGCATGACGATAAGTAGGTAGATATGTGAAAAAGGTCCTAAAAATATTAACTGATAACTGAAAATTAAGTGTAAAAGGGGAAGGAGTTATTACCATGTCAGAATTAAAGAAATGTTATGAAATGGAAACCTTGTCGCCAAAATTTCCCTATATGCCGAAAGACGAGTGGCATGGGCGTATCAATAAAGCAAAGAGCCTAATGAAAGACAAAGGAATTGATGCCCTACTTCTATTCAACAGAAAGAACCAGGTATATTACTTTGGCTGGGTGAAGCCGTACCCTTATGTATATCCGGCGGCAGGAATAGTTCTTAGAGATGGACCGTCGACCTTCTTCACTGAGGTATTGGGAATAAACAATCTTGAGTTAAAAGGATATGCGGAAAAGGCGGTAGGCTTTAGAGGAGACCCACGGGCACCGACACCAAATGCGCCCGTACCTGTAGATGCTCTGGCAGAACTGCTTAAGGATATAGGATTAGGGAAAGGTACTATTGCTGTGGACAAAGGAGAATTTAGTTGGTGGGACACTTTTACCTTGGCTGAATGGGAAAAGCTCACAGCAGCTCTGCCTGAGGTAAAGTGGACAGACGCCATGGATACTTTAATATCGCCCCAGAGAATGATAAAGTCGCCCTGGGAGCAGGACGTAATAAGAAAACTAATGTATGTTACTGCTAAAGGCTATATGAAAGGCGCTGAGGTCGCCCTTCCAGGTGTTAACGAGAAGGATGTATTCTATGCAATGATGGACGTATGGATGAGGGAAGAGAGAATTATTGACTCGATATATGATATGCGTGTGCTGCAAACTTCAAGAAATGTAGCAACCGCATTCTATGAAGACCATATTCTGGAGGAGGGAGACTACATATTCCTGGATGGTGGGCCATCTTACAAGGAATACATGTCCGATATGCAAAGGCAGATCTGGATTGGTCATCCTAATAAACTGGAGAAGATGTATCCAGGCTTCCGGAAGTGGGTAGCTGCTGCTGAAGTGGCTCATATAGAAATAGAAGATGCCATAAAACCCGGAGCAGCGATGGGCGAACTGTGGCAAAAGGGACATGAAGTACTGGTAAGGTATCTGGGTGACTGGTACTGGGATGTGATACGTAGTAATCGGTACATAGGTTGGGTAGGTCATTGTCAAGGTCTATACTTGCATGAACCGCCCTATATAGTAGAAAATGAAACTGCAAAGCTCAAACCCGGTATGGTAGTGTGTCTGGAGCTTCCGGCGTTAAACTTGGAAAAAAGGGTGTGGATAAATATGCCGGAAAATGTATATCTGATAACTGATGATGGGTTTGAGCCACTGACTGATATGCTCGGGCCGAACGGTGTGTACATAAAGTACTAAGAAACGGCATATACGTATATTACGAATTAAGGTTGAAGCGGATAGTGGCCCGGCAGGCACTGGATAACGAGCTACTTAGCAAAATCAATTCAAAAAAATGGTAAGCCCTCTTGCCCTCAGGTCAGCAGTGAAGTATCTGGTAAAACAAAAGGGTAGCTCTCAGCGGCGAGTATGTATAGTTATGGGGCTATCTAGATCCCTGGTGAGTTATATTGCCAAGCGGCGGAGAGATGAAGCTGAGCTAATCAAGAAGATACACAAGCTGGCAATCCGTAACAGCGGTATGGCTACCGTCGGATTACGGTACTGCTCCGGCGAGAGGGCTGGAGAATAAACAGGAAACGGGTCCACCGTATCTGGGAAATCGGAAGGGCTGGGATTACCCCAGAAAAGACCGAAGAAGCGCAGGATGGGGCCTGTAGGAGAGATAATAAACAAAGCAGAGTACCCGAACCATGTCTGGAGCTATGACTTTGTTGAGGACAGGACTGAAAGAGGTGGCAAGCTACGTATTCTAGCTATAATTGACGAGCATACCCGGGAATGACTAGCCATCCCAGAACCGCCACCCGTTGATAATTCATTAGCCTAACCCAGAAATTCTCCAAGCAAGTTTCTTCTACTCCTTTGATTTTGTACAGATATCATAGGCTGTCAGAGCAAAGTTCTTTGCGACCCTCACCATGCTATCTATGTTAGTGTACTGTACTCCATTAGGGCCCCGCCAATCCCCTGATGGTCCACAGACAAAAGATGGACACCCTGCTTTTGTCAAATGGGCATCATCATCTCCAGCATACGTGAAGGCGTGGCGTGGGTCATCTACCGGTACAGAACCCACATCTGCCTTCTTACCCGTTAAATATTCATAGTTTTGTGCATGGACTTTAACAATAAGCTCATCCGGGGATACGTCTTGGAAAGGCATAGTGACCCGCCAGTTTTTCCACGGCAAACCCGGGAGTTCTGGATCATCTGGCGTTACCTGCATTTCGTAATTAAACTCTGGATCCTCTGACTTTATTTTTTCTAGAACCTTTTCTATATCTTTATGAGGGCACATCCCACCAACGAATCGAATATTAACAATTATAGTGCAGACGTCAGGCAGAAAGGCATCTCCTTTTAAGTCATATGTCTCTCCATGTCCCAATATTACGCATCCAATCAGTGATCTAGGCAAGCCGGGATACCTTGGATCCGGTGTATATGTAAACTTCATATTGTTAAGAGCATTAATAACTTTGGCCATTTTGCTAGATAGGTTAATGCCACTCTCCATACTACTTATATGCTCAGACCGGCCATTGATAGTTATTGCCACCCCTTCTATACCCGCATGCGTAAGAGTTATGAACTCACCATAGGGCTCCGGAACCAAACCAAAATCAGCTATTATCCCTCTTTTTATGTTAGTTACGGTTCCAACACCTCCCTGCAATTCACCTACCACCGGCGTAACGATAAGGTCTCCCTTAAGCTTTACCCCTGATTTCTTGATAGCTACAGCAGCCTCTACCATAGCTGCAACGCCACTTTTCATGTTAAAAACCCCGTGTCCATGAAGCCTGCGTCCTTCGATTCTTGGTACGAAGGGATCTGGTATTCCCTGCCATAGGACATCTGTATCCATATGGCCATTAAAAATGATCGAATATCCGCCACCCGTCCCCCTTATACGACCAACAGGTTGGAATCGGCCAACTTCGACTTCCATCAGTTCAGTTTCAAGGTCATTATCCCTCAGATACTTCCCTAAAAATCTAGCTGCTTCACTTTCGCCTTCAACTGGGCTTGGAATCTTAATCAAGTTCTTGGCTAACTCGACTACGTTCTCCTCAGTTACATATTCCAGGACTCTCTCTTTATCAGGAACTTGCCCTTTCATTTTTATTCCCCTTTGTTAAGCTCCCAAGGTGAGCATTTACTGTCTTAATTTCAACTCCCATGAGGTACGCAACTGCCGGCGGTAATGCTCCGAAGCCAGTGTCATAATGAGAATTGCTCCCATGATGACCATTTGCACGAATGAGTCAACGCCAACCAGGTTCATACCATTCTGAATAAGTGTAATTGCTATCGCCCCCAAGATTGCACCATATAATTTCCCCTCCCCACCAAAAAGTGAAATGCCACCTATTACGGCGGCTGAGATTGAGAGCAGAGGCAACGTTAAACCCAGAGTGGGCTCACCAGAGCCGGTGCGGGCTGTCATCATTACTCCCGAGATACCAACCAATATACCAACAGCCACATAGGTAAAAACGGTATACCGCCTGACCGGAATACCCACTCTGACGGCAGCATCGCGACTACCACCCAGGGCATAGATGTACCGTCCGAAGCGTGTCCAGGAGAGTATAAAATACACGCTCCCTATCAAGAGGATAGTCACTATGACGGGTACAGGTATACCCAGGACCCTGCCATGACCCAAAGTATACACAAAATTTGCGGGAAGACCATATACGGGGCGACCGCCACCCGAAAGGATAAGGGACAACGACAGAGCTATAAAGCTCATTCCCAGCGTGACCAGAAACGGAGAAATTCGGAAAAACGCAATAAAAAAACCATTCGAGACGCCCACTAAGGCACCAATCCCGATACCCACCAAACTACCCACCAACACGTCAACGCCGGGATATGCTTGCAATGACAGCATCACCGTGGCGCTGACAACGCTTATTAATGCAACGGTCGCCCCCAACGATAGATCAAACCCGGCAGATAGCAGTGCCAGCATCTGGGCCAGGGTCACCATGATAAGATATGTTGCTTCTCTGGATACGACGACCAAATTAACGAGGCTAAGAAATGCAGGATTCCAGATACTAAAGATGACCACGGTGGCAACCAATAAAAGAGGAAGTACCCCTACCCGTATAAAAGCAACCTTCCCCAGCTCTAGCAGCTTTTGCAAATTAGGTATTGAATTTTTTACCATTTTCAGAGGGTTCCACAGCTTTCAAAAATTTTTAAACTTGACTTAGTAATGTTTCCCCTCACTGTAATAAGCATTATAACAACAATGATGTGATCACACCAACCGCCGGCGATACCCGTCTAAAGCTGTTACCATGATAAGAACCCCTCCCATGACGGCCATTTGCACGAATGAGCCAATCATAGCCAGGTCCATACCAACACGAAGAAGTGTAAGAGCTATCGCCCCCAAGATTGCACCATATAATTTCCCCTCCCCACCAAAAAGTGAAACACCACCCATTACGGCGGCGGTGATTGAGAGCAGAGGCATTTCTAAACCTATGGTAGGCTCGCCAGAGCCGATGCGGGCTGTCAGCATCACTCCCGCGATACCAACCAATAGACCAGCAATCACATATACCAAAAAGGTATTCCGCCTAAGCGGAATACCCATTATACCGGCAGCCTGGCGACTACCACCCATGGCATAGATGCCCCGTCCGAAGCGTGTCCAAGAGAGTATAAGATACACGACCCCTATCAAGAGGATAGTCACCAGGACGGGTACAGGTATACCCAGGACCTTGCCAGCACCCAAAGTACTCATAAAATATGCTGGAAGACCAAATACGGGGACACCACCGTCTGAAACGATAAGGGCCATCCCGTGAGCCATAGAGCCCGTCGCGAACGTGACCACAAACGGAGAAATTCGGAAAAAAGCAATACTAAAACCATTCAAGGCACCAATTAAAGTACCAATCCCGATACCCACCAGACTACCCACCAACACGTCAACGCCGGGATATGCTTGCAATGACACCATCGTCGAGGCGCTGACCATGCTTATTAATGTAATGGACCCCCCCACCGATAGATCCAATCCGGCAGATAGCAGTACCATCATCTGGGCTAGGGTCACCATGATAAGATATGTTGCTGCCCTGGATGCGCTGACCATATTTACCAGGCTAAGAAATGCAGGATTCCAGACACCAAAGGTAACCAGGATGACAACCAATATAAAAGGAAGTGCCCCTACCCGTATGAAAACAACCTTCCCCAGCTCTCTCAGCTTTTGCGGAGTAGGTATTGAACTTTTTACCACTATTTTCGACTAATCCTTTGTTTCATTTTCTTCTTTATCTTTCCACCCAAAATAACTTCTTAGAAGAATCTCTTCATCTATGTTTGGGGTGTCAAAAACATTAGCTATCTGGTTATTGCGCATGACAATAATCCTATGGGTCAAGTTCAGAAGTTCATTTAGTTCTGACGAAATATAGATAATGCCAGCACCTTGATTTGCCAGTTCCTGAACAAATTTATAGACCTCGATCTTTGCCCCTACATCGATGCCCCTGGTCATCTCGTGAAAGATAAATACTTTTGTGTCCTTGACTAATGAGCGTGTCACAACGACTTTCTGCTGGTTTCCACCACTTAATTTATCAACCACAACCTCCATACCTGGCACCCGTATATTGAGTTTAGGGATTAATTCCTCCACCCTGTGGCGTTCGTGCCTTCTCCGGATGATTCCATACCTCTCAAAAACTTCCAAACTGGGCGTAGTAATGTTTTCCCGCACTGTCATAAGTGTCAAGAGCCCCTCAGTATGACGGTCGGCGGGAATGTATACAATTCCTTCTTTGATTATATGGCTGGGATCGATCTTATGTAACGACTTCCCCTCCAGTTTTATGTTACCCGTAGTTATTTTTTCTAGGCCAAATATTGCTCGGCCTATATCCTCCTTACCTGAACCTAGCAGCCCGCCGAAACCCAGGATTTCCCCAGCGCGGAGTTGGAAGCAAACGTTTTTTAAGCCTTTCTCAGTAGATAATTCTTCTATCTCCAGCAAATTATTGCCCGGATTTGAATCAACCGTTGGAAAAATGTTCGCTACTTTTCTGCCGGTCATTAGCTCAATCAAATAATCCTCGGTCGCTTTCTCAATATCAATTGTGGCTACATTTTCACCATCTCGGAGTATGGAAACGCGGTCACCAATGCGTTTCAGTTCATCCAAATGGTGCGAAATGTATATGATCGCCACTCCTTCTTCTTTCAATTTTTTTATAATATCAAATAGTTTCCCGATCTCTTCATCGGTTAATGCTGATGTTGGTTCGTCCAGAACTAGCACCCGAATTTTTTGGATGAAGTGGCGGGCGATTTCAACCATCTGGCGATGGGAGGGGCTAATCCGAGCAACATACGCATCTAAATCAATCGGGAATCCTAATCTGTCGATAGCACTTTGAGTCAGTTTGCGCATCTCATGTTTGCTAAGTATTAATCTCTTTTCTAGCTCCATCCCCAAGAAAAAATTTTCGAGAACTGTCATTTGTGGCACCAGGCTCAATTCCTGGTAAACTGTGCACACGCCCAACAACCGAGCGCTATGAGGGTTTTCTATGGTTACTTTCTTTCCATTGAAGTAAATCTCTCCAGCGTCAGGTTGATATACCCCCGACAAAACCCCAACCAAGGTGCTTTTTCCGGCACCATTCTCCCCAACCAGGACGTGAACCTCACCCCGCTTGAGATCAAAACTCACGGATTTTAAGGCTTGGGTCCCCGGAAACGACTTAGAGATATCAATCATCCTCACCTCATACCCTTTATCCTCAATCTCTGGTGATAGGCTTGATTGATATTCCATCTGGTTCATGCTTTTGGCTGCGTCCTTCCCCATTAGTATATTAACCTACTCTCCTTAGGTACTTAATATTACACACACAGGGCGGGAAGGACATCCTCCCGCCCTGCTGCCGGTTTACCCTTATACCTTGCTAGATAGCCTAGTCCACCCTGAGACCTTCGGGCACTCTATACCTGAACACCGGGTCCCAGCCTTCGGGCTCAAATAGGTGTTCCCACTTTAAACTACCGATGGTTTCTGCGTTCACTTTGCCAAATAGGGGAGCGGCCCGGAAGGGGAAATCAACACCTGGTTCTTCCCCGTTAAGTATTCTGACCGCCGCGTCCACTGCGAGGCGCGCCGTAAATTGCTGGTATTCCGCAGGCGCCGCCAGAATTGTACCATCTTTGATGGCAAAGTAGAGTGGTTGCGTTATATAGGTACTAATGATGTGGGTTTTTCCTGCCCTGCCTGCTGCCTCGACGGGTAATACCGCTGCCTCGGCGGCTGGCCCACAACCTACTATGTAGTCTAGTTCGGGGTGTGCCAGGAGGACGGGCTCAATTAGGGCGATCTGAACAGCCTTCTCAGAGACCCCCCATTTCACTTCGACAATGTCGAAATTGTCTGCAAGTCCTGCATCAGCTATATAATCCTTTATCCCTAACTCGGTAGCCCCTGTCCACGCAAGACCACCCGGACCAGGGAATATAGCCATCTGCACTACTTCGCCTGATTTGTCGGAGGCGAGATAGTGGTCGACAGCAATCTCCCCGGCAGCCCTACCGTAAGTCAGGTAGTAACTAGCCAAGACCTTCGCTTCTGGATGCGCTAGAGTGGTGTCATTGACAAAGGCTAAGACGGGTATGCCTGCGGCTTGCGCCTCCTCCAAAACGGGTACCAGAGCCCCGAAGCTGACCGGTGCCGCGATTAGCAAATCAACTCCTTCCGCGATAAAAGCCTCAACCTGGGATATCTGTCTGGTTACTTCGCCATAACCACCAGCTACATACACTGTGATATCAGCCCCATTAAGCCTAGCCTCATCAATAAGGCCATAAAGGACCGAGACCCACCATATGTCCATTAAGTGAGGAATGATAACGCCGAGATTATAAGTTCTGTCGGCTCCAACTGGTCCCATCCACTCCTTAATTTCCAAAGGGTCTAGGCTCGCCGCTGGCGTATCCAGCGGAAAATCAGGCATGGTTGCCTGATCATAAGTACCATACCATTGCTTAATTTCCAGAGGGTACCAAGCCTCCTGCAGACCCCATACTGCCTCCGGGTCTTCTATTATTTGTGCTGGTGCCGGTGCTGGTGCCGGGGCCGGGGCCGGGGCCGGTGCTGGTGCTGGTGCTGGTGCTGGTGCTGGGGCCGGGGCCGGGGCCGGGGCCGGTGCTGGTGCCGGGGCTGCACAACCAGAGACAACTAAAACAAGCACCATCGCCAGCGAAATTAGAAGAACTACTAATCTGCTTTTCTTTGATTTTTTCATGTGTCAT
>NZBQ01000029.1 GCA_002688105.1 Dehalococcoidales bacterium | reverse complement strand
CGATAAGAGGTTATTTTTCGGTAAATGAAAAGGCGGACTCTGCGAGCGACTAGCTTACAGCTAGTTTATGCCACCCTTCCGGTGATACACTTAACGCAGGACTTACCCGCTGTTAGTAATGCGGCATAATTATACTGGCTTTGTCAAGGTTGCAATGACGCATAAGGAGGTGGCTTAATGCCGAAGGCGAAAGTAGGGGTGATTGGGGGGACGGGGCTGTATGATATTGAGGGCTTAACTGATATTGAAGAAGTTGACATAACTACACCATTCGGCAAGCCGAGTGATACCATAATTGCTGGTAAGCTGGAGAGGGTGGAGATTGCCTTCCTGCCCCGGCATGGGAGGGGGCACCGCCTCTCACCTGCCGAGGTGCCCTCCCGAGCCAATATCTATGCCCTGAAATCGCTGGGGGTGGAACAGATTATCTCCATCAACTCGGCGGGCAGCTTTAAGCAGGAAATTAAGCCCGGCGACCTGCTTATCCCTGACCAGCTGGTTGACCGTACCCGCGGCCGGATAAATACCTTTTTCGGCGAGGGCATTGTGGCCCATATCCCCTTCGCTGAGCCTTTCTGCCCGGCGCTGAGTCAGGTTTTATATCAGGAGGCACGGGAGGTGGGAGCCAGCGTCCATTATGGGGGCACCTTTGTGGTTATGGAGGGTCCCGCCTTCTCTACCCGGGCCGAATCACGACTTTACCGTTCCTGGGGGGTGGATATTATCGGAATGACCGCCCTGCCTGAAGCTAAGCTGTCCCGTGAAGCCGAAATCTGCTACGCCATTATTGGCTGCGTTACCGATTACGATAGCTGGCACGAGAGAAATGAGCCGGTGGCAGTGGATGTTATACTGAATACCATGTGCCAGAATGTTGATGCTGCCAAAAAGATTATCAAATTAGCTGTCGGCCGAATGTCTGATAAGTGCGATTGTGAATGTGCTACCGCCCTGAGAGGAGCTATTGTTACCGCCCCGGAGTTGATACCGGCGGAACAGAAAAAGAAGCTCAACCTGTTAATCGGCAAGTATATTTCGTAGACTCTGCCTTTTCTCAATAACTACTTTATGCTTAAATAGATAGAATCGCCTAAGGGATTAACTTTATGCCTGATATAGAATTTGGTTGCTTACCGACTGTGATTGGCAGTATGCCTCATACTGACCCGACTGGGGCGTGCTCGCTGGTCACCTGCTACCTTAAAGACATCCCTGTCTGGCCCCAGCTACCCAGGCGCTCCTTTCGGGAGAATATGTATGCCCAATTCAGTCAGGACTTCCCCGGGGAGGTGCTTAAAGATGGCCGCATCTATATCGACCGCACTCAGGATTTGGATAAGCCACTGGAGCAGCTTTACACCGCCTATCTGGAAAATGATATTGATAAATATCCCATTAGTCCGGAATATGCGGCTGGTCTTCATAAGTTCCTGTCTCTGACCAACCTATCACCTCTGGCGGTTAAGGGGCATATAATCGGACCGATTAGCTGGGGACTAACTGTTACCGATGATAGGAAGCGGTCTATACTCTATGATGACATTCTCGGTGATGCCGTGCCCAAACTTCTCCGTCTAAAGGCTGCCTGGCAGGAAAAAGAGCTGAGGAAAATTTCCCCCAATACCATCATCTTTGTTGACGAGCCGTATATGGCTGCCTTCGGCTCGGTCTGCGTCTTGTTAACTAGGGAAAGGATAATTGAACTGCTGGACGATGTCTTTCGTGGGATTAGCGGACTGAAAGGGGTCCATTGCTGCGGCAATACTGACTGGCCAATTTTACTGGATACCAGTACTGACATCATCAGCTTTGACACTTATAACTATGCTCAGTCGCTGAGCCTCTATCCGGCTGAGGTTAAAAAGTTTCTGGATAGGAAGGGAACTATCGCCTGGGGGATTGTCCCTAATGACGAAGAATTGCTGGCTAAGGAATCGGTCGCCAGCCTCAAAGACCGTCTGGAGGAAGCCATGGCTCCTTTCACTAGGAAGGATATTCCCTTCCCGCAGTTGATAAGGCAGGGGCTGCTTACCCCCAGCTGCGGGCTGGCTTCTTTAGCTAATGAGGAGGCAGTCGCTCTGGTTCTGGAGCTACTGACTGAACTGTCCTTAAAGATAAAACAGCAATATATGTAGTTTGTACCCTGTTCCCTTCAAGCTTCCCCCATAAATAATCTATTCGTAGGAGATGTGTATAGATGGAATGCCAGATTGATGTCAATAAGGCCGCTTGCTCCTGCACCTACGAGTCGTGCTCGAGGAAGGGCAAGTGCTGTGAGTCTATTGCCTATCATCTGAAATATGATGAACTTCCCGCCTGTGTCTTCCCCCCGGAAATAGAGAAGACCTACGACCGCTCTTTCGCCAGGTTCATAGAGGTCGTTACCGAAAAAAGCTAAAGGTAGCGTTAAAAGATAATCTGGGTTATATTATTTAGCGATGAATAAGAGGAAGCGAGTAGCTCTGCTTAAGCATCGTCGCCAAAGAGAAAGGCTGGAGGCAAAGAGAAAGGCTGAAAGAACGCAAGCCAAGTAAAGTCGGTAGTGGCGGAGGTTTATGAAGCGGGTCTATCTCCTTACGGGCAGACCGGGGACGGGGAAAACCAGCCTTATCAAACAAGTCGTAGCTGAGATGAGGGGCAATGCCGGCGGCTTTTACACTGAGGAAATACGAAATCAGGGGGTACGAGAAGGTTTCAGGCTGGTTACCTTGGATGGTCAGGAGACCACGCTGGCCCATGTCAATATCAGTAGCCCGTACCGGGTCAGTAAGTACAGCGTTGACATTGGTGGTTTGGACAGGGTAGGTGTTCCCGCCCTCTATCAGGCAGCCCGACAGCATGATTTGGTCGTTATTGATGAAATCGGCAAGATGGAACTATTCTCGGCTAACTTTAGGGAAGTCGTTTTGCAGATAATCGATAGTGGAAAGATGGTTCTCGGCACCATTGTGCTTAATCCTAATCCGTGGGCGGATGCTATTAAGCGCCAGCCACGGGTAAAGTTAGTAACCGTTACCAGAACTAACTATCATCAGGTGTTAGAGGAATTACGATACTGGCTAGATGTTACCGGAAGTTGAAGGAGATTAGAACTGATGCCATCATTACCAGAAATGGTCAAAGCTCTGCTTGACTCGAAAGCTTATCCGGATATTACTCACCGGGTAGAACTAAAACAAACGCAAATGTCGTTTGTTTTCCTGACTGATGACCTTGTGTATAAGGTGAAAAAGCCGGTAGACCTGGGTTATCTTGACTACACTACGCTGGATAAGCGCCAGTTCTACTGCCAGCAAGAGGTTGAACTTAATCGGCGTCTCTGCCCTGATGCCTATCTGGGGGTAGTGGCAGTAACCAAAGATAAGAACAGTGTCGCTATTGATGGTCAGGGGGAGGTTATAGAGTATGCCGTAAAGATGTGCCGTCTGCCTCAGGAGGCGATGATGAATGTGCTGTTAGCCCAAAACCGGGTATCGCCACCGATGGTGACCAGCGTGGCGCAAAGGTTGGTGGAGTTTCATCGGAGGGCGGAGACCAATTCCGATATCAGTACCTTTGGCGACCTGGGTATTATTACCAGGAATACTGAGGAAAACTTCACTCAGACAGAAAAATACATTGGTAATACCATTTCCCAAGAGCAATATAAGCATATTAAAGGTTACACTGCTGACTTTATTATCCGGAAAGCTAATTTCATTCACCAACGGGTAGCCGAAGGCAGGATACGGGATTGCCATGGAGACCTTCATGCTGCTCACATTTGCTTCACTAACGGCATCTGTATCTATGATTGTATCGAGTTTAATGACCGGTTCCGGTATTGTGATGTAGCTTCGGAGGTTGCTTTTCTGGCTATGGATTTGGACAACTACGGGCGGGCTGACCTATCCCAGAGCTTCGTTAATGCCTATGTAGATAAGAGCCGGGATAAAGAGCTACTTAAGCTACTCAATTTCTATAAGTGCTACCGGGCTTATGTGCGGGGTAAAGTAGAGAGCTTCCAGCTAGATGACCCCCATATCTCTGATGAGGATAAGGTGAAGGTCAAGACTCGTGCCCAGAAGTATTTTGAACTTGCCGACTCATATATACAGTAGTTTGACCATTGATTTTAGGAGGTAACAATTGAAAGAACCGTTTGCTAAATTCATAGAGACCGAGCTGGGCTCTGGTTTTTTGCTTATAGCCTGCGGGCTTCCCGGCACCTGGAAAACGGAGACCACCGAGGAGGTATCCAGGATTACCGGCTATCATCTGCTCAGGACTGACCTGATTAGAAGAGAGGTGCTCAAAAATGAGAATATTTTTGATGAGAAGGTCGCCTCAAATATGGACAAACGAATGGTGGTATATGATGAGATGTTCCGGCAGGCAGATGAGAGCCTGGAAAATAATGACGGAGTGATACTGGATGCCACTTTCGTCTCTCAGTCACTAAGAAAACGGGCAGCAGCCATAGCCGCTAAACATAATAGAAAGTTCGTTATCCTGCAAACAGACTGTCCCCAGGAGGTGGCGATTAAGCGGATACTAAAACGGACAAAAGAGGATTATGTGTCCAACGCGCTGACCGAGCAAGCCTACCTCAACAATAAAAAGAGGTTTGAAGAGGTGGACTTAAACGACCTCAAGAAGTCGTGTCCAGACATCGGTGTTATCCACTTGATAGTCGACACTCAGTACGACCCGCCTCAGGATTGGTACATCATCGGTATGGAAAAGAAATAGAGATGAAAATAGATTTGCATATCCATACCAGGACCGGTTCCGATGGCAATCTCTCGGTGGAGGAGGTTTTTCAGGAAGCCCGAAAAAGAAACATCGATTTCATGTCAATAACTGACCACGATTCTGTAGATTGTCAGGAAAGAGCCATCGCTCTGGCTAGGGAGTATGATATATCTTATGTTACCGGGGTAGAATTGAATGTCACCTTTCAGTATCCCGGTAGCAAGTCTGTTTCCCTGGATTTTCTGGGATACCAGTATGACCTCACTCATCAAGGGCTAACGGATAAACTTAAATTACTAAGAGAGTATAGAGAAACCAGAGCCCGTCAGATTTTAGAGAAACTGAATGCTGAGTTTGATAAAGAGAATATTGCCAGATTTACCGGGGAAGATATCAAAAAGATACAGGACAGTGTTGATGGTGCCTTCGGTCGACCCCATATCGCCAATTACCTGATAGAAAAGGGGATTGTCAGGGATAAGCAGGAGGCGTTCGATAAATATCTGGTCAAGTGTGATGTTCCTAAGTATCCGCTACCGCTGGCGGAGGCGTCAATGTTGATCAGGAACACTGGTGGTATCCTGGTGCATGCCCATCCCAATGACCCGCATGGGACATCTTTAGTAAGCTTGACCCGCGATTTGAACGAGCAGACTGAGATAATTAAACAATATATGCTAGAGTATATTGATGGCATCGAGTGCTGGCATTCAAGGCACGAGGCTAAGGCCGTTGCCCATTACATTAAGTTTGCCAGGAAGCACCGTCTGATTATGACCGGGGGTAGTGATTGTCATCAAAAACCAATTCTCCTGGGCACACTGGATATCCCCGGTTATGTTGCTGAGCAGTTCTGACGATAGAAGAGTGTGGTATAATTGGTAGTTCTTACCTTTTATCTGCTGAGTAGAATTATCGTGAGGAGTAGTTTATGATTTCACACAACCAGTTTGACATTAAAGACTCGGCACTGGCTGGAGATGGCAGGAAGCGAATAGAGTGGGCTTACCGGGAAATGCCGGTAATTAAGCTAATCAGGGACAGGTTCGTTACTGAGAAGCCACTGAAAGATATTAGAATTGCCGGCTGTCTCCACATTACGGTAGAAACCGCCAACTTGGCTCTGACCCTGGAGGCGGGTGGGGCTAACCTCATTCTTTGTGCTTCTAACCCGTTGAGCACTCAGGATGATGTGGCGGCTGCCCTGGTCGAATATGACATTCCTACTAATGCTATCAAGGGAGAGGATGAGGCAACCTACTATAAACATATCGATACGGCTCTGGACAGTAAACCGCAGCTTACGGTAGATGATGGAGCTGACCTGGTGGCTACTCTTCACGCCAACCGGAAAGATTTAATCGGGAATGTCCTCGGCGGCACTGAGGAAACTACCACCGGTGTCATCAGACTACGTAGTCTGGAGAAGTCAGGTAAGCTAAGGTATCCCATAATTGCCGTAAATGATGCTCAGACCAAGTACCTCTTTGATAATCGCTACGGTACCGGACAGAGCACGATTGACGGTATTACCCGTGCTACCAATATCCTGTGGGCAGGCAAAAAGGTGGTAATTTGTGGCTACGGCTGGTGTGGGCGTGGTATAGCCTTAAGGGCTAAGGGTCTGGGGGCTCATGTGATGGTGACTGAGGTAGAACCAGTCCGTGCCCTGGAGGCCGTTATGGATGGCTATCAGGTTATGCCTTTACTGGAAGCGGCTAAGGTAGGTGATATTTTCATTACTATTGCCGGTAATAAAAATGTTCTTGATAAACCCCATTTTCAGGTGATGAAGGACGGCGCTATCCTGGCTAATAGCGGTCATTTTAATGCTGAAATCAATATTCCCGTACTGGAAAGTATGGCTAAGAGTAAGCGAAATATACGTCCCTTTGTTGATGAGTATACCTTGAATGATGGGCGTAACTTGTACCTACTGGGGGAGGGGAGATTGATTAACCTGACAGCGGCAGAAGGGCATCCCGCCAGCGTTATGGATATGAGCTTTGCCAATCAAGCCCTGTGTCTGGAATATATTGTCAAAAACAGAGATAAACTTGAGACCATAGTTCACCCGGTGCCTGAGGAAATCGATAAACGAATAGCCCGGTTGAAGCTTCAGGCTATGGGCATTGATATTGATAGTTTAACCCCTGAGCAGGAGAAATACCTGACTAGCTGGGAGGAGGGGACTTAAACAGAGAACGCTTGTTACGATTAATAAAATAGATAATTCCCATGAGAAGGAGAGAAGATGACTAACAGCTTTAAGAACTCACCTAAGTATATGCTTACCTCAGAGTCGGTTACCGAGGGGCACCCGGATAAGATATGCGACCAGATATCAGATGCGGTTCTGGATGTCATTCTGGGAAAAGACCCATACGGCCGGGTAGCCTGTGAGACAGGGATAACCAACGGTCTGATAATCGTTATGGGTGAGATTACCACTGATTGCTATGTTGAGGTTCCTCAAGTAGTAAGGAAAGTTGTTCACGATATAGGTTATACTCGCCCCGAATATGGCTTTGATTTTCAATCCTGTGGAGTAATGGTTTCCATTCAAGAGCAATCCAAGGATATTGCTATGGGGGTGGACGAATCGGCGGAGGTTAAGACAAGCTCAACGGCTGATGACTTGGATAAGATTGGTGCCGGTGACCAGGGGATGATGGTTGGCTTCGCCTGTAATGAGACGTCTGAACTTATGCCCCTGCCCATCTCTTTAGCCCACAAGCTGTGTCGACGATTGGCTCAGGTCAGGAGGGATAATACCCTGCCTTACCTCCGCCCCGATGGAAAATCGCAGGTAACCGTGGAGTACGGTAACGGCATCCCCAGGCGTATAGATAGTGTAGTGATAGGAGCTCAGCATAACCCCGATGTCAGCCTTGATAAGATTGAGAAAGACATCATTGAGCAGGTAATCAGAGTAGTTGTGCCAGCATCGCTAATGGATGACAGAACTAAATACCATATTAACGCTACCGGTCGGTTCGTCATTGGCGGACCGGTGTCCGATACCGGTTTTACCGGTCGCAAGATTTTAGTCGATACCTATGGTGGAATTGCCCGACATGGCGGAGGCGCCTTCTCCGGCAAAGACCCGACCAAGGTTGACCGTTCGGCGACTTATATGGCTCGCTATATTGCCAAGAATATGGTGGCTGCCGGGCTTGCCGAGCGTCTGGAAATTCAGATTGCCTATGTTATCGGTGTCGCCCATCCTCTATCCGTGTCTATTGAGACCTTTGGCACCGCCAAGGTTAAGCAGGAGGTCATACTTGACCTGATTAATAAACACTTTGACCTCAGACCCGGAGCCATTATCCAGACCTGCAACCTGCGTCGTCCTATTTACCTGCAGACGGCTTGCTATGGGCACTTCGGACGAGATGACCTTGACCTCCCCTGGGAAAGGACCGACAAAGCCGAGATTCTTAAAAAAGAGGCGGGTCTAAAATAGAAGGGGGGTGAGGTAGATAGATAGCCCCATTAAGTTCGGCACTGATGGCTGGCGCGGGATTATCGCCCAGGATTTTACCTTTGACAATGTGCGGGCTTGTACTCAGGGGGTAGCTGATTACCTTAAACAGGCGGGACTTGCCAATCGAGGGCTAGTTATCGGCTATGACACCCGTTTTGCTTCTGAGGACTTCGCTTCCGCTGCCGCTGAGGTAGTGGCCGGTAACGGAATGAAGGTATACCTTTGTCCTGAGGCTACCCCGACCCCGGTCATCAGCTTTGGCGTTGTCGCTCAAAAAACCAGTGGGGCTATCATTATAACTGCCAGCCACAATCCAGCTCACTGGAACGGTTTTAAGTATAAAACTGACGATGGCGCCAGCGTTCCCACCGAGGTTATTACTGAACTGGAGAAGAATATTTCTCATACCCTTGCCACCGGAAAAATAAACAAGGTGCCTCTGACTGAAGCCATAGAACAGGGACGGGTGGAATACCTTAACCTGGCTCCACTTTACTTCGACCATTTAACCAAACTCATTGACCTGAATGAGCTGCGTCAAGCCAGGCTGAAGCTCGCGGTTGATCCTATGTTTGGAGCCGGTATTGGTTATTTTAAGGAATTGCTGGGTGGTGGCAACATCAAATTGACTGAGATAAACAACGAACGCAACCCATTATTTCCGTGGATACGACCTGAGCCAATCGCGGCTAATCTGGACAAGCTGTCAGCTATGGTTAGAGAGCAGGGGGCTGATGTGGGCTTGGCTACTGATGGCGATGCCGACCGCATTGGTATCTTGGATGAAAACGGGGTGTTTTTAACACCACTGCAGGTCTTTGCCTTGCTTGCCTTATACCTGCTGGAGGTGCGTGGTGAGCGGGGGGCGATAGTTAAGACGATAACTACTACCAGTATGCTTTACCGATTAGGTGAAATATTTAAGGTTCCTGTCTATGAGACGCCGGTAGGCTTCAAGGATGTTGCCCCGATAATGCTCGCTGAAGATGCGCTTATCGGTGGTGAGGAGAGTGGTGGTTATGGCTTCCGGGGTCATATACCAGAGCGGGACGGTATCCTGGCAGGTCTCTATTTCCTTGACCTGATGATTAAGACAGGCAAAACCCCGTCACAGCTTATAGGCTACCTCTACAGCAAGGTTGGCCCCCACCATTTCAAGCGTATTGATATGGAGTTCCCCGCAGAGGAACGCCAGGCGATAAATAATCGTCTCAAAAGTAATCCGCCCGACGCTATTGATGGCGTTAAAGTGGTGAAGTTCGATACTGCTGATGGTTTCCGCTTTACCCTGGTTGATACTACCTGGCTGCTCATCAGGTTTTCCGGGACTGAGCCAGTGCTTCGCATCTATACTGAAAGTGATAGTCCAGCCCGTGTCGAAAGGTTGCTGGAACTGGGTAAAAAACTAGCTGGAGTATAAGGGGGCGTTTAAGAGGGACGGAGTCCCTCTTCTAAAAACCCAAGGGGGGTGAGGTAGATAATTAATTTAGATGACCCTCAGGTATTTAAGCAGTTCGACCCGGAAGGGATGCTTAAGTGTATTGACGAAATGCCGCAGCTATGCCAGCAGGCGTGGCAAATGGTAATGGATTTTGACATGCCTCCAGACTATTCCCGGGTTAATAAGGTGGTCATATTTGGCGTAGGCGGCTCGGCTATCGGTGGCGATTTAGTAAGTAGTCTGACAGTGTCAGAGGCTAAGATACCAATCATTATCTATCGTGGCTATAATCTCCC
This sequence comes from Dehalococcoidales bacterium, assembly GCA_002688105.1. Classification (GTDB taxonomy): domain Bacteria; phylum Chloroflexota; class Dehalococcoidia; order Dehalococcoidales. The sequence goes on along the minus strand of NZBQ01000029.1, from coordinate 13,750 downwards.
CGCCTTCATTGATGCCCAAACCCTGGTCATTGCCTCCAGCTGTTCAGGGATGACTGAGGAAACCCTGTCTCCATTCCGGAAAACGCTGGAGACGGAGTCAAAAAAGCTGGCGATTACCACCGGCGGCAAGCTGAAAGAAATGGCTGAGGCGAGAAATATCCCGGTTTTCAGCTTTGACTATAGAGCTCAGCCCCGGGCGGCTTTAGCCTTTAGCTTGCTGCCTATCCTCGGCTTCCTCAGTAAACTCGGCTGCATCAGTGATAAGTCGGCAGAGGTGGCGGAGGCAGTGGAGGTTTTACAGAAGATGGTACGGGAAGCAGGCGAGGGCGTATCCGTGTCAAATAACCCGGCCAAGCAACTAGCTGAGAAGCTATATGGTCGCCTCGCTGTGGTATATGGGGCGGGCATTGTCGTTGAGGTGGCGCACCGCTGGAAGACACAGCTTAATGAGAACAGCAAGGCGTGGGCTTTCTATGAGGTCTTCCCGGAACTCAATCACAACTCGATAGTTGGCTATCAGTTTCCCCCGGAGCTGGCCGGTAAAACAATGGTGGTGCTGCTTCATTCAGACCTGCTTCCATATCGGCTTAAGCTTCGCTATCAGGTAACCTGTGAACTGTTGGATAAAGCTAAGGTTGGCTATCAGGTTTTGGAAGGGGACGGCACCAGCCCGTTGAGCCACATAATGAGTTTGGTGCTCTTCGGCGACTATGTCAGCTTCTATCTGGCGATGCTGAATAAGATTGACCCCACCCCGGTCAAAAACATAGCCTACCTGAAAGAGAAGCTGGCAAAGGATAAGAGGGAGTAAAAGAAGCTACAACGGAACCACAATATTAGCTAATAGCTGGTGTCTTTATTGGAATTGCTTCTTAGCTCACTCAAACACTACCGCTTGGTGTATTGAGGGGCTTTGCGGGCGCGCTTGAGACCGGGCTTCTTCCGCTCTTTAATCCGGGAATCCCGGGTGAGCAGTCCATTCTGGCGGAGTGTTGGCTTTAGCCCTTCATTAGCTTTCAGCAAAGCTCGAGCAATGCCGTGGGAAATGGCACCACACTGCCCCGATATGCCACCCCCGGCTACATTAACCATGATATTATATTTATCAACACTCTCAGTAACTAAAAGGGGCTGCAGTATGGTACGGCGGTGCTCAGCACGGGGGAACAGCTCCTCGTAGGGCGTACCATTTATAATAATAGCGCCGTTGCCCTTTGACAGCCTTACCTGGGCTATTGCTGTCTTGCGTTTACCTGTCCCCGGAAAGTAAGTCTTCTTTTCCATTTAAATCCTTATCCTATTTCTCTCTTTTCCTTTGACTTGGCTCAGTAGCCTTGGTTTGACCTATGTGGGGGTGAGCCTCACTAACATAAACCTTAAGTCTTTTTATTATACTAGCACCCAGGCGGTTGTGAGGCAACATGCCTTTGACCGCATGCTCAATTACCCGGGTAGGATTATCATGCATCATTTTCTCTAGGCTGATACTTTTAAGTCCCCCGGGATAACCTGAATGCCGGTGATAGAGTTTCTGATTAACCTTGTTACCGGTCACCTTAACCTTATCAGCGTTAATGACCACGACGAAATCGCCCACATCCAGATGACGGGTGAATATTGGTTTGTGCTTACCCATAAGTAGGCTGGCTGCTTGCGTGGCTAGTCTGCCTAAAATTTTACCTGAGGCATCAATAACATGCCACTGCCGTTTAATCTCAGATGCCTTGGTGGAATAGGTTTTCATTACATTTCTCCCTCGAATGGCTGGGGGTAATTTATCTGCATAAGGCACAGTCCCCGGGCAGGGGCGGTTGGTCCGGCCAGCCCGGGTTTCTTGGCTTCAAGTAGACTATGAAATTCATCAATACTCATCTTACCCAGTCCGACTCTGATTAGCGCCCCTATCATATTGCGCACCTGATGGGGTAGAAAGGAGTTAGCCACGATGTTGAAAATAGTCAGGTCCCCGTGCCTTTTCACTTCGGCTCGATACACTCTCCTTACGGTGTTCTTTATCTCGCCTCCAATAGAGCTGGCAAATGAAGCAAAGTCATGCTTACCGATAAGAGCCTGACACGCCTGGTTCATAGCTTCGATATCCAGACGTCCCTTAATCAGGCAAGAAAAGTTTCTCCTTATTGGAGACCGGTTCGGGCTGTTTAATATGTAGTAGTTATATTCCCGGCTGAGAGCACTGCGCCTGACATTAAACGAATCATCTACCCTATACGCCGCCTGAACAGCAATATCTTTGGGTAAATGATAGTTCAATGCGTTGACAAATGTCTGCGGAGGGAGCAACGACTTGGTTCTGAAGCTAACCACCTGCCCCCTGGCGTGAACACCAGTATCAGTTCGGCTAGCCATCATTACCCGTCTCTTCTCTCCGGTAATCTGCCACAGTGCTTTTTCTGTCTCCCTTTGAATAGTAGGCAAATCAGCCTGAAACTGGAAGCCATGATAACGTGTGCCATCGTATTCCATAATTAATACCATTTTAGAGGTCGTTGCCAAGCTGATAGCCTTCCTCTATTCTACCAACTCAAGCTGAACCATAGCCGCTCCGTCACCTAATCTAGGTCTTAGTTTAATGAGGCGGGTATATCCGCCGGGGCGCTCAGCATACTTTGTGGCCAGCTCAACAAATAGCTTCTCAGCTACTTTTTTGTCCATAAGAAATGACAGTGCCCGGCGACGGGAGTGAAGGCTGCCCTCCTTGCCCAGGGTAATCATCTTCTCCGCCAGGCCGCGTACTTCCTTAGCCTTAGCCTCAGTGGTAGTAATCTTCTCATAGTCTAACAGGTCAGTTACCAGATTACGATACATCGCTTTCCGGTGACCGGTAGACCTGCCTAGTTTTCTTCCCGCTATTTTATGTCTCATATTATCAGCCTATCACTGTTGTTATTCTGGGGTTTGACTCTCGTCTACTTTCTCTTCACCCTTGGCCGAGGTTTCAGTCTCCATATTCGTTTCTGGAGTAGCCCAATCAGGTGTTGTCTCCTGTTTAGCGGGCTTTTCATCTTCTGTCTCTTCTTTAACTGGTGAGGTTAAAGCCTCGATCTGAGGGGTAAGGGAAAGCCCTAAGCCATTGAGCCGTTCTTCGATCTCATTCCTAGACTTCTGCCCAAAATTTCGTAGCCCAAGTAATTCCTTTTCCCCTCTACTTATGATTTCGCCCACAGTAGCGATGCCAGCATGCCCTAAGCAATTTATGGTGCGTACTGATAAGTCCAGTTGCTTCACTGGCATATTATATTTCTCATTAGGGATAGATAAGCGAAGGGATTCCTTCTCATCTTCTATCTGAGAAATCCGGGCATAATCAATAAATGGAGCCAACTGCTCATCCAGAATAGTAGCCCCTTGGCTGATAGCATCGGTGGGTGATATAGTGCCGTCGGTCCACACCTCCAGATACAACCGCTCGTGGCTGGTTTCTTGACCAACGCGGGTTGGTTCAACGTTAAAATTGACCTTGCGTATTGGAGTAAAGATAGCATCCACTGGAATCGTCCCTATGGGCAGGTTGTCACTGGCCTCAGCTTCCCCATAGCCCTCGCCTAATTCAACGTCAAACTCCACATAAAGTCTAGCTTCAGGTGAATCTAAGGTGGCCAGGTAAAGTTCAGGATTGACAATTTCAAGGTCGGTCGATGGCTTAATGTCGGTAGCGTAGATTTGTCTATCTCCCTCCACCTCCAGTATTAATTTACCTGGTTGTCCGGAGAGAGGTCTGGCTCTCAATGCTTTAACATTAAGCAAAAACTCAGTGGTATCTTCCTTCACATGAGGGATAGTTGAGAATTCGTGTTGAATCCCTTCAATCATAACCCGAGTTACGGCTGCCCCGGGTAGGTAAGCCAGCAACACTCGTCGTAAGGCATTACCTAGAGTTGTACCAAAGCCCTTTTCCAGTGGCTCAACTAAGTATCGTCCAAAGTTGTCTTCACTTTCAACACACTCAATCTTAGCTATATCTAAATGAGACAAAATGCTACCTCCCTATCAACCAGTTTATCGCGAATAATACTCAACTATACTCTTTCCTGCAAATTTAGCCTCAATTTCATCAGGGGTAGGCATGGATATAACCTGACCAACCAGGTTCTCCTTATCTAGGCTTAACCAGCTCAGAACCGACTTGCTCTTGATGCTCTCAGTCAGTTGTTTATAATACTCAGTTTTGGTTTTTTCTTCCTTCCAGCTAATGGTATCACCCTCTTTAACCAGACAAGAAGGGATATCAGTTTTGCGTCCATTAAGCATAATATGCCCGTGTAGAACTAGCTGACGAGCCTGAGAACGAGAGTCAGTAAACCCTAAACGATAGACTACATTGTCAAGCCGCCTTTCCAGCAGCACCAGTAGGTTGTCTCCGGTGATACCTGACTGTCTCTCAGCCTGGCTAAAAAATCGCCTAAACTGCCTCTCCAGAATACCATAGGTATAGCGGGCTTTTTGCTTCTCTCTTAATTGAAGACCACGGTCAGAAAGCCGCTGACGTCGCCTCATCTGTTTTCTCTGTGGCTTTGGCCTCCTATCCAGCGTACAATTGTTAATGCACTTATCGCCCTTAAGCATTAATTTGTCACCGCTACGGCGACATAATTTACAAACCGCTGCTGTATATCTTGCCATGTCGTTACCCTCTACACTCGCCTTCTTTTAGGAGGTCGGCAACCATTATGAGGGATAGGAGTTACATCGGTAATGCTGGTAAGGTAAAGGCCTGAGCTCTGGAGAGAACGGATGGCTGCCTCACGCCCACTACCTGGGCCTTTAACATAGACCTCTATTTGACGCAGGCCGTGCTCCATAGCTTTACGCGCCGCATCATGAGCGGCTAATTGAGCCGCATAAGGAGTGCCTTTGCGTGAACCTTTAAACCCAGCGGTTCCTGAGCTCCCCCAAGCAATAACATTCCCCTCAGTGTCGGTGAGCGTTACTATAGTATTATTGAAAGTGGATTGGATATAGGCCCGCCCGGCGGGAATGGATTTGCGTTCTCGCCTCTTGGCTTTAGTTCGTTTCTTCTGTGGCATTCTACTCCCCTCTTCAACTATATTAACCCGGTTACTTCTTGGTCATGCCGCGCCTTTGTCCTCTACCAGCTACTGTTTTGCGAGGACCACGCTTGGCACGGGCATTAGTTTGGGTGTTTTGCCCCCTAACCGGCAGACCACGATGATGTCTGATACCCCGATAGCAACCAATCTCGATGAGACGCTTGATATTAAGGTTAACCTCTTTTCTAAGCTCGCCCTCAACCTTATAATCATGGTCAATAAGCTCTCGGAGGCGATTAATCTCATCTTCGGTAAGGCTATTCGTCTTAGTATCAGCCTTGATGTCAGTCTGAGCTAGAATTTTCTGGCTCAAGCTAGGGCCAATACCATAGATATACTGTAAAGAAACCCCAATCTGTTTATCTCTGGGTATATCTACCCCGGCTATACGTGGCATTATACTCCCTCCTTACTCAGCAGAGAATTAACCCTGCCTCTGCTTATGTCTAGGGTTGGAACAAATAATCCTGACCACACCCCGCCGCTTCACCACCTTACATTTATCACATCTAACCTTAACTGAAGCCTTAACTTTCATTATAACTGAAATCCTCGGTATTTACTAAAGCCGATAAGTAATTCGACCTCGGCTCAGGTCATACGGAGAAAGCTCTATCAAAACCTTATCACCGGGTAGAATTTTAATATAATGTAATCTTATCTTACCCGAGATGTGTGCCAGCACCTTATGCCCATTAGGCAACTCGACACGAAACATTGCGTTCGGCAGAGCTTCCAATACTATCCCCTCAACCTCGATAGCCTCTTTCTTACCCATAATCCCCTTCTCTATACAGCAGTAAGTACCTCAGGCTCGGCGTCAGTAATGGCAATGGTGTGTTCAAAATGTGCCGAAAGACCTCCGTCAGCAGTAACTACTGTCCAGTGGTTGTCAATAACCCGGGTATGCCAGTCACCAACACATACCATAGGTTCAAGAGCCAGAGCCATGCCTTTTTTCAACAGTGGTCCTGAACCGGGTAGACCAAAGTTAGGTATTTGCGGTTCTTCATGCATTTTACGCCCGATACCATGTCCCGTGTATTCATGTACTACTGAATAGCCTCTTGATTCAGCATAATTCTGAATGGCAGCTGAAATATCGCCTAATCTTGCCTCAGGATAGGCGGCAGCGATGCCGGTTCTTAAGGCGCCTTCAGTAGTTTCTATAAGCCGTTTGGCCTGCGGACTAATCTTACCTACCCCCACGGTTACGGCCGCATCACTCTGAAAACCCACAAAAATTGTCCCCAGGTCAAGGGATACAATATCACCTTCGTCTAAAACCCTCTCGTCTGGAATCCCGTGCACTATCTCGTCATTTATTGACACACAGAGATTAGCTGGAAATCCGCGGTATCCCTTAAACGAAGGTTTAGCGCCTAATTTTTCCACTTCTTTAGCTGCCATAACATCTAATTCTTTGGTTTTCATCCCAGCTCTCACCTGACTTTTCAGTATCTCTAATACAGTGCCTGCAATCCTACCCGCTTGCCGCATAGTGGCAATCTCTTGGTCTGACTTAATAATAATCATACCGCTGCAAACTATCCTCTACTAAGAGCGGTAACTATTTTCCGGCTCACCTCATCTACGTTCCCCTCTCCATCTACTTCTAATAGTTTGCCCGCCTGGGCGTAATGGTCGATAAGAGGGGCAGTCTGAGCAAAGTAGACCTGCAACCGCTTTTTAATTGTTTCCACAGTATCATCAGGGCGTTGATACAGTTCACCACCGCATTCATCGCATTTACCCTGGACCGCAGGCGGGGAGTTTACGGCGTGATACGGCGTTTGGCAGTTACGACAAATCCAGCGCCCACTGAGCCGATTCAAGAGTTCCTCTTCAGAAACCTTAATATATACCACCTTATCTATTTCCTTAGCCATCTCGGCTAGATTTTTATCTAGTGCCTTAACCTGCTCCAGGTTCCGGGGAAAGCCGTCAAGAATGACCCCGGTTTCACTATCTGGAGCCGATATGCGTTCCATAACCATTCTTATTGTTATCTCGTCGGGAACCAGTGTCCCTTTCTCCATATAATCCTTAGCCTGTATGCCTAACTCTGTCCTTTGCTCTAACGCCTGACGAAACAGGTCGCCGGTAGCAATATGGACCAGGTTCAACTCTTTAGCTACATTAGCTGCCTGTGTTCCCTTACCGGCTCCAGGAGCCCCCAGAAAAACAATGTATATCTTTAACTCCTATCTGATAAAGCCTTCGTAACGCCGCATTACCAGCTGCGCCTCTAGCTGCTTCATAGTATCTAAGACAACACCAACCACAATGAGTAGTCCCATGCTGGATAGCTGTATCACCTGAACATTAGTAATCTCTCGAGCTAGGAAGGGCATTACCGCCACTGCACCTAGGAAAAGGGCTCCTGCCCAGGTAATCCGCTTAATAACCCCGTTAAGGTAATCAGCAGTATGTTTGCCGGGTCGAATCCCAGGAATAAACCCTCCCTGGCGCTGTAAGGTATTGGGCAAGTCCTGCTGTTGAAAAATTACCATAGTATAGAAGAAGGCAAAGGCAATCACCAGCACAAAGTAGAGACCCCAGTAAAATAAGCCCATGGGCAGAGCTGCGTTGGGATTGAACAGGTCTACAATACGATTAGCTAGATTAGGATCGGCCCCGGCTGGATTGGCCATATAGCTGGCGACTATGCCGGGGAAGATTACCAGCGACATAGCAAAGATGAGGGGTATCATCCCGGCCGTATTTACCCGCAGCGGGATATGGGTTGAACCTGATTGCTTATACATGCGACCACCGCGAAATATGCTTTTGGCGTATTGGACCGGAATGCGTCGGTGGGCTTCGGTAAAGATGACTATTACCGCTGCAGTGATTAAGGCGATGAGAGCATAAGCGGCTAGACCGCCATATTGTCCCTCAGCTAGGTAACCACGCTGAATCATTTCGGGTATGCCAGAGACAATGCCACCAAAGATTATGATAGATATGCCGTTACCAATGCCGTGTTCAGTAATAAGCTCTCCTAACCAGACCAAGAACATGGTGCCGGCAATTAGCGAGATAACCATAGCTACCGTCGGTAGTGGTGCTGCGCTGGCGATGACACCCTCGCGTTGCAGCAAGACCAACTGCCCGTAACCGGCGAGACCTGCCATCGGCACTGCCAGCCAGTGGGTAATCAGGTTAATCCTATGTCTGCCTGTCTCTCCTTCCTGGGAGATGGCTTGCAGTCGCGGGATAATGGGCACCATCAGCTGCATCACGATTGAAGCCGTGATATAGGGATAGACCCCCATCGCTGCTACACTGAAAAACCGCATGGCGCCGCCGCTGAACATATCCAGCATACCCAGCATGGCGTTACGCTCAAATAACTGCTGCAGGGCATCGGCGTCCACCCCGGGAAGTGGTACATGAGCCACGAAGCGAAATATTACCAGCATGCCTATGGTAAAGAGAATCCGACGCCTTAAATCGGGTAAACTAAAGGCGTCAATCATTGCCTGGAAAAGTCGGGGTCTAGTTTGCCTTGGCCGCATGTCCAACCTCCTCCACTTTACCCCCGGCTGCCTCAATCTTGGCCTTAGCGGTGGCGGAGAACTTATTTGCCTTTACCGAAAGGGGATGATTAATATCACCCTCACCCAGAATCTTAATCGGATGTCGTAGAGATTTTACCAGTCCGGCGGCGGCTAGTCTTTCTGGCGTTACCTCACTCCCGGACTCAAAAATATTGAGCTTGTTTATATTGACCACGCTATACTCTGTCCTAAAGATATTGACAAAGCCGCGCTTGCGCGGTAGGCGCTTGATTAAAGGCAACTGCCCGCCTTCGAAGCCACGAGTTATCTTATAACCGGAACGAGACTTCTGTCCCTTACAGCCCCGTCCGGAATAAGTGCCGTGTCCACTGCCATCCCCTCGTCCTACCCGCTTTCGGTTCTTCTTAGAGCCAGGAGCCGGGGAGAGTATATCCTGTCTCACGACTTTACCTCCTCCACCTCAACCAGATGTCTCACCTTATCAATCATACCTATGACTGAGGCATGGTCATGGTGAACAACACTCTGATTTAACCGGCGCAGACCGAGAGCCTTCAGGGTTCTCTTCTGAACCTCAGCATAGCCGATACCACTTTTAACCCAGGTGATACGCAGCTTAGCCATTGGTTACTTCCTCCTCAACTTTCTCCTCGACTTTAGGAGTTGACTTGCGTCTGGCTGCTGCCTCTTTTGGGTCTCTAAGCTGGCTAAGAGCGAGTATCGTTGCCTTAGCTACATTAATGTGATTAGGGCTACCCAAAGATTTAGTCAGAATATCCTCAACCCCGGCTGTCTCAAGCACCGCCCGGATACTACCACCGGCAATAATACCGGTACCTGGCGCCGCCGGTTTTAGCAAGACCTTAACGGCTCCAAATCTAACTGTCATTTCGTGGGGGATAGTTGTCCCGGCTAAGGGAACTTTAATCAGATTCTTCTTGGCGATAGTGCCACCCTTATTAATCGCTGCTGGCACCTCGTTAGCTTTGCCAACACCAATACCTACGTGTCCGTTACCATCCCCGGTTGTCACCAGGGCGCTGAAACTAAGCCGTTTTCCCCCTTTTACCACCTTAACTACACGATTAACATCAATAAGCTTGTCACTCAGCTCCAGTTCTGTTGGGTCTATTTTGCTTATTGGCATCTTTATCACTTTAAAACTGTCTCCCTTAAAATTTTAACCCTTCCTGTCGAGCTGCCTCAGCTAGGGATTTAACCCGACCGTGGTATTTGTAGCCACCACGGTCAAAGACCACTTGCTTTATCTTTTTGCTCAAGGCTCGCTTAGCTACCAGAGAACCAACCAGCTCAGCTTGGTTCTTCTTTTCTTTGCCGGCTATCTCACCTTTTATCTCGGAGTCAATGGTTGAGGCTGAGATTAGGGTATGTCCTCGTGAGTCATCAATGATCTGAGCGTAAATGTGCTTCAGGCTACGGAAGATACACAAACGGGGTCGGGAGATTGTGCCCTCTACCTTGGCTCTGAGTCGTCGGTGTCTTTGGTAACGTGCTATCCTTGGTGTATCTTTGCCCATTATTGCCTCTTAGGTAATAGCCTTTCCTGCCTTGCCAGGTTTAAGGTGGACTACTTCCCCGGCGTATCTAATACCTTTACCTTTATAAACATCAGGGGGACGGATTGCCCGAATTCTAGCCGCCATCTCGCCTACCGTTTCCTTGCTAATCCCGTTAACCTTAATCCGATTGGCTCCCTCAACAGCTAGAGATATGCCTGGTAATGGCAATACCTCCACCGGATGTGAATATCCGACGCGAATTTCCAGATTATCCCCCTTTTTTTCTACCCGGTAACCCACCCCTACTATTTCAAGGGTTTTATCAAAGCCGTTAGCTACCCCCTCCACCATGTTAGCCAAGAGGCTCCTCGTCAGTCCGTGCAAGGAACGATGCTCCTTGCTGTCACTGGGTCGCTCAACTATCAAGCTATCATCCTTCTGGGTGATACGCATATCATGGTTAAAGCGACGATTAAGCTCTCCTTTAGGGCCGGTTACCGTAATCTTATTCTTTTTAATATTCACCACGACCCCTTGGGGCACAGTTACGGGTGTTCGTCCTACCCTAGACATATATATCACTCCTAGACTTGTTTACCACACATAGCATAGAAGTTCACCACCAATTCCTTGGCGCCAGGCTTGCTGCCCAGTCATTACCCCCTTGGCGGTAGAGACGATGGCAATACCCAAACCGCTGTAAACGCGGGGGATTTCTTCTCGCTGAACATATACCCTTAGTCCTGGCTTACTTACCCGCTCCAGCCCGGAAAGGATGGGCTGGTTATTATCATATTTGAGATAAACCTTAATTATCCGGTGAGGCTTATCTTTAAGCACCTCGTAGTCGCTAACGAAGCCCTCGTTCTTAAGGATTCTGGTAATAGCCAGTTTCATCCTTGAGGTTGGTATCAGTACCGAATCATGCCTCGCCATAATGGCGTTGCGTATTCGGGTTAGCATATCAGCTATTGGATCTGAGATAGTCACCCTTACCCCCTAGTTCATACTCAAATATTTAGTTACCAGCTCGATTTTCTCACTCCGGGAATCTGACCATCCAGGGCCAGTTTCCGAAAGCAGATGCGACATAAGCCGAACCGACGTATATAGGCACGAGGTCGACCACATAGTTTACACCGGTTATGCTGCTGTACTCTATATTTGGCTGGACGCTGCGATTTTACAATTTTTGATGTTTTGGCCATTTCTACTCCCGCTTAATCCCTGACGAAAGGCATGCCTAATAACTCCAGCAGGTGCCTGCCTTCCTCGTCTGTTCTGGCTGTAGTGATAATTGATACTTCCAACCCCCGTACCTTATCTATCTTATCATAATCTATTTCAGGAAAAACGACTTGCTCCTTGAACCCCAAACTGTAATTGCCTCTGCCATCAAGGGAGTTGCGGGGAACCCCTTGAAACTCACGTATCCGGGGCAAAATAGCATTTACCAGCTTATCAAAGAAGGCATACATGTGCTCTCCCCGCAGGGTTACTTTTAACCCGATAGGCATCCCCGTCCTCAGCTTGAAGGAGGCAATAGGCCTCTTAGCGCGAGTGGTTACCGGGTGCTGCCCTGAAATGGCGGTTAAGTCACTTTCCGCCGCTTCCAGAGCCTTGGCATTACTAATCGCCTCTCCCAAGCCAATACTAAGCACAATCTTGTCTAGACGCGGTACCTGCATTATATTTTTATATTGGTAAAGCTTCATCAGGTCGGGGACGACCTCTTTGCTATACCTTTCCTTCAACCTTGGCATTTAATCAATCACCTCGTGGCAGGAACGACAAACACGAACCTTCCTGCCATCCTCTAAGAAACGGAAGCCGATACGGACGGGATGGTTGCATTTGCTGCACAGCAACATAACATTCGACACATTAATTGGTGCCTCCTGTTCTATTATACCTGCCTGCCTAGCTCCTTTCTTTGCCCTGGTATGCTTTTTAATAAAGTTGACACCATCGACCAATAGCCGTTCTTTCTTAGGGTAAGCGAAGCGCACCTTACCCTTTTTGCCCTTATCCTTGCCGACGATAACCAGCACGGTATCATTCTTTCTAATCTGCATAGGTCACTTTCCTCACAGAACTTCAGGTGCCAGCGATATAATCTTGGTGAAGTTTCTCTCTCTCAACTCCCTGGCTACCGGTCCAAATATACGGGTTCCCTGAGGATTATTCTTATCAGTCAGAATCACCGCCGCATTGTCATCAAACCTGATGTAGGAACCGTCGGGGCGCCGGTATGGCTGAACACAGCGAACGATAACCGCTCTGACCACATCCCCCTTCTTCACTATCGCTGCCGGGGTTGCCCGTTTCACTGAAGCTGTAATAATATCACCTACTCGAGCATATCTCTTTCTGGTGCCTCCCAACACATTAATACACATAAGCTGTCGGGCACCGGTATTATCTGCCGCTTTAAGTCTGGTATAAGATTGGATCATATCTTGCTATCCCCGAAATAATTTCAGGTTATTTCTTTGGGTTGAATCTCTACTACCTCTCCCTTGGTTATTATCTCGGCTACTCGCCACCGTTTATCCCTCGAGATGGGGCGAGTTTCGGCAATCATCACCGTATCACCTATCCCACACTTATTATTTTCGTCGTGGGCTTTATACCTGGCCATTCTCCTGATGGTCTTCTTATATAACGGGTGGCGCTTGGGGGTTTCTACAACGACAACCACTGTCTTATCCATCTTATTGCTCACCACCCGGCCAACTCTGGTTTTGCGTTTCTTTTCCATAGACTTAATGCCTACCTTATGCCTAGCTCCTTCTCCCTGATTATGGTCTTTAGTCGAGCAATCTCCTTTTTAACCCTGGGGATTTCACGGTGGTTCACTAACTGCTTGGTAGCCAGGCGCAAGCGGAGGTTAAAAAGTTCCTGGTGAGCTGCCTCCAGTTGCTTTTCCAGTTCCCGGGTACCGAGAGCTCTAATTTCCTCAACCTTCAACTTGGGCTAGCTCCTTTTTCCTTGATTCACTGCCAGGGGTTACGCCAGTTTCCCTTAGCACAAACTTGGTGCCAATAGGGAGCTTGTGTGAAGCCAGACGAAAAGCTTCTCTAGCGGCCTCTTCATCAACTCCGGCTATTTCAAAGATAATTCTTCCCGGTTTAACCACGGCTACCCAGTGGTCAGGGGCACCTTTGCCGCTACCCATACGAGTCTCAGCTGCTTTCTTGGTGACCGGTTTGTGAGGGAAAACGCGTATCCAAACCTTTCCACCGCGTCGAATATAGTGGGTAATAGCCCGCCGTGCCGCCTCTATCTGCCGGCTGGTAACCCAGTCAGATTCTAACGCCTGTAGCCCAAAATCGCCAAAAACAACCGTATTCCCCACCTGAGCTTTACCCCGGCGGTGTCCTTTATGGCTCTTGCGGTATTTCACCCGCTTAGGTTGTAGCATCCGTCTCCTCTTTTTCTATAATAGGGAGCTCTTCTTTCGAGACCTTGCTAGCTGCCTTGGGTTTCTTGGTGGCTCTGGGTTTCTTGGCCTTCTCCGGTTTCTCGGCAGCCTTGGGTTCCTCGGCTACTTCGGGTTTCTTGGCGGCTCTGGGTTTCTTGGCCTTCTCCGGTTTCTCGGCAGCCTTGGGTTCCTCGGCTACTTCGGGTTTCTTGG
>NZBQ01000028.1 GCA_002688105.1 Dehalococcoidales bacterium | reverse complement strand
GGCCTTTTTATTTGATATGGTGACGAAAGCGAATGGTAGGTCGATGATGAAGGTAAGGGTTAAGTATTACGGGGTGATTCGAAATCCTAAAATAATGGATAAGCTTGAAGATGAAATTTGCATCTCTGGTAATGGTACGGTGGGAAAACTGCTGCAATCATTAGTCCGGAAATATGGTGATGGGTTTAGGAGTATGCTTCTCACTCCTGATTGGGAGCCTCTGCTCACCACTATCATCAGCCTTAACGGTCATGACATCAGCGAAACTGATGGCTTAAATACAAAGTTAGAGGACAACAGCGAGCTATCCATAACTGCTGTACTGGCTGCTATCGAGGGGGGATAAAGTAGCCAAGTTGATAGTGTATTCTTGCTTAGTTTTCTTATAGCCTATCTTGGTTGATTTTATATTGGCTTGCATAAACAAAATATGTTTATAATCTAGTAGTACACCAAGAAGGGACTGAGGGCGGAAAGCTTTTTGAGAAGACAGTAACTGGTCTCTCCTTCGTAATATTTTTACCTCAGGACTTAAACTGATTTCTGCCCGGCTTCGTCATAGGAGGTTTAATTATGTGCCCTTCCCAGCTAGGTGGCTTTACCGGCAGAATTCTTAGGGTAGACCTTACCAACCAGCTAACTTCAGTGGAGAGCCTGAGTGAGGAAGTTCTGAGAAAATATATGGGGGGGACTGGTTTAGGGGCAAGGATTCTTTATGAAGAGGTTCCTCCCGGGGTAGAATGGTCCGACCCTGAGAATCGCTTAACCCTGGCTTCTGGGCCTCTAGGGGGCACCAAGGTTCCGGGCTCAGGCACATTTTCGGTGGTAACTAAAGGTGCCCTTACCAACGGAGCAGCTACTACTCAGGCTAATGGCTTCTTTGGTACTTACTTAAAGTTCTGTGGTTTCGATGGCATCGTTGTACATGGTGCTGCCCAAGAGTTAAGTTACCTCTACATTTCCGATGGTATCGCCGAGATAAGGGGGGCGACTCACCTGGCCGGTAAGGACACCCGGGAAACCGAGGATATTATCAAGGAAGAGCTGGGACAGGCAGAGCACCAGATGAGCGTGTTTAGCATCGGTCCAGCTGGAGAGAACCTGGTCAGATTTGCTGGTATAGTTGGCGATAGGGGTCACATCGCGGCTCACAACGGGGTGGGAGCCGTAATGGGTTCTAAGAGGTTAAAGGCTATCGCTGTTACTCGTGGCAAAGGCAGGGTAATGGTTAAAGATAGTGACCGGTTTTCGACTTTAGCCACGGGTTTGCGCCAGCGCGTCGCCACTGACCCGGTATTAAAGGAAAAGGTGAATAAGTGGGGGACCCTTTATTTGTACCCGGTCCTTGACAAGCTTAGCTGGCTGCCAATTAAAAACTACACTACTAATATCTATCCTGACAAAGAAAAACAGCAGACCTTCATCGGCCCTTACATCAGGAGTCAATTCGAACTTAAGCGTCGCCCCTGTTGGGCCTGCCAGATGCATCATTGCCATTCATACAAGATAACCAAAGGTCCACTAGCTGGTCGTATTGTGGAAGAGCCAGAGTATGAAGGGCTGGCGGCTTGGGGCAGTCAGATCGGCCAGACTGATGTGCTAATGGCGATTTTACTTAACCACCAGGTTGATTGTCTCGGTATGGATTGCAACGAGAGTGGCTGGGTTATCGGATTAGTGATGGAGTGCTACGAGAAAGGCATAATGACAGAGAAGGACACCGATGGTCTTGAGATGACCTGGGGGAATGTAGAGGCAGTAAAGGCTATGCTTAATAAGATTGCCAATCGTCAAGGAGTTGGTGATTTGTTGGCAGAGGGCACAATGAGGGTTGCTCAGCACTTGGGTGGAGAAGCACTGAAGCTCGGCATTTATACTAAGAAGGGTGCTACCCCTCGCAGCCACGACCACCGTGGCAACTGGCACGAGCTGTTCGATACCTGTGTTTCAAGTACGGGCACCCTTGAAGCTGGTTGGTCACTACAACCCCCCGAACTAGCTGAACTGGGCCTTTCCCCACTGCGTGATCCATTCTCATGGGAAGAGATTTCAACAAGGGTGGCCAAGTTAAAAGGGATACTACTCTTCGAGGACTCAATGGTGACATGCAAATTCTGCACACTATCCAGCATGAAAACCTTAGCCGAATTGGTGAAAGCAGCCACGGGATGGCAGTTTACCATGGAAGAGGCAATAGAAATTGGCAAGAGAATAGCTACCCTATTGAGGGCTTTCGATATCAGACATGGTATTACCGGGGATTTAGATGCTCCTTCCATTAAGTATGGTTCAACACCTATAGATGGAGCGGCTGTAGGGAGAAGTACTGCGCCGGTCTGGGAGCAAATGCTGCGCAATCACCACAAACTGCTGGGGTGGGATGAAGCAACCGGCAAACCTCTTCCCGATACCTTAAAGTGTCTTGGCTTGGAACACACCATTCATGATATATGGTAAGGGTAAGGCCTTAATTGGAGAAAGTGCAAAGTCGATAGTGAATGAGGTTAGGCCAGGTCGTATAATGAGGCCGAAAGCACTTAAGGCAGAAAGGTAGCAGCAGAGATGGACTTTCTCGAGATCGATGAAGGCACTAACTACATCGGATACCATGATGCTTTGGGTCTTGCGGCATCCCCTAAGGAGAAGACCTTCTATGGAAGGAGTGGGGATGGATGCTTTCACTATGGGAGCAAAGATGGGTTGGGACATCTATCCTATCGGAGCTGATATATCACTATCAGAGGTTCCCCACGGGACGAGGCTCGGACTAGTCCTTATCTATTGATTAGGTGCCATTATAGTAGAGTCTTCGGCTTTGTCTATCGAAGCCCATCGGTAGTGGAAAGCAAGAGGATGTCCTAAGGCTTTAGGCAAATAAACACCATCGCCAAGATGATGGGGTAGGTCTAACTGAGAGTGAGTGAAACTCTCAGGCCCAATATCGCAGATGCTGAGTTGAACATTGATGGGCTACGTTGACAGTTAAACAAATTTGAGAGTAAAATAAAATTCCATTAGGAGGTAATTACATTGAGTAAAGACCTGCGGACATTTTTAGACCAAGTAAGGAAATTAGGCCCGGAATTTTATGTTGAAGTAAATAGGAAACTAAGCCCTGAGCTTGAAGTGCAGGTGATACAGCAAAAGCTGGCTAAAGATGGCCGCTTTCCGGTAATCTACTGCCCGGAAATTGAAGGAAGCAAGCTGCCTCTGGTTACCGACTTGGTTGGTAGCCATGAGATGGTCGGGCTGGCCTTTGGTATAGACCCCAAAGAGGTGGCAACAGATAAGGATAAAATCTTTTTTGAATACCGCCGACGAGGTGGTGAGGGAAAACCGGTTAAGACGGTTTCCTCCTCGTCAGCCCCGGTGAAAGAGGTAGTGCTGAAGGGCAAGGATATAGATTTGGGTCTTTTGCCCATCCCTAAACATGCACCGTTAAACTCAGGGAGGTACATATCAGTTGGGCAGATGGTCTGCCGGGATCCAAGCACAGGAATATATAACTCTGGAATATACCGCCATGAAGTAAAGGGAAAGGACAAGCTGGGTGCTAAGGTAAATCCAGTAAAACACGCCGCATACGCCTGGCGCCAGTATGGTGATTTGAGCAAGCCGATGGAGGTGGTGATATTCATTGGTCACCATCCTGCCACTGCCCTTGGGTCCTGCTGGAACGGTGGCATGGATGACGATGAGCTGGAAATCATGGGGGGCTACCTCGGTGAACCATTAGAGGTGACACAGGGTGAGACAGTGGACCTTCCCGTTCCTGCCCACGCCGAGATAGCCATTGAGGGGATAATTGACACCAGTAGGGAGTACACTGACGGTCCTTTCTCTGAGTGGGCTGGTTACTATGGTGAGAAGAAAGATTGCTATCTTATTCAGGTGACGGCAATAACCATGCGCCATGATGCTATCTACCATGACCTGGATCCCTCCCATTGGGAGCATAATCTCCTGGGTACCTTAGGCATTCAGTCCACAGCCTATGATGCGGTGAAGAAAGTAGTCCCCTCGGTGAAATCCGTTTACCTTCCACCTTCTGGAGGTGGCTTTATCACCTGTTACATATCGATAAAGAAGCGTGTCCCCGGTGAGGCAAAGCGTGCCGGCTGGGCAGCGGTCAATTCCTATCTGAGCACGCACATAGCGATAGTGGTAGATGAGGACATTGATGTTTACAATGAAGAGGAAGTCCTGTGGGCGGTGGCGACCCGATGTTGCCCGGATATAGATATTGACATCATACCCCGGACAGTGGGGGGACCACTCGTACCCACCTCATATGATGAGACTCGCCTGAAGCGGGGGCGAATGGCATCGAAGATGGTAATAGATGCTACCATGCCGGTGGAACTGCCCTTCCCTACTAGAATTAGACCACCTGAAGACCTCTGGGAACGCATCAAGCTTAGCGAGTACCTCAAATAAGGGTTATAAAGAGAGGTTTGCATAACCCTTTAGCGCATTCGGGCTGTTATGTTCTGTTACTCTCGATGGGTTGAAGAAATCGCCCCCGTTTTCTTAGGAAACCTGACCTGCCCCCATAAACTATACCACTTTCTAAGTTAGAGCAACAAGTATTTTACCTTCCCAGAGTCAAACTTCACCTGAAACAATGCTACGCTTTATGTAGCCAAACCTCAGCCTAACATCAAAACTGAACTCATTTTCCGCCCCGATTAGTTAGGACTTATATTGATACTCATAGAAGTTAATGTATTAACCAGTATATCCAGATGGCTCCAGGATTGTTCCATATCCTTAGATAGCTGTTCCATTCTGGGCATATCTTCTGTGAATAGCGATAATGCATCATTAATATCTCTTTGAAGCTTCAATAGGTTTAGTCCTTCTCTGAATAGTATTGCAGAACTTTCAATTACGCTAAGAAAACTGTCAATTCTTTGTTGGACTGCTACTGTTTCACTTCTAATTTGTTGTTCTGTACTGTAGAACTCATTCCACAGTTGCAGTTGCATGTCGATATACTTAATAGCTTGTGTTAATGCCGCTTTTCTGGCTCTCACGATTTCCGGATCGGGGTCATTGAATGTTCTTAGCATGTTCGAGTAAGAGTTTCGCAGTTCGTTCAACCTGATTGTTTCTTTTTGTACCTTTTCCTGAAGCTCTTCTAATGCGGTTATTTTCTTCAGCAGACTTTTTCTAATTTCTTCTCTTCTCCCGGAGAGGTCCTCGTATGAGATGGTTACCTTTTCAAGATCCTTGACCACATTGTTTAATAGTTTTTGTTTATTAGTTTCCTTGGATGTTTCAATATCAGATTTTAGTTTATTCATCATGTCTATATTCTTCTGTATCTCTTCAAATACAGAATTATCTTCTTCTTTTACTTCATTCACAATCTTTTGTGTTGCCGTTACCAGTTCTTGCGGTATGGCCTGTACTTCGGAGCAGCTTGTTATCAAGAGTAGTCCAACTATGAATATGCTGATGACCTTAATTATCGTTTTCATAGTATCTCAGACCTCCTTGTTTATCTTCACGACCTCAGTCTAGCAGCACTCTGCGACAGCATATTGTCGTAATAATGTCGTATTTTTAATGAATATTTAAGATATTTACGAACGAACCTCAAAAATGCTTTGACATCAAGACGACTAGTCTGATTTCATAACCGCTGTTTGGTTAAGCTCAGCAACGTTATGGCCGTTATGGTTGTTCTCGATATCGAAGCCTAGGTGGCATCTATTGCGGCCGTTTACTTTCGATATGGCATGGTCAACTTTTTCTTTACTTATCTCCAGGTATGGAGACAGAACACCGATAGACTCCACCGGGTGCTCTATGGCCAGGCTGTAGATAACTTCCTGTAGCTGGGCAGGGGTGCAGCGTTCTGTCTTCTGGGCGATGTAGTCCCGGATGGGTTCATCTATTGGTATCTTCTGGCACAACAGGTTGGTTAGTTCCTTTCGTTCTTCTATTGACGGGAGAGAGATGGTGATCACACGGTCGAACCGGGAAGGACGCTGGCTTATGGCCCTGTCCAGTGTCTCCACGTTATTGGTGGTGGCCACGGTTATAATTTCCTGCTTGTCTTCAACGCCGTCGAGGACGTTGAGCAATGATATCAAAGCGGGACCACTCCGATAACCATACTCTTCCCGGTTTAGCCCTATCATGTCTATGTCTTCGATGAACACGATGCACGGGCTCAGGTCCTCAGCCATTTCATAGAGACCGGTAATGTACTCATTGGCACTTAATGCGTAGGCATTGGTGGTTATGCAGGTTATTCCATCAACCTCTGACATGAGTGCCTTGCAGATTATTGTTTTCCCTGTGCCCGGCTCTCCGGCCAGAAGTACACCCCTCTTCTGGGGTATCCCGTATTCTGCCCACCGCTTACCCTTTCTCAGGAAGTCGACAGTATTAGCTTTGACCTCTCGTTTTATCGCAGGGTTCAGTACGATGCTTTCCCAGGACCTGTCTTTAACATTCAGTAAGCGAGGGTGTCTGGAAAACTCAACCTTCTTACCGCGGTAGAAGTTCTGCTCTTTGGCAATAGACTTGACCCCGTCGGTGAATGCTTCGACCTCTTTTTTCCTTCTGGCAGTACCTTCTACCTGGACTGAATTCCCACATCTGAAAGGATTGTATAGGTCCACGGTGATTATGAGATGAATATCATCCTTCTCCACTATTAATTGACCGTTCATCAGGAGGTTTTCGCACCTGTCGTAATCCGTACCGACATCTATGTAGACTGGTTCCGGTGCACGGTATTTTAGGGTTCTTATAACCTCCCACTCTTCTTTTTCTATATAGCACTGGAGAGCCCAGGTCAGGAGCTCACCGTAGTATTCGGGGAATATGACTGCCGAGTGCATCATCCGGCCTTTGCCCAGGAATTTATCAATGACAGCCTTATTCCTGCGCTGGAGCCTCTGGTGTCCTCCCATCGGCATCTCGTTTTCTTCATCCTCTACTTCCGGCCTCTCCTCATCCTCTATGGCCTCAAACAATTTTTCCTCCGCATCCATTATTTTTGTTTGCCTCCTTCTGTATTTCTGATTCCAAACGCAAGGCTAGCTTAACACAGACTTGTGACAGCAGTTCTGTCAAAAAGTTTGCCAATTTTTTACTTCTTACGAATATTATTCTAATGAAGTGCTATAATACGGGCAAAACTGGTCTGGTTTGGAGGTTTGAAATGGGCAAGGGTAAGACAAAGGACCGCACGGCCCGTTGGGCAAATATAGAGCATCTCCTTTACCAGTATCCCAAAGGGTTAAAGGTAACGGAGATAGCCAACATATGTGATGTCAGCGAGAGACAGATTTACCGCGACATCAATGACCTCGATTTAAAGTTGCATATTCCCATCTGGGGTGAACATGGGCTTTATGGCATAGAAGATGGTTACTTCCTGCCACCTATAAGGTTAAGTGCACCTGAAGCACTGAATATTTTCCTTGCCGCCCGGCTGATGCTCAATTATGCCAACAGGTATGACCCAAGTATAGCGTCAACATTTATAAAGCTGAATTCCATCGTTCCGACTCCATTAAGAGAAGAAGTCCGAACGACCCTGGACTGGATGCAGAAGTTACCAATGAATGAGAAGTATCTGCAAATCATGGCAACTATGGCTGAGGCATGGATAACACGACGTCAGGTTAGGATAGCTTACCGGGCGCTTGAGGCAGAAAAGGCAACCGAGCGCTTGATAGAGCCGTATTTCATTGAGCCGGCAGCAGCAGGACATTCGTGTTATATCATTGCTTATTGCCGTCTTACCAAATCACTGCGCACATTCAAGGTAGAGCGCATAGATGCGGCTGAAATAATCTCCGAGACCTATGTCATACCAGTTGAATTTGATGCCAACACTTTTTTTGGCTCATCTTTAGGTATAGTTGTGGAGGGTGATGTCGAGACTATCAGCCTAAAATTCAGCCCGGACATAGCCAGAATCATAGAAGAGACCGCGTGGCATCCATCACAACTGGTGGAGAAGCAAAGTGATGGCTCGGTAATAATGACACTAAGGGTTACACCAACTATAGACTTGTACAATTTTGTATTGCGGTGGGGCGAGAAGGTGGAGGTGCTGGAGCCAGAAGAACTCCGCCAAGACATAATTGAGACGGCGAAAGCCATGCTGGATGTTTATAAAGGATAACAATTTGTGACAATACAGGTGTCACAACTATGTCTTAGGATATTTGAAGATTTGGTCACGAAAGGGCAACAGGAATCTAATGATTGATGCTTATCTGGATATCGAAACCACCGGTTTATCCCGGTTGTACGCTGATATAACTGTTATCGGCGTCTATCTCGTTAATGATAGTGACAGCAGACTGGTTCAATTGGTCGGTGAACAAGTAACCGAAGATAATCTCCTTGAAGCCGTCGAAGGAGTGGATACCATCTTCACCTATAATGGGAGCCGGTTTGACCTTCCTTTCATACGCGCTTCTTTGGACGTAGACCTAACCGATAGTTATCATCACCATGATCTGATGTATGACTGCTGGCGGTGTAATCTCAGAGGTGGTTTTAAGGCAGTGGAACGGCAACTTGGCATTCAACGCCAGCTTCAGGGTGTTGACGGGCTGGAGGCAGTGATGCTGTGGCAGCGATACAAAAATTACGGTGACCGAACTGCCCTGGCTACGCTGCTTGAATATAACAAAGAGGATGTAGTCAATCTTAAAGTTTTGAGAGAGATTATTTCAGCCTGAAAGAATAGAAGGGAGCTTGTGATTAATAGTGCCACTAAGACTTCTCTCCAAATCTAAATACCTAAACGGCATCCAGTGTCCGAGATTGATCTGGATTCAGATCAACGAACCAGAAAAAATACCCGAGACCGATCCAGTCACCCAACACATTTTTGACCAAGGGCATCTCGTTGGTGAACTAGCCAAGAAGCTGTTCCCTGAAGGTATTGATATTCCCACCGAGAACTTCAAGAGAAATATCTCCAGTACAGTGGATTTGCTAAAGGAGAGGAAACCACTGTTTGAGGCTGGAATACTCGCTGGGAATTTGTACTCCAGGGTAGACATCCTCTATCCAATCGGCGAAGAAGGGTGGGACATCATTGAAGTTAAGAGTTCAACCAGCGTAAAAGATGTCCATATCAGTGACGTGGCTTATCAGCGCTACTGCTGTAATCAATCCGGGTTAAATATCAGAAAATGCTGCCTTGCTTTAATCAACAATCAGTACGTCAAGGATGGGGAGATTGATCCGGAAGGCCTTTTTAATATCCATGACGTTACTGACCAGGTGGAAGAAGCGAGTGTGGGCATACAGGACAGGATTGATGGCATACTGGAAGTCATTAATCAGGAAACATGTCCCGAAATGATAATCGGTTCGCACTGTCGAGATCCATATCCCTGTTCCCTAACGGAATGCTGGGATCCCCTGCCGGAACACAATATTT
>NZBQ01000027.1 GCA_002688105.1 Dehalococcoidales bacterium | reverse complement strand
CTACCTTGACCGCTTGTAGTGCATCAGGTGCCCACCCATCGGCCCCGATGTCTCGCGCAAACTTCTGCGTCACTGCCGCACCACCAACTAGTACCTTTATACTTCCTCGGGCATAACCACGCACGAGTTGTACAACCTCTCTTAGCTCAAGTGCAGTAGTAGACAGATAGGCTGAGGCAGCCACAATGTCGGCTCTATGTTCGTTGGCTGATTCGAGGAAGGTTTCTGCTGCCACGTTAATACCAAGATCAATTACGTTAAACCCGGCGCCATGGAGCATGGCAATGACAATGTTCTTGCCGATATCATGGACATCTCCAGCCACTGAACCTGCCACAATAACGCCGCGACTCTTTACCTTTTCGGTGGCAAGCTCCGGTTCTAGTACGGCCATGCCCTTCCCCATAATCTCCCCGGCAAGTACAAGGTCTGGTAGCCAGCGTTTTCCGCTTTCATATTCTTCGCCCACAACTTTCATTCCTTCATTTATGCCCTTCATTATGATTTCATAGGCCGGAACTCCTTGCTTAAGAGCTTCTCGGCAGAGGCGATCAATCTGATCATACTCGCCCGTAATTACACATTCCCTTATTGCCTGAAATATGTCCTCTGTCATTTGCCACACTCTGTTCAATGAAAAGTACTACTAACCGCTCTAGCCACTTTGAGGTCCCCCTTCTTAAGTTATCCCCTGTTTAAAAACACCGCCAAGGCAGCTAGCGATGGATATAATACCCACCAATTCAGTAGGCTATCAACGAGATGCCTTGCACTGCTGGCAGGAGCGGGTATGATAATTTGCAACGAGCGCTGGTATTAGCCAATGGCTAAGGATTTATGGTGTCTTAGTTAGTATTGTATACTGGGGAAAGGACTCTCTGGAGTCCCGAGTGTCTTTCTGGTTATCCTTTCCACATTTTCCCTGGCCTTTTCCGGATCATTTACCCAGGTTCTATAGAACTCGTAGGGACACTCGGCAATACCCTTTTCACCAATATCAGGATCATTCACACCGGCAGCATAGCCACGATGAAGCAGTTTGAAGAGGTGATTCTGGATTTGCCAATTTTTCCTAGCATCCCTTATAGCACTAACTGAGAGTTGAGCGTATTGACTTGCATTCTCTTCACTGCCACATTCTCCCAAAACCCTGCCATCAAAACCGATAATAACTGAGTGGCCCCAGAAAAACTCACTACCGCTATCTCCGGCTGAATTAGCCATGGCTACATAAACATTGTTGCACCATGCCATAGCCGCATTGAGTGTTCTCTGCTGTTCTTTTGCTGGATAGGGATAAGCTGTGAGCCGCGCAATCAGCTCAGCTCCCCTCATGGCACAGTCTCGCCATACCTCAGGATAGTTCCCGTCATCACAAATAATCAGGCTGATTTTAAGACCCTTTGGTCCTTCACTAACATAGGTACCATTACCAGGAGGGCTGAGCTCAACTGGACAATAAGGCACAATTTTTCTGTATTTCTGTACAATCTCTCCCTGGTTATTAATTAAAACCGCTGAGTTGTAAGGAGCCTTTTTAGGATGCTCCTCATGCCTTTCCGCGCTTATTGAAAATGCCCCCCAGACATTATTTTTCTGACAGCACTCGGCAAGGATTTCTGTCTCCTTCCCGGGAATGGTCGTCGCTGTTCTCATCCAGTCCTCA
The DNA here is from genome assembly GCA_002688105.1 of Dehalococcoidales bacterium. Classification (GTDB taxonomy): domain Bacteria; phylum Chloroflexota; class Dehalococcoidia; order Dehalococcoidales. The sequence continues at coordinate 17,183 of NZBQ01000027.1, read as the reverse complement.
ATGGAAAAGCAGGGGAAACCCTGAGCGCTGAATTCAGGAAATATAATCAGGTCCATTCCCAAGAAACCTTGTTTCAGTCCGTCAACAAAAGCCGCAACCTTGTGGCAGTTTTCTATAACACCTTCTTTGGTAGGGATACAGCGGGGCATCTTATAGTTTACAACCGCCACACCAACACAATCTTTACTTGATGAAGGGTCACCATGCCTCATTCTATCTTCTCCCTCTCTTTAGTTTTAGTTTCCTATATATCTTAAGCCAGTTTGAGACCGGGAATCACATCCAGGTCTAAACCATCCGCCTTACCTGCCTTAAACCGGTAATAGCCGCAGGCAGCAATCATGGCGGCGTTGTCAGTGCATAGCACCGGCTCAGGAATCAGCACCGGGATGGGTGAATCTTTCACCAGCCAGCTTCGCAGCCGCTTGTTTGAGGCTACCCCACCGGCCAGTAAAATCTGCTTCACCCGGTGCTCCGTGGCGGCGGCTACAGTTTTGGTGACCAGGGTATCAACCACTGCCTCCTGAAAGCTGGCAGCCGCGTCAGCCGGGGAGGAAACTTCCCCTCTTTCAACCAGGCGCAGCAGGGCGGTCTTGACGCCGCTGAAGCTGAAGTCGCTAGTTCCCTTCAGCCAGGCGCGAGGTAGCTGAAGAGAGGTGGTGCCATCCTTGGCGGCCTTTTCAATGGCGGGACCGCCGGGGTAACCCAGTCCCAGTATCCTGGCGGCTTTGTCAAAGGCTTCGCCGGCAGCGTCATCCCGTGTCCGTCCCAGTACCACATAGTCCCCGTGTCTCTTCATCACCACCAGATCACTATGTCCCCCGGAGACAATGAGGCACACCAGGGGGAAGGTGGGGGCTGGCTTAACACTGTGGTCAGTCAGCCAGTTAGCATAGATATGACCCTCAAGGTGATTAACTCCGGTAACGGGTAGCCCACGAGCTAAAGCAACAGACTTAGCCATATTTACGCCTACCAGCAGTGAGCCAGCCAGACCGGGTCCCATGGTGACCGCAATGCCACCCAAATCATCCCAGTCAGCCTTAGCCTCGGTCATCGCCTGCTCAATGATGGGAATAATGGACAGGATGTGCTGCCTTGAGGCTACTTCAGGGACAATCCCGCCGTAGCGGGCGTGGATTTCCACCTGTGAGGCAATCTGATTAGACAGGATTTTATCCCCATCCTCTACCACGGCGGCAGCGGTTTCATCACAGGAGGTCTCGATACCCAGTATTTTCATACCTCAGAATTATAGCATAGACACCATTAGTAAAATAACCTGGTTCCTTGGAGATTAATTATCACCCTCACTCTCTTTAGACTCCCCTTGCTATGGGGCTAACCTTTTAAATTCTCCTTTAGTATTGCCTCCCTTTGGCTCTCGTTTTAGGGAGAGGGGGAAATGGTTTTGAAAGAGGGGCGCTAGCCCCTCTTAAACACACCATCGGGTCAGACTCCGTAGCCAAGGGATGACGTCATTTTTATATAGAGATTTTGCTCCTTAAACTCCTATTGATGACCGACCTTATCGCCCATAGCATACTCCTAAAGAGGAGAAGGGAAGAGATTTTAGAGAGGGGATTCGCCCCTCTCTAACTTGCACTCCCCCTTCTCTTATTGATGGGTTGTTTAACAATCTTCTATTAAGGGAAGGGGGTCAGGGGGATAGGTTGCCAGACAATCTCTTCTTTTGACACGCCTATTTACCAATGCTATGATGAACTAAAAGGGACTATTCAGGGGTCTTATCTGATAAGAGTGGGGTGATAGCATATGCTCACAACGGAAATACTAATACTGTACCTGGTGCTTTTTTTTATTTGTCTTCTTTTGTCAGCCTTTTTCTCCAGCGCGGAGACGGCTTTTGTTGGCTTGCAGAGGATAAGGGTTGAGCACTTGGTGACGACTGAGGTCAGGGGAGCCGAGCGCGTAGCGAGACTGATTAAGCGGCCGGAGAGGCTGCTATCTACTATCCTGCTGGGTAATAACTTCGTCAACACGGCGACGGCAGCTCTGGCTACGGCTATAGCCGTCTCTATCTGGGGGAGCCAGGGTATTCTCTATGCCACCATAGTCGTCACCGTCCTCCTGCTGGTGTTTGGTGAAAGTACCCCCAAAACCATAGCTACCCATCATACTGAGAGGTTAACTTTGGCATTGGCTCGACCAATTGAGGCGATATCCTGGGTGCTTACCCCCTTCGTGGTAGTGCTGAGCTGGATAGCCTCCAGGTTTAGCCGACTGGTCGGCGGGGAGCCGGTGCCCATTTCTCTAGCCAGTGAGGAGGAGATTCGTACTATGATTTCAGTAGGACACAAGGAGGGGACGGTGGAAGAGGAAGAGGCTGAGATGTTACATAAGGTTTTTGACTTTGGCGACCGCCCGGTTTATGAGGTCATGGTGCCACGCCCTGAGGTGATAAGTATCGAGTTAGGCTCCAAAATAGCCGATTTCCTTAGTCTCTATGCTGAATCCCCTCTATCCCGCTTCCCGGTATATCAGGAAAACATGGATAATGTGGTCGGTATCCTTTCTATAAAGGATGTGCTTATGGCTCAGGCTAAAGGGGATATCACTAATGAGAGTACTATTGATGACCTGGTTCGTCCGGCTTACTTTGCCCCTGAGGCCAAGCGTGTTGGGGAGCTCTTTGCCGAGATGCGTGACGAAAACTACCGGATGGCGGTAGTTGTCGATGAGTACGGCGGTACCGCCGGTATCGTCAGCCTGACCCGATTAGTCGAGGAAATTGTCGGTCCGGTTGGGGATGAGCTGGCTGCTGCCGAAAAGGAGTATGAGGTAATCAACGAATACACCTTCCAGATTGATGGCAGTATGCGCATTGAGGAAATCAATGAAGAGATGGAACTGGGATTACCCGAGGGCGATTACGAAACTGTGGCTGGCTTTGTCCTCAGCCTTTTAGGGCATATCCCCAGACCAAATGAGCAGCTAAGGTATAAGGGATTGAAACTGGTGATAACCGAAATGCGGGGAATGAAAATTGAGAAAATATTAATAACCAAGGAAGCCCGTGCAGCGCCTGCGAGTTAGGTTCTGTCGAGGGGAGGAAGTAAAATTCATCTCCCACCTTGATATAATGCGCCTGTGGCAAAGAGCGTTTCACCGCGCCGAGGTAGCACTAGCCTACTCAGAGGGATTTAATCCCCGCCCTCGGATATCCCTGGCGGCACCCTTACCATTAGGGGTAACCAGTGAGGTCGAGCTAATGGATGTCTTTTGCAATAAACAGGTTTCCCCACATTGGTTCACCGGTGCCGTAAGCCAGCAGCTGCCGCCCGGCATTGAAATTTTACAGGTCTATCCCATAGAGCCGGGTCAGCCGTCTTTACCCGCGCAGGTTCGCTTTGCCGAATATCAGGTTGAGGTGGAAACCAAAAAGGAGCCAGAGGATATAGAAGCGGCAATTACCGGCTTACTCTCGGCAAAGCACCTCCCGTGGCAACATCAGCGGGATACCGGCCCACGACACTACGACCTGAGGGCTCTAATTGATGACCTGTGGCTTATCAGGTGGCACCGATCGTATGGCACTGTAGGTATGAGGTTACGTTGTGATAATAGTGGCTCGGGAAGAGCCGAGCAAGTTGCCTCAGCCCTGGGCTTTACCCATTATCCACAGTCAATACACCGCACCAAACTTATTCTAAAAGGTTAACCAACTCAGAAATGTCCCAGCCTAACCAAAGTCATAGACAAGAGCCATTAGAGTCGAGGGTGCTGCGCTTTATCAAGAAACATCACCTGGTATCAGCCCAGCACTGCTTATTGGTGGCAGTATCCGGTGGGCCGGATTCAGTATGCCTGCTCCATATCCTGGTTAAACTCAAGGAGGAGCTGGGCATAAGTCTGCAGGTGGCTCACCTTAACCACCAGCTGCGGGGGGCTGATTCCGAGGTTGATGCCCGATATGTTGCTGACCTGGCTCACCGTCTGGGTATTCCAGTCACCGTAGACCAGCGTGAGGTAAAGGCATATCAATCCCGGCAACATTGTTCATTAGAAGAGGCCGCCCGTGAGGTAAGGTATACCTTTCTGGCTGAGGTAGCCAAGACTATCGGTGCTAATCGGGTGGCGGTAGGACATACTGTTGACGACCATATAGAGACTATACTGATGCATCTAATTCGGGGAACAGGAATCAGGGGGCTTCGGGGTTTGCAGCCGAGCGTTAGCTGGCAGTTTTCCGGTAGTAGCCTCACTATAATAAGACCTTTGCTCGAGGTAAGCCGGGAGGAGACAACCAGCTATTGCCGTGACCACCGGTTTGTGCCCAGGATTGATGCCTCCAACCTGTCACTATCGCCGCTAAGAAATAGAATCCGTCACCAGCTTCTGCCCCTACTCAAGAGCTATAATCCGCGGGTAGCGGAAGCCCTGCTCCGGACCGCTCGCCTGGCTGGTGATGATCTTGCCTTTCTGGATGGAGAAAGCACCCGATTATGGGGTGAGATTGCTCAGAGGGAAGGGGACACAGTTATTTTAGACAAGAAGGGATTTCTTGAATTACCTCCTGCCCTCAAGCGGCATCTGCTCCGAGACGCCGTAGAAAAACTAGTAGGTAATCTCAAGGATATTGAGACGCGCCACATTGAGGAAATAATGGATGCCTTAACCAAGCCAGCTGGGAAAAGAATCAGCCTGCCTGGAGACTTAATCTTCTCCGTAGAATATGACCAATACCGGCTGGGCTCAGACCCGGTGGCTCTATCTCCTTTCCCTGTTTTAGAAGAGGAGCTTGCCCTGAAGGTACCGGGAGAAACACGGCTACCGGGATGGCGCATAGAGGCGAGTGTCATTGACCGGCAACAGATGACAGAGAGTGATGACGACTTTACCGCCTGCTTTGACCTGGATAAGACAGGCGATAGACTGCTGGTGCGAGGTCGTCAGCCTGGTGATAAGTTTCAACCGCTGGGTATGAACCAGCCCAAGAAGGTGGGGGAGTTCATGATTGACGCCAAAATCCCTCAGTCCTGGCGCCAGCAAATTCCCCTTGTCTGCTCACCGAGTCGTATCCTGTGGGTGGTCGGCTGGCGTATAGATGAGAGAGTGAAGGTTGCCGACGCTACTAAGCAGATTCTATGTCTGAAATTTAAGCGCGGCTAGACTTCCGCCTCGTATTGTAGGTCGTTTATCGTTTCCAGCGCATTTGAGGTCACCACCGAAGGGAGCAATGTGGCTTCAGCCCTTGCATAAACACGCTGTTATGTTTCTAAAACACTCTCTTGTAACCTTGATGATCATTATACACTTTTACAGAGGCTTGATATTGACTCCTAAAATAGGAAGATTGTCCGCACAAGCTGATGAATCACCGAAGTCGTCTTCCTTATCTTCTAAAATGGCAAGGCTACAAACATTTTCATTAAATCTTGTCAAAACCAATTTTGTTTTAGGGCTGATAGTCCTTTTGCTAACTGGAATTTCATCATCTCTATAATTGGCTATCCGTTTCATATTTTCCCTAAATTGGGGTTGGCAATTGTATATAACGGGACTATATTATCAAGGGGAAGGGGATGAGGTTAATTTAACCCCTTACATTATGCGCTTGAGTCTGGGGTTGGGGGTGATACCGGGGATTCTGCCCAGTTTGGCGATGGGCTTGCCTTCTACCTCATGCAGGTCAGCGGTAAAGTCAATAGGCTTAGCCCCGCTGATATAACTGCCGACACCAAAGGCGTCAACCGGAGCCCCATTGTCAACGAGGTAGGCAATGCGCTCCAGGTTAACGCCACCGCTAACAAAAATGCCTACCTTGTTAAAGCCAGCTAAATCCAGCCTGACTCTCAATTCTTTAATTAGCTCAGGGGTAACCCAGCCCCTCTCTCTCGGGGTATCAAGTCGCACGCTGTCAAGCTTATCTCCTAGCGCCTGAGCCACGCGCAGGCTCTCTTCAACTTCATCCTTGAAGGTATCGACCAGGGAGACGCGGGGTACCTTAGCCGGCATGTACTTATCAAAGGCAATAGTAGCCTTGACTGTGTCACCCATAATTAGAATCATGGCGTGAGGCATACTCCCGGCTGGTTCAGTACCAGCCAGCTTGGCACCAGCGATACTGGCACAGCTAACGCAACCGCCAACAATAGCCGAGTATTCCATTACCCCGGCTACCGAGGGGTGGACATGACGGGCACCGAAGCTGATGATGGGTATCCCTTTAGCGGCTTCCACACACTCCCTAGCGGCGGTTGCCCAGCCACTGCAGGGACCTAGCATGCCATCTATGGCGGTTTCATACAGCCCGTAGCTCTGGTAAGGGGCAGTTATACGCAGCGCTACTTCCTTGGTATCCATTGTCTCACCCTCAGCCAGAGCCCATACCTCGCGGTTGTCCTCAGGTAAAACCCGGGCAAGCAAAGCTTTGACCTCTTCTATACCGCAGAGTATTCCGGCTCGATTGGCAAATACTTCCATAGTGGCTACCGGGTTCAGCGCCTCTTTACGCAATATGTCTATGGTGCGGGCAAAGTAGACATCAGCCGTCTCCCCGGATAAGACGGCCTCACTGGGTTCAAATTTAGCTGGCTTAATCTGGCTAACCCTGAAGCTGGTTAGTTTTGCCCCCAGCGTCTTCTCCATGTGTTCCAGGGCAAAGCGGTGTGCTATTTCATCAAAGGAAGCCACGCAGTCAACCGGCACCTCCACCTGATAGTAACGATTCCTGGCGTCAGCCACGGTATGCAGCACACAGATCTCAGTGCAGACACCACAAACAATCAGCTTCTCCGGTTTGAGTTGGCTCAGTTTTTCCTCAAGGGAGGTATCATAAAAAACGCTGTAGCGCCTCTTGGGTATTACCTCGCCCGGGTAGTCGGCTAATTCGGGGATGAGCTCGGTTTCAGCGCTACCCTCAACACAGTGGGGAGGAAACATTTTGAACTCAGGGTCGTCGGGAGCATGCTGGTCACAAATGAAAAATACCTTTGAACCCTGGGCAAGTTCCCGTTCCAGAAGGCCTTGAATATTGGGGATTATACGGCGAGCTTTATCCCCGCAATACAGAGGACATCCCTCTTTCAGGAAACCCTTAATCATGTCTATTACTAAGACTGCGTTAGCCATTGCCTTCCTCACTTTTTAGTCAAAATATTGCTTTAGTTGCCGGGCTAGCTCGAAGGGGTCGCTGGAGACAACGCTGGCGGCATAAATCTCAACACCACCTACATCTGAGGCTCGGCTATTTGGGTTACCCCTATCTACCACCCCCACCATGACCGGGAAGCCCTCCCAGCTTTCCTCAGTTTGAGCCAGTGGTGGCGTTATCAAGCCAAGATTAAAAGAGACTACACCCAGCTCGTCCCTGAAACAGGCTAACATCTCATAAATTCTCTCCTTAAGGGAAAGGTTTAGTTCGTCAGCTATGAGTATCACCTCATTATTCCTGAACGGAGTCAGGCTGGCCAGGATTTTGACTCCTCCTTTGTCCATAGCACAGCCTACGGAGTGGTGAACCCGAAACATATCGGTAAAGTAGTTTGAGCCATAATTTTGCTGGTAGCTCAGGGCTGCCTGTCGTAATCCCTCAATTTTAGCATAGTGCCTGCCCTCGGTCAGCATCATCTGGGCGTGCCCATGAACTATGGAGGCGCCAGCCCGGAAGAGACAATTCCAGACGAAGAGGAAGTACTTGGCTTGGGGGTGTGTAGCCTGTGCCCTCTTTGCCCACTCCCAACCAACATCAATGTAGTCAATAACCTGCTCTCTGGAAAACTGGAGGGGATTAAACTCGTTAAAAATCACCACGCCGTGCAGGCCGTCATACTTGGCAATGTTGCTGGCGGTAATGCAATGCTTGCCGGCTATCCGCCCAAAGAGGTCTTCAGGGGTATCCTCCTCGGGGTAACGAAATGTGTCTTTCTGAATGGCTTCCCGGAGCTGAGTATCAAGGCTCTTGTCTTCAATAGCCTCAATGGGGCGGAAGTCTCGTAACCGGTTAAACAATGTTCCCTCATTGGTTACCACATTGGTTACCTTGACAATCTTTTGCCTGGTGACGGCGGCTACCGATCCGAACTGTCGTTTAACCCAGGGCTGTATACTCGGCGGAGTGCGCAGTTCGCCGATAGTGGTAGTAACTGCGTATATCCGCTGAAACAGCTTCTTTTCGTCAGCGGGTAGCGAGTCTACTATTGCCGCTAAATCGGTTATGCTGGGATTGGTTAGGGTCATAGCCTTTCCCTATTTTATTTAATGTCTGAAATGCCTCACCTCGGTGCACACCATAGCTATATGGTGCTCATCGGCTGCCTTAATTGAGTCATCATCTCTTATGGAACCGCCCGGTTGAATGATAGCCGTTACCCCACCCGCCGCCGCTGTTTCCACCACATCGGGAAAGGGGAACATAGCATCCGAGGCCAGAACACTACCCTTAGTCTTCTCCCCAGCCTTTTCCCTGGCTATCTGGGCGCTGACAATCCGACTGGGTTGTCCCGCTCCCATCCCCAGAAGTGTCTTGTCCTTAGCCAGCACGATAGCGTTTGACTTCACATGCTTGACCACTCGCCAGGCAAAAAGCAAGTCTTCTACCTCAGCCTTGGTTGGCTCACGCCTGGTTGCGGTGCGCAGGCTTACCCTATCCTCGGGAAGAGAATCTGAGCTCTGGACCAGGAATCCACCCCTGACCCGGCGGAAATCAAGGTAGTCTGGTATAGCCTTACCATAACCCGGTGGTAGCTCAGCAACCAGAATGCGTAAGTCCTTCTTGCGTTTTAGAAATTCAAGCGCCTCTGGCTCATACTCCGGGGCGATGACTATCTCATAAAAGACCGGCTTCATTGCCTTAGCCATAGCTAAGGTAACTGGTCTATTTGAAGCGACAATGCCACCGAAGGCGGCTATCGGGTCGCCGCTGAAAGCCCGACGATAGGCTTCATCAATATCATCGTGACTGGCTATGCCACAGGGGTTGGTATGCTTGATAACATCTACGGTGGGTGCGGCGAAGTCAGTTACCGCCCCCCAGGCAGCATCAGCATCCAGGATATTATTGAAGGAAAGCTCCTTGCCCCATAGCTGTTTTGCCCAGGTGATGCCGGTGTCCTGTTCTGCCCCTACCCTGGGCTCGGCGTAAAAGGCTGCCGGCTGATGCGGGTTCTCACCGTAACGAAGTCCGTAGCGCTTCTTCAAAGCTATGGTCATCTCCTCAGGGAAGCCCTCTACATCCTGCCTCAGGTATTGCGAAATAGCCGTATCATAAACGGCTACGTGCTGAAAAGCCTTCTGCGCCAGCCGTTTACGCTCGGCCTGGTCTATGCCGCCCCCCAATTTCTCCAGAACCAGGGGATAGTCATCGGGGTCAACCACCACGATAACACCGGGGAAATTCTTGGCTGCCGCCCGAATCATGGTTGGCCCACCAATATCGATATTCTCCAGTGCCACTTCAAGGGTAACCCCTTCTTTAGCCACCGTCTGGACAAAGGGGTAAAGATTGACCGCTACCAGGTCTATAGTCCCCATATTGTTCTTGGCTAGTTCCTGCAGGTGAGCCGGGAGGTCACGTCTGGCTAAAATACCACCGTGAACCGCCGGGTGCAGGGTTTTCACCCGGCCATCAAGAATCTCAGGAAACCCGGTAATGTCCGAAACACTCTTAACCGGCACTTTAGCCTCTACTAGTGCCTTCTTGGTGCCGCCGGTGCTGAATATCTCAAATCCCAACTGGCTTAAACCTTGGGCAAAGTCGGTTACCCCGGCTTTGTCTGACACACTGATAATAGCTCGCATAAATCCTCCAATGCCTATTTCTTTTTAGATAGCCTCTTTTGAACCGCCTCACTGGTCAGCTCGCGAATGGCGTCAGAGGCAATCCATTTAGCGCTTTTTGAGTCTATTTGTTGAATCTCTCTAGCCGCTTTAATAGCCATCTTATTCAAGTTGAGGTTTCGTTTCCCAATTTGCCTTAATGCCCAGTTAACTGCTTTCTTAACCAAGTTTCTATTGTCAGTTGACTCCCTCTCTAGGATGGAGAGGAATTTCTCAAGGTGGGTATCATCGGCTTTCTTATCACTAACCGCTAAACGAGCCATTAGGACAAATCCGGCTCTTTTGGTAAACTCTTCATCGCGGGCACTCCACTCGACTGCTTTTTGATAAGCAATCTTAGTCTTCTCGAAGAGATTCATAATGCATTGGTCACAGACATCCCAGGAGTCAAAGTCATTCACCCAGGCATCCATTTGTGCCTCGGCAACCATCTTTGGGTCATCAATCATGCTGGCCAGTATGCGAGCTTCATGGATATTCGATTCCCAGAGTCGCTGAGCCAGGTCATGGTCTACTCCTGTTTCCTTAGCCATTTTTCTCAGGTTGGGAATAGATACCCCGTAAGTGTTTTCCGGGTTTATCCCGAACCGTGCCATTCCCTTCACGGCTTCAGGGTCAGATATCGACTTCAATTTCTGGATAATATCGTTATATTCCATACCCTTCTCCCACTTTCAACCTCGCCCCCCCCAATAAATTACTGCTACTGAATAACTACTCGATAATCACCCTTTCTTTTCCTTTAGCCTTGACCACCTCACCAATAACTTTAGCGCCGGACAACCGACCGGTGAGCTTTTCAGCATTGTCAGGGGAACAAATAATTACCATACCAATGCCCTTATTAAAAACACGATACATCTCGTTTCGGGTCACATTGCCCTGCTTTTGAATCAGCTCGAAAATAGTGGGCACTTTCCACGCCCGACTGTGAAATTGGGCGGTTACACCTTCAGGCAGAACCCGGGGCACATTACCAATTAAGCCCCCGCCGGTAATATGGGCCATGCCTTTAATCAAAGGTAGTAATGGCTTCAACTGTTTGTAATAGCCGCGATGGGGTTCCAGCAGTGTCTCTCCCAGGGTTTTACCTAGCTCAGGGTAGTAAGCATCTAGCGCCGTTTTATTTTCACCAAAGAGTTTACGTACCAGGGAATAGCCGTTGGTATGCAGCCCGCTGGAGGGTAAGCCAATAATGGTATCACCAGCCGCTATTGTCTTCCCTGTAATAATCTTCTCTTTCTCTACTACTCCGATGATGAAACCTATCAGGTCGTAGTCCTTGCCAGCGTATAGCCCCGGCATCTCGGCGGTTTCGCCACCGATAAGGGCGCAGCCAACCTCACGGCAAGCCTTGGCTAATCCTTGAGCGATAGCCTCCGTCTGTTCTGGCACCAGCTTGCCCATAGCGATGTAATCAAGAAAGAAGAGTGGCTCGGCACCGCAGGTAAGAATGTCATTGACACAGTGATTGACCAGGTCAATACCAATGGTATCGTGCTTGGCTAAAGCTGAAGCAATCTTAAGCTTGGTGCCTACCCCGTCCACACTGGATACCAGCACCGGCTGGTGATATCCCTTGAATTCGAAAAGCCCTCCAAAGCTCCCGAGGCTACTCAAAACCTCGGGGCGGAGGGTGGACAGAGCATGCTTGGCAATCAGCTCCTTCGTCTTAGCGGCAGCATCAATATTGACCCCGGCCGCAGCATAGGTCTCGCTAATGAGTCTGCCTCCTTTAGAACTTACCACTTTTTCTTTCGACCAGCCGCTGCTGCCAGAGGTGCCACGGCGAGCCAGAGAGTGATGGTTATCAACATAGCCATGAGATAGTCTATTTTTGCTGTTCCAAAGTTGGGGGCGATGACACCCCAGAGAAGCATTAAGATGAGAGAACTCAAAAAGAAGCCCGGAATAGATGCCAGTATGGTAAAGTAGCCCATTATCTTCAGTTTCCTTATGCCAGAGTAGCTATTAAAGATGATGTTCATCATAGCACTTGGAACAGTTCGGTTGCAATCACAGTTAGGGGGGAGGATTAACGCGGGTAAGGGGGTGCTTAACTTTTGATGAAGGCGCTGGGAAATATGGAGAATTATGAACTTTTAAGGATTGCTTACCGCTACTTTATGTCAGAACGAACTTTCTGAGCGGTCGTTATAGTCTCCAGTGCCAGCTTATCCATCTGGAGCTGAACCGGTATGGGGTAATTGCCGGTGAAACAGGCCAGACAAAAAATGTCCTTAGGCAGAGCCACCGCTTTAATCAGCCTGTCAATACTCAGGTAGCCTAATGAGTCAGCACCAATAAAGTCTCTGACTTCAGGTACAGTTTTTTGGGCGGCGATTAGTTCCCAGCGGGTAGCCATATCGACGCCAAGGAAGCAGGGGTAGCGGATGGGTGGGGCGCAGATGCGCATGTGCACCTCTTTAGCCCCAGCTCTTCTTAGTAATCCCACTACTTTGGGGGTAGTAGTACCGCGGACGATGCTGTCATCGACCACCACCACCCGCTTGCCATCCAGTATCTGGGGCAAGGGGTTGAATTTTATTTTAACGCCCAGGTCTCTGATTCTCTGGTCAGGTTCAATAAAGGTGCGTCCTACATAGCGGTTCTTGAGCAACCCTTCACATAGGGATATACCTGACTGGCGGGAATAACCGATGCCAGCCGCGGTAGCTGAATCAGGCACACCCATGACTAAATCAGCCTCTACCGGGTGCTCTATGGCTAGTCCGGCTCCCATAGCCTGCCGTGCCGGGTAAAGGAGCTGACCATTAATCACCGAATCTGGTCGGGCAAAGTAAATATACTCAAAGATACATAGTGCCTTTTTCCCGGTCTCTTCCCGATAACTATCGATGCCATTCTCAGTAATTGAAACTATCTCGCCGGGCTCAATCTCCCTGGTGAAGCTGGCGCCGATATGGTCAAGGGCGCAACTCTCCGAAGCTATAACATAGTCGCTATTAATCGTTCCCAGGCATAGAGGGCGCACACCCAAGGGGTCACGAACTCCAAACAAAGTTTTGTTGGTCATGATAGTTAGCGAGTATGCCCCTTGAAGCCGGCGCATGGTATGCCTTATCTTGTCTACCATGTTTTTCTCAGGGGCAGAGAGGATGAGGTTAGCGATAACCTCAGTATCTGTGGAACTGCGGAAGGGATAGCCCTGGTTAGCGAGTTCTTCACGCAGGTGCTCCGCATTAACAGTGTTCCCGTTGTGGGCTACGGCAAAGCTGTTTGAGCCTCTGCCCACCACAATAGGCTGAGCATTGGTTACCCGGCTGGAACCTCTGGTGGAGTAACGGGTATGACCGATGGCAATATCCCCGCTGAGCTGAGACAGGGAGTCCTCGTTAAACACCTGAGATACCAACCCCATCTCGGCATAAACCTGGATTTTTTTACCATCGGTGGTAGCAATACCAGCACTCTCTTGGCCACGGTGCTGGAGGGCAAATAAAGCAAAAAAGGTAAGCCGAGCTACATCCTCACCGGGAGCATAAATACCAAAAACGCCGCAAGACTCGTGCAAATCCGCCTGCCTCTCGACTTACTCTCTACACTAATTATAAACTATCTTCTACTTGTGGGTCAATTAAAATAAGCTTACTTTAACCTCTAATCTGGGCATGGGATTTCAGCCAGTCGATAACCGTAGTCATTGCCCGGTTACTGCGCCGTAGCCTGTGCCCGGCTCCTTTAACTATAGTTATCTGCTTGGGCTCCCCGGCTCTATCGCATAACCTGTGGGCATGGCTCACCTCTACTAACTCATCCTTACTCCCGTGCACCAGTAGCAGAGGTCTGGGGGCAATGCCAGTCACATATTCAATAGGGCTAAACAGTCTGAAGTCATTAAGCCACTCCTCAGCCGAATACGGAAAATCACTGTCCCTGATGGCGCCAATATTGCGGAAGTAGTCAATGAGAGACGAGGGGTTACTACCCTCGGTCAGGGGAGTAAATTCTGCCGGGCAGGCGCAGGCGACGACGGATGATACCTGGCTATCCTGTGCCGCCACATATACTGAGACAGCCGCCCCACCGCTAAAGCCAAGCAGCGACAAACGGGACCTATCTACCTTAGGCAAATGGCGTAAATAATCAATGACCGCCTTCAGGTCTCTGGTCCAGCCCAAGATGTCAAGGTTCCCACCACTAGCCCCGGTTCCCCTGAAGTTAAAGGTAAATACGGCGAAGCCCTGGCGACAAATCTTTTCTGCCAGCGGACGATAGCCTCTTTCTCTGGGGTTATGGCGCTTAGATGGGATGCCATGGCAAATACAAACTGTAGGATATGGAGTTTGGTCACTCTCATCGGGCAGGTAGAGCTGACCGACAATCTTTAAGCCATCTACTTCCAGAACGACTTTCCTGACCATTTTTATTATATCAACCTCAATAGGGCAAAAAACTCCTTATTCCCGGAAGTGCCAGTGATGGGTGACGCCACCAGTCCCCTCAACCTGAAGCCATGCTCGGTGAGCCAGGCAATAAACCGCCCCAGAACCCTGGCATGCACTATGGGCTGCTTAATCACTCCCCCCTTGCCCACCTCCTCCCTCCTGGCTTCAAACTGTGGCTTGATAAGCACAATGATATAGCCATCATCTTTTAGTAGCTTAGCCGCCGACGGGAGCACCTTCTCTACCGAGATGAAGGATACATCTATGGTAGCCAAATCCACCTTCTCCGGCAGGGAGATAGGGTAGCGGGCATTTACCCGGTCCATAACCACCACTTGTGAATCCTGCCTCAGACGGTAGTCTAGCTGACCATAGCCCACATCAATAGCATAAACCCGGGATGCCCCTCTCTTGAGCAGGCAATCGGTAAAGCCACCGGTTGACGCCCCAATATCCGCCGCCACCTTAGAGGTGACATCAAGCTGAAACTGGTCAAGGGCGTGGTCAAGTTTAGTGCCACCACGGCTAACAAAAGGAGGCGGCTCGAGTATAGTAATTGCCGCCTCCTCATTTACCAGTGTTCCCGGCTTAATGCTGGCTTGCCCCCTCACCACTACCTCTCCGGCCATGATTAAAGCTTGTGCCTTAGCCCGGCTCTCCACCAGCCCCCTATCCACTAGTAAGCTATCAATTCGCCGCTTTGTCATAGCTTGAATAACTGTTCAGCCCCACCTATGGTCAGGTTTAGCGTTGCCTGAGTTTTACCGGGTACCCCTTACCTTCCAGCTCAGTAATAAGCTGGGCAACGTCGTCACTATCCACATGAATCACAGCGTCCTTTTTGGCCGCCTCAGGCGGGGACAACATTTCTAAGCAGGTTGACCTGCCCCCAATAATTATACCACCTTTTAAGTTAGTGTTAATGTATCATAGCTGGTGGTATGGTTTCAGGGACAGGCGGGCGGTAACCAAGTGAGCTATCCCGATAGACTTTACCACCCCACAGTCGTCGGATACTTTACTCACTACTGGACAAATATGGGTATGTATGTTAGCTCATAATAAAAATTAGTAAGTAGCCTAACCTAGGCAGTATATAGATTTAACTCTATGTGTCCTAATAGCCTATTTGAAAGTAACTTTCTCCGAAAATGGAGGCTATATGAATCGCGAAAGGGGCATTATAATTACGACAATCATAATGAGCACGAAGATAAAACGTTCGGCGGTAGCGATACGACGGGTGAGCCTACCCATTTTCTCCATCTCATCAGTAGTGGGCTGGCGTCCTTCAAAGCCACGTCCCAACTTCTCCATGCGGGCTCCCGATGGTGCAAGAATTCCGAAGCCAACGATCACAGCAATCACTATAGCAATGAATGCAATAAACATAGCAATACCCCAGCCTGTGCTAAAGAACACGTTAACGGGCAGTTGCGCACGTAATACCATGGCAATCCCAGTGCCTAGAACGACAACGGAGCAAATCATCATGGTCGGGCTTGTGACTCGCATTATTTCTTTCAAAGTTGGTTGTTCGATGGCCGGGCCTAACTTCTTCAACCGCGGTAACAGAATGAAGGTGGCAAAAATAACTGTGCCCGCCCAGAATATCCCAAAAGCGACATGTACTATTCGTAATGCTATATCCATCACTGCTTCCTAATCTAATTAGTAATTCTGAGAAGCTATAATAAAAAGAATACCATTGTCAACCTGAACAAACCATTAATACCTAAGAGTGCCAGGAGTATCAGGATGTGAGTCAATTTAGCAGATCCTACCTACGCCCACATGCAGTCTTAGGTATGTATGTAAATCCATAATAAAAACTATCGGCTACGCAAATATTTCTAACTAAAGATTAGTTAATTAATCAAATACTTTGCGCTTATGGAATGGTGCAATGAGAAAGCGCCTTAAGACTTTAAACCTAGTAAGCCACACGATATTTACACCGTTCTTGTTGTTAGCCAATACTTTCTTCGCGAGCCAAGGGGTAACAGTCTCTACACGATCAGCTAAGATATTTAAAATTCGTTTGGAGCGTTCCCATTCTTCAGGACGTCCATCATATTGTTCAGTAATAAGTTTGGTGGCTACCACACCTGGCCTAAGTCCTCCAATCAATATTGGCGTACCCTGAGTCTCCTTCACCATTGACCTAGTGAGATAAGTTAAGGCTGACTTTGTAGTACCATATAGTGCTATTCCCCTGATTATTGGACCACTACTACCCAATCCCTCCATATTGTAGATACCACCGTATCCTTGCCCTAGCATGCCTTTTAGTGCTACTACTGAGCCATATATTGCACCTATCAAGTTTGTGTCAACAACTTCTTTAATCTGATCAGGTGAATAACTCCAGATGGCAGTTTCAGGGTGACCAACACCAGCATTATTTATCCAGATATCTATATTACCAAAGTGGGCTTTTACTGCATCCCATAAAGCTTGAACTTGATCATAATGGGTTACATCACAGGGGTAACCGAACACATGACTAGGCTCATATTTGTTCGCTAGTATATTAACAATGCGCGCTAGTTTTTTCTGAGATCGGCCACTAATGGTTATTGAGCAACCTAGGGACAGGAATGAGTCTGCAAGACCATAACCGATACCACTAGTGCTGCCTGTAATAACAATATTTTTCATTTTAACTTTGCATATTGGTGCTAAACTATATTCATTGCGACTTTGAGTTATTTGATACGCCCCGAATAGTTGCACCACATCTCAAGTTGGAGAATAGTCAGCGGAGACATCGGTAGGTCTGTTCCGTGATTCCTGCCTTCCTGCTGGCTTCTGCAGTAGTGGCTCCTTGACTGATGAGGACTTCGACCTCTCAAAGCTTGTTGATGATTTGCTCAGGTGTAAAGGATTTCTTAACCATTTATCCCCCCCTTTCTAGCCCTCAGACTAACATTATAACTGGACTAGTTTTTGGGGGGCAGGTCAAATGCGAGT
>NZBQ01000026.1 GCA_002688105.1 Dehalococcoidales bacterium | reverse complement strand
GGTAATGGGCAGCTGGCTACCAGTAATGTGGAACTGGTGCAGGAAGTAGTCAAGATAGCCGAGGCCCTGGGTCGTGAGATCGCTAGTCCTGACGAAGCACGTAAGATAATAGGGCTAAAGGGACCAGATAAGGTAAGTTTTTGACCATGCTGCCGGGGACAACCTGAGAGGCCTGGAGCAACTGAATACTCAGTGAGTGGGGCAGGCCATAGTACGTTATTAGTGACCACAGTAATGAAAGTGAGGGTGCCTCTGTTTCAAGTTGAAATGGGAAATACCATTTATTTCTTTGTGATAGGAAGGGAATATGGATTTTGAATTTACTGAAGAGCAGGAGAAGTTAAGAAAAGAAATTCACGAATTTTTTGTTAATGAATTGCCTTTAGACTATAGGGCGGGCTTCATAGAAGTTGTGACCAGAGGAGCACCTTTCACCGAGGAGCAGCTTTCTTTTGGGATGGCGTTGCAAAAGAAAGCCGGCAAGAAGGGTTATCTGGCTCCAGGCTGGGGTAAAGAGAGTGGTGGCCTAGGCTTGACCGACATGGAACAGGGGATTATCATAGAGGAAACTGGCTACTGGGGGGTTGTCTGGCCGGTTAGTCTGGGCCTAGGGGTGTGTGGGCCTGCCCTGCACCTGTTTGGTACCGAAGAACAGAAGAGGAAGTTCTTGCCCCCAATAGCCCGGGGGGAGGTGATATGGTATCAAGCCCAGACTGAGCCTGACGCCGGTTCTGATGAGGCCAATGTACAGCTCAGGGCGGTACCGGATGGTGACGACTATATCCTCAATGGGCAGAAGACTTTTATTAGCGCTACGGGCCCGGCGGACTATCTGTATACTCTGGTTAGAACCGCCGATGTGAAGCCTAAGCATAGAGGGCTTAGTCTCTTTCTTGTGCCGGCGAAAGTTCCAGGGATAAGCTATCGTCCAATACCGTGCATGTCTGGTTTTACAGTTGACATATTCTTTGATGACGTCAGGGTGCCTAAGGATAGTCTGCTTGGCCAGCTAAATCGGGGCTTTTACCATGCTATGGCTACTTTTGAGTTTGAAAGGAGCGGTACTGACGATGCGGCAAGAAGTAAGCGGTACTTGGAGGAGCTGGTTCAGTTTTGTAAGGAGACAAAACGGAACGGGAAGCCACTTATAGAGGACCCGAAGGTTAGAGAAACACTGGCACAAATAGCTGTTGAGACCGAAGTGGAGAGGCTTTGCGGGTGGCACGGGCAGTGGTATTTTGCCGAGCGGGAGAAATTGGGTCCGCAACCTTACAATTTACTTGAGCTTATCTTCAAAACATACGGTCCTATCCAATCTAAGAAAATGATGGATATGTTCGGTCTTTATGGGCAGTTGAAGAAGCTCTCGCCACGGGTAAAATTTGAAGGGCAGGTAGAGCGCAGGTGGGAGGCAATGCGAAGCGCACATGGAGGCGGGACTATTGAGATAAATAAGGTCGTTATTGCCGATAGAGGGCTTGGTTTGCCCAGAATCTCAACCAGACTAAGAGAAGTTATTGGTCAAGCGGTGAAAGAAGAAGCTGCTCGTTAATGACATGGGCTAAATTTACAACTGAAAGAAGTAGGGTCATGGATTTTTCCATAAATGAACAGCAGAAAATGCTCAAGCAAGTGGCTCGTGATTTTCTGAAGAAGGAATGCACCGAAACACTGGTAAGAGAGATAGAGAGTGGCGATGAAGGTTACTCTCCAGAGCTCTGGCGCAAGATAGCCGACCTAGAATGGTTGGGGCTTGTCTACCCCGAGAAATACGGTGGCACCGGGGGCAGCATCTTAGACTTAGCTGTCCTCTATGGGGAAATGGGTAGGACTATGTTTCCCAGCCCTCATCTTTCCACTGTGGTTCTTTGTGGACTGGCTATCCTGAATGCTGGTAATGAGGAGCAGAAAGCAGAATTACTGCCTAAGATAGTCAATGGAGATTTGATTCTTGCCCTAGCTTTAACCGAACCGGAGTCTAGTTGGGATGGCAATGCCTGGGATGCTGGAGGGGTAACGGTGAGGGCTACTCCCGACGGGGATAATTATGTTATTGAGGGCACCAAGATATTTGTTCACGATGCTCACATCGCTGATTACCTTCTATGCGTAGCCAAGACTAGGGATGGAGGAAATCCTGAGGGCGGGATAACGCTATTCTTAGTAGATGCCAAGAGTCCTAGGATAAGCTACACCCTGTTGGATACGACCGCCGGTGACAAGCAGAGTGAGGTTATTTTTGATAATGTAAGAGTTCCCAAGAAGAATATGGTGGGAGAACTCAATAGCGGCTGGGCTCCTCTAGCTGAGGTTATGCAGCAGGGGGCAGTACTACTCTGCGCAGCGATGGTGGGAGCTGGCGAAAAAGTTTTGGAAATGACTGTGGAGTATGCTAAGACCAGAATACAGTTTGAGCAGCCTATCGGTATTAACCAGTATGTCCAAGAGCAGTGTGTTTATCTGGTAAGCGAAGTTGACTGTTCCAGGTGGGTTACTTATCAGGCTGCCTGGAGGATTAGCCAAGGTCTCCCTTGTGATTATGAAGTAGCTATAGCCAAAACCTGGACTAGCAATGCTATAGAGAGGGCTTGCTGGCGGGCGCATCAGGTTATGGCTGGCGTTGGCTATACTACGGATAGAGGTCTTCTTCCCCTCTATACAAAGCGAGCAAAGACTCAGCAACTCTACCTGGGTGACAGTGCTTACCACCTAGAGAAGGTTGCTCGGCAGCTAGATAAGTGGCCGGCTCCAGAGATGCCTAAGGGGAAGGCGCTTGGCCTTTGGGAGAAGGTCGAATATCTCGGAACACCAGAATGGTATGAAAGGTTTGCCAAAGGATGAAGACGGCATAGGAACCCCAAGATTTGGTGAAGAGCGTTTGTAGTGGGTTGTTGTATTGCTCTATATCCTGACCTTTATGGGGTCTAGGGCACTGGTGGATTTTCTGTCAGTGCCTCTTTTATTAGCTACCACCGGCTTATGATAAGGAAGGGTAACAACAGGGCTAAGGTAGCTACTGCTCGTAGGCTGTTAACCATCGTCTACCGTGTCTTGAGTCAAGAGCGTCTCTACGAGAGAAGAATCGAAGAGGTAAGGAGGAGTGTAACCCCGGCTACCCTCGTTACCTCCTAGCTGATGCTAAAAGCATTAAGCTCTGTGAAAGGTTAGGGGCCGGGTCGAAGGTTATTGTGTGGAGGCTTTACCTCGACGGATAGGAGGATGACTGGAACAAGAAATAACGCGAAGGGACAAAAACCGAAAATGAGAAAAGGTCGATAAAAACTTGCACTATGCTTTCATAGGAGGAAGTATTCTTGTGGCTGAAGATTCGGTAATTACTGAAGAAATGAGAAGCATGATAGACGTTGAATCAGACGAGACTGTATATGAGATTGAAAAAGAACCAATCAGAAGATGGGCGGATGCAATTGGAGACCCAAATCCTTTATATCGTAATGAGGAGTATGCTAAGAAGAAGAGGTATCGTAGTATTATTGGGCCTCCTGCCTTTGTAGATCAGTATTCGTTCCCGGTTAAATTAGGGCAAAGACAGGCACGCATTATAAGTCCCTTCACAAGAAAACTTAACGGGGGGGACGAGTATGAGTTCTTCATACCGGTACAGGCGGGTGATACTGTAACGTCGACTACCAAATTAGTTGAACTTCTTGAGAGAGAAGGCAGGCTTGGGAAGATGCTTATTCAAATATACGAGACCACCTATAAAAACCAGAACGGGGAAGCGGTAGTGAAATCTCGAAATACCGACATCAGTTATTGATGCGCCACTAAACACTAAATAGAAAGGAGGAGAAACATTGGCGGACCAAGTTTATTGGGAAGATATAGAAGTAGGCAGTGAGATTCCTCCCTTGGTAAAGGAACCGGATCCACAACAGCTGGTTAAATGGGCAGGCGCGTCAGGTGACTTCTACCAGATACATTATGATAAGGATTTCGCCCTGGGCAACAATCTACCGGATATCATCGTTCATGGTGCTCTGAAGAGTGCCTGGCTGGGCCAGTTGCTGGGTGACTGGGTAGGAGAAAAAGGGGAAATAAAGAAATACGGATGCAGCTACCGGGGTATGGATATTCCCGGTGATAAACTTACCTGCAAAGGAACGGTCACCAATAAGTATGAAGCGGGTGGCGAGCACTGCGTTGAGTGCGATATCTGGCTCGAAAACTCTAAAAGGGAAAAGACTACACTAGGTACAGCTGTTGTTGCCCTCCCTTTGAAAGGTTAATGTGTTTAGATTGACTGCCTTAGATCTACAGTTGCTTATTCTGGTCTATATTTAACGATGTTAAAGGCTTAGCTGAAGGAAAAACCAGCCGTTTCCTGTAATTATGCCTGTAACTCCAATACGGTTGGTATCAACCAGCAGAGAAGGGAGCAAGTACATGTGCCAGTCAGCCATCATGTACCCTAATGCTTAATAAAACTTCGCGTTTGCATTTTTGTGTATTATTTAAAAGAGATTTGGCGGATACCATATGAGTTTATCAAACGCAGTTCTAGTGGCGATTATTTATTTCTCAGCGTGGCTGCCAGCGAAGGATAGTATCCTCCTGGGTCACATCATCAAAGACGGCCACAAGTGGCATATTTATCGTGAGCCGCGAGTTGTCCACCCCGATAACATTACCTATTATCTTGATATTCGGGGCATCCTCCAGCGTTACCTGCACTATATTGTAGGGGACGTCACCCCGCCATTGTGGCAGCACCGGCTGCCAGACAGTGATGTACGAGTAGAGGATTCCACGGCCGCTTACCTTGATCCACTCATGGTCTTCCGAATAGCACCTTGGACATGTGCCTTGAGGCGGATGACGGAAAGTCTGGCACCGGGTGCATCGCTGAAACACTAACTCGTACCACCTGAGCGCGCCCCACCACTCTTTCGTTTCGAAATCAGGCAAGGGGAGCAGGTACTTGTATTTGTCGGGCATAGCCTATTCCCTCCTAAAAATAATGGCGCTGCCGCCAGTGACGCCGCAGTGAAGCGCAATCTCCGGGTTACGCACTTGGCGACAAATGTTGCGGTCATAAGTATGGCTGCCGTTGCGCCAGTCGGGACATAGGTCTTCTGCTTCACCACGGAGCTGCTGAACTGCTTCGAGAGCATTATTCAGCCCATGGCAATATCCTTCATTCGTAAGGCCGCCTTGGGTCAATATTGGGAGCTCCCCATCCAAGCTAGTCCGCCCATCCTTGATGAAATCTTTGGCCTGCCCCCGTTTGCACCACCCCATGTCCTCGATGAGCCGCATCGGGCAATCAGTAAAGTTATCGTAGGGCTCAAAGATGTCAATGTCTTTTAATTTAATGCCCGCCGCTTTCAATATTCGGGGGCCAATATGGATCAGGCCGGTGTCGATAATCTCATCAGCAAAGCTGCTAGCTCCCATACCGGCGGAGATGGTCACCGTCTTCTTCTTGAGATGGCGTACCCGCTCGGTGGTGGTGATGACCATAGCGCAGGCGACATCCGTCTCTAAGCAGCAGTCCAGCAGATGGTAGGGATGCACTATCATACGAGAGCTCTGATGCTCCTCTATCGTGAGTGGCTGCCGCATGGCGGCACGTGGATTATTGGTAGCGTTGGTGCGCCTATTGATGCAAAAATTGGCGAAGTCTAGGCTTGTGACTTTATAGAGTGCCATGTAGCGCTGAGCCTGGAAGGCAAAAAAAGACGGAGGCCCAGCTAATCCATAAATGCTGGTGAATTGCCCGGCGCCACCAACTCTGCCCGTGCCGGCGCCAGTCCCTTCGCCTAACTGCCCCATGCGTACTCCACTGCGGCCATTCATTGCCCGGTAAACCAGGCAATAGTTGCTGATACCATGGTAGACGGCTTGTGCTGCCTGGACTATGGCGAAGGAAGCATACTCGCCTCCACCGTTGAGATCGGAGGAGTAATTGATTTTTGGGCACCCCAGAGCGGTAAGAACACTACTTGGTGGCACTGAGTCATTTAACTGGAAGGAGACAACGCCATCCAGTTCTTTCGGATCTATGCCGGCATCCTCACAGGCTTCTTTCGTCGCTCGCACGGCGAGCGTCAAAACACTTACCCCTGAGTTTGTGGTGAAAGCCCCCGGCGCCTGAGGACTACGGCCATAGCCAATCCCAGCAATCGCCGTTTTACCCCGAAAATCTCTTTCCGGCACTTCGGTCCCCTCCTTTCTGAGATTACTTACGAACCCTTCTTCTAGATTAGCTGCGCTCCCGCTTCTTAGAAGCGGCTTGCCCAAGCATCCTGGAAATTAGGCCGTCGCTTTTCCAAGAATGGTTTAAGGCCTTCAATGCTGTCTTTCATACCCATCAGATTTTGTTCGATAGCCTTGCCAAAAGCCGCGCCTTCGGATGGAGTGATGTTTCGCCTTTCATTGCGGTCGGCCCTAAACTCTTTATTCTAGCTGGGATTTTTACTCATTTTAACTCGCAATGAGGCATCCTTACTCTCATCTCAGTGCGTTAGAACAATAGTCTTTCAAGTCCGGTAACTTCGCGTAGGGTATTGATGAAGTAGCAGTAGTTTTCAAAGCTGACATCAGGCGGTACCCCGTGGTCTACCGCTGGGAAGTAGCCGCCCTGTTCCAGTAGAAATGGCACCTTGGACATAACCTCCGCCCGTGTAGCTTCCTTTCCTTTGATAAGCGCCCGCTTATCTATGTTACCAGCCAGTATTATATCCTTACCGTACTTCTTCCTGAGGGCGACGGCGTCCATTCCCGCGGCGCACTCTAGAGGCTCATGACCGTTTATCCCACACTCCAGCCAGAGAGAAATGAGCTCGCGTTGAGATTAATATCTCAGGTAGATAGGCCTGCCCATCTTTGAATAGCTTCCCCAAGGCGTGTATGCCGGGTACTAATCCCTTGTCAAGAATATCTATAGCTGACAGGCTACTGGTAAGCGCTTCCTTAACTATTTTGGTGATCTCCTTATCATCTCCACTTTCTACAGCCTAGGATATAGTACCGAAATAGTTTCCCAATGCTGAACCCCCTTGCTTTGATTTTTTTTACTGTTTCAGCAATTAGGTGGCATGTCCAAGAGCTGGCGCTGTCAGTCTAGCCTGGCAAGGTAAGCGGGATGGAGGGCGCATAGTCCACCATCTACGATTATGTCTTGCCCCGTGATATTATCAGATTCCGAAGAAGCTAAAAACAAAACAGCGTTGGCTATATCTTGAGGCTCGTTCATTCGTCCTAGAGGTATTTTCCTAACCTGTTTCTCTACGTCAAACCCGAAATTGGCCCACAGTGTGGTCTTGGTCAGACTGGGTGTTACCGAGTTTACATTTATATTGTGTTCCGCCCACTCTACAGCTAGTGTCCGGGTAAGCTGAAGGACACCACCTTTACTTACACAATAGGGAAGGCCTCCCGGACGACCGTAGTGACCGGCCATCGAGGCAATATTGACTATTTTACCCTGTTTTTGCTTAATCATCTGACGCCCCACCGCCTGGCTACACAGGAACTGACCCTTAATATTGATGCCCGTCACCCAGTCCCAGTCAGACTCAGCCAAGTCATCTGAGGGAAGAAGCTTGTTTACCCCGGCATTATTGACCAGTATGTCAATTCTTCCAAAGTTATTCACCGCTTGCTCAACCATTTGGTTGACCTTGCTACTTTTAGATACATCGGCCTTTATGGCCTGCGCTCGGCGACCGAGTGCTCTAATTTCATCTACTACCTTCTCCGCCAATTCAAGATTTATGTCACTGACTATTACGTCAGCACCTTCTCTAGCGAAAGTAACGGCTACTGCACGACCTATTCCCTGAGCAGCTCCAGTTACTATCGCTATGTTATCATTTAATCTCACTGTTTATCCTCCCTTATATTTAATAATACAACCTAAAGCTCTCACGTAGTTTTGCTCTACTCAGCTATTGTTCACTTACATCAGTATGTCGTGAGCTATGAGGGTCGGGTCGCTGACCTGGAACGCCCCAGCCTCCATTCTTTCCTTCGGCAATTCTTCAAAGAAGGACACTAGATCATCCTCCTTTCAAAAATTAGTTATTAAAGTGTTACCGTTGTTCAATTTACGGCCAAACTAATACACAGTACTCGGAAGCCATAGAGCAATCGGCGGGAAGAATACCAGCAATACTATCATTATAACTGCATATGAATAGAAAGACACAACCTCTCTATATTAGTGGCTACCCACATGGGAAGGAGGAGTAAATATTTAAGCCAGTAGAAAAAGACCAAAACCTCCAGTATCTGAGTTCCCTTTGGTAGAGCCCGCCTATACCCTAGTTGCTATTACCTCCTTATTACTCAATCTTGGTTGGTGTCCATATCCACCACCTCCACCACCAACCAAGATTGAGTAATAAGATTACCTCTAATCTCTCACGCTCGTGAGCACGTAAGTTACACTTGAGGCGATTTACTAATTTTTTCCTTAATCACCAAAATAGGATCATGGAACTCATGAGCTGAATGGAGCGGTTTTCAGGCGAATTTCTCAGCTACCTCTGTGGCAATTTCTGCCCATTCCCATAGCCGTTGAGGTTCATGACGAACCGTGCTGATATCCTTCATCAAGATTTCTACTTTACAGTTGTATTGCTTTGCAACTTTTAATTTCGATTCCAGTTCGTCTCTGGCGCTTCCAGGATTCCATTTACCTGTGGCAAGAATTGCAGGGTTGGGCTTTAATGAAATGACATAATCATTTGATATTTGCCTGGCCGCTTCATTGATGTCAGCCCATGGGCTTATGGATATTTTCCGTAGATTGGGAATACTTCTCAGAATGTCAATTTTTCCGTGCAGCGGCTCACAACAACCGTAGTATGTCAGGCCAAAACGCTCCAGCCAGCGCCTTTCGTATTTCAACGCAAACTGCTCATGCATCTCAGGAGAAACCCCGTCAAATGGCTGGGCTTTCGAATTACCCCACATATCCACCGTGCGAGTATGATTGGGATTATAATCAGACTGTGGCAGTTCATTTGTGTAACCATAGCCACCAGAGCCTATGCGTACGTTAGTATTATTTAGGGCCAAAAGATTTAGTGTCTCATACTGGTCTAGACAATGGAGATATGCAGTGACGAAACGGTCTACGAGTTTATGTAAATAGTCAGGACGGATTACCAAATCAAGGAGTACCTGCTGAAAATCGGCGAAGTGTATAATATCATCCCACGGTCCATAAGAGAAGCCGGGAGTCCCACGTTTCTTAACCGTAAGAATGCCATCAAAGATGTCATGATAAGTCTGATAATTCTCCTCCGATTTCTTTTCATGATGCGTAATCTCTGGCATTCTGATCTTTTCTATATCGTCCTCATCCTTGATTTGAACATGGTAACGATGTGACGCGACTAGGCTGTCATCTTCTTTCTTGATAGTATCTTCTTCTACAGATATTCCGATCCCGGTATTTGTGAGCACCAATGGTGAATAGATGACAGGTTCTACAACCATATCACCCGGCATGTGGTCCCATTGATAGATTGTTTGACGTAGCTCTGCCTCAAGCCTCTGACAGAAACGGCTTGAGGTTTGTAATTGTAATTCGCCGTCAACATCCATTTCATTCCAGCAAATATCATCCATCCAGACCATCGGTTTACTATCTTCAAGCCGATTTAGCTGAGACCACATTTGTGCTCGTTTTTGCTGGATAGGAAGGGAGCCGATACCGGCAATCTTTTCTCCAAGTTCACGCAGTATTTGTTGATCCTTTTCGGTTACTACTATATCTAGTTCTTTCTGTGTAGTATGGATCTGAGAAATTTTATAGATATGAGCACCTTGATAGAACGATTCTCTGTTATATTCTGGTTTATTCACATTCCATCTCAGAAATAGAGATTTTTGTTTTATCTAATCTGGTATTTCCCATTTCAACTTGAAACAGAGGCGCACCTTCTTCAATTCGATCATCTTCATGCTTATACCATTCAACTATGGTTCCTTTTTCCATCTCTTGCCCCAATCGAGGCATGATGACTTCAACCTGCATGATTCTCTAAACCTCCAGTAGAAATATCTTTATTTATGGTGATAGTATCAAATTAGGGCACTCTAACGTCAAGGATGCTTCTTTAAGTCTTGCTCAAAAATATCAATTATTACTTCAGGGGTATCATATTGCGGTTTCCAACCCCATTCTTTTCTAATAACTTCTAATTTTT
>NZBQ01000025.1 GCA_002688105.1 Dehalococcoidales bacterium | reverse complement strand
GCTCCACTACAAAATCAAGTAGAAACGGCCCCTCCTCACCCATCGCCTTCTCAATCGCCGGAACTACTTCCTCTTTACACTTAACCCGCAGTGCCGGTATCCCATACGCCTCAGCTACCTTGACAAAGTCGGGGCCACTCAACGGCGTGGCTACATACCGCCGCTCGAAAAAAAACTGCTGCCACTGCCTCACCATCCCCAAATACCCGTTATTGATAATACCTATCTTTATCCCTAACCCCTCCTGCACTATCGTAGCTAACTCCTGTATCGTCATCTGAAAACTGCCATCCCCATCTATACACCAAACTACACTACCAGGACAACCTACCTTAGCCCCGATAGACCCGGGTAATCCAAAACCCATCGGCCCTAATCCTCCCGACGATATTAGACTGTTGGGCTTATCATACCAGTAATGCTGCGCCGACCACATCTGATGCTGCCCTACCCCGGTAACCACGACCGCCTCACCTTCCGTTACCTCGTATATCTGACGTAGGACAAACTGCGGCAGAAGCCCCTCACTCTCCCTGATATCTGTCGCCGGATGCTCCCCACGCCATCCGTTTAGCCGTTCAACCCAACCGGTATGCTCAACCGAGGTAATTAACTTGTTTAATTCCTGGAGTACCTCCTTAACATCTCCCACTATCGGCACGTCTACCCGTACGTTCTTCCCAATCTCCGCCGGGTCTACATCTATATGAATGATACGAGCCTGTGGAGCAAATGAGCTTACTTTACCTGTAGCCCTATCATCAAACCTCATCCCCACAGCAATTAAGACATCAGCCTCACAAACCGCCATATTAGCATATACCATCCCATGCATCCCCAGCATACCAAAACTTAAAACATGACTCTCCGGAAAACACCCCATACCTAATAAAGTGGTAACTACCGGTATCTGAGCTACCTCAGCTAACTGCTCAAGCTCACCATAAGCCCCGGAGATATTTACCCCCCTGCCCGCAATAATAAGCGGACTCTGCGCCTCGTTTATTAGCTTGGCTGCCTTCTTAATCTGCGTCGGATGCCCCTTAAATGTCGGCTTATAACCAGGTAAATTCACCTCATCCGGATAGCGAAACTCTACCTCATCTACCAAAACATCCCGCGGCACATCAATAAGTATCGGACCGGGCCGCCCTGTTCTGGCCAGATGAAAAGCCTCCTTAACCACTTTAGCCAGTGAACCCACCTCAAGTACAAGATAGTTATGCTTGGTAATTGGCAAGGTAATACCGGTGGTATCTACTTCTTGGAAAGCATCCCGGCCAATGAAGGAGGTGGCTACCTGACCGGTTATAACTACCATCGGCACTGAATCAAGACAGGCATTGGCAATACCGGTTACCAGGTTGGTCACTCCAGGACCAGAGGTGGCCAGGCATACCCCCACCTTCCCGGTAACCCGGGCATATCCATCAGCAGCGTGAGCCGCACCCTGCTCGTGACGCACCAGAATATGACGAAGCTGGGAATACTTAGACAAACTATCATATAGGGGTATGACAACTCCACCAGGGTAACCAAAGATAACCTCTACCCCCTCTTTTACCAAGCCTTCACATATAATCTGGGCACCAGTCATCTTCATATTAAGCCTCCCTTACTGACTAAACACCGCCCCGGTGCTAGCTGAACATACCTTCTCTGCGTAATATTTAAGATAGCCCGTTTTTACTTTAGGCTCAAACTCAGCTAGACCGGCCAGACACTCAGATATTTCTTTACCACTAAGCTCGACCTCAAGTTTACAATTAGGGATATCAATCTTAATTATATCTCCGTTTTTTAAAACGGCAATAGGCCCCCGACTAGCCGCCTCCGGAGAAACATGCCCAATAGCTGCACCACGAGTTGCCCCTGAAAAACGCCCATCGGTTATCAGGGCTACCTCCTTATCCATACCCATACCGCTCAGGAGAGAGGTAGGAGTGAGCATCTCCCTCATCCCCGGCCCTCCTTTAGGTCCCTCGTAACGAATAACTACCACGGCACCCGGTTCTATACTTCCCCCCATAATTGCTGTGGTAGCCTCTTCTTCAGAGTCAAACACCCTGGCCGGGCCTTGATGAACCATCATCTCAGGGACAACGGCCGACCTCTTTACCACCCCGCCTTCCGGCGCCAGATTGCCAAACAGCATGACAATACCCCCGGTAGCCGAGTAAGCATTGGTAACAGAATGGATAACCTCTCTATCCACAAATTGACTATCCTTGATAATCTCAGCTACAGACTTCCCGGATACGGTTTTCGCCTCCAGGTTCAACAACACCTGTAACTCCTTCATCACGGCAGGTATACCGCCAGCGCCATCTAAATCCTCAAGATGGTAGTCACCGTCTGGACTCAGCTTACACAGATGAGGAGTGCGTTGACTTACTTCATTTACTCTCGACAGAGGGAAATCAACCCCCGCCTCATGAGCTATAGCCATAAGGTGCAAGATTGAGTTAGTGCTACCGCCCAACGCCATATCAACGGTCAAGGCATTATGGATAGAATCCTTAGTCACTATATGCCGGGGGCGAATGTCATTGGCTAATAGCTTCATAACCTGCTGTCCGGCCTTCTTAGCCAGCTGTAGCCGCCTGGCATCAATAGCCGGAATAGTGCCATTACCAGCTAATCCCATTCCCATCGCTTCAGTGGCACAATTCATGGTATTAGCGGTAAACATCCCGGCGCAACTACCACAGCCAGGACAGGCAACCTCCTCCAACTGCTCCAATTCCTCTCGACTCATCTTCCCACGAGCGACCTTACCCACTGCCTCAAAGACAGAACTGAGGTCAACATGTTTAATCCCATTATTACTACCCAGACGCCCGGCCAGCATTGGACCGCCACTAACGACGATAGCCGGTAGATTCAGCCTTACCGCGGCCATAAGCATCCCCGGGATTATCTTGTCACAATTGGTAACAAAGACCAGGGCATCAAACCCATGGGCCTCAGCCACTATCTCTACCGAGTCAGCTATCAGTTCACGGCTGGGCAGACTGTATTTCATCCCCGGGTGGTTCATCGCAATACCGTCACACACGGCAATAGTATTAACCTCAAAGGGAACACCTCCCTCACTCCGCACCCCTGCCTTAACTGCCTCAGCAATACCTCGTAGATGTATATGCCCGGGTATAACCTCGCTAAAGCTGTTAATAACACCGATGAAAGGCTTATCCATTTCCGCTTGCGCGCAGCCTACGGCATACAGCAACGAACGGTGTGGGGCCCGCTCTATACCCTTTTTAACAACATCGCTTTTCATATCTTCGCTGGTTCCTTATACCCTATAATTAAAAAAACCGCCCCTGCGGGGACGGACTAAAAACTCCGAAAACCCACCTTCAGTTCCACTAAAAACATAACATAATGACCATGGATTAGTCAAACAACCTCTCCTTCAGCCTCCCCTCAAAAACTGCCTCATTAGCTCTAACTAGCTCTCCATTGCTCTTATCTTGCCTAACCTTCTCTCATGTCTTCCGCCCTCAAAATCAGTGGTGAGAAAAGTCTCAACGATTTCATCCGCTGTCTCTTGCCCCACTGCTGCCAAACAAAGGATATTGGCATCATTATGCTGACGAGCCAGACGAGCGCTGAAAACATCACGGCACAGGGCAGCCCTTATTCCCATCACCTTATTAGCCGCGACACTCATACCAATACCAGTATTACAAATTAAAATACCACGCTCGAAATCGCCCTTGGCTACCGCCTCAGCCACCTTTTTAGCAATATCAGGGTAGTCTACCGAGTCAGTAGTATAACAGCCAAAGTCTTTATAGCTATGTCCCATCCTGGTAACCAGCTTTACAACCGATTGTTTGAGGTTTAGTCCCCTATGGTCACAGCCAATAGCGCTTCTCACTACCTCAACCTCCCTAAGCACGTCTCAAATAACTTCACATACCCGCTTGAGTTCTTCCTTTGATATAGCGCCCTCCCGCAGAACTACAGGTATCTCCCCGGTCACATCAACAATGGTAGATTCCTCGCCGCTCAAGCACCTGCCGCCATCAATAACTAAATCTATTTTATCCCCAAACTGAGCGTTGACCTCATCAGCCGTCAAGGCACTTGGCTGACCACTCAGATTAGCACTGGTGCCCACAATAGGCACCCCCAGACCTTCAACCAGAGCAACCGGCACCGGATGAGCCGGGACACGAACGGCTACCGTCGTACTCCCGGCAGTGACCATATCAGAGACCAATTCAGACCTGCGCAAGACCATCGTCAACGCTCCGGGCAAGAAACTACGGGCAAAAAGCCGGGCAGCCGACGGTACCTCCTCAGCAATTTCATCCATCTGCGAGGTATGAGCCAAAAGCAAAGGAAACGCCATACTCCGCGGTCGTTCCTTTACCTGATAGACCCGCTCCACCGCCGACTGAAGGTTAGCGCAAGCACCCAGTCCATAGACAGTATCGGTAGGAAAGGCAACTATTCCCCCCTGCTTAAGAATAGAAATGCCCGTCTCCACCTGCTTTTGGATTTGTAAAGACAGTGTAGTTAACATCGATTTCTCTATTTGTCCAGAATGGCTGTCCTCTTGACGACAGTATACCATAATGGTAATCTTTAGTCATAAATATGGCTAAAAAGGAAACAAAGCCAACCTCATCTGACAGCCACCGGGTAGCTACCAGCGGCGACATTGAAGTCTCTACCTATTTAGAAATCGCCAAGGAGATGGGTGGCGAACAGCCAGTTGCCGCCAGGGAAGCTATATCCGGCGTCGAGCCTGAGACCATCATTGTTCTTGATTTTGGCTCACAGTATAGTATGCTAATCGCCAGACGAGTCCGCGAGTGCCAGGTATACTGCGAAATACTACCTCATGATGCCCCCCGGGAAAAGATAGCTTCGCTAAATCCTAAAGGATTTATCCTCTCCGGAGGTCCAGCCAGTGTTTACGAGTCCGGTGCTCCTCTGGCTCCGTCTTATATTTATGAAAGCCACTTACCAGTATTAGGCATCTGCTACGGGATGCAGGCTATCACCAAGCAGCTAGGCGGGCGGGTCACACCGGGAACAAAACATGAGTATGGACACGCTGTCCTTCACCTGGATGAGTCAGATTCACCCCTATTTACCAATGTAGACCCCTCCTCCCCGGTATGGATGAGCCACAGTGATAAGATTGAGGAAATGCCGCCCGGTTTTACCGCCTTAGCCCATACCGAAAATTCACCCATTGCCCTCATGGGTAATAAGGCCGGGATATTTGGGCTCCAGTTCCATCCCGAGGTAGCCCATACCCCCCAGGGAAAGACTTTCCTGGAAAATTTCGTCTATCGGATATGCGGCTGCCAAGGAAACTGGACAATGAGCAACTTCATAAACGAGAGTATAGATAGAATTAAGGGGCAGGTAGGCAAAGGCAAGGTTATCACGGCTCTCTCCGGAGGAGTTGATTCGGCAGTGGTGGCTACTCTTATCCACCGAGCTGTCGGTGATCAGCTTACCTGTATCTTTGTTAATCACGGGATGCTACGCCGCGAGGAAGTAGAGAGAACCTTCAATACCTTCCGACTCAATTTAGGCATGAACATCATCTTTGTTGATGCTGGTGAAAGATTCATTCGCCGGTTAAAGAGAATAATAGACCCGGAGAAAAAGCGCAAGATTATCGGTGGGGAATTCATCAGGGTATTTGAGGAAAAGGCTAAAAAAATAGGTAAGGTTGATTTCCTTGCCCAGGGAACCCTCTACCCTGATGTTATTGAGAGTGCCTCTTCAGGAAGCAAAGCCTCAGCCAAGATAAAAACCCACCACAATGTCGGCGGACTACCAGCTAAAATGAAGCTCAATCTGCTGGAGCCACTGCGCTCTCTGTTTAAGGACGAGGTGCGCCAAGTAGGACTGGAGCTGGGCATACCGGAAGAGATGGTATGGCGACAGCCCTTCCCCGGCCCGGGTTTAGCTATTCGTATTATCGGTGAGGTGACCAAGGAGAAACTCGAGATACTGCGTAACGCTGACTGGATAGTAATGAACGAGATTAAAAAAGCCAAGCTATATCGCCAGCTATGGCAGAGCTTTGCTATACTTACCGACGTCAAATCGGTTGGAGTAATGGGAGACTATAGGACATACAGCTATCTGGTGGCTGTCCGTGCCGTAAACAGCGAGGATGCCATGACTGCGGACTGGTCACGCCTCCCCTACGACCTGCTGAACCGAATTTCCAACCGTATCGTCAATGAGGTAGAAGGAGTAAACCGGGTGGTCTACGATATTACCTCCAAACCACCATCAACCATAGAATGGGAGTAAAAACGAGGTTGGTTTTTAATTGTTTTTCGAGTTATGTCAATCTCTTTGAGGTGATGAGGTATAAGTGATAGAAGCAGTAGCTGATGAATTAGGGTATACTCCTAATGCAGTGGAAAAATGGAATGTGGGAGATAGGTATCCACCTACCGCTAAGGTAATGCTTGAAAAACTCGACAGGCTTAGTAAGCAGAAACCACCAAAGAAGAGGCGGTATGCTAGAGGTAGTCGCCGACGGGAGGTGACTAATCATGACGTCTAAAGCAAAGCACTCCGAAGTAGACGCCTATGTCTATGTCAAAGAAAAACTGAAACAGTTGGGGTGGGATACAAGAAATCCAGTAAAAGTGCCCGGAGGACAAATCTACACTCAAAATCAATGCTTAGGCGAACCAGAGATAAAGAGATGGCTAGATAAGAAGCGACCTGAATATATTGTTAAGGTTACGGAAACCATGCTGTGGGTGATTGAATGTAAAAGGGTTAGAACTGAGATTGGTCAAGCTCTTGATGAGGCTGAGAACTATTACGCTGCTAGATTGAATAAGAGCGATATTCTGAAGGCACTATTTGTATCGGGACTTGCAATGACACACAGCACACAGAGGGTGAGGTTGATAAAGTCTACAATACTAAGGAGCAAACACTGAAGATACTGGTTATTGGCGGGGGAGCCAGGGAGCATACCCTGGTCTGGAAACTAGCCCAGAGCCCTAAAACCACGGAGATTTATGTGGCTCCGGGCAATGCCGGCACTGCTCAATTAGCCCATAACCTGGATATCAGCCCCACTGATAGTGAGTCACTGGCTAAAACGGCTAAAACAAGGGCTATTGAGCTGGTCATAGTTGGACCGGAGGCGCCTCTGGCCGACGGTATTGTTGACCACTTTCAGAAGACAGGAATGCCCATCTTTGGGCCGACCAAGCAGGCGGCTCAGATAGAGTCGAGCAAGGTGTTTGCCAAGAAACTTATGCATAAATATAATATCCCCTGCGCCCGAAGTGTTAGTTTTGCTAAATATAATAAAGCAAAGGAATATATCCAGCAACAGACACCGCCTATGGTAGTTAAAGCCGACGGGTTAGCCGCGGGCAAGGGGGTAACTGTAGCTGATTCCATCCCACAGGCATTAGAGGCTCTGGACGACATCATGAAAGCCAAGGTCTTTGGTGCTGCCGGGGACAGAGTAATTATTGAGGAACACCTATCAGGCAGGGAGATGAGTTCCTTCGCCTTCACCGATGGCACCACAGTAGTCCCTATGGTCGCCGCCTGTGATTATAAACCAGTATTCGACAACGACCAGGGTCCTAACACCG
Source organism: Dehalococcoidales bacterium (assembly GCA_002688105.1). Lineage (GTDB taxonomy): Bacteria > Chloroflexota > Dehalococcoidia > Dehalococcoidales. The sequence continues at coordinate 16,621 of NZBQ01000025.1, read as the reverse complement.
GGGGTATGGGCAGTTATAGTCCCCCACACTTCTATAATCAGAATCTGGATAAGGCAGTAAAACAAACCATCTTAACACCAACGGTAAAAGCTATGGCTCAAGAAAAAAGACGGTACCAGGGCGTTCTTTACGGCGGATTAATGATTACCAAAGAAGGCCCAAAAGTGCTAGAATTTAATGCTAGGTTTGGCGATCCGGAAGCACAGGTCACCCTCCCCAGGCTCAAAACCGACCTGGTAGACGTCATTCTGGCGGTAATAAACGGCAACCTTGACCGGATAAAGGTAGAATGGAACGAAGATGCCTGTGTGGGAGTAGTCATGGCATCGGCGGGATACCCCGGCAGCTACAAAACCGGACTTCCCATTACCGAGTTGGACAATTTAGATAAGGATATCATGGTATTTCACGCTGGAACCAAGGTAGGCTCAGATCCAGGACAGGTATTAACCAGTGGAGGACGAGTGCTCACCGTAGTCGCTACCGGCAAAACTATCGCTGAAGCCAGAGAAAAGATTTATGCTAACATTCCAAAAATTTATTTTGACGGTTGTCATTATCGTCGAGACATTGCTCTAGTAAAGAGAGGTAAATAATATGCCACTAGTCACTGTAGTCATGGGCTCAAAATCGGACACTGAGGCGATGCAGCCAACGCTGGATATATTAACCCAGCTTGGCATCGATTATGAGGTATCTATAATCTCAGCCCACCGCACCCCGGAAAAGGCCAGGCAATTTGGACTGGCGGCCAAGGAACGAGGCATTGAGGTTATAATCGCCGCCGCCGGGGGAGCCGCCCACCTGCCCGGGGTCCTGGCTAGCTGGACTACCCTGCCAGTTATAGGTGTGCCCCTAGCCACCAGCGAACTGAAAGGCGTTGATGCCCTCTACTCCATAGTCCAGATGCCAGCCGGGATACCCGTCGCCAGTATGGCTATCGGGAAAGCCGGAGCCAAGAATGCCGCCTACCTGGCGGCTGAAATCCTGGGGCTGAAGTATGATAAAATACTAAAAGCCTACGAGAAATATAGAAATACCTTACAAGGGGACAACAAATGATTGAGCGATATTCCCGGCCGCAAATGAAGCGGATATGGTCAGACGAGAACAAGTTTAATAAGTGGCTTGAGGTAGAGATTGCTGCCTGTGACGCCTGGGCCGAGCTAGGCGTTATCCCTAAGGAAGCCATACCCAAGATAAAGATAGCCCGATGCAATCTTAAACGCATGGGAGAGATTCTCAAAGAAACTCACCACGATGTGACTGCTTTTCTTGGCGCAGTAGCGGAAAGTCTGGGTGATGAATCTCGCTTTATCCACCTCGGGCTTACCTCATCAGATATAATTGATACTAGCCTCAGCTTACAGATGGTTGAAGCCGCCGAGGTATTAACTCAGGATATAAAGGAACTCATCTCGGTGTTGGCCCAAAAGGCAATAGAACACAAATATACAGCGATGATAGGGCGCACCCACGGCATTCATGCCGAACCAATTTCCTTCGGTTTTAAGCTGGCACTATGGATAGAGGAAATGCAGCGCAATCGACAAAGGCTCACCGACGCCAAAAAAACCATTGCTGTCGGCAAGATTTCTGGAGCCGTTGGCACCTATGCTACCGTGCCACCTGAAATTGAGGAGAAAGTCTGCGCCAAGTTGAGACTTACCCCAGCTTCGGTATCGAGCCAAGTTCTACAACGCGACCGCCATGCTCAATTCGTGACTACTCTAGCTATAATTGCCAGTTCACTAGAGAAATTTGCTACCGAGATTAGGGCACTACAAAAAACAGAAACGCGAGAGGTAGAAGAACCATTTGGTGCCAGACAAACTGGCTCTTCAGCCATGCCCCACAAACGGAACCCGGAGCTTTGTGAACGAATCTGTGGCATTGCCCGACTGGTAAGAGGCTACGCTTTGACCTCAATGGAAAACATTGCCCTATGGCATGAGCGCGATGTCAGCCACTCTTCTACCGAGCGTATTACCCTGCCCGACTCCTGTCTTATACTGGACTATGCGCTTGTCATTTTCACCTCGGTAATGCGAGACCTGCAGGTTTACCCAAAACAGATGAAGCGAAATATAGGCATCACCAAAGGCTTAGTTTTCTCCCAGCGAGTAATGTTATCTCTTATCGATAAAGGACTCTCGCGACAAAAAGCCTACGAACTGGTGCAGCGTAATGCGACGAAGGCATGGAAGGGAAATAAAAACCTCATTAACCTGCTGAAGTCCGACCCTGAGGTTACCGCTATCCTGCCACCGGAAGAGCTTGAGCCGCTTTTTGACGAGCAATACTACCTGCGCTATATGGATGACATTTTTAAGCGACTAGGTTTAACCAAAGGGCAATGGAAAGAGAAACCAAGCACGCTTCGGCCCGATGAACTAACCCCCAAGTCAATATAAAGGAGATTAGAAATATATGGATACCAGCCCATCGGTCATACTAAATACCGATTTACCACTACCCATGTTCCTCCGGGGCAAGGTGCGGGATACCTATGACCTGGGTAACGTGCTGCTCATGATAGCTACCGACCGAATTTCAGCCTTTGACTCGGTTCTACCCTGCGGTATCCCGGATAAAGGCTTAGTGCTGAATCAACTATCCGTCTTTTGGTTCCGACAGACCCAGCATTTAGTACCTAATCATCTGATAGAAGCGATTGATGAGGATCACTGCCTTGATTCCTATCTCCCCGCTGGAAGCCGTTTTCCCTACCCGGATTATCTCATCGGTCGGTCTATGGTGATAAAAAAGGTAAAGCGTATTCCCGTTGAGTGTGTGGTGCGGGGCTACCTTGCCGGGTCAGGCTGGGCAGAATACCAACAATCCGGCACTATCTGCGGAATACCTTTAGCCAAAGGTTTAAAGCATAGCCAGGAATTGCCCCAGCCATTATTCACCCCCACCACCAAGGCAGAAAGCGGACATGACGAGCCCATAAGTATGGATAAAATAAAAAAGATGGTAGGTAAAGCTCTGGCTGAAGAGCTGGAGGGAAAAAGCCTGGCCATCTATAATTACGCCCGAGAATATGCCAGAGTCAAGGGTATCATTATTGCCGACACCAAGATGGAATTCGGGCTGAACGATGATAAACTTATCCTTATTGATGAGCTACTGACCCCGGACTCATCCCGTTTCTGGGAAGGAGAGCTGTATAAAGTTGGGCAATCCCAACCCAGCTATGACAAGCAGCCGGTCAGGGACTGGCTCATCCAGGCAGGCTGGAATAAGGAACCTCACGCCCCGATGCTAACCCCTGAGGTTATTGAAGCTACTACTCGGAGATACCGGCAGGCTTACGAACGGCTTACCGGCAGGAAACTAGGATAAGACTTTACGCCTAATACTCCAGCAACTCCTTGGTGCTGGGGAGTTCTCCGCTAATCCGCTGGTCAATCCTGGTTGCCGTATCCAAGGCTCTACCCAAGGCTTTAAACAGGGCTTCCGCCTTGTGATGGTCATTAGCGCCATAGACAATCCTGGCATGGAGATTGAGCCTGGCTTCAATAGCAAATGACTCAAGAAAGTGACGAACCAAGTCGGTAGGAAACCCGGTCATATCATTATCGGTAAAGGGTATGTCTAAAACAGTGTATCCCCGGCCACCAATGTCCACCACCACCATCGCCAGAGCCTCATCCATAGGCACCGTAGCCTGGCCCATGCGGACAATACCCCGTTTCTCCCCCAGGGCTTCATTGAAGGCTCTACCCAGACAAATGCCGACATCTTCTACCAGGTGGTGCTGGTCACTGCCGGTAGCTGAAATTGTTATGTCAAATAACCCGTGTTGGGCAAGCTGAGACATCAGGTGGTCAAACATTCTAATCCCGGTACTCATCTCCCACTTACCGCTACCACCAATTTTAAGCTCCAGGGCAATATTGGTCTCTCTTGTCTCTCTTTTGACAACAGATAGTCTATTAGGCATTTCCCTACCCTCCTATTTCTCGGAGTGCTTTAATCACGGCGTCAGTATGTTCTGGTTTACCCACGCTGATGCGGATGAAATTTCTCAACATCGGCTTATCAAAGCCGCGAACCAGTATGCCCTTTTTCTCCAATTTTTGCTGAAGCTCGCTGGCTCTGCCATTCAGTACCGAGCAAAGAATAAAGTTAGCTCGCGATGGGACAGGCTTCAGGAATCCCAGCTTCTCCAGCTCACCGAAAAGTCTCTCCCTCTCGGCAACTATAGCCTTTACCCGTCTCATAAGATAATCAATGTCCTTCAGCGACTCCCGCACTGCCACCAGAGCCGATACATTCACATTATACGGAGGCTTAATTCTCAATAGATAGCTGGCAATTTCAGGTGGGAAAATGCCATAACCGACCCTCAGACCAGCCAGCCCGGCCCACTTGCTGAAGGTTCTCAGCACCATCAAATTTTTATACTTACTGGCCAGCGGGACAACGGTTTCCCCACTAAACTCATAGTAAGCCTCATCAACCACCACTGGCCGTCCGGTATCCAGTAACTCCAGAATATCTGACCGGGGCGTAATGGTACCGGTAGGGTTACTAGGACTAGCTAGAAATATTACTTTGGTTTTTTCACCTGTGGCAGCTTTTACTGCCTTTATATTGACGGCAAAATTCTCATCCCTGGGCACCTCGACTAAAGAACCGCCACATAATTCGGTACTGAAGCTAAACATCTCAAAGCTAGGCGGGCAATTTATTACCTCATCACCCGGTCCCACAAACAAGCGCACAATAAGGTCGATGAGCTGGTCACTGCCGTCACCGGCTACGATATATTCGGCACCAACGCCAGTATATTTCTCCAGCGATTTCCTGAGTTCGGTCTGGCCGGCATCAGGGTAGATATTGAAACCAGGATAGTTAGCCAGAGCCGGCTGCACTCTGGGCGAACAGCCATAGGGGTTCTCGTTGGCATCCAGCTTGATAATTCCTTCTACAGGAACTTCAACCTGTCCCTCTAAGGTCTCCGGCGACTTACCCGGTGAATAGCCACCAAAAGTAACCAAACTAGAGCGTATTAACTTTTCTATGCCTTTGTTGCCGGTCATTGTCTATGCCCTTAACCTGATTTCAAGCGCCTCTCTATCGCCAGAGCATGGGCATCAAACCCCTCAGCCCTAGCTATGGTTGAGGCGGCTCGACCTAGCTTCTTTAAACTAGTCTCATCTATGTTAACCAAACTGATAAACTTAATAAAGTCGCCTACATTGAGCGGCGAACTAAAGCGGGCTGTTCCTGCCGTAGGTAAAGCATGACTCGGTCCGGCTACATAATCGCCCATCACCACCGACGCCTTCTCACCGATAAATACACACCCGGCACTAGATACCTTGTCAAGATAGGTATCAGCCTTACTTACCATCAGATAAAGGTGCTCCGGGGCATAAAGGTTAGACAGTTCTATCGCCTCATCTACATCAGACACCACCACCAGCATCCCCCTGTTTTCCAGACATTCAGCAGCAATATCCCGGCGGGGCAAATCATCAAGTTGTCGCTCTACCTCACGACTAACCTCATCCGCCAACTGCCGTGAGGTAGTTATCAAAATAGCCGAGGCTAAAGGGTCATGCTCCGCCTGAGCTAAAAGGTCGGCAGCACAATATCCAGGGTTAGCCGTTTCGTCAGCTATAATCAACACCTCGCTTGGTCCCTGAAGTCCATCAATATCCACTGCCCCGTACACCAGCTTCTTAGCTAACATCACGAAAATACTGCCCGGCCCACAAATCTTGTCCACCCTGGGAATAGATTCGGTGCCAAAGGCCAGAGCCGCAATTGCCTGAGCTCCACCCACACCAAAAATACGGTCAACCCCGGCAATATCAGCCGCTACCAATACGGATGGAGGCACCGCCCCGGCTAATCTCGGTGGCGTAACCAGAATAATCTCGCTGACCCCAGCCACCCTGGCGGGTATAGCCGTCATCAATACGGTTGATGAATAAGCCGCCGTACCACCGGGAATATAGATGCCAACACGCTCCAGCGGGCGTATTAGCTGACCTGAATCCAGACTGGTAAACTCACCCCCCATATTATCCTTCTGAGCATTATGAAAGGAGCGTATCCGTTCCGCCGCCAGCTTGAGTGCTGATACCAACTCCCTATCTACCTCCTGGTAAGCACTGGCTATTGTCTGCTTACTTATCTCCAGTGAGGCAGTCTTTGCACCATCAATCTTTAAATTATAATCCCGGAGGGCGGCATCCCCTCGGTTACGCACCTCGTTAACAATCTGCCTGACCGCCTGCTCAGGGTCATCGGTGTCAAACATTTCTTTTAGCCTCTGCCCTAGTGAGGCTGACACCGAGTAAAACTCCACCGGTGCCTGCCTTGACAAGGCTAATTTTGCCGACTGAAAACCTTCAATGACTATCAATTCAGGCAGCCTCCACAGCAGCTTGCAGGGTCTCAGTAACAGACTTTATCCTTTGGCTCTTAACGGAACTGGATATATTATCTCTATTGCCAACCAGGCAAGCTGTCGACTCAAAAAGTTTATCAATAATCTTAAGGTTGTGTCTGGCTATGGTTCGCCCGGTCTGGGTATTCTCAATCAGCAAGTCAGCATCCTCAGGCAAGAAGGCTTCAGTAGCACCCCAGGTAGGAATGATTCTATACATCCCGAGGTGATTATCTCTGGCATACTTGTCAGCTATATTTACATATTCCGAAGCTACTCTTATCGGTGCCGAGCGCCCGGCGCTAAGCTGCCTCAAGCCATGGACATCAGGCACCGATAAGTCATTGCTTACTACCGCCACCACTTTTACCTTACCAAATTTAAGGTCGGCAAGCTTGATTACCGGACTGGACGGAAACTGATAAAGATGCTCCGTAAGCCAATCTTGACCGGTAATAGCCAAGTCAAAATTTCCATTAGCTACCTGCAATGGCATATCTTGAGGTCTAAACACCTTAATCGTAACCCCAGCCAGATTAGTAGTTGGTCGGCGGTTACCGTCTGAAGACGGGTAATCATCAACCAGAATACCAGCTTTATTCAATAGCTGAATAGCCGGCAGTTGCTGATGCCCATCGGGTAAAGCCAATCGGATGGTATCTTCAGTACCTACCCGAATGGGGTATTTTCCGGCGGCTGGCGTTCTTACTGCGTCTATCGGAGAAGGACGCTGCTCGCCGACAACCAGGTTATCTCCAATAGAGGTCAACACCTCATCCATGTCCTTTAATTCCCAGCTATTCTCATTGGCTATCAGACAGGCGCTAAAATTAAGGACATTGCTTACCGGCACCAGGTCACCATTAGAAAGTCCTCCGTTTATCCCCTCTGAGATTAGGGCTAAATCAGCACTTTCCGGCGGATAAACCTCAGCCGCTCCCCACAGCGGAAAGACGTTAAACCGCCTCAGACGAAATTTTAAGGCAAAAGACTCAGCCAGGTTAGGATACTCACTGGCAATGCGTACCACATCCGACCCTGCCCGTATTTCGTCTATGGTTGATGCCCCTCCCGACCGGCTGGCAGCCATAGATAAGGAGCCACCTCCATATCCAAGGTTTCTTATCTTAACCAAAGCCGAACTGGGATATTTAACCAAAAGCTCTTCAACCCAATCCAACCCACAAATTCCCAGGTCATAGTTGCCCACGGCTACCTGAATAGGAATATCCTTCTCGTGGAAAATCTTGGCTACGAGATTGGGAAATTTCTTTGATTTAAGGTGATAAAGACGGGCTCCCCCATGGTACCCACTCAACCCCCAGCCGGCTCTCTGAAGCAAGGCAGATGTCTCACCTAAATAGCGACCTTTAGGCAAGGCTAGTTTTATTTGCACGTTTCTCCTTATCAAAAACCCTTAGCGTTTAAGAAAATCTTCAAGAGGGATGTTATATTTCGACAGTATTTTCGGCATCTCTTCGCGAAGGTTAAGATAATCCTTGCTATCGCGCTCGAACGTAGAGTATGCAATATCCCCGTCTGCACTTAGCCCAAAATCGAGCCCTTTTTCGGGTTTTAACTCATTCCCTAAGGATACGGCACAATCCTTAAAAGCATCATTCTGCAATATGTGTTTTGGTATAGCTTTTAGCTTCATAAAAGTTAGATCACGAAAGCATTCGGAACCCACCATCACGTCATAAAGTTCAGTCATTAGCTTTACTTCTTTTGTTCCAATTGACTTCAAAATCTGAGTCGACAGAAACTCGACTCTATCGCTCATCTGAGTCAACACAGATAGAGTATCAGCAACTCTTCTATCCTCGTTTTGCCTAGTGAGAAAGGAAAGCATCATTCCTGCCCACTGCTGGCGTAAGTAAACCTCGATATCTGAGAAATCGCCAAACGGGATGAGCGCGTTGTTAACGCTATTTCTGCGAACTTCCTCAATGAAATCAAAAATTTTTATGCTGTCAACAGATGGATAGATTATCTTTCCCCCATTAATTTTTGGATTAGCTTTATTCCTTTGGTATACGAAATATTCCGAGTGCACTGAACTATCAACAAGCGCAAATATAGGGATTTTTGATTTCACCGCCTCCCTGTATTCAATATTTGTAATTGAAGCCCCTGTATCCTTGTATACCTCTCCAAATCTACCCCCAATTATGAGAACAAGTAGCTAACAGCTTGATACTTCTCTAAGGCAAGAATCCTGTGTACTCATTGCAGGGTCAAAATAGATTGGCCCCTCTTCACTCAGTACTGGCTCGTAACCTAAAGTCCTTATGAAGCATTTCAGGTTCTCGCGTATATACTTTAGGTCGTAACATGTCGAACTTATAAACACTCTTGGTATAGCCATAATACGTATCCTCCCCTCACAACTATTTCACTGCCAACAATTTCAAAACTTCACCATCCGTCTGCGCCTCAAACTTTTTATGTCCGACCTGGTCAGTCAAAATAAATATTGGCGCTCTACTTCTCACCTCCAGCGTCCACCCTGAGCCAGCTATCTCCCGACCACCCAGGTTGAATTCAGCCACATACCCGGCTTCATGGAGACAGGCAGCGACATTAAAACCTTCTTTCATCGCCTCTGGTTCAGCCTTAATCAGGATTTTCTCTCCCGGAGGCTTAGCTAAAGCCTCTGGCTTGACCAGATTCATCAGGTGGTCCAGGCAGAGGGCAAAACCTGAAGCCGGAATATCCATGCCACCCATTGAGGGAATAAGGGCATCATACCTCCCCCCGCCACCTACCCTCTCCTCGTCGACAAAAAGCTGGAACATCATACCGGTATAGTATTCAAAGCCCCTGCCGGAAGCGATATCAATCTGGTAGTCACAACTCAAATCTTCAAGAAGGTCAACAACACTTATGAAATCGTCAAGGGGTAACTCAAGCTCAGGTAAATTCTGGGGGAGCAGAGTCTTTAAGTTTTTTAGAAACCCGGATGACTTCCCTTCCAGACCCAGCAAAGGTGTCAAAGCTCTGCTCAAACCGGACTTTCCCGACTTTACCCCAGCCAGTGCTTCTACATCTCCGTCCAAAATCTGGCCGAATACCGCAGCCTGCTCTTCACCACTCAACCCAAGCGCTACCAGCAGTGCTCTTATCAAGCCGGCATGGGATAGCCTCAACTCTATATCTTTAAGTCCCAACTTTTTCAAAACCTCTAAAGCCAGTATTATCAACTCTGCATCGGCTATAGTTGAATTCATACCGATAAATTCAGCCCCGCACTGCCACCTTTCTCTCGTTTCCTTGCCCGTCTCTTCAAAGATAAAGATATTGGTTACATAAAAGAGCTTAGCCAGTTCCTTTTCTGGCATACAATCAATGTAAAACCTGGCGATGGGAATCGTGCCATCGGGTCGTAACACTACCCTCTCCCCACTCCAGCCATCCCAATCAAGGAAGGAATACACTTTACCTAACATACCAGAGGTAAGCGTCCCCGTTGAGGTAAACAGGTGGAGATACTCAAGGGTTGGTGTCCTAACCTCATCATATCCCCATTTGAGACAGGAGTCTCTAAATGTTCCCTCAATTAGACGAAATCCAGCCATTTCTTCGGGAGACAGGTCTCGTGTTCCCTTACACCTTTGGACTCTCATGTTTATCTCTCTTATGAGTAGTTGGTAAATTCTACACTAATTTGCCTAGCTATTCAACATAACCTTACTAACTAAGGGGGCACTACCCATTAGATAGTGTCTTTAGCCTGAACAAAGCCACGACTGACTCAAATAATTGGAATAGCTGTCCCGTCCATTTGCACTAATAGTGCAATCAATATATAATTCTCATACTAATCTACTAGATATTTAACGAGGGCTCTGTATGCTGAGAATTGTACGCTGTTCATTACTACTGGGACTATTAATCGTCGCTTCTATCTCTACATTCATTGAGGCTCAGGCGGCTACGCCCAGAATTGATGTGCTCCGTGTCAAGGGAACTATTAACCCCGTCCTAGTTGATTATATTGAGCGTGGAATAAATGACGCTGAGGAAAACGATTCCGTAGCCATTATCATCCAAATGGATACGCCTGGCGGTCTGGACACAGCTATGCGTGACATTGTGCAGGATATCGTTAATGCCCAGGTTCCGGTGGTGGTATATGTCTCTCCCTCCGGGGCTCGGTCTGCCTCCGCCGGCGTGTTCATTACCATAGCCGCCCATGTAGCCGTTATGGCACCGAATACTGCCATCGGGGCGGCTCACCCGGTATCAATAGGCGCCGAGGGTGAAGCCCAGATGTCGGAAGCTATGGAAGAGAAGGTAGTTAATGATGCCGCCGCTTATATTAGAAGCATCGCTGAGGCTCACGGGCGCAATATGGAATGGGCGGAAAAAGCCGTCAGGGAAAGTGTTTCCGCTACCGAGCAGGAAGCTTTGGAACTTAATGTTATTGATATGGTCGCTCCCGACCTTGACACCCTCATTGCTCAGCTTGACGGCTGGCAGGTAACCATGCTGGACGGCAGTGTGGTCAGCCTGCAAACTCAAGGGGCAACCATCAACCACAATGAGATGAGAGTAACCGAAAACTTTCTCTATGCCATTGCCGACCCAAATATTGCCTATTTATTGCTAAGTATAGCTATGCTTGGTATAATGGCTGAAGTTTTCAACCCCGGGCTTATTTTCCCCGGCGTAGTCGGCGGCATTAGCCTACTACTTGCTTTCTACTCACTGGGGGTACTGCCGGTAAACTATGCCGGGATTTTACTTATAGTCCTAGCCTTAGGTCTCTTCGTAGGTGAAGTACTTACCACGTCCTTTGGTTTGTTTACCGTAGGGGGAATAACTGCATTAGTTATCGGCTCCCTAATCCTATTTAAAGGAGGACCTTTATTTAAAGTGGACGTAGGTCTAATTGGCGTCATAGCTATCCTAATGGCTGCTTTCTTTGCCTTTGTAATTCAGCGAGCCATTCGAGCCCACCGTAGCCAGGCAACCACCGGCAAGGAAGAACTGGTGGGAAAGACAGCTGTAGTCAAGGAAACACTGGAACCTGAAGGAACTGTTTTTTTCAAGGGTGAGCGCTGGAAGGCAACGGTAGAAAAAGGCCGGGTGAAGCCAGGGGAGGAGGTTGTCATAACCAAGGTTGATGGATTAAACTTGTGGGTAACCAAAAAATAATACAAAGGAGGTAAACCAATGAGCCCAATTGCTATTGCCATAATTGTAATCGGTATTGCTGCTTTCCTTGCCGTCACCATTATTTGGGGAATTCGAGCCCACCACCACCAGATATCCGCTGGCAGGGAAGAGCTGGTGGGAAAGACAGCTGAAGTCCTGATAGCCCTGAAACCCAAAGGGGTGGTTTTCATTCAGGGTGAACGCTGGAAGGCAATAGCAGAAAAGGGTTGGGTAGAGTCTGGGGAGGAGGTGGTCATAACCAAGGTTGTTGGCTTAAAGCTATGGGTAATCAAAAAATAGTAGAGGAGGTAAACCAATGAGCCCAATTGCTATTGGCGTAATTATAGTAGCTGCTATCATAATCATCTCTATGGCGGTTAAGATTGTCCCTGAGTACGAGAGAGGGGTTCTTTTCCGGTTGGGGAGGCTGGTGGGGCAGAGAGGTCCCGGCTTGTTTTTCATCATTCCCTTTGTTGACCGTATGGTGAAGGTAGACCTCAGAATCATAACCATGGATGTCCCGTCCCAAGAGGTAATCACCAAAGACAATGTTACCGTCAGGGTGAATGCGGTGGTATACTTCAGGGTGGTTGCCCCTGAGGACTCGGTGGTTAAGGTTTTAGACCACATCAGAGCTACCTCACAGATATCACAGACGACACTGCGAAATGTATTAGGACAGTCTGAACTAGATGACCTATTGACACAAAGGGAGAAACTTAATCAGATGCTACAGGGGATAATAGATGAGCACACCGACCCGTGGGGGGTGAAGGTCAGCACGGTAGAGATTAAAGAGGTTGAACTCCATGAGCAAATGAAGCGAATGATGGCGGCCCAAGCCGAGGCAGAAAGAGAAAGACGAGCTAAAATCATCCACGCTGATGGTGAGTTCCAGGCCTCAGAGAAGCTGGCTAAAGCCGGTGCTGTCATGTCCCGTGAGCCAACCACACTCCAGCTTCGCTATCTACAAACACTGACTGAGATATCTGCGGAAAAGAATAGCACTATAATCTTCCCTCTGCCCATCGACTTCCTCAAGGCATTATCTAAATTTGGCAAGGATATCCTTCCTGAGGAAAAGACGGGTAAATAGCAAAAAATAGTCTGTAAGCAAACCCAGGGTCTGCCCCAAACGACAGGCTCTGGGTAAATGCTTTATTTAATCACACCGGGTAACCTCCCCGGCTACGATTTTAGTCAGACTCCCATCTGGCGGACGCAGTAGAAGGCTGCCATCACTGGCTACTGACTCAGCAGTACCTTCATAATCATTTTCGCCTGATTTTATATGAACCTCTCTACCCAGTGTCACTAAATTATCCCGCCACTCCTGATAAACAGACCCGCCGCTTGGCAATGCCAAGTATAACCGTTCTATTTCAACTAACAGGTGCCGTATTAAATCCAAGCGCAGCACATCTCTTCCCAGCTCATCAGAGAGACTGGTAGCAGTAGGTGGAATCTCTGGAAAATCGGCAAGCCTGAGATTAACATTCACCCCGATGCCGATAATAGCATAGTCCACCATGTTCCCCCGCACACTGTTTTCAATCAGAATCCCGGCTACCTTCCGGCCATTAACCAGAACATCGTTAGGCCATTTAAGCTGTGACTTTAAGCCAGTGACTGCCCCAATACTATGAGCTACCGCCAGAGATGCCACCATAATAAGGGATGGCAAATATGCCACGCTGGGATAGAGAATAACTGACAGAGCCAGGCTGCCCTCAGGAGATAGCCAAACACGCTTCAACCGTCCCCTGCCTGCAGTTTGCTCATCGGCAACGACCACCGTCCCCGCCACCGCTCCCTGTCGAGCCTCTTGCCTGGCTATCTCCATTGTTGAAGGCAGATTAGGGTAGTAAATAACCCTTTTCCCGATAAAACGGGTTCCCAGATTACCGATGATAGAAGCCGTCGATAAACTATCTGCCACCATTCTCGCCCTAGTATCCAGCCTATTCTTGATAACCCACGAGATAAGCTGGAAAGTAGACTTAACCTGGATAATCTCGCCATAGAGTTTTGGGGGTTCAAGAGCCCGGAGTCGATAGGATTAAGAATGCTCCTTCTGGTAACTGGCAACGGCTTTAGCTTTCATCCCGCCCCTCTCCCTATACTCTGCCTCAACCACCATTGAAACCGGGTCCAATAGTTGCACTAAGTCCTGAAGAATACGGTTCACGGCATGCTCCTGCAGTATGCCCACATTACGATAAGAGGTCAGGTAGTATTTCAGGGATTTGAGCTCAACCAGAAAGCGGCCCGGGATATAGCGTATTACCAATCGGGCAAAATCAGGTAAACCTGTCCAGGGACAGACAGAGGTAAACTCCTCAGTATCATAGACTACCTCGGTTGCCGAGCCAGGGTAGTCAAAGGAAACAGTTTCAAGCACAGCCAGGTCGATTGCATCTTCCTTCTGAACATCAAAACTCCTTGAAGCATATTTATCCACTACCCTTCATCTCTTCCCTTCAACGAAATAACCACCCGGCGAGCCTCGCCGATACCAGTGCTCTGAGTGGTAACCTCGGGGTGGTCAGCCAAAGCCAGGTGGACAATACGCCTCTCATTAGCCGGCATCGGCTCCAGTTTAAATGGCACTCCCTTAGTCTTTACCTGCTCCGCCATACGCCAAGCTAAAGCCTGTAAGGCCTCATAGCGACGCTGCTTATACCCCTCCACATCAATAACTATCGGCACCCAAGCCTTCGTTTGATAAGCCACCATAATCCTGACCAGATACTGAAGACAAGCCAAGGTCTGCCCCTGTCGCCCAATCAAAATACCCAGGTCATCACCTTCTATATCAAAGGCAATAGGAACATCAGCTCCTTCCTCCCCTCCAACGGGAGGACTAACCCGAGGTACGACTGAAGCCGTCACCTCCATCATAGCCAGTAACATCTCCAAGACCTCGCTAGCTTTTGAAGCTATATCAGCTTTTTTCTCAGGTTTAGACTCCAATGGCTCCACTCTAACCATAGATTCCTCAGCACCCATCCCCAAAAGGCCATGCTTACCTTCTTTTAGAACGGTGACTTTTACCTCTTCTCGGCTGACGCCTAATTGGTCTAAAGCGTTCTGGATAGCTTCCTCTACGGTCTTGCCGCTCATATCCAAGCTTTCCATCGTCTAACCCCTCTTCCGGCTCTGAATCGGATACAACAATATCAGCACCAATATCAGCCTCACCTAAAGATTTTCCCTCTACTTGAGCGATACGCTTCTTATATTTTTTATCCCTACCAGTTCGTATCCCCGCCGTTGTCCCGGCTAAACCTCCCCATCCGGTAACTAAATATTGCATACCGATACTGATAATATTTGAAGCCACCCAGTAGAGAGCCAGACCACTAGGGAACGACATGGTAAGGAAGCCAAACATCAGCGGCATCATCCACAGCATCATCCGACTCTGCGCCTGCTGCTGGGGGTCAGTTGATGGAGTCATTGCCATCTTCTGCTGCACCCACATTGACCCCCCAACCAAGATGGCTAAAATGTAATACCTATCCGGTACCGCCAAGTCCAACCATAAGAATTGACTTGCCAGAGGCAGCATGGAATATACCACTGGCCAGGAATAAAGATAACGGGACAGTTTCAATAATCCTTCGGGAGCTACCGCTAGAGCCAGCATAATTGACTGGTAGAGAGCTATCCAAACCGGCAACTGGAGTAGCATGGGTACCATACAACCGACAGGATTTATGCCCGACTCCTTATACAGCTTCATCTGTTCCTGAGCCAGTTTTTGTTTATCCTTGCCATGTTTCTTTTGAAGCTCTTGAAGCTTCGGCTGAAGCTCTTGCATCGCCTTAGTGGCATGAAGCTGCTTTAAGGTAAGCGGTAGCAGCGCCCCCCGAATAACAATGGTCAGCACGATAATGGCAAACCCAAAGTTATCGAACAAATAGTGGGACAGCGCAATGAGGACATTTATCACCGGCTGCAGAATAACTGTGTTCCATATTTCCCCTATACCCAATGAAATCTACCTCACTCGCCCATCTTTAATGAGATGGTCATTTGTTTGGTCCCTATGCTGGCATTGACAAGATGAACAGTGTAATCCTGAGTATGAATATAAATGACCCCGTCACTGGCATAAATTGGACCGTATATATCCTCTTTAATATCCAGATTCCACCCAATCCTATTGGTAACTGTATCCAAAGAATATACTACGCCCTCCTGTGAAGCGATAATAACCTTGTCATCAACTAAAACCGGGGAGGAAGAAATAGGGCTTTTCAGGTCGATGGCGTCAGCAATCTCACCACCACTTTCAGCATCCAGAATATAGACTTTACCATCAAGAGAGGGGGCATAGATAACATTATCATAAGCTACCGGTTTCGCCCAGAACCAGCTCTCAGGCTTGTTCTCCTCCTCATCCGTGGCTGGGAACTGCCAAATTTGTTTGCCAGTTGCAACACCTACGGCATACAAATACCGGTTCAAGGAACCTACATAAATCCGGGTACTATAAACTAAGGGAGTAGAAATAAGAGACCCTGGAGCCTCAAACTCCCATTTTTTCTCGCCATTCGCAGCATTTAAGGCATAGAGCTTATTATCAAAGGAACCAATATATACTGTGTCGCCATCACCAGCCGGGGTGGACCAAATCTTGTCTCCAGCCCGAAACTCCCACTGCTTGTCCCCGGTAGCCGCCTCCAGAGCATAGACTACACCGTCGGAAGTACTGAAATAAACACTGTTCGATACTACCACAGGTCCACTAATAATAGGTTTGAGGTAACTCTCGCGGGGGTACACCCACCTCATCGCCAATGAACTGGAGTTATAAGCATACATTCTACCGTTGTAGCCACCAATATAAACTAAATCACCGGCCACAACTGGAGTTCCGTATATGGCTACACCCTCCGGTGCTCCCCCACAGCCACCCCCATAATCTGGCCCTATACAGCCAAATCCACCAGACGAGGGCGACATTTTTAGCGGCAATGACCACTGACGACTACCATCGTCTAGATTAACCGCTACCAGTCTGCCCTCCTTAGAACCTACAAACAG
>NZBQ01000024.1 GCA_002688105.1 Dehalococcoidales bacterium | reverse complement strand
TAACTGACGTACGTTCAACGGCTGTGTACCGAACAGAAGTTAGCAAGGTATTGGTTAGAAGACTAATAAAGCGAGCGGTTGAGAGAATCTGATAGTAGGTAAGAGATTGGAAAAACATGATTTTGCTCTGGAGTTAGCTAGAGTAGGTGAGGTCGGGAATGAGCATAGGATTTTCCCGAGAGGAATGTATCTTATGTTGCTATCACCAAGTTTTAGCGAAAACAACGTGTCCAGCGCTTTGTCCAAGGATGGCTCAGGGGAGTTTGGGAAATTGCGGAGAGTAAGCGGAGACACAGAAGAGGGTGAGAGATGAGGTGGGTGATAGGTTGGTGGTTAATTCACTAATCAAAAGGTGAGGAGGTAGGTCAATGTTTGATTTACTAGTCAAGCATGGAAAAATCATGGACGGCACAGGCAACCCATGGTTCTTCGGGAATGTGGCTATTAAAGATGGTAAAATTGAGAAGGTAGGCTTTATCGACAGCAGTTCAGCGCAACAGGTTATTGATGCAAAAGGGCTTGTTGTTGCCCCCGGATTTGTGGATATTCATACCCATGCTGATTTCATCCTTCCCCTTAAAGAGCACTCCAAAATTCTGGAACCCTTTGTGCATCAGGGTATAACGACCGTCGTCACTGGGAACTGCGGCTATTCCACAGCACCAATCAATCAGGGAACTCTTGACTTGCTGAAAAAATATTCTGCGTTTCTACAGGGCAGAGAGCTTTCGTGGGAATGGCTCGATATGAAAGGTTACCTGGATTTCATCGAAAAACAGGGGGTAGCATATAATGTGGTTCCCTTGGTAGCCCACGGGACGATACGTATTTATGTAAAGGGTTTTGACAGTAGTCCAGCTACAAGCTCTGAAAAAGGAAAAATGGCCAAACTTGCCGGGGAAGCCATGGAACAGGGAGCCTTCGGCCTTTCCGCCGGACTGATTTATCCGCCGGGGAGCTATTCTGATACGGATGAGCTAATCGCCATCTGTAAGCCCCTAAAGAATTTCGGAGGCGTATTTACCTGCCACCTTCGCGGCGAAAGTGAGATTTTATTATCGGCAACCAAAGAGATTATTAAGGTGGGTGAAACGAATGGTATTGCTGTAGAACATTCTCACCTGGAGACTTATGGTGAGGAGTATTGGCCGCAGCGTGACCGTTTGCTAGCTCTTCATGACGAGGCTCGTGCCAGAGGTGTGGATATCACCTTTGATGTTATCCCGTATACAGCGGCTAATACCACAATTATGGCTATCTTGCCACCCTGGGCCCTTGAGGGAGGCGTGGATAAGCTTATCAAGCGGCTCAAAGATAAAGAGGTTAGAAAGCGTATCAATGTGGACGTGGAGGATGCTATTCCCAGCTGGCCTCCCTGGTTGCCCGGTGGTTGGCCTAATAGCTTTGCTAGATCATCAGGATGGAAAGGTATCGTTATTATCTGGGTAGGCAGCAAGGCTAACAAGCATATGGAAGGTAGGATTTTGACGGAAATAGCCGAGGAAGTGGGGAAAACTCCCTTTGATGTGGCTGCTGATTTGATTATTGAAGAACAGGGGCAAGTTATGGCGCTATATTTTGGGTTTGATGGAGACATGGAAACGGATGAGGGGCTGAGGAAGGTAATCGCGTACCCTCGAGCTGCAATTAATACGGACGCTATTCTCACCGGGAGAGGTGTCCCCCATCCGGCTGCGTACGGTGCTTTCCCCAAGGTATTGGGGTACTTCAGCCGTGAACTGGGCCTCTTCACCATGGAGGAAGCGGTAAGAAAGATGACCTCTATGAGCCTGCAAAGATTTGGGGTTAAGGACAGAGGTCTGATAAGGGAAGGATGTTTTGCTGACATAACCATTTTTAAGGAAGCAACCGTGGGCGAAAAAGGTACCTACTTTGACCCGGCTCACTTCCCTGAGGGGATTGAATATGTCATAATCAACGGAACTCCGGTGATACAGAACGGGGTATACAACGGTAAGCTCTGTGGTCATGTTTTGCGTAAACAAAGATAGAAAGGTAGAGATTTATTTAGCATAAATCGGTGTTCTAAAGTGAGAAGTGATTGATAAGTTGACAGGTATATGATATGCTACTAACTGCGCATTGAGAAAGAGCGATAGAAACAATGACTGAGAAAGCGACGGGGGGGTAAGAGGTGAAATAATTGATAAATCTTCAACCGGCTTTAACTTTATTCGGCTACAACTTTATTAGGAGGTTCAAGTGAAACGTAAAAAGTTAGCATTACTATCTGGTAGCATTGGTCTAATGGTGATAGTGGCCGTGTTGCCCTTCGTGGGGGCTTGCGCGCCACCAGCACCTGAAGAGTTTAAACCAACTCCAGCTCCGGCTCCAGCACCGAAGGCGGAGCCAATCAAGATAGGTACCCTTTTGAACTTCAGTGGACCCATTGCTGACATGGGCCCAAGGTTCTTACAGGGCATCGAGATGGCGCTGGAGGAGGAGAACTATGAGGCTGCCGGCAGGCCAATAGAACTCATAGTTGAAGACGCGGCAAGTGATCCCACTGTTACTCTTGAAAGGCTAAAAAAACTGTATACGAGCGACGGTGTGAACATCGTTATCGGCCCACTCATGGGCGATGGTCAGATGGCGGTAGGACCCTATGCGGCGGAAAAGAAAATCCTGATAACCACCATTATCAATGGGATGTTCCCGAATGTAGAGTTTGGCAACTGGGTAATGTACCCAACCACCACCATCGCGCAACAGAGAATGTCAGGCTGGTATGTGTATGACGAATTAGGAGCCAGAACCATAGTCACTATAGGTTCTGACTATGCTGGTGGATATGGTTACATAGATGGCGCCGTGTACGGGTTTGAGGAAAAAGGGGGAGAGGTGGTTCAGCAAATATGGGCGCCAATCGGTACGGCAGATTTCGCTCCTTACATTGCTTCCGTAGAGGAGGCTGATGCTCTCGTGGTCTTTCTTTCCAGTGGGGAGGATGCAGCCCGTCTTCTGCTAGCATATAATGAAAGCGGGCGTGAGTTGCCGCAACTCTTCCAGTTAATACACGAAGTATTCACTCCAGAGATGTTGGCAGAGTTTGGTGAGGGTATAGTAGGTCTCAAGGCGCAATCTACCTATGTTTGGAACAGGGATGACCCAATCAATAACCAATTCGTGGAAAACTTCAGAGCCAAGTATGGGACGGTGCCTAGTATCGAGCAAAATAGCTACACCCTGGCTAAGATGGTGGTATCCCTGCTGGAGGCAACCGGCGGTGATAACTCGTTCGACAAGTTGTGGCCAGCTTTGTTAGCACTTAAAATGGATACGCCGCAAGGTCCTCTATCCTTTGATACCTACGGGATTGCCCTTACGGATATCTATATTATCGAAATACAGGAGAAAGCCGGCGATTTTGTACCTGTCATACTTAAAGTTTATCCTCAGTCAACCGCCGACCCCAGACTTGAGTAGATAGTTGACCAAGGGGCACAGCCAATAAGCATCTGAAGGTAGGCTTTTGAAGGAAATAGGGAGAGAGATCCGGAACACCTTCTGGAGGGGGTGAAGGTGAAGTAATGCATTTTAAATACTCACCTGACCGGGGACCTTATGCAACATAATTAGGTATATAGGAGATTCAAATGAAAAGTAAAAAACTTGCATTACTGGCTGGTAGCATTGGCCTAATTGTGATAGTGGCCGTGTTGCCCTTCGTGGGGGCTTGCGCGCCACCAGCACCTGAAGAGTTTAAACCAGCACCGGCGCCGGCACCGGAGGCGGAGCCAATCAAAATAGGCGCCATTGTGAACTTGACCGGGCCTATTGCCGACATGGGGCCGAGGTTTGTAGATGGCATCGAACTGGCGCTGGATGAGCTTAACCACCAAGTTGCCGGCAGGCCAATAGAACTCATAGTTGAAGACGCGGCAAGTAACCCCACGGTCGCTCTTGAAAGATTCAAGAAACTGCATGAAAGCGATGGGGTGAACCTCGTTATCGGCCCGCTCATGGGTGATACTCACATGGCGATAGCACCATATGCGTCGGAAGAGGAAGTCTTATTTGCCAGCTTCATAAATGGAGCGCAACAGGCGTCCATAGACTATCGGGTCATGTTGCAGTATCCTACCACCTGCTTCGCTCAGGAGATAGCCGCAGGCTGGTACCTCTATGAGGAGTTAGGTTACAGAACTGCGGTCACAATGGGTTCTGACTATGCTTGTGGGCATGACTTTATAAACGGTGCCATGTACGGGTTCGAGGAAAAAGGGGGAATTCGGCTTGAGCAGGAAATATGGGCGCCAATCGGTACGGCAGATTTCGCTCCCTACATGGCTACCCTGGTAGAGAAGGATGAGGCTGATGTTTTCGTGGTCTTTCTTTCCAGCGGAGAGGACGCAGCCCGTTTCCTGATGGCATATAATCAAAGCGGGCGTGACCTGCCGCCAGTATTCGAGCTAATAGTCGATGTATTTACCCCTCAGCAGTACGAAGACCTTGCCGATGTAGTCATCGGTATGCATGCCCAATCCACGTATCTACCGTTACGGGATGACCCAATCAATAACCAATTTGTGGAAGCTTTCAAAGCCAAGTATGGAAGGACGCCGGTTATTGAACAAAATAGTTACACCCTACTTAAGGTGTTTGCCGAGGCTCTAGAGACTACGGGCGGTGATGATTCGTTCGACGTAATGTGGGACGCTATAACTGAGCGTAATTTCGAAACTCCGCAGGGCCCTCTGTACTTTACCTACCGTGGGGTTGCCATTACAGATATTTATATTGCCGAGGTACAGAGAGTAGGTGACGAGATTCTACCAGTCCTAGTTAAAACCTATTCTGGAGCGACAGCTGACCCCTTCGTCCCGGAAAGATAGCTGGCCAAGGATAGCTGGCCAAGGATAGCTGGCCAAGGATAGCTGGCCAAGGAGGGCAGGTTGACTAAACGTCAACCTGCCCTCAACTCCGACTAATGACTCGTTGCATATAAACAAAACTGGAGATTCAATTCGATGGAGTTTATTATATCAAACCTGCTAAATGGGCTTTCCTTTGGCATGGTACTATTTCTCATAGCCGCCGGTTTGTCCATAATCATAGGAATTATGGGCATCATTAACCTAGCCCATGGTGCCTTGTATATGCTCGGAGCCTATGTGGGTTGGACCATAGCGGTACACAACGGATTGAATTTCTGGTTGGCTGTTGTAGTAGGTGGACTTGCTGCCGGGCTGGCTGGATTGTTCATAGAGCGGGGGTTCTTACGCCACCTGTACAAGCAAATGAATGAGCAAGTGCTGCTAACCTTTGGCTTTGTCTATATTATAACCAATGTATGTCTCTGGATTTGGGGAGGACAAGCTAAAGTACCGTTTACGGACCCGGCTCTATCCGGTAGTCTCAACCTGGCGGGCTTGATGTATCCTAAGACCCGTATTGTCGTCATCAGTATCGGGCTAGCTTTAGCCGTGGGCTTATGGTGGCTGCAAGATAAAACCCGGATTGGTGCCATGGTGCGGGCAGGAATGGATAATAAGGAAATGATAATGGGGCTAGGTATAAATCTGGGGCGGATTTCTATGTTCGTCTTCATATTTGCTGCATTCATAGCTGGGGCGGCTGGTGTAATTGGAGCCCAGTTATGGGGCGTATATAGCTATATGGGTCTCCAAACTCTGCTCTTTGCCTTAATTATAATCATTGTCGGCGGCGTAGGTTCTATACAGGGAGCTCTCACTGGGGCGCTTTTGATAGGTGTTATCGATGCTTTTGGCAAAGCCCTGTTCCCAGAGCTTGCTATGTTTACCATGTATATCGTCATGGTAGTTATCTTGATTGTCAGACCCAGTGGTCTTCTGGGGAGGAAAGTCTAAGGGATGGAAAAAGATAGGCTAGAATCTAATAGCCAACTATGGCAAAGACCACAACTAATTCGCTTTGCCCCTTATATTATCGTCGGTGCAATCCTTCTCATATTGCCTCCTTTCATGCCCGAAGACATTAGACTTATGATGGCGAAATTCCTGGCTTTTGCCATCTTTGCTATGGGTTTT
>NZBQ01000023.1 GCA_002688105.1 Dehalococcoidales bacterium | reverse complement strand
TGATCAGCTTGCCGATGTTGGGCCGTTTATCGTGCCTGAGGGCAAGGTTTTCGTCATGGGGGATCAGAAAGGGAAAGCTAAGAAGAGGGAAAAGAAATCAGAGAAGGAGACGAAGACGGATTAAAGTGAATGATGGAAAATTGCCGCCGCATGATATTGATGCCGAGGAAGCAGTAGTTGGCTCGCTCCTGATAGATGGCACCGCAATCTATGAAATTGCTGTCTTCCTCCAGCCGACAGACTTTTATCACGAACAGAGTCAGTGGGCATATGGGGCGTGTTTATCACTTTATCAGCGTAGTGAGGCGATAAACCAAATTACGGTAGCTCAAGAGCTTGCTCGGCATGGCAAGCTGGAGTCGTGTGGGGGGGCTGCTTACTTATCACACCTGATATCCATAGTCCCTACCTCGCTTGATATTGAGCACTATGCCCAGATTGTTTATCGTCTGTCGGTGATGCGTGGTCTTATTAACGCTGGCGGACAAATTGCGGCTATTGGTTACGAGGCTGACCCTGATGTTGATGCCAGTTTTAGTCGAGCGGAGGAGCTCCTGTTCAGGCTGCGCCATGGACAGGGTTCCCAGGATTTCGTGCATATTCGTCAGGTGCTGGATAAATATTTTGAGACTCCTCCTAGCTCAGCTGCCGAAGGTGAGGGCTATCGGGAACCACTTCCTTATACGCTCTCGGGCTTCACTAAGCTTGATGAGTTTTTGGGCGGATTCCAGCGCTCTGACCTGATTATTGTTGGCGGCAGACCCAGTCTGGGCAAAACCAGCCTAGCTCTTGGTATTGCCCGAAATGCTGCCGTGGTACAGGGGGCTTGTGTCGCTCTGTTCAGTCTGGAGATGGCACGGGAGTCGGTGATGCTGCGATTACTATCCAGTGAGTCTGGGGTCAATTTAAGACGGGTGCGCCTGGGGCTTCAAGATGAGGACGAGGAAAAACAAATTATGGATGCCACCGGCGTCCTTTCCGAGGCGCCAATCTATATTGACGATTCCCCCCAACTCAGGGTAGTTGAGATGAGGAGCAAGGCTCGTCGACTTGACTTTGAGCGTAGAATCGACCTCGTTGTTGTTGATTACCTGCAGCTAATGGAGGGGGAGGGGAGGGGAGATAACCGGGTCCAAGAGGTTAGCTACATCTCTCGTTCGCTTAAGGGGTTGGCTCGTGAGCTTGATGTTCCGGTGGTGGCTGTTTCCCAGCTCAGCCGGGCGGTAATGGGACGGGCTTCACATAAACCTCAGCTTTCCGACCTGCGTGAGAGTGGAAGCATTGAACAGGATGCCGACGTGGTTATGTTTATCCACCGGGATGATGTTTATTTCTCCAGGGAAGAGTGGGAAAGTCAGCACACAGATAAAGACTACCCGGAAGGCATTGCCAATATTATAATTGCCAAACAGCGGAACGGACCTATCGGGGAAATTGATTTGCGCTTCATACCCAAGACAGCTAGATTCGAAAATATGATTACCAGCCAAGAGCCGAGTCTATTATGAAGCAGTTTACTGGTTTCCCAGCCAAGATGCAGTTTACCTCCCTGCCCAATCTTTTCTTCAGCACACTACTGCCGCAAATTAGTGGTATTGCTGAGTTGAAGACAACGCTTCATATTTTTGAGCAGCTTTACCGCAAACGGGGCTACCCCCGTTTCGTTACTTATCGGGAACTTTTAGGTAATAAGAGCCTGATGAGTAGCCTCCGGGAAGTGGCTAAGCCACCTGATGAGGCATTGCGCAATGCCCTGGAGATGGCTATCGGGCGGGGGACTATCCTTCATATCGCCTTAGATAGAGATGGGGTGACCGAGGATATTTATTTTCTCAATAATGAGGATAATAGACAAATGGCAGCCAAGATTCAAAGTGGCGAGTTTCAGCTTCCTGGACTGAAAGCCGAGGGGCAGGCTTATATTGAGGTTGAGGAACCGCCTGACATCTTTACCCTTTATGAACAAAACATTGGGATACTAACCCCGATGATTGCTGATGAACTGCGTGATGCGGAGAAGCTTTACCCGGTAGACTGGATTAGAGGTGCCATTAAAGAGGCGGTCTCCCTTAACAAGAGAAGCTGGAGATATATTGCCAAAATTTTAGAAAACTGGTCATCGGAAGGTAGAAGTAGTGGAGCATATAAGCGAGATTCTGCGAAGAAGACAGACCCGGATAAATACATCAAGGGCAAATATGGACACATGGTCAGGCGTTGAAGAAACCGAAGAAGCCTTGCCAGGTTCTATCTGTCCTATTTGCAAAGGGGCTGGATTCGTTTATGCCAATGTCCCTGTAGGACATCCTGATTTTGGCAAAGCGGTGACTTGTCGCTGTACCCGGGAGGAATCAAGCAAAGAGCGTCAGAACTGTTTGCAGCGATATAGCAACCTGGGTTCACTGACTCGTTTTACCTTTGATAAGTTGCTCTCTGAGGGCATAAGTGGCGACCCGGTCAGTCAGGAGCAATTCAGGCGTGCTTATGAGGCAGCCAGAGCATTTGCGATTGACCCCAAGGGGTGGCTAATCCTGGAAGGTCCCAGTGGCAGTGGCAAGACATGTCTGGCAGCGGCTATCACTAATGAGTGCCTTAGTCGCGGCTACCCGGCATTCTACATTACCACCCCTGACCTGCTCTATCGCCTGCGTTCTGCTTTTAGTCCCGATAGCGAAATACCTTATGGCGAGTTCTTTGACCGGGTGCGTGATGCCCCGCTACTTATTTTAGATGATTTAGGTGCTCAAGCCAGTACATCATGGGCAAAGGAAAAGCTGGACCAGTTACTAACTCACCGTTTTAATAGCGAACTGCCCACGGTGATTGTTCCCATAACTCCAGTCGAACAGCTTGAAGACCGAATACGCACCCGTCTGACTGACCCTGATTTGTGCCATACCTATGTAATTGAGGGTAAACAAGTCTCATTAGAATATGGCTGGGGTCCAGAGTTTGAATTGCAAAAAACGATGACCTTTGACACCTTTGACCGGAGACGGGTTAATCTGCCGCCAGAGCAGCGTGAGAACCTGGAGACGGCATTCCGTTTGGCGGTCGACTTTGCTAAATCGCCCGAAGGCTGGCTGGTGTTTTTGGGGGATACTGGCTGTGGCAAGACTCACCTGGCCGCGGCCATTGCCAATTATCGCTATCAAGCCAACCAGCCTGCCTTGTTTGTGGTAGCACCGGAGTTCCTTGACCACCTGCGTTCTACTTTTAGCCCGGAAAGCAAGATTTCCTATGACCAGCTTTTTGAAAGCGTAAAGACAGCCCCCTTGCTTATTCTGGACGATTTTGGTGAACAGTCAACCACACCCTGGGCAAGGGAGAAGCTCTATCAGGTTATCAACTACCGCTATAATGCCCGACTGGCAACAGTAATCACTACCCGTTACTCATTACAAGAAATTTTAGAGGAAATTGAGAGTTCCATCAGTTCCCGATTGGTTGACCCCAAAATCAGCACGCCCTTTAATATCACTGCTCCTGACTACCGGGGTGATTTACGGTCTAATCAAGGCACCAAACGTCATCGCCGCAGCAAGAAGTAGTATTAAAGCGAAACAAGTCTGGGCAGAGATCTTTATCAGGATAAGTAGGGGTGGAGTTCCTTTAAAGAAATTGTTTCCTTGCTCAGGTTTGCATATTTAGTAGCCGTTTAGTAAAATGAATAATCTTTTATCTGGAGAGAAGCCTCAGTGGTGATAAATTTTCCTGTCCTGGTGTTAAACCAGAGCTACGAGCCACTGAATATCTGTCGAGTTCAGCGGGCAGTAGTGTTGCTTTATCAAGGTAGGGCGGAGATGCTAGAGGATGGCACCGGATTTATTCACTCAGTCACTCAGGACTTCCCCGTGCCTTCGGTAATCCGATTAGGTTGCATGATTAAACGTCCCCGGCCCCAGAGGAGATTAACTCGCCTTGAGGTTTTCCACCGTGACCGGTATATCTGTCAGTATTGTGGTCGGGAAACTCGACAGCTGACCATAGACCACGTCATCCCACGATATCGGGGGGGGCAACACACCTGGGAAAATGTGGCTAGTGCCTGTGTATCTTGTAACCGGCGTAAGGCAGGTAAAACCCCTGGCGAGGCCCGGATGAAATTAGCTCGCCCCCCCGCTCCCCCACGCGGTAACCTGTCTTTTTATATCCCTTACCACTACTTACAATCTCAGAAGGTATGGCACAAATACCTTCCTCAATTAAAACTAGCTTAGCCTCTTTCCCTTTGGCATTGGCTTCCCCTTTGGCTTCGGTGAAGGTTTTTTATCAATGGTAATCTTACTGAGAGGTAGTTCCGTAATTGCCTGGCTCTCCAGCTCAACCGATACCGTTTCCTTTAGCGGGTTACCGCCAATTACACTGGCTGTTCCCATGGGTGTGGATACCGGCTGCCCTTCCCTGGGCATTTTCTCCTTCATGGCGCAGTATTGCTCATTCTCGTAAACCAGGCAGCACAGCAGACGACCACAAACGCCGGAAATCTTCATTGGATTAAGGGGTAAATTCTGTTCCTTGGCCATTTTAATAGCCACCGGGGTGAACTCGCTTAAGAAGTTCCTACAGCATAGCGGGCGACCGCATCTACCAAAGCCGCCTATCAGCTTGGCTGCATCCCTTGGCCCTATCTGTCGTAACTCCACATGTGTTTTAAGACGGTCAGCGAGCTCTCTAACCAGCTCACGGAAATCAATTCTCTTTTCAGCAATGAAGGAAATAGTAAGGCGACTATCATCAAGATTGTAATCGGCAGATATCAGCTTCATTGGTAGCTCTAGTTTCTTAACCAGTTGCGCACACTCAACCAGAGCCTCTCTCTCTTTGTCCTCAAGCTCCCGGGCATGTTGAATATCTTCAGGCTCTGCCTTGCGTACCACGCGCTTTAACGGCTTGTCCACCTCGCTGGCCAGTACCTGCTTGGGAGTGATGACTACTTGCCCCATCTCTAAGCCACGGCTTGTCTTAGCCACCACATACTCGTTTACTTCAAGGTCAATGCCTGACGGGTCGAAGTAATATACCTTGCCGGCTCTCTTGAAGCGTATGCCAACAATCTCAGCCATAATTCATCGAAAATTGGGCGGTGGGATTTTCCCCACTGCGCCTCCCCTTTCTAGGTATACTGAGCATTAATACCTCCAGCACCAGCTTTGGATTGGCATTCTGCTTGAGCTGTGCCTCGGCTGCCTGAAGGCTATTGATAAAAGTCCTTATTTGAGTCAGGCTATAGTCCACGGTCATTTTATTAATCTTGTCTTCAAGGTCAACATTGGTAATCTCATTACCGCAGCCGGTCTTGGCTAATATAAGGTCACGCCAGTAATCAAGCCATAGCTCCAGTATCTTCTGAACTGCCTCCCGGCTCTGGCTAAACTGGGCTGCCAGTTGGTTAGCATAGGCAAAACGCTTCTCATAATCAGCCTGGATAACTTCAAGCAACCCGTCCATCCGCTCAGTACGCTGCTGAAGTAAGCCATCATCACGAGCTGCCGAGAAGGCCCAACCGGGACAGCCGTGGGAAAGCTTGGCTATAAGTTTAGCTTTCTGCGGTTCAATACCCCAGCGTTCATTGAGGGCAGTCTCTATCTCAGCAGTGGCTAGGGGGGGTAACTCCAGTCGCTGGCAGCGGGAAATAACGGTGGCGGGCAGTAGCTGCTCATTGGCAGTCAGCAACATAAAGATTACCTTGTCTGCCGGTTCCTCCAGAGTCTTAAGCAGGCAGTTGGCGGCTTCATTTGACATAATCTCGGCCCTATCAATGATAAACACCTTATGCTTGCCCTCAAAAGGCGGTAGGTTAGCCGAGTGCTGGAGTTCCCTAATCTGGTCGATGCTGATTTCTACTTGTTGCTTGGTCGAATTCGCATTATGGTCTAAGCCTATAATCTGGACATCGGCGTGATTGGCGGAAGCTATTTTTTGGCAGGGAGGACACTCACCGCAGGGAGGCTCATCTGCCTCGCAATTCAGTGCCTGGGCTAGATTTATGGCCAGCGTTGTCTTGCCCACATGGGGAGGACCCACGAGAAGGTAGGCATGAGCCAACATTCCTTTCCCCAGACTGTGCTGGAGTAGTGATACAACTCTGTTCTGTCCGATTACCTGCCACACGCTAAAATCTCCTTACTGACTAGATTAAATCACACCTGGTCAGGTCATCCAATGTTTCCCTGCGTCGGATAAGCCGTGCCGTGCCTTCTTTGACCATGACAATTGCCGGTTTAAGTGAGGCGTTATAGTTGCTGGCCATTGGCAGGCAGTAGGCACCGCAGTCGGGTATGGCGATAATATCACCGTCTGAAATTGGGGGCAGGTTAATATCCTTAATCAGTATATCACCCGACTCGCAGAATCGGCCGGCAATGGTAACCTTCTCTTTATCTTTCTCCACTGCCTTATTAGCTATCACTGCCTCATATTTGGAACCATAAAGGGCGGGACGGATATTGTCTGCCATACCACCGTCTACTGGGACATAGCGTCTGACACCGGGAATGTCCTTGATCGCACCTACCTTATATAGGGCTACCCCTGCCTGCCCTACTATGGCTCTTCCCGGCTCAATAACCAGCCGGGGTGGTGTCAACTTTAGTTCCTGACATTGGCTGGTAATCTTGGACACTATCGCCTCAGCATAGGCAGCAATGGGTGGAGCCGGGGAATCCGAAGTATACTGAATAGCAAACCCGCCGCCGATATTCAGTTCCTTGAGTTCAAAATCATATTTCTGCTTCATTTCTGCAGCAAAGTTGAGAGTAAGCTCAATAGCCTGCTCATACGGTTCAACTTCAAAAATGAGAGAGCCTATGTGAAAGTGCAATCCGACCAGGTTCAGATTAGACGCTGACCGGGCGGCGGCTACAGCTTCTTCTCCGCTGGATAAGGGGAAGCCAAACTTGCTGTCAACGGTGCCGGTGGCAATATACTGATGGGTATGGGGGTCTATGCCGGGTGACAGGCGCAGCAGTATATCGGGTGTATCGCCCGGCTCTCTGGCTATTTCGCCCAGCATTTTAAGCTCGTGGAGATTGTCCACCACGATGTGACCAATATGCCACTTCAAGGCTAGGTTGATTTCCTCTGCTGATTTGTTATTGCCGTGGAAATAGACCTTATCCATGGGAAAATCAACCGATTGGGCAATGCTGAGTTCCCCGGCCGAGACTACATCCAGCCCTAGCCCCTCCTCCTTCAGTATGAGTGCCAGAGACTTATTGATAAAGGCTTTACCGGCGTAGATAACGGTGGTATCGGCATAGCGCTGACCAAATTCGGTTTTGAACTCGGTGTACTTGTGGCGCAGGCTGAGTTCATCAAAAAGGTATAGCGGTGTGCCGAACTCAGCAGCCAGCGCTACCGTATCACAGCCGCCAATGTTGAGGTGGCCCTGGCTATCCACTTCAGTAGCTAACGGAAATAGAGGAAATCTGAGTATCATACTCTCAATGTTATCAGTGCCGCCCAGATAAGTCAATTTAGTGTGGTATGATGTATTGGCTCTATTGGCAGCTTGTTTTTATAGAGTATTATTATGGCAGGAGTGGCTAAGAATATGAAAAGAATAGGAACTCAAATCCCGACGGTATTCACCGGGATTTTGGAGAGAAGGCCTCTGTTGTTCTTCGTGGTTTTGGGAATTATCTTGATATTGTTCGGCATTGTCTTCGGCATCAGGGTGGTTAACTATCTGAAGGAGAACGAGATACTGCTAACCGGCACTGCTCTGATATCAGCCCTGCTACTTGGTAGTGGAATACTCAGCATATTCACCGGGGTAATTCTACGAGTATTATTAAGAGAAAACGGTAGCTCGTAATTGAACTGGCAGTGGCTGGACTCCTTTTCGGGGGGCAGGTCATTCTTTCCGGCATTCAACGTATAACTGGTTACCTTTCTTAGCTTCTCTGGTTCTAATAATCTGGAACATATAGAGAAGCTGGGTTAATTCTTCTATAGACCTGAAATGATGCATATGGGTATCTTTTCCCCGCAACATTCTTGCTGATATCTCTTTACTTAAGGCAGAAATACCATATCTACGATAATATTCACTGATACATGCTATGCTACTCTTGGGTTCGGTCAAATTTATATGTCTACTTATCATGATATAAAGATTCTTTTTGGGTTTTAAGCATCTGAGGATTTCATGAAACACATCGACCGGGCTATGGCAGTGGTCTACGGCTGCTGTCGTGATGCAAATATCAAAAGTATTTGATTCCAGAGGCAGCTTTTCACCGACACCTACTATATATGGGAAATCAATCCCCTTCATCCTGGGATACAAATCTAAATGAAATGGATGTAGAAAATTAATCTGGGGGTCTACATTAAAATAGTTAATTTTTCCGGATATTGCCAATACATAACCCGACTTGTTCCATTCCCACCGCCAACGTCTAACAACGATACATTCTGAATATCTTTTACCCCGCACCAATCATAAAAAGCATCATATGTTGGTACCGCCGCTAGATGTCTTTCCTTTGTCCAGGTTCTATAGAATTATTGGTATTTATTATCCATGTCCTGCCACTTATGCCATTCAGCGGGTATTAATAAAGAACGGGGTAATAAAATTGGGAAATTACCATTTATTTCAAATGTCCGGTTGCACGCGGAACACATAAGTTCAGATGCCTGATTAAAGCCAATACTGCTCTGGCAGTCTGGGCAGGCTAAATATTCTAAATACTTTTCTACCAGTCTTGCGTTAGGTAAAGCTTCTTTGGGAATATTTATACTCATTTGACTT
Organism: Dehalococcoidales bacterium; assembly: GCA_002688105.1. GTDB lineage: Bacteria > Chloroflexota > Dehalococcoidia > Dehalococcoidales. The sequence goes on along the minus strand of NZBQ01000023.1, from coordinate 9,114 downwards.
CCTTCGCTTTGGTTATCCACGTCGCCTGACAGCCATACAAACGAAAGCCATCGAATTCTATCATCAATCGTAATTGCATTCCACTTGCTTTCCGCCAAATGATAAATGGTAGAATAGGCAAGCTATCTGGTGAAGGACTATGGAGCAATCAGAACTAGTTATTAACTTTACAATATTACTGGGGGCAGCATTGGTCGGTGGCATGGTAGCCCATAGGCTGCGACAGCCAGTTATTCTTGGTTACATCCTCATTGGCATAGCAATTGGCCCCCATGCGCTGAGTCTTGTGAATGACCTAGTGTTGATAGAAGGTGCGGCTACGCTGGGCGTGGCGTTATTAATGATGACCTTGGGATTGGAGATTTCCTTTTCTCAGTTAAAACAAGTAGGCAAGATTGGCCTGTGGGGCGGTATGATACAGATTCTTGTTACTTTTGCTCTGGGTGTGGTGGTGAGTATCCATGTATTTCATTGGTCTATATCACAAGCAGTGTTATTCGGTTTTGTTATCTCTCTAAGTAGCACCATGGTCTGCTTCAAAATGCTAATGGACCGAGGTGAACTGGATTCCATTCACGGCCGCATTATGGTTGCCATGCTTATTTTGCAGGATATTAGTGTAGTCCTGATGATAGTAATTACTCCTGTGCTTGGCGAGGGGGGACAAAACCTGCCCCTCACTTTGGGAATCTCGATTGGGAAAGCAGTACTTACCATTGGGGTAGCAATTGTGATTGGGCTCTGGATACTACCATGGTTGATGGGGAGGATCGGTGGAGTGCGTTCCAGAGAACTATTTCTGTTAACCGTCTTAGTTATGGGTCTAGGTGCAGCTATTAGTACTCAAATATTCGGACTTTCAGCAGTATTTGGTGCCTTTCTGATTGGTCTGGTGCTCAGAGAAACGAGGTTTGGCCATCAAGCATTGGCCGAAATAACTCCACTGCGAGATATTTTTGCCGCTTTATTTTTCGTTTCTCTAGGTATGCTGTTGGACCCAGGGTATGTAGTTGAATACTGGCAGCTTGTCACAGTAACTGTAGCACTTATTATCTTCATTAAGTTCGTGACTGTGTCCGGGATAGTTAGACTTTTTGGCTATAGGGGAGGTATTCCTATTCTAGCAGGAGGTGGTCTTCTGCAAATCGGGGAGTTCAGTTTCATCCTTGCCGCGGTCGGTGTTGAAATCGGCATCTTCTCGTCACAGTCTTATGCCTTGATTATTGCTAGTGCTATAATCACCATGCTAATAACGCCAATATCTATGGGCCTCGTTTCTAGGTTCAGTGGAAGACTGGGACTCAGATCTCGTACAACAGAATTAAAAGATCAAGCTCCGTTACCTGTAAGCAAACCTGCAGAAATAGTGACACCGATTGTGATAGCTGGCTTTGGTAGAGTCGGACAGAACATTGCCCGGGGCTTGAAAGACGTTGGAATAGACTATAGTGTTATCGAGATTGACCCTGAGCGGGTATCCGATCTCCAGCATGGTGGCACAGCCTATATTTACGGTGATGCCAGCAATGCTAACGTCCTCTCACGAGGAGATCTAGCCAAAGCTAGAGTATTGGTGGTTACTTTTCCTGATCCGTTAGCGGTGGTGATTACGATAAAGAATGCTCTGGCAATTAATCCTGACATCAGAATCGTAGCCCGTGTTCATAGAGTGCGGGAGGCTGAGCTACTTAGGAAGCTCGGGATAGAAGAACTTATAAGTCCTGAGTATGAGGCAAGCATTGAGTTCCTTAGAAAAACTTTGTCAGCAGTTGGTTGGAAAAAGGCCGATGTCAATCAAGCTTTATCTACCATCCAGAAAGATGGGGAGATAGCTGAATTCAGCGAGGATGATGAATAGTAGCCATATAATTATCCTCAAACAAATAGTAGTTACCGAAACTAATCTGTTGGCAACACCATCAATAGGGGAGTTAAGAACTGAGGCTTTGCCTGACTGAGCAATAGAAACTAGAGTATTGCGTTCTTCAGGTGAAAGCTGTTCTATCTGCTTAAGGATAGACTCGAAATTCGAAGGAAGCGGCTCATCAACGGCGTGGGGATGGGTAAAAAGAGTGGTGGCAGCGGAGGGATTTGAACCCACGACCAAAGGCTTATGAGTCCTCTGCTCTACCACTGAGCTACGCTGCCGCAGATAGAAATATAGCACGCTTCAGATTTAGCTGTCAATTTTGTGATTCTGCACTCCCGACCTTAACGCCTGTGGTTGGCGGTCTTACCTCTGCCCTTTATTGCTTTCGGGCCACTAGCTCCACTCCTTGATGGTGTGTATGGCGGTAGCTTTAAAGCTGGCGTAAACCTCTTCACCGATAGTAAGGTTTAGCTCTTCTGCTGACCGCTTGGTCACCACACTAAGTAGGGGAAACCCACAATCCACCTTAATTCTCACCAGTTGCCCTACCGGAGTCGTTCCAGTTATTTTGCCCTTAAATATGTTTCTGGCGCTACTGCTGTCTTTGGCAAGCGTGAAAGTTATATCCTCGGGCCTGATGAGGACATAGACTCTGTCGCCTATGGCATAATCAGACATTGCCTGGATGGTGCCATCATTCACCGCTATAGTTACCAGATTGTCATCTCTCTCTATCATTACCCCACTCAGGATGTTTTCGATGCCAACAAACTCAGCTATCTCTTTACTGTTGGGCGAGCAGAATATTTCGTTAGGAGCACCTACCTGCAGTATCTCGCCGTTCATCAGGACCCCGATTCTGCCGGCAAGGCGTTGTCCCTGTGGCATGTCGTGTGTCGCCATTATTATTGTGGTGCCATAATGATGGGCGATGTGTGATATTAACTCTTCAATTTTTGATATTGAGGTGGGGTCTAGATTTGCCGTAGGTTCATCCAGCAGTAATACATCAGGTTCAATCACTGTGGCTCTGGCGATGGCTACCCTTTGGGCTTCGCCGCCAGATAAAGTTCGGGCATTCCTGTTTTTATAGGGCATGAGACCGACTATCTCCAGGATACTGTTAACCTTCTCTCTGATATCATCCCTTTTCTTCCTGCGCCATTTCAGGCCGTAAGCAATATTATCATAGACACTCATGTTAAATACTACCGGCTTCTGGAGCACGAATGCCATCCTTCGGCGCACTTCAAATCTCAGTTTCCTCGATTCGGTGATATCTATGCCGTCAAAATATATTCTCCCTGACGTGGGTGCTTCTAGAAGGTCTATTAAGCGCAGGAGGGTTGTTTTACCGGCGCCGGTGGGGCCAATCAGGGTAAATACTTCACCCTTGTCAACCTTTAGGTTGATTTTTTTCAGGATATCATGCTCGCCATGCCTCTGGCATAAATCTACGGTCTCTATTAAGGACATTATCACCTATGCTGGATTCTGTTCAAGGCTAAGTTTATCACCAGGGCAATGAGAATGAGAATTATGCCCAGTGCTATTGATAACTCCAAGTCGCCCTTGGAGGTTTCCAGTGATATGGCCGTGGTGATGACTCTGGTGAACCCTCTGATATTGCCGCCGACCATAATGGCTAGTCCCACCTCGGAGATAGCTCGACCAAAGCCCATTATTATGGCGGCTAGGACAGCGTATCTTGCCTCTCTTAAGACAGCAATGGCGGTCTGAAAGCCGCTGGCGCCAAGTGAACGAGCAGTATCAACTATCGTCTTATCCACCCCGCTGAGGGCAGAAATAGTCAGGCCGAGCAGTATAGGTATGATTAGTATCATCTGACCTATCACCATAACCGTTGGGGTAAATAGCAGATTCGTTCCACCCAGCGGTCCCGCCCTGGAAAAAAGCGTGAAGACGAATAGTCCAACGGCGACAGTGGGTATGCTGAAGAATGTTTGGATTAGGCTTATTAAGAACCTTTTGCCCGGAAAACGGTGAAAGTGGATGAGACTGCTAATCGGTATGCAAATCAGGGTAGCCAGGAGAGTGGAGGTCACCGAAATTCTTAGCGATCTGCCCACTATCTCCATAACCTCCGGGTCAAGCGAGGTTATAAATTCGACAGCCTTGAGAAAGCCTTGCCCTATTTCATCCAATTGGTTTCCAGCCATCTTAAATATAGTTTATTTTTATTTAGGTTCGGCTCCAGCACAAGGAATGAATAACTGCCTCCCGTATTCCTCAACACCGTAACCGCCGATAAGTTTCTGTATTTCAGGTGAGGTAAGGAAATCTATCAGGTTGCTTGCCATTTCAATGTTGGCTTTAGGATGCCTCTCAGGGTTTATGGCTATTGCCGAGTAGACATTGAGCAGTATATCTCCCTTGTCCACAATTGTCGTCAGTTCTATCTTACCCTTATAGGATAAGAAAGTCCCGATATCAGAAAGTGTATAGGCTTGTTTTTCACTGGCCATTAGCAGGGTTGGTCCCATTCCTCTGCCAGTCTCTATATACCACTCCCCGGCTTTTTGAACCGTTCTGTAATCAAAGTCGGCTTTTTCCCAGATTGCCTTCTCCTTGGAGTGCGTTCCGGAATCATCCCCTCTGGAAATAAAGCTTCCGATCTCCATCAATTTTTTGAAAGCGTCCTCGGGGATCATACCTTTAATACCTGCCGGGTCGCTTTCCGGTCCGACAATGAGAAAATAATTGTAGGCAAAGGGAACTCGTTCCACTCCATATCCTTCGGCTACGAATTGATCCTCACGACTCTTGGAGTGGATGGTAATGATATTTACATCTCCTCTCCTGCCATACTCCAGAGCTATGCCGGTACCGGCATACATAACGTCCAGTTTAGCCCCATATTTTTCCTCAAACATAGGCTTCAGGTATCCCCATAGTCCGGTATCATAGAGACTGGTGGTTGTGGCCACCCTCAGCCTCTCCTGGAGTGGCAGTGGAGCCGCTGTTGAGGTTTTACATCCTGCCATTCCGGTGATTAGGCTGGTAAGTGCTATCACTATTGCTAAAGACCTGAATACTTTGTTTTTCATACCTCATACCTTCTCTGTTACCGCAGGAGTGAACACTGTTAAGCACAAAAAAGAAGCACCTCGAAAGGAGGTGCTTAACAGCTGTGATGCCTCTTCTCAAGCTCTCCTTTCCAAGCACGGGAGGTGCTGCCGTTTTCAGCGGCACCCTATCGGCCCATCTCCATAGGCTAACCTTTAGGGGAAAAGGCTCGGAGAGATATATTTAATCTCTAATCTGAGTTAATAGCGTATCACATCTTTTAGGTAACTGACAACCATAAAACCCATTTGATTAGGAGGTGATACTACGTTCCCCGTTTTTTGTATTCGGGGCACCAGGTGGCGTTAGGACGTTCCGGGTCATGACATGCCCCACGCCAATTCCACTTACAGCTATCACACAGGAATATATTTATTCCTAGCGCCTTCTTAATTTTCATGGTAACCATGTGTCTCCAGGGAGGCTTGGTTGGCTTCACCTTTAACCTAAAATAGTTTAGAATACACTTTTAGTGTATCAGGCTAGATGCTATTTAGCAACAAATGTGATAGAATATGGCTGGTTTTAATTAATGTAGCTGTTTAGTAAGGAGCTAGGTTACCATGGCCACCACTAAGGTCAGAAAAAAAGAAGAGCCGCTGAACCTGAAGTCGCTCACCTTTGGTGACCTGACCTGGGTCAATATTGAGCATCCGACGGAACGAGAGACGGAGTATTTGGCTCAAAATTACCCCTTCCATCCCCTGGATTTGGATGACTGTCTCAGCCGAATACAGCGACCCAAAATAGACGAATATAAGGACTATCTGTTTTTAGTCTTCCATTTCCCTGTGTTCAATCAAGAGAAACATGTTACTGCATCCAGTCAGGTATCGGTATTTATCGGGGAAGAATACTTGATTACCTTGCATAAAGGGGAGCTTAAGCCACTGGTTAAGCTGTTCAAGGAATGTCAGATTGATGAGGAGTCGCGTCAGGAGAACTTCAACCAGGGCTCTGGCTATCTCCTCTACCGCATAATTGACCGGTTGGTTGATTACTGCCTGCCGATCCTGAATAAGATTGGTAACAATATCGAGGATGTTGAGGATAATATCTTTGCCGATGAGATGCCTCGAGCCATAAAGCAAATTTCTATGCTGCGGCGTGATATTATTTCTTTCCGCCGCATCATCTGGCCGATGAGAGCGGTTGTCGGCCGTCTGGAGCCTAAGGTTCGCCGGTTTACCAAGATAGATTTAGAAGTTTATTTTGGAGATATGGTTGACCATGTGGATAAGATTTGGGACGGCTTGGATGAACATAAAGAAATAATTGAAGGGCTAAACGATACCCATGATTCGCTGGCTACTAATCGCACTAATGAGGTCATACGAGTACTGACCATCGTCGCTACTATCCTCCTGCCGATTACGCTGGTGGCAAGCACCTTTGGAATGAACATTCCGTTGGGGGTGTTTGGAGTTTCCGATTTCTCCTTCCTCTATGTGCTCCTTATTATGCTAGCCATTGTTAGTGGTATGCTCTACTTCTTCCGACGCAGGCACTGGATTTAGCAATGGCTGAAGGTAGCCGGTAAAGGCTTTAATGGTAATGAATGTCTCACACCGGTTGGTAATGATTACCGCCATCTTTGTCACCGTCCTGATTACAGCGAATATTGTTGGGGTAAAGGTCGTTAGTTTTGGTAACTTTATCCTCCCGGCTGCTGTAGTTCTTTTCCCTTTAAGTTATATCTTCGGTGATATTCTTACTGAGGTCTATGGGTATCGCTGGGCAAGGAAGGTTATCTGGCTTGGTTTCTTTTGCAATCTTATCTTTGTCCTCTTTGCCTGGGTGGGGCAGATTTTACCTCCGGCTCCCCTATGGGAAGGGCAGGAGGCTTATGAGAGTATTTTAGGCTACACGCCGCGACTACTCGTTGCTTCCTTCTCCGGCTACCTCGCTGGTGAGTTCGTCAACTCCTTTATTCTGGCCAAGATGAAGATTTTGACAAGAGGACGCTGGCTGTGGAGCCGGACTATTGGCTCAACCATAGTAGGACAGGGGCTGGACACCCTGATATTTATTACCGCAGCCTATTTTGGTGCTCCTTTCTTTGTGCCCGTAATGATTTTATATCACTGGCTGGCAAAGATTATTATTGAAACTATTGCTACCCCATTCACCTATGTTGTAGTCAACTTCTTAAAGAAAAAAGAGGCCATTGATACCTATGATTCTGAAACGAATTTTAATCCATTCCTCATATCGGGTTAGGGATGGCTACTATTGGGCAGATATGGAAATTTCTATGGGAAGGGGTTACTACGAAGCAAATGGATATTCAAGTACTCGGTGCTCATGACTGCGAATCACAAAATTCAAGACTCGTTAGCTTATTAGTAGATGATGTCTTGGCGTTAGAGACTGGTGCTCTTACCTCAAGCCTGTCCTTCCCGGCTCAGCAGAAGCTTGAGGCAATTCTGGTCACGCACCGACATTATGACCATATTCGAGATATTCCCACTATAGCCTTTAATCTCTTCCTTCGGGGTGGCACTATCAATGTTTACTCTATATCCGATGTATGTGAGGCTATTACGGCTCATTTGCTGAATGGCAAACTTTATTCCAAATTCTGGGAAAAGCCTCAAGGCAATCCTGCCGTTAAGTTCAACATAATAGAACCGGGCAATCCTGAGCAAATTCAAGGCTATAATGTTCTGGCTGTTCCGGTGAATCACAGCACACCTACCGTTGGCTATCAGATTACCTCTCCGGATGGTAAGGTAGTATTTTATGCCGGGGATACCGGGCCGGGCTTGACTGACTGCTGGAGGTACGTATCGCCTCAACTGCTTATTATTGAGGTTACGTTTTCCAATAGGTATGAAGAATTTGCCAGAGAGGTAAAGCATCTTACGCCAGGTCTGCTTAAGCAAGAGTTAGCTGTCTTCCGTGAGATTAAGGGCTACCTGCCGCCGGTAGTTTTGGTTCATATGAATCCGGAAGTAGAGAAAGAAATAGAGGCTGAAATCGCCGTGGTCGCCGAGTCATTAAATAGTTCCATTAGCCTGGCCTATGAAGGGATGCAGATTCACCTGTAAAAATAGTCTTCATTCCTTCCCTGTTTTTGGGAGCAGGGGGGATTAAGGGGGTGGGGTTAATAAACGCTCCCAAATTCATAGTTGACCACAATGTGGGCAAGCTAACCAGGTGGCTGAGAATAATGGGGTATGATACCTGGTTCTTCAATGGCACTAATGACGTCGACTTGATAGCTGCGGCGCTGGCTGAAGGAAGAGTAATATTAACCAGAGACACCCAGATTGTGAAGAGAGGGGTGATAGCCAGCGGGAGGCTTAAAGCCGTCCTTATCCAGAGTGATGAACCTGAGCAGCAAATGCGTCAGGTAATTGACACGCTAAACCTGGATTGTCAGTTTCGGCCGTTTGCCCTCTGCCTGGAGTGTAACCAGCCCCTGTTGGCAAGGAGCCCGCCGCAGGTGAAAGACCGGGTGCCGCTCTATGTTTTCCAAACGCAGAGCCAGTATATGGAGTGTCCTGCCTGCCATCGAATCTACTGGAGGGGAACCCACTGGCAGGCAATGACCAAGCGACTTAAGAAGTTTATGAAAGGCAAAGCAGAGGAATAAATTCAGGCAATATTTAACTGGGAAAGGGAGGATAGATGGAAGCCCAAAACCGCTATGAGAAAATAACCGATGCCGTTCTGGCTTTACTGGCTGAGATAGTTGGTGATAAGAATGTCCTGACCGGAGATGAACGGGGGAATTACTCCCGGGACGAGACGCTTGGATTAAAACCGGTTCTTCCTGAGGTGGTAGTAAGACCTGGAGACACTGGCTCGGTAGCTAGGATATTAAAACTGGCTAATGATAGGAATATCCCGGTCACTCCTCGGGGTGGTGGCACTGGCATTTCCGGTGGTGCCGTGCCCATATATGGAGGCATCGTCCTCTCTTTAGAGAGGATGAACAAAATATGGGAAATAGATGATGATAACTTTGTGGCCACTGTTGAGCCGGGGGTTATCCTTTCTTATTTTTATCAGGCTGTGGAAGAGTATGGACTTTATTACCCTCTCTATCCTGGTGAAGTAAGCGCTACTATAGGCGGAAATGTAGCCACCAATGCGGGGGGGATGAAAGCAGTTAAATACGGGGTAACCAGGCACTTTGTTTTGGGGTTGGA
>NZBQ01000022.1 GCA_002688105.1 Dehalococcoidales bacterium | reverse complement strand
TTTCTTGGCGGCTCTGGGTTTCTTGGCGGCTCTGGGTTTCTTGGCGGCTCTGGGTTTCTTGGCCTTCTCCGGTTTCTCGGCAGCCTTGGGTTCCTCGGCAGCCTTAGCTTCTTCGGCTACTTTTAACTCCTCGGTTGCCACGGGTTCCTCGACTGCCTTGGCTTCCTCAGCCACCTTAGCTTCGGGAAAAATATCACCCTTATATATCCACACCTTTACCCCAATGCGTCCTAGGCCGGTGCGTGCCTCGGAAAAGCCGTAATCAATATCAGCCCGCATGGTATGCAGGGGAACTTGTCCTTCATGCATAATCTGACGACGGGCAATCTCGACACCACCTAATCTACCGGAGCAACTGACTCTGATTCCCTTAGCCCCTGCCTGAATAGTGCGAAAAATGGCTTGTTTCATCGCCCGGCGATAAGCAATGCGGCGCTCAAGCTGCTCAGCTATGGCTCTAGCCACCAGATAAGCATCAAGTTCGGGTTGTTGAATCTCTAGGATATTCAGTTGAACTTTCTTTCCGATAAGGCTCTCTAGGATTTGCCTCATTTCTTCAACTCTCTGCCCTCCACGCCCGATGACAATGCCGGGCCGGGCAGTATGGATAGTTAACGCTACCTTATTTGCCTGGCGGTCGCTCTCAACTTGAGAAATGCCGGCTTCCAAGTATTTGGATTGGATAGCCTGTCGAATCTTCAGGTCTTCGTGCAGAAACTCTACATAATGCTTATCGGCATACCACCTGGCTTGCCAATCGCGTATGATACCAATCCTAAAGCCTATCGGATGAACCTTGCGTCCCATTAGTTCCCCCTCTCGGCAACAATAACTGTAATATGACTGGATCGTTTAAGGATATGGCTGATTCGCCCTCTAGCCCTGGGACGAAACCTCTTCAGAGGTCGTGCCTCATCGGTAAAAATGCTAACAATCTTCAAATCCGATGGTGACATCTGGTAGTTGTTCTCAGCATTTGCGGCGGCTGATTTTATCACTTTAGCTACGATACTAGCGTTAGGTGTTGGTGTAAATCTAAGCGTGGTTAGCGCCTCGTCTACCGTCTTGCCCCGTACCATATCTACTAGCAGGCGCACTTTATGAGGTGATACGCCGGTGTCTTTAGCTACTGCTTTTACTTCCATTTCATATCCTGCCTAAACTGTACCAACCATAATCTACTTTTTCTTCTTAACCTGGGTAGTTTTTTCTACCTTAGTGGTGTGTCCCTTAAAGGTTCGGGTTAAAGCAAACTCACCTAACTTGTGACCTACCATATTTTCAGTGATAAAGATAGGCACATGTCTCCGGCCATCATGCACCCCGATGGTCGTCCCTATCATTTCAGGCAGAATGGTGGATGCGCGTGCCCAGGTCTTTATTACTGCCTTCTGGTCAGAGCGGCGAAGCGCCTCTACCTTCTTCAGCAGTTTGGCATCAACCGCAGGACCCTTCTTCGTTGACCTTGACATTTTACCGATTCCCTCTTCGTTTAACAATCATTTTGTCTGAAGCCTTAGGTTTGCGAGTCCTATAGCCCAGAGCTGGCTTGCCCCACGGCGTTTTAGGTCCGGGCAAACCTATTGGTGACCTGCCTTCCCCTCCGCCATGAGGGTGGTCACGTGGGGTCATCGCTGAACCTCTTACTGTTGGGCGCCAGCCTAACCACCGTTTGCGACCTGCCTTGCCCAGTTTAATACTCCGATGGTCAATATTCCCTACCTGTCCGATGGTAGCTAGACAATTACTGAGAATGCGCCGCACCTCACCAGATGGTAGTCGAACTAGGGCATATTTATCTTCCTTCACCATCAGTTGAGCGGCCACTCCAGCACTCCGCACTAGCTGTCCACCCTTCCCCGCTTGTAACTCAATATTATGAATCAGACTACCAGCTGGAATTAGTTTCAAGGGTAAAGTGTTGCCTGGTTTTACCTCTGCTTCATTACCAGACTTTATGATATCTCCGACACTAAGCTCTGAGGGGGCAAGGATGTAGCGTTTTTCCCCATCAGCGTAGTGAATGAGAGCAATATATGCCGAACGGTTGGGGTCATATTCAATAGTCGCCACCCTGCCGGGCACATTAAGCTTATCACGTTTAAAGTCAATAATGCGCAGCCTCCGCTTCGCCCCTCCACCTCGGTGGCGAATGGTTATTCTCCCCTGATTGCTACGCCCCGCCTTCTTTTTCAGAGGTAGGAGCAGCGATTTCTCTGGTTTACTTCTAGTTATTTCTTCAAAAGTAGAGCCGCTCATCCCCCGCCTACCGGGAGAGGTGGGACGATATACCTTCAGAGCCACTTAAATTCCCCCTTCATAGAGTCTAAACACCTTCAAATAGTTCTATCTTACCCCCTGGCTGTAGGGTTACTATGGCTTTCTTCCATGATGGTGTCAACACTACTCGTCTGCCAATTCTTCGCCTCTTGCCAGGTACTGTCATTATATTAACTGCGGTCACCTTGACATTAAATGCCTTTTCCACCGCCTGTTTAATCTGGGGTTTATTGGCCTCTGCCGCTGCCTCAAAGGCATACTTGCCTTGAGCTTGAAGCATGGAATCCTTCTCAGTTATTAACGGACGACGCAACACTTCATACGGATGCATTGCTCACCTCTTGAGGCAATCTCTTTTTCCATATCTGTTCCACCTTGCGTACGGCAGGAACAGTCATTAGCAACACTTTGTAGGAAAGCATGTCAACCACGCTAAGTAAGCTGGCGGGCATTGTCTTAGTCCCTTCCAGGTTACGAGCTGATTTAATTACATTATCTTCTGGTTCAGCGGTAACGATAAGAACTGAGGAATCCACCCCCAGCGCTGCCAAAATCCTTACCACCTCCTTTGTCCTGGGCTCATCAAGCTTCAATTCCTCCATGACTACTAACTCTCCGTCTTTAACCTTGGCGGATAGAATGCATCTTAAGGCTAGCTGGCGTATCTTCCTAGGTATCGCCTGGTGGTAGCTCCTTGGCTTAGGTCCGAAAGTGATGCCACCCCCTCGGCGCAACGGCGACCTTAGACTGCCAGCCCGAGCCGAACCGGTATGTTTCTGTCGGAACAACTTCCGACTACTGCCAGAAACCTCACTACGAGTTTTAGTGCTGGCAGTTCCTTGACGGGCGTTTGCCTGCTGTCTTACCAGTGCCTGATGCACCACTGCCTCATTAAACGGCACAGCAAAAACTTCGTCACTTATCTCAATTTGCTTAACTACCTCTCCGGTAAGGCTGTAAACCGGGACTTGCACTTCCTTACTCCTCCCCGCCTGATTTCTTTATTAATAGTAGTCCGTTCTTAGCTCCAGGGACTGCTCCCTTAACCACTAGCAGGTTGCGGGCAGGGTCAGTTTCAAAGACCTCCAGATGGCATACTGTCACTCGCCTGTTCCCCATATGTCCTGCCATACGTGTTCCTTTGAGTACTCTACTTGGCGAAGCGGAAGCTCCTATAGAGCCCGGGTGACGATGTCGGTCGGACTGCCCATGCGTTTTGGGTCCGCCGCTGAAGTGGTGGCGTTTTACTACGCCAGCAAAACCTTTTCCTTTTGACACCCCGGTAATATCAACCAGGTCACCCACCTTAAAGAGGCTGACCTTAACCTTGTCTCCGACTTTAATACCTTTGGTGTGGCTAACCCTGAATTCTCGGAGATGCTTAAACTGTCCCAGCTCCTTGAGATGTCCCAGTTGAGGAGACTTGAGCCGTTTGGCTTGACCAAATCCAAGCTGAGCAGTATTATATCCTTCCTTGTCCCTCGTTTTAATCTGGGTTACCAGGCACGGTCCAGTTTCAATAGCGGTTACTGCCTCAGCTTTACCGTTATCCTCGAATATCTGAGTCATGCCTAGCTTTTTGCCAATAATACCTTGAATCATATCTTCAGTCGTCTTGGACATAGCGGTTCATACACTCTTCATAACTTAATATCTATCTCAACTCCTGACGGCAGGTTCAGACTGGTCAGGGCGTCTATTGTTTTTGAGGTCGTCTCTACGATATAGATAAGGCGCTTATGAGTTCGGATTTCAAACTGTTCCTGAGAGTCCTTGTCTGTAAATGGGGAACGGATAACGCTGAACTTCTGGATATGGGTAGGCAGAGGCACCGGTCCAGAAACGATCGCTCCGGTCCGCTCCACGGCGGCTACAATCTGCTCCGCAGACTGGTCGAGTATTTTGTGGTCAAAACCCTTTAGCTTAATACGAATCTTCTGTTTCGGCATATGAAAAATACCTCACCAAAATGCTGAAAAGTTTACTATTCTCTAATCGTAGTTTTAATCTGGTCAGCTAGTTCATCTGGTAGCTTTTGATATTGATAAAATTCCATAGAATGTGTAGCCCTGCCCTGGGTTGATGACCTGAGACTGGTGGTATAGCCAAAGGTCTCGGCTAAGGGAACAAAGACATGAACCGCGCGCATTCCTTCATAGGTTTCTATAGCCTCAATATGTCCTCTTCTTGAACTGAGGTCACCGATTACTTCACCAAGAAACTGCTCCGGCAACACTACTTCCAGTCTCATAATAGGCTCTAAAAGGATAGGTTTGGCTTTACGAACACCATCTTTAAGAGCCATGGAGCCAGCCATTCTAAAGGCTATTTCTGAAGAATCGACCTCATGATAGCTACCGTCGTACATGGTGGCTTTAACATCAACCACAGGATAGCCAGCCAATACTCCTGTCTCCATAGCTTCTTTGATACCAGTCTTCACGGCCGGGATATATTGCTTGGGTATAGTACCACCTTTAATTTTTTCTATAAATTGAAAGCCGCTACCACGCTCCATAGGCTCAAGCTTGAGATAAACATGACCGTATTGGCCGTGGCCTCCGGTTTGCCGAACAAATCTGCCTTCAGCCTCTACCGGTGTAGTAATGGCTTCCTTATAGGCAACCCGAGGATTACCTGCCTTAGCTCCCACCTTGAATTCACTGAGCAGTCTATTTAATATGACCTCCAGGTGGAGTTCGCCCATACCCGAGATAATTGTCTGCCCCGTCTCCTGATTGTAGTTCACCTTAAAGGTAGGGTCTTCCTCGCTCAGCTTTTGCAGGGCTCCATCCATTTTGTCCTGGTCAGCCCTGGTTTTGGGCTCAATGGCAATAGAGAGAACCGGTTCGGGGAAGCGAATAGCTTCGAGAAGTATAGGTTGGGAAGGAGGGCACAGGGTATCGCCGGTAAAGGTATTCTTAAGACCTAGAGTGGCTACAATAGCCCCGGTGTCGGCTTTAGTTACCTCCTCACGGTGGTTGGCATGCATTGATAATAGTCGTCCCAGGCGCTCTCTCTTGCCTCGGGTTGAGTTGAATACCTGTGCTCCCGCCTTTACTCTGCCCGAATACACCCTGAGATAAACCAGTCTACCCATAAAGGGGTCTGAGACTACCTTGAAGGCTAGGGCGGTAAAGGGGGAGTCATCTTTGGCAGGGTAAAGTACCTCGGTTCCGGCTCTGGTATTAATAGCCTTTACCGGTGGCATATCTAACGGGGAGGGAAGATAGCTTACGATGGCGTCAAGTAATGGCTGAATGCCCTTATTTCTCAGGGCACTGCCGCAGAGAATAGGCACTCCCTTATTGGCTAAGGTTACCCTCCTCAAGGCGGCTCTTAACTCAGCAGCAGTAATACTACTGCCCTCAAGATAAGCTGCCATAATGTGGTCATCGATTTCAGCCAGTTTTTCAATAAGTTCCTGGCGAAGCTCGGTATATCTGGCTTGGTCTGACTCGGGAATAGCTGCTGCGGTTGGTTCTGAATCAAGTTTATCACTAAACCTCCATACCTTATCCTCTATGAGGTCGATAACACCCTCATGTGAGGCTTCAATGCCTAGAGGTAATTGTATGGGCAAGGGGTTGGCATTTAGTCGTTCTTTAATCATCGACAAACTACGGTTAAAGTTGGCACCAATTCGGTCCATCTTATTGATGAAGCAAATCCTGGGCACCTGGTATCTATCAGCCTGTCGCCACACTGTCTCTGATTGTGCCTCAACTCCAGCCACGGCATCAAAAACCACTACCCCGCCATCCAATACTCTAAGGCTCCTCTCTACCTCAGCAGTAAAGTCTACATGTCCCGGAGTGTCGATGATATTGATGTGGTGGTCTTGCCAGTAACAGGTGGTAGCCGCCGCAGTGATAGTAATACCGCGCTCTTTTTCCTGCTCCATCCAGTCCATCACCGCTGTCCCTTCGTCCACATCACCAATCTTGTAGGTACGACCGGTGTAGTATAGTATCCTTTCGGTAACAGTGGTCTTACCAGCATCAATATGGGCAATGATGCCTATGTTTCGTATTCGTTCTAAAGGGAAGCTCCTAGGCACAGTCATCTCCCTTACCTTGAGTGTTTCTGCTTCCGGTTTTTTTACGGTAACATTAGATGTAATAATTCCTAATCCCTCACCATCTGTAGTGAGCAAAAGCCCTATTAGCTTCAGCCATTCTATGAGTATCGTCACGCTTTTTGATAGTTGCCCCCTGCCTTTTTGAGGCATCACTGAGTTCAGCCGACAGCTTCTCTGCCATAGATTTGCCCGCCCTGGCTCTGGCTGATGTTACCAGCCAGCGTAGGGCTAGAGAAAAGCTACGGTCAGCTTTAACCTCTACTGGTACCTGATAGGTAGCGCCGCCGACACGGCGTGGCTTAACTTCAAGCAGCGGCGTGGCATTTTTTACTGCCTGTTCCAAGATACTGACCGGGTCTTTTGACTCCCGCTGCTCTATAATCTGCAGGGCATCATATATTACTCTCTCGGCTGTGCTCTTTTTACCATGCATCATTATTTTATTAATCAACCTGGCTATGGTGGTATTGTTATACTTGGCATCAGGGGGTATGTTTCTTTTTATGACTCGGGCTCGTCTTGGCATCTTATCTCCTTGATTTAAGTAACCTCATCCATGGTTTTGGCTCGTTTGCTTCCGTACTTGCTGCGACCTTGACGGCGGTTAGCCACACCACTGGTATCGAGTGCTCCTCGAACAATATGATAACGAACACCGGGTAAATCCTTCACCCGTCCTCCACGAATCAGGACAACAGAGTGTTCCTGCAACTCATGCCCCTCTCCAGGGATATAAGCGGTTACTTCCATCCCGTTGGTCAGCCTCACCCTGGCTATCTTGCGCAGTGCCGAATTAGGCTTCTTAGGGGTAGTAGTCTTAACCTGAACACAGACCCCTCGCTTCTGTGGAGAGCTCTTGCCTTGTATCATCTTATTCTTTAAGGCATTATAGGTGATCCGCAAGGCTGGCGTTTTTGTTTTCTTAGCCGTCTTCTTGCGTCCCTTGCGGACAAGCTGATTAATAGTAGGCAATTGCCTCCCTCCTATCCCACACAATTTTAAAGGATGAGCCAAAGCTCATCCAATAAACGCTGTCATCATAGATTGAACACTTAATTTCAACCTATCAACTAGCAGCTGAATTATCAGGCGCTAATTGGGAAGTCTACCATAGCCAAGGGATAGCTGTCAATAAGTTTTTATGGAATTAATCAAAAAAATTTACCTAAACCTATTGACAAATATTAAAAATAGTAGTATGATACGTGTTTGTGATTATTCCCCTTAAGTTTCACCTTATTATATCTCTTCATTTTCTTTAGCCACAGGTCTTATTTTGAATTAGTGCCACAATAGTGTGTCAATTTCTGTATTCTGTATAGGGAGTAGGGTTAGATATGGTTTTTATGGCGTCAGCGCATACTGAAAGTAGAGCACCCCTCGTTTCTAGAAAATCTTATGCCAGCTTACCCCAGATACTAGATGTTCCTAATTTGATCAAAGTTCAGCTAGACTCGTTTCAGTGGTTTCAGGAAGAGGGGCTGATGCAGTTACTGGAGGAGGTTTCTCCTATTGAGGATTTCACCGGCAACAGGCTGGCGTTGGGCTTTGTCGGCTACGAATTCCGTAGCCCTCGTCACTCTGAGCAAGAGTGTCGCCAGCGAGACCTGACTTACTCAGCTCCGCTCTATATTAAGACACGGTTGCTGGTTAAAGCAACGGGAGAAATCAAAGAACAGGAATTATTTTTTGGTGATGTTCCCCTAATGACAGCTAAAGGCACCTTTATCACCAGTGGTGCTGAACGGGTAGTAGTGAGCCAGTTAATCCGTTCTCCTGGCGTTTATTTCACCCTGGCTGAGGACGCCAGTAGTGGGCGCGAATTGTGCCAAGCTAAGCTAATCCCTACCCGTGGGTCTTGGCTGGAGTTTGAGACCAGCAACCGGAATGTAATCTCAGCTAAGATAGACGGTAAACGGAGGGTTTCGGTTACTACGCTGCTACGTGCTATCGGTTACAGCAGTGATGAGCAACTGCTCAACCTGTTCCCTGAGGATGATTCTCCGGAACACCAGTTTATTAAGTCGGCTATAGAACGTGAGCCTTCAATTACGGATGAGTCAGAGGCGCTAATTGATATCTATAAGAAGTTGCGTCCTGGTGACCCGCCTAATATTGAGAATGCCAGAAAACTAGTAAACAATCTGTTCTTTAATCCCGCCCATTATGACCTTGGCAAGGTAGGTCGCTATAAGCTTGATAAGCGATTGGGACTTGATGATACGAAAAAGATACGAGCTCTAGACAAGGAAGACATTGTAGAGATAACCAGGCGCCTCATTATGATTAATAATGGCAGTGACACCCCCGATGATATTGACCACCTAGGCAATCGACGGGTGCGTACTGTTGGTGAACTGGTTCAAATCCAGTTTCGTGTTGGTTTGGCTCGCTTGGAGCGGGTAGCTAAGGAGCGGATGAACATTATCAGCACGGAGGCAGTTACAGCTGCGGCTCTGGTTAACACTCGCCCCGTAGTGGCCGCTATCAGGGAATTCTTTGGCGGCTCACAGCTATCACAGTTTATGGACCAAACTAATCCCTTGGCAGAACTAACTCATAAGCGTCGTCTATCAGCTATGGGTCCGGGAGGTCTATCTCGCGAACGCGCTGGCTTTGAGGTTCGGGATGTCCACTTCTCTCACTACGGTAGAATCTGCCCCATTGAGACACCAGAGGGACCTAACATCGGTCTGATTGGTTCTCTGGCTACATATGGCGTGGTTAATCAGTATGGTTTTATTGAAACACCATACCGCCGGGTTACCTCCGAGGTGAGTAATACCCATGAAGGGTTGGTGGGTAAGATAACCCGGGAAGCGGTGCTTAATAAAAGTGGTAACACCGTGGTAGAAGCTGGGGTGACTATTACTCCTCAGCTAGCTGCCAAGCTACATCGCCTGTCTTCTACAACTGTAAAAGTGGTGCCTTTTGTCTCTGATGATGTCGTTTACCTATCGGCTGATAAAGAGGATAAATTTACCATTGCTCAGGCTAACGTCAAGCTTGACCAAAATAATCAGTTCGTTGATGAAAAGGTTGAAGCCAGATTGGGTGACCGTTACCTGAGGGAAGTGCCCGATAGTATTGATTTTATGGATGTATCACCCAAACAGATAGTCAGTGTCGCCACATCACTGATACCCTTCCTGGAGCATAACGATGCTAATCGTGCTCTTATGGGGGCTAATATGCAGCGGCAGGCGGGGCCGTTGCTTCGCCCTGAAGCACCTCTGGTAGCTACCGGTATGGAAATGGAGACCGCCAAATATAGCGGACAGGTGCTCTTCGCCCAGAAGGCTGGAGCGGTAACCTCGGTTGACAGTTCACAAATTGAGGTTATTAGGGATGATGGCAATAAGGACACATACCAGCTAATGAAGTTTGTGCGCACTAACCAAGGGACTTGCATTAACCAGCGTCCCATAGTAAACAAGGGTGACCGAGTAGAGTCGGGACAGGTTCTAGTTGATAGTTCAGCTACTGAGCAGGGAGAACTGGCGCTGGGGCAAAATATGCTTTGTGCCTTTATGAGTTGGAAAGGTTATAACTTTGAGGATGCTATTATCGTTAGCAGTCGTCTGGCCGAGCGTGATAGGTTTACTTCCATTCATATTTCGAAATATGAGGTAGAGGCACGAGATACCAAGTTAGGGACTGAAGAAATCACTAGGGATATACCCAATGTGGGCGAAGAAAATCTGCGTGAGCTTGATGAGTATGGCATTATTCGGATTGGCGCTACGGTAAATCCGGACGATATACTCGTCGGTAAAATCACTCCAAGGGGGGAGACTGAGCTATCGGCTGAGGAGAAACTACTGCGGGCTATTTTTGGTGAGAAAGCCCGGGAGGTGAAAGATACCTCTCTACGAGTGCCTCACGGTGAGTGGGGCAAGGTGATTAATGTTAAGGTTTTCTCTGGTGATGAGCTACCTGCTGGGGTTAACCAATGGGTGCAGGTCTGGGTTGCCCAGAAGCGCAAGATTTCGGTAGGGGATAAGCTAGCGGGACGACACGGCAATAAAGGGGTCATTTCCATCGTAGCCCCGGCTGAGGATATGCCTTTCCTTCCTGATGGCACCCCGGTAGATATTATCCTTAATCCTATAGGTGTCCCATCACGGATGAATATTGGGCAGGTTCTGGAAACACATCTGGGTTGGGCGGCTCAGATGTTAGGCTTCAAGGCGCTTACCCCCGTCTTTGGTGGTTACGACGATATTGCTATTGAGGATTCCTTAGCCAGAGCCTGGTTGGCTCAAAAGGCAGGAGCGGTAAATCTTGAGTCTGGTGATGGGGATCCCACCGGGCAACTGGAGCTGGTTAAGGTATGGCTTGAGAATCAGGGCTTTGACAATGATAGAGTGTTTAGCGATGATTATCCCGGAGAGGCAAAAGAGGTTTGCCTGCGACTATGGCTCGAGGAGCTGGGTATAGCCGGTCGAGACCTGAACCGGGAAGAGTTGGAACAGGTTGTAGCTAAGGTAAAGACGGAGAAGGATCTCTCACCACCTATTATGGGCAAGGTTACACTTATTGACGGATGTAGTGGTGAGTCATTTAGCCAGCCGGTAACGGTGGGCAACATCTATATGATGAAGTTAATTCACCTGGTTGAGGATAAGGTTCACGCCCGCTCTACTGGACCATACTCCTTAATTACGCAACAGCCTCTGGGTGGCAAGGCTCAATTCGGTGGTCAACGCTTTGGTGAGATGGAGGTATGGACGCTTGAGGCTTATGGCGCCGCTCACAACCTTCAGGAAATTCTGACTATCAAGTCAGATGATGTGACCGGTCGAGCCAAAACCTATGAGGCTATAGTTAAGAATGAGGATATTCTCCAACCCGGAGTGCCGGAATCATTCAGGGTACTGGTTAAGGAATTGCAAAGCTTAGGTCTTGCCGTTGAGGTGATTAATGAAGAGGAAAGGGCAGCTCCTGTTGAAGGCAGTGGGGAAGTTTCTAAACCGGAGCCGGAGGGTGAGATTGGAGAAGGTCAGGCTTTAATTGAGGTGACCGAAGACAAGGCGACGCCCATTGAAGAAAGTGGGGAGGTCTCTAAACCGGAGCCGGAGGGTGAGATTAGTGAAGACCAGACTTTAGGGGAGGTAAGGGAAGAAAATGTTTGAGGTTAATGATTTTGATGCTGTTCGTATCTCACTAGCTTCACCGGAGCAGATTAGGAGCTGGTCGTACGGTGAGGTAACCAAGCCGGAGACTATTAACTATCGTACTCTGAAGCCAGAAAGGGACGGGCTTTTCTGCGAGCGGATCTTTGGTCCAACTAAGGACTTCGAATGTGCTTGTGGTAAGTATAAAAGGATACGCTATAAGGGAGTTATTTGTGATAAGTGTGGCGTTGAGGTGGCCAGAGCCAAGGTGCGTCGAGAGCGGATGGGACATATTGAACTGGCATGCCCGGTGAGTCATATCTGGTTCGCTAAGGGGACGCCTAGCCGGGTAGGGCTGCTTCTTGACCTATCCCCACGAAGCCTGGAGCGTGTTCTATACTTTTCCCATTATCTCATTACCTCCATAGATGAGAAGGCACGCCAGGAAGCGGTGGAACAGCTTGAGGGAAACTGCTCTCAGGCAATAGCTGAGCGCCAAGTCACACTTGAGGCCAGAATCGACGAAATGGAGGCAGCCACGGTAGAGGAAGTAAACCAGCTTCGGCGAAATTTTGCTGAGGAAAGGGCGCAGTTGGAAGAGCAGCTTGCCGCCGATGTGGAACAACTAAAGGACCTCAGGGAATGCGCCCTACTTACTGAGAATCATTATCGGGAGCGCAAACAGAAATATGACCAGGTGTTTGAGGCGAGGATGGGATCCGAAGCTATTATCCAGGTTCTTAAGGGGATTAACCTCGGTGAAATGCGTAACCAGTTACTTCAGGAAACCCGTTCCACTTCAGGTCAACGTCGTAGGAAGGCAAGCAAGCAACTACAGGTAGTGGAAGCTTTTCGCCGCAGTGGCAATAAATCGGAGTGGATGATGTTAACTGTGTTGCCGGTTCTACCTCCTGACCTTCGACCGATGGTTCAGTTGGACGGAGGTAGATTCGCCACTAGCGACCTCAATGACCTGTATCGGCGGGTTATTAACCGTAATAACCGATTACGCCACTTGCTGGAGATAGAGGCTCCAGAAATAATCATTCGCAATGAGAAGCGGATGCTCCAGGAGGCGGTCGATTCCCTCATTGATAATGGTAGGAGGGGACGAGCCGTCTCGGTTAATGGTAATCATAAGTTGAAGTCGCTTTCTGACATGCTCAGGGGTAAACAGGGGCGCTTTCGTCAAAATCTGTTAGGTAAGCGAGTTGACTATAGCGGACGCTCGGTCATTGTGGTTGGCCCGGAGCTCAAGCTTTATCAGTGTGGTTTGCCCAGACGGATGGCTCTGGAGCTATTCAAACCCTTTGTTATGCGTCGGCTGATGGAGCAAGGCCTTGCCTATAACATTAAGAATGCCCGACGACTGGTGGAAAGGGCTAAACCAGAGGTATATGATGTACTGGAGGAAGTTATTCATGAGCGGCCGGTATTACTCAACCGGGCTCCCACCCTGCACCGACTGAGCATTCAGGCTTTTGAGCCAGTGCTCATTGATGGTAGTGCCATCCAGATTCACCCCCTGGTATGTGTTGCTTTCAATGCTGATTTTGATGGTGACCAGATGGCAGTTCATATTCCTCTGTCCAAGGCGGCGGTTAAGGAGGCCAGGGAAATGATACTCAGCACGCGCAATATGCTGCTGCCAAGCTGTGGTGAGCCAGTAGTAACCCCAACCCTGGATATGGTTCTCGGCTGCTATTACCTGACTGATATCAGGCCCGGGGGCAAAGGGGAAGGCAGGATATTTGGTAGCTTTGAGGATGCGAAGCTTGCTCATGACCTTGGCGTTGTTGACCTTAGGGTTGAGATTGAGGTCAGGGATCAGGAAAAAGACGGGCAAAGGATTAAGACCAGCGTGGGCCGTATCATCTTTAATGAGGCTTTGCCTCGAGAGCTAGACTTCTACAACAAAGCAATTGATAAGTCAAGCTTGAAGCAGATAGTAACCGACTGCTATAAGATACTAAGCAATGATGATATGGCAGTGGTACTGGACAATATCAAGAAGCTGGGCTTCTACTACGCCACTAAATCAGGGATTACCGTTGCCATGAGCGATATTGAAGTTCCTCAGAGTAAACCAGAGCTGATAAAAGAGACTGAGGAAAAGGCTACCCTCGTTGAAGATCAGTATCACCGAGGCTTAATTACTGAGGATGAAAGGTATAATGGCGTTATAGAAGCGTGGATGGAAACTACTGATAGGATTACTGATACCATCTCTAAGTCTCTTGACCGCTACGGTGGTATCTATGTGATGGCGACATCAGGGGCAAAGGGTAATATTTCCCAGATTAGGCAGATGGCGGGGATGCGGGGATTGATGACTAATCCCTCCGGCAAAATAATTGACCTGCCGATTAAGGCGAGCCTCCGTGAAGGGCTTAGCGTTCTGGAATACTTTATCTCTACTCATGGCGCTCGTAAGGGGCTAGCCGATACTGCCTTAAGAACGTCAGGCAGCGGCTATCTCACCAGGCGACTTATTGATATTGCCCAGGATGTTATCACTCTTCAGGAGGATTGTGGCACTACCGATGGTTTATGGGTATCTGAACCACAGGAAAAGGGGCTACTACCATCGCTGGCTGAGCGAATGACGGGTCGGCTGGCGGCCAGCAAAGTGGTTAACTCCCAAACTGGAGACACCATTGTTGACCGGAATGAGGAAATTGATGAACAGAAAGCAAGTGAAATTATGGTGGCTGGGATAGAAAAGGTTCATGTCAGGTCACCTCTTATCTGTCTGTCTAAGCAGGGTGCCTGTCAGCGATGCTACGGTAGGGACCTCGCCCGCGGGCATCTGGTTGACCTCAACACGGCAGTAGGCATAATTGCCGCTCAGAGCATTGGTGAGCCTGGCACCCAGCTAACCCTGCGCACCTTTCACACTGGCGGCGTGGTAGAACTCGATATCACCAGCGGTCTGCCCAGGGTAGAGGAACTCTTTGAGGTAAGAATCCCTAAAGCTCAAGCTATTCTCTCCGAGATAGACGGAATGGCTGAGGTAATTCACAGTGAGGATAGGAAGATAATTAAGGTTACCAGTTCTGAGGCATTCCAGGATGAATATTCCCTGCCCTCTGGCTGGCAGGTTCTGGTGGACAATGGTCAGCAGGTGGATATAGGAATCGTGCTAGCCGGCCCAGCCCCTGAGGCTAAACCTAAATCAAAATCAAAATCAGCCGCCCTGACTACTGAAACTCAACCTATTCTGGCTCGTGTGACGGGTAAGGTAGTTATTGAAGATGGACGGTTGTCTATCATATATGAGGAGGAAGAGGAGCGGGAGTATGTTGTTCCGGCGGCCACTCATATTCGTGTTCAAGACAGAGACCAGGTAAAAGCCGGACAGCAACTTACGGATGGCACTATTAACCCACAGGATATACTGCATATTCTAGGTAGGGAGGTAGTCCAGCGGCACTTGGTGGAAGAAGTGCAAAAGGTATATCGCTCCCAGGGGGTGAGTATAAACGATAAGCATATTGAAGTTATCGTCCATCAGATGCTGTCCAAGGTGCGTATTGATTCCTCGGGTGATACTGACCTAGTGCCCGGGGAGTTGATAGATAGATTCCATTATGAGGATATTAATGCCAAGGTGCTGGCTGAAGGAGGTGAGCCAGCTACTGCCCATACGGTGTTAATGGGTGTAACCAGAGCCTCGCTAAGTACCGATAGCTGGCTGGCAGCAGCTTCTTTCCAGGAGACCACTAGGGTGCTTACCGAAGCCGCAGTTTCCGGCAAGATAGATAGGCTAACGGGGCTTAAGGAAAATGTAATCATTGGCAGACTGATTCCGGCTGGTCAATCGGTTGCTGAAGAGGCCCCGGAAGAGTTAGAGGTGCCGGAGTTATTAGCTATTGAGGAAGGTAGTGAAGAAGTCAGTAAAGAAGATAAAGAAGATGGGGAGGACACAGAGATACTAGCTATCTAGGCTGTCTTGGCATTATGGTTAATAAGTGGAGCCGTCTTACCTTAATCGGGGCGGCTCTATTTTATTGTCGAGTTATCATAGCTCAGGTGCGGATGTGATATAATAAGGTGGTTTATTGAGGGGGGTGAGGTTAAAATAGAGCGCATTATATCGGGTAAACCCAGCGTTGAGGATATGCCACTTGAAACAAGCCTTCGACCCCGGAACCTTGAGGATTTTATTGGGCAGTCTAAGATTAAGGACAATTTGAAGATAGCTATCACCGCGGCTAAAGGCAGGGATGAAGCGCTAGACCATATTCTGCTCTACGGTCCGCCCGGACTGGGCAAGACTACCCTGGCTTATATCATAGCTGCTGAAATGGGGGTTAACCTCAGGCCTTCCTCAGGTCCGGCGATAGAACGCATCGGGGACCTGGCCGCTATCTTAACCAATCTCCGTAGCCATGATGCGCTCTTTATTGATGAAATCCACCGCTTGAATCGGGCGGTAGAGGAGGTATTATACCCGGCTATGGAAGACTTTGCCCTGGACATTATCATCGGTAAGGGCCCTGGTGCCAAAAGCCTGAGACTAAAGCTGCCCGCTTTCACTCTCATTGGTGCTACCACCCGCTTTGCCCTGTTGAGCCCGCCTCTCCGAGACCGATTTGGCGCTGTATATCGCCTGGATTTCTATGACCAGGCGTCTATAGAAACCATTCTCAAGCGCTCAGCCCGCATTCTTCAGATAAAAGCGGAGGCTGGAGGACTGAAGGAAATAGCTCGTCGGGCTAGAGGCACTCCCCGCGTGGCTAACCGATTGCTCAAGCGTGTCAGAGATTATGCTCAGGTAATGGCGGATGGCATAGCTACCGAATCGGTAGCCACGGAGGCACTGTCCAAGCTTGAAGTCGACCATATAGGTCTGGATGGGGTAGACCACAAGGTATTACATACTATCATTGACAAGTTTAATGGCGGTCCGGTAGGCCTGGATACGATTGCTGCCTCCATCAGCGAGGAGGCAGATACTATTATGGATGTCTACGAGCCTTATCTTCTGCAATTGGGCTTCTTGGAACGAACCCCCCGCGGCAGATTAGCCACTCAGCTGGCATATCAACACCTCGGTCTGCCCTATAATAAGGAAAAACCTCCTCAGCCAACCCTGTGGTGAAGCATAACATACCTTCTTTAAGAGGATAGAGATTTGCCTTGTATACGTCGGATGGGCAGGGGAGACATTGCCCAGATCACTGAGATTGACCGCGAAGCCTTCCCTACCCAATGGCCACCGGCTAACTATAAGCGTGAGCTAGAGAATCGGTTAGCCCACTATATCGTAGCCTGCGAGGTTGGAAAAACGGCTGAGGAGTCAGGGGTAGAGGTTGCCTCAGGGGGAGGTCTCTCCGGGCTGATGTCCAGGGCGAGGCGGCTGTTTAACTATGGGCGTTTCTTTGGTGGGGAAGCGTCTCCATCAAGTCGAGAATATATTATCGGTTTTGCTGGCTTCTGGGTTATGGCTGATGAAGCTCATCTCATTAATATTGCCGTGCGGAAGTCTCATCGCCATCAGGGAATAGGTGAGCTACTGCTCATATCCATCATCGACCTGGCAGCAGGACTGAATACCCGCATCATTACCCTTGAGGTGCGTGCCTTCAATACTGCTGCCCAGAGTCTCTATAACAAGTATGGCTTCGTTCAGGTAGGTCTGCGACGTGGCTACTATGTAAGTGAGAAGGAAGACGGCGTACTGATGTCTACCGAAGATATCCACTCAGCCTCATTTCAGGCACATTTTCAGCGGTTAAAGCAAGCTTACGCCAGCAGGCAGGGGGCAGCCCTCCAGCAAATTGCTCGGTAATCACTAGCCAAATAGACTGCGCCTTTTCGGCATCAACCCCTTTTTATCTTTGTTGGCGGCGAACCATTCCTCAAGCCCCTGTTTACTTCTGGTAAGTGACTCTCTTAGCTTATCCACCTCAATGTTGGCTAGATAGCTGGATGACTTGTATTTCTTAGCCGCATCTATCTCCCGGTTAAACTCCTCAGTCATGCTGAAAGTATTGACTAGGGCAGTGTGTAACCTCTCGTCCAGAAAATCGAGCTTGGCCTTATTTCTGTTCCAACTGCCTATCTTAAATTTCTTGGCTCGTAAGTCGTAGGCAAAGGCTTCTATAATCTTCAGGTTCTGATTTATTTCGGTCAGCAGGCTGATAGCCTTTCCCATCTCTGTCTTCTCTGCGGTGCGTCGCTTAAGAAAAATATTGACCACCATAAAAAGAACTATGGCAATAATAGGTAGCATACTCTCAGCATTCATAGGTCACTCCTTATCCCAACTATGGGGTTTAATTAGCTAGCCACGTCTAAACTTGTCTCGCAGGTCTTTGGCGGCTTGTTGTCTATCGAATTCCTCCTGGCTGAGGGGTTCACAGGACTTCAGCTCGTTATTCTCTATGGCAATGGTGAAGGCCCCTCTACATTTCCAGCAACGGTAAGGACCTTCATAGTCTGGCTCAACCAGTGAGAAACCACTCTCGGCGTCACATTCGGGACATTTGACTTTGAATATCATAACTTGATTCTGCTCCCTCTTATTTTATTTGGCATTCTTGTCTCCTTTTGTTGAATCTTGTCCCTGATAATAACTCTGTCAATAAAACCAGAAAGACGCAAATTAGCTATTCAGTGGATGTTTTTTTGGACATTTTTGGTTCTTAATCGTATAGTTCATGTAACGCTGACATCTGAAAAGAATCTATTAGCTATTAGTCCAGCTATCGGAGGGAAGAAAAAGACGCAAGCTAGACGAATTGCGGTGAACTTCCAACCCAGTAAGCCTGTTTCCAAGGGCAACCGGCTAACTGCCAACAATGACCAGGCTGTTATAAATGCTACCATAGTGCCGATACTTGCCCCGGTACGCAACAGTCCGGCAGCAATGGGTAAACTAATAAAGGGACCGCCTGGCATAAGACCACCAAGAGCTGACCCAATCAAGAGACCTCTAAAACCAGATTCAGTGCCTACCCACTTGGATATCATTTCAGTAGGAACAAGAACTTGGATCATGCCAGCTACTATGAAGGCGAAAATTAATAAGGGGATAATTTGCAGTAGTATGTTCCCGGCTGATTTTAATCCCAGAATGTGTTCTCCCTCTCCTTTTTGATAGCCAATAATGAGAAGGACAACGGTAATTACGCCCATTATTATGGTAGGGACAAGCATTCCTGAAAACCTCCTTGTCTCACTCATATGAGTTTTCCTGGCATCTGGCTTATCATAGTTGTGGTTAGTAATTCTATCAGTGTAGCTCTAAAGAGGCAAGTTTGTAACCTATCACTTGAAAGGAAAGTCAAAGGGAGGCGGAGCCTCCCTTGTATAATTAGTTCCCCTTCCCCTTATCAAGGGGAAGGGGAACTAACGAACAGCGCAGTTTCCGGCTCCGGTACTTCCCCCTGATACAGGACCTGTTGCGGAATGGTTCGTTTTTCTCATATTATAACTGGACTATTTTCTGGGGGGCAGGTCAAAGGGGGTTTAGTTGTTCTATTCTAGTTCCATATTGAGGCTGAATGCGTCAGCTATAGTTCTTCCATCTGTTTCGTAGGCCTTCTTAAAGGCTCCGCGTTTCTCCTCCATTTCTTTCGACTTATCCTGTAATTTTACGACTCTGCCGTCTTCAAGAGTTATTTCATAGACTGTCTTGAATGCTGTTGGTTTTTGGTAACCCATATGTATATAGAGTTCCCAAATAAAATCTTTGGCCAATCGGATTGTTCCGCTAAAGGGGACATTAACATCCAAGTTGTTATAGGTTGCTTCACCCCATGTTCCCTTTTCAGGCCGAATATTGTTTATTGGCTGGTATTTGTTATCCTTTTCGCTAAGTGTTAACGTTCGGAGACGGAGTCCTGCTTCAGTAATTTCATAGGTAGCGTAGAACCCACGCCAGCAGCCAGTAGAATACACCTTCGTACTCATTCCAAACTTCTTAGGTGAAATCAGTTCACCTTTAATACCAATCAGGTCGTAGTTTTCCCCCTTGTAGATAATTGTATCGGAGATTTGTCCGGTCATATTATTTGCATCCCCCTGGCATGTCCCTAAAAATGATGTCACTTCTTATGTTAGGGTTGAAGTCAATTTAGCTTTAGGTGCTGATGGTCGATTGTGATTATACTCTTCCCGCTCATGTTCTATCAACTTCGTCGTTGCTGAATCCACATATAAAAAGGCCCGCCAGATTTCACACTTGATGGCTAGGCATAGAGAATAGCGATAAAAAATGTAGGATTTTCTAATATTTCATCTTTAAAGAATACCCTGCAGAATTCAATAGTTGTTCTACGTGGTGTAAGTTAACACCTTTACCATAACGTACAATTGCCAAACCAATTCTAATAATGACCTCAGCGCTCGGAGCTGTTTGGGTTTGACATCTAGCTCAGTTAAGAATGGTATAATATGGGTCGGATTATCTATTCCGCAAGGGGATAAAGGGGATAGGGTTACCTGATAAAAATCTAAAGGGGGCGAGGTTCATAAAGAAACTAGAGACCCCATTTCATTCTAACCACCCTTCCTCACCAGAAGACATATATTCTTTGAAAAAAATTTTATCGGTAGGCGGTAGGAGCTTTCGGGGAAGGATTTGAGCACCTCAAAGCCAGCCTTCTTTACCAATTTCTCCAGCTCCGGGTAGGAGAACAGGTAGTAGTAGCGCTCTAGGGTCTTATCCCGTTTTCGCCACGTCACGGCTACCTCTTTCGGCTTAAACCAGAACCTGGGTTGGCATCGGTTCCACACGGTGATAAAGGCTTCACCCCCTGGTTTTAATACTCGTCTCAGCTCGCTCAGGGCAACCTGCTTCTCCTTCTTGCCCTTGATATGGTGGTAGGTAGCTACTGAGATTGCCCAGTCAAAGGTCTCATCAGCATAGGGGAGGTGGCTGACATCAGACACCGATAGGCTAACGGGGAATTTAAACTTTTGTGAGTATTTTCGAGCCAATTTTAGCATCTCGGTGGAAAAATCCACGCCATACAGGTCAAAGATCTGGGTAAAGGGTAGGAAATCGGGACCGTGGGCACAGCCGATATTAAGCAGCCGGCCCTTTTGCCACCGCTGTGCCAGCATCTCCAGTTCGCTGCGGAATATAGACCAGTGCCTGAAGCTATACCAGCCTGGAGCTATCTGATTAAAGATGTCTTTTGAATCGGTAGCCACCTTACCCCCTATATCCCTATCTCCTTCAAAGGAGAGGGGGAGGAATTTCTTAAAGAGGGGGCTTCGCTCCCCTCTTGGACTCCCCTCGTATTATCTCAAAGCAATTTTCACTGTTGCCACTAGCCAAAATCTGCTAAACTGGCTATGATCCTAAGGGGAGTATACTATGAAAAAATTCACAAGGACAATATCCGGGGTTACCCCGGTAGCGGTGATGACCCAGCAGATGGATTGTCCGGGACAGTGCATCTATTGCCCTACCTACCAGACTGCACCCCAGAGCTATACCCCTGAGTCGCCAGCAGTGCTGCGTGGTATAAAGTGTGATTATAATGCTGAGAGGCAGGTTAAACTCAGACTAGAGATTCTATCCGAGATGGGTCACCCTACCGATAAGGTTGAGTTGATAGTGATGGGAGGCACCTTCCTCGCCTATCCTCAGGAGTATCAATACCGGTTTATTAAAAGTTGCTATGATGCCCTGAATGGTGAGGAGTCGGCTACGCTGGAAGAGGCGAAGAAGCTAAACGAAACGGCTTCCCACCGCGGCACCGGACTATGCATAGAGACTAGGCCCGATTGGTGCGGGCAGGAGGAGATTGACCGGATGCTCGAGTTTGGCACCACCAGGGTAGAGCTTGGGGTTCAGACCTTGGACGACGAAATCTACCGACTGGTAAGAAGAGGGCATAAGGTAGAGGATGTGGTTCAAGCTACCGCATTGCTCAGAGAGCATGGCTTCAAGGTACACTACCACTGGATGCCAGGGCTACCCGGTTCAACTCCGGAAAAGGACTTGGAGCTCTCGGCGAGGCTATTTAACGATGCTCGTTTTAAACCGGATGGCTTGAAGCTATATCCCACTATGGTGGTGGAGGGCACCGAGCTGGAGAGATGGTATCAAGACGGGCGCTATCAGCCATACCCTCCGGACACGATGATTGATCTGCTGGTTAAGATTAAGTCGATGGTGCCCAAGTATGTCAGAATTTCAAGACTGCTGCGTGATATCCCGGCCAAGTTTATTACGGGTGGTTTGAAGGAATCAATACGGGAGGTGGTCAGAGAGCGAATGAAACAGCTGGCTATTGAATGTAAGTGTATCAGGTGCCGGGAGTATGGTCACCGGGTGCAGGATGGCTGGGAAACAGGCGAACCCCGACTGGTAAGAATGGATTATGAGGCTTCAGGGGGTAGAGAGGTTTTTCTATCCTTTGAGGATGAAAATGAGACGTTATTTGGCTTGCTGCGGATGAGGATTCAATCTAAGCCCATAGATAAGCTGAGCCGGGAGGTTAAAGGAAATTTAGCCATTATACGTGAGTTACACATATATGGTCCTGAAGTTCCTCTCAGTGAGCAGAAGGAAGAGGCAGCCCAGCATAAAGGTCTGGGCAAGGCACTATTGAGGGAAGCTGAGCGAATTGCGGCTAATGAGTTTCAGGTGAAGCTGATGGTTGTTTTGAGTGGGGTTGGCGCCAGAGAATACTATCGTTCCGAGTTTGACTACAGCTTGCAGGGAAACTATATGGTTAAGAATCTTTAGCCCATGATTTTATATGCCTTTCTCGAGCTGATTCAGCCGGGCATCCCCAATGCCAAAATGGTGGGCTATTTCGTGCCTCACTACCCTCTGTATTTCGGCAATAATCTCGGCCTCATGTCTGCCCTCAGCCTCAATCGGCTTCTGAAAGATGGTTATTTTGTCCGGGGGCACCAATCCGTAGTGACTGCCCCGTTTGGTTAGGGGCACACCTTCATAAAGACCCAGTAAAGTATGACCGCGTTTAAGTCCGGCCTCAGCCAATTGACCTTGAGTTGGCCAATCCGCCACCACCACATCGATGTTGGCTAGTTTGGTGCGAAACTCTTCGGGCAGACTATCCACTGCCTTCGCTACCAGCCACTCAAATTTTTCTCTGTCCATAGCCTAATCCTCTTCCGCTTCCTTTTCTTCCCCCTCAGCGGGGCCGGCTAGCCAATCGGCTATATTGGATACGAGCTGGTTATTGTCCCTGACTCCATTAGCTTACCTATTTGTCATTCATTGCTCTTCAGGTAGTCAATAGCCCATTGGATAGCAGCCTCTCCCTCAAGCTTAAGCTCATAGTCAGGCTCTATCCCTTCACCTTCTATCTGACGACCACTGGGGGTAAACCAGCGAGCCGTGGTTATACGTAACCCTGAACCATCGCCGAGCTGACGCAGGACATTGACACTGCCTTTGCCATAGGTCTGGGTGCCGGCAATGGTGGCACGAGCATAGTCTTGCAGGGCTCCAGCCAATAACTCACTGCCGCTGGCACTATAGCTGTTTACTAGAACTACTAAAGGCAGGTCAGTAACCACTCCAGTTGATTTAACCGTGAGAGCCGAACTATTGCCTTGGTTATCCACTACATTACCGACCACACCATCTTCCAAGAAGTGGCTGGTTACATCAATCACTGTCTGGAGTATACCTCCGGGATTACGGCGCAGGTCAAGGACGATACCGGTAGGTGCTTCATCGATTATAAGCTGGAGCGCATGGGATAACTCCTCATTGGTGCGCTGAGAAAAATGGGTAATGCCAATGTAAGCGATATCTCCCCTCATCTCATAGTTGACACTGGACATTTCAATTTCAGCTCTAATTATCTCAATTTCCACCGGTTCGCTCTCACCTTGGTGAAGGATGAGGAGTTTGACGGGTGACCCCTTTAGGCCACGGATGTTAAGCACCGCCTCAGCTAGACTCATCTCTGAGGTAGGCCTGCCATCGACCTCTATGATTTTATCACCGGCTCTAATACCTGCCTTAGCCGCTGGTGAATTGGCAATAGGAGCGATAATCATTAACTGCTCGTCCTCAACGGCTACCTCAGCACCAATACCCTCAAATTTTCCTTCCATGTTACCCGAAGCCAGATGATAGGCTTCAGCATCCAGGTATGAGGTATAGGGGTCATCTAGTGCCTCTAACATCCCCTTGATGGCTCCTTGGCTCAAGAGGCTGGTATCAAGGCTGTCCTTGTCCACGTAATCTTGGAGGATTAGGTTCCATACCTCAGCCACGGTATCAAAACCCTGCCTTGGGACTGGTGGAGTTTTGTAACCTAGAGCACAGCCAGCTCCAAAAGCAAAGGCAAGGCTCACCACTAATAATAGAACTATCGCCGTAATTCTTATTGTTTTTGACATCGGACTTACTCTCCCTTAAAGTGTTTGGTGGCA
Source organism: Dehalococcoidales bacterium (assembly GCA_002688105.1). GTDB lineage: Bacteria > Chloroflexota > Dehalococcoidia > Dehalococcoidales. Next base: position 13,145 of record NZBQ01000022.1, on the reverse strand, counting down.
AAATTGAATTGATTCTTCATTAAGAAAAGCTTGAGAATGAAAGGGATAACTAGGGGATAGGGTTGCTAAACAAAGCTAAAATTTATAAGCAGGGTGGTGCAATATTCATTCAGGCGGCAGAATCGGTGTCTTTACGGCTATAAGCCCCATGCTTTTCAGCGGTGACGATATCTACCATCCTGATAGTATCCTCTATATTGGTAAGACTTAGGGATATCCCCAGCTTTCTTAAATCGGCATAGCCCAGCCCCCTGAACAAGCGATGCCCAGCTACCCAACACATCTCATCGTAGAGAGCTGGCCATTCCTTCCCGTGGCGTTGAACGCAATAGAGAACGAAGTCATGAGCTACGGGATTAAGGGTTTCCATAAGCATATACTATATGCTTCACTGAGTTGGCTGGCAAACTTGTTGACGGCTGTTGGCGCTATGCTTTTAACCTTGATTAGACCTTAAGCCGTCCGATTATTACACTTTTACTTCCCTTTTCTCACCTCCATCTGGAAATGAAAAGTTTATTTTGAAAAAGTAACCGCTTGGAAAAGCGTGCAAGCAATGAGCCTCAAAAAGAGCAGCAGGTCAAGTAAACCTGTAAGCCGAGTTCTGTACTCCGACGAGTCGGAGCGGTGACCATCCATCTAGCCCTGACGTTACCATCAGGGTCAAGCGACCGACCCGGGGAACAGGCCGGGCGTCCCTTTAGTCCCTCTATTTGGTCTTGCTCCGGATGGGGTTTGCCCAGCCGACTGGTCACCCAGCCGCTGGTGAGCTCTTACCTCACCATTTCACCCTTAGTCGCCATGGGCGACCGGTATGTTTCTGTGGCACTTTCCGTAGGGTCACCCCTCCTGGGTGTTACCCAGCATCCTGCCCGGTGGAGCTCGGACTTTCCTCCCGCTTAAAGCGAGCGGTCACCCGGTTTACTTGACCTACTTATACTGTAGTATGGAAGACAATATAAGTCAACTATGAATGGTAGCTAACTAATCACTTTAAGGCGCTGTTTGCCATCCTGTCAGCCTCTATGTTTTGCTGGCGTGGAATATAATTGATGGTGCAGCTTTCCAGGCAACTTTGCAGTTGCTTTACTCGTTGGTATAGGGGTTTAAGCTCGGCTTTTTTCACCCGGTACTCGCCCCTGATTTGCCTCACTACTAGCTGTGAGTCTAAATTTATAGCTACCTCCCTGGCACCCAGCCTGGTGGCTTCTTCTAGGGCAGCGATAAGTGCTCTATATTCCGCCTGGTTATTGGTCGTCCTGCCGATGCATTGAGAGACGGAGGCAATGAGCCTGCCCTGCCTGTCCTTTATGGTAGCTCCTATCGCTGCCAGCCCGGGGTTGCCCCGTGAGGCACCGTCAGCGCATATTACCACTCTCTCTACCTTCGTCATCTTTTCTGGATTATTTATCAACCTCACCCCTTTTTGGCAGCTTCAAGCCTGGAACAAGATACGCCCACAACTGCTACATTGCACCAGGTCACCACTTCTCGCCCGCTGCAAATCAGTAATTGGTAACGATATGCGGCAACTGCCGCATATTCCCTGCTCTATTTTAGCTACTGCCTGTCTTTTTTGTCTGCTGAGTTCATGGTATAACTCAACTGCCTTGGGGTCAATTTCGGCTAACAGCACCTGCCGCTTATGCTTGAGGTCAGACAGCTTGGTTTTGATTTCCTTCATCTCGGCTGATAGCTGCTGTTGCTGGCGGTGCCACTTCGTCTCCACTGTTTTAAGCTCATTACTTAGTGTAGCTACGCCTGCCTCGGTCAACTCAACCTTATCCATTATCTCCAGTGCTTCATCCTCCAGTTGGCTGCGTTTGGCTCTCAATCCGTCAACCTCATGCTGGAGGTTGGTCAGCTCTTTGGGGTTTCCTATCCGGCCACTGTATAGCTCCTTTTCAACCGTGGCGAGTTTACTTTCCAGACTATCTATCTCCCATTCTGCGGAGTGCTGCTGCTTCCTCAATTCTTCCAGATTATGGGTTTCGAGGGCAAGTTTGTTTTGAACCCTGACCACTGTCTGATTGTCTCCGAGCTGGCTGGTAATCTGCTGGAGAGCCTGCTCTTTAGACTCAACTTCAAGGTCAATCCTCTGTAGCTGGTTAAGTCGTTTGGCAACACTCATCTTTTCCGTCCTGGCTCATTTTATAACGGGTATGCCGTCAATATCAATGCGAAAGGTCCAAAAGGCGACAAAACCTGATAGCCATCTTAGAACATATGTGCTCTTATGAAACCGATGTATGTAGAAAGGGGAAGGCTATGAGGCTATTGAGGTTAGCCGTAGAGAGCCAGAGATGGGACTTAGCCGCCCATACCCTTGTCCTGGCCACGGCCAGGCTCTTGAATAGTGGAGATAAGCCGTATGTCTGCGGAAGTGAAAAGAAAACGAGGCGCCCCAGAAGGAAATCAGAACGCTCGTAAACATGGTTTCTATTCTAAGGTTCTTGATGAGGCAGAGCAGCTTGATTTTGAGCTAGCTACTGGCGTTGAGGGTATTGATGATGGGCATCCTATTCCTCCTTACCCCCTAGTGGAAGTATGAGCTTGCTCCGAAATGAAGTCCTTTTAGCTATGCCGATTATACAGCTCTTGTTGAATATCAACAAGACCCTACCCTTTTAGAGTGTCTCAGAGATCAGACTATATACAGATTAAGGTCACAATTTAGCGGTTTGTTCAGCGCGGTATTGTAATAAACTTAGCTGCAATTGGTATGCTATAGTCTTAGATAATTGAGACCAGCAATCCACCCGGAGATAAGTTTTACACCCGGTGGATGGGGAGGTTGAAATGCCAAACCTGTTTTGGAGAAAGCCAAGAGCCAGTATCGTCCCAGCCAGACCATGAATTTCTATGTTGACCCGGCCCAGGGGTATGATGACTTCTTGATGAGCTTGGCATTGCTGGTCGAAGCCGCTAGCCGATACTCACCACAGGGGGCTATGGGAGTTTAACATGAGTAGCGTTCCTATTATAAACAAATCTCCCTCTCTTTTTACGGAGAGGGAGTCGCGGGTGGGGGAAATCCCCCAAAACATCTTAATAATATGAAGAATAGGCGGTTCTCCGGCCAATCCAAAAGCCGAGGAGACCACACAGGAATGCCCCAACACCTATCAAGGTGTATAGAAGCCAATCTTCTATCTTCTTCGTCGGAGATACAGGAGATACAGGAGATACAGGAGATACAAGTTGAGAGCCAAAGTGAAATGAGTCGGGGACTGTCCATTCGCTCTCATTGGAGGCACCATCTATAGCTTTTCCCCGCCAATAGTAGGGCTCATCCTCACCTACTGGTTCCAGCGTCTCTTCTTCAGTGATGGTGTATTCCGAACTGGTTAAACCCTTTTCCTCCAGCACTATAGAGGGGGGGGTAAAAGCCTTAGCGGTAGCAATCTGGAAGGTATAAGTTACCTCGCTGGGGTCGTCGACATCTTTCCAGTCAAAGTATACCTCCGCCTCAACTTTTGAGCCATCTTCGGGTAACAGTGGCGGCGGTATTGGTGGTGCTTCTGATTCCATGGTGAAGGTAAATTGCTTGATGTTGATGCTATCACTGACGATTATAGTGTGGTCCCCAGATTGACTGGCGGGGACTTCAAAGATAACCTCAAAGTCACCGTTTACAGCAGCCGTAGTGGTAGCTATTAAAGTATCACCATATTTAACAGTAACGGTTCCGCTGGCAACAAATCCGTTACCGCTAATAGTAAGCGTGGTACCAATATGCCCGGTGGCCAGATCGAGGCTGGCATTTGCTGAGATGTCGAAGTCGAAACTATGACTATTGGTGCCGTCACCGATTTCTACCTCATAGGTGCCTTTGGCCTTGGTGGGAACGGTAAAAGCACCACTGAAGCTGCCGTTGGTGTCGGTTTCAATGGTGGTATCAAGCTCCTCATCGTCAAAGGTAATGGTTATTGACTGGCTGGTCTTAAACCCGGTGCCACTGACGGTTACCCCGGTTCCGGCGCCGCCTTCAGTAGGACTGAGGCTTGCTTCAGACTCAACGGTAAAGGTAGCTGTTTCGGTGTAAGCCGAAGTGGCTCCAGTGATGGTTATGGTATGGCTGCCGGTAGTGCTCTCCGGGATGCTAATGGTGCTGGTAAAATCGCCGTTGCTATCGGTTGAAGTCTCACCATCAACTATGTCATCAGTAATATCGGTACCATCGTAGTCTATGGTAACATCTTCACCATCATCAAAATCGGTGCCGGTAATCTCAACCTCGGTACCCACCGGACCTTCGTCTAGGTCTATGGTTATCTCGGCAGTGATTACCGTGAAAGTGACAGCCTCAATGTGCCCCGGGGCACCAGATAGCCACCAGGCATGGTCAATGACTTTAATCTGGTTGCCAGTCCCATCTGGTCCACCTGGAGTCGCGCTGGTAGGTATAGTGTAGGAGGTAATGTATGAGGAGGTGGTAATGCTAACAGTTTTTGGATTGGTGTCATTAAAGACTAGCACAGCCGTAGTGCCGCTAAGCCCGGTTAAGGTAACAGTAACGGTATCGCCGGCACGACCCGAAGTTGGACTCACACTAAGGTAAGTGACAGCCGCTGCCGGTGCTGTCGGTATAACCAATGCCAGCCACGAAATTATGGCGGCGGCTACTAGGATTCGAAAGATTTTGCTGTATTTCATTTATCAATCTACTCTCAGTTTTTACCGATAAGCGGTTCTTCTGCCCATCCAGAAGGCCAGGAAAGCAGCGGCAAGTATCCCCAGCACTATCAATGTAATTTTAGCCCAGTTAGGAAAGCCAGAGGCAGAGACGACATAGAACAACCTGGCAGTTGCCCACTCGCTTTCATTGAAGGCACCATCTATGGCTTTTACCCGCCAGTAGTAGGGGGCTTCCTTTACGGTTGGCGGTAACTCCTCTACCCCGGTGATGTTGTATTTGGAAGAGGTCAGCTCTGCCTTCTCCAGCACAATAGAAGTGAAATCCTTATCGGTAGCAATCTGGAAGGTATAGGTTACCCCGCTGGGGTCAGTAACATCATCCCAGGCAAAGTATATCTTTGCCTTAGTTTTATCGGTATCTTCGGGTAATAGTGGTGCTGGGGTTGATGGTGGTGTTGACTCCATAGTAAAAAGCTGTGTTATTGTAGTATCGCCGTCGGTGATGATTATACTGTGAATTCCACCAATACTGACGGGAGCTTTAAAATTAAGCGAGAAGCCACCACTGGCATTAGCCGTAGCGGTAGCTACCGGGGTATCATCATACTTAATGGTAACGGTTCCGCCGGCTTTAAACCCGACGCCGCTAACGGTAAGTGTGGTGGCCACATTGCCTGTAGTCGGGCTGAGGTTGGCTCCAGCCGCTATGGTGAACTCTGCCGTGTCTTTATTGCCATCCTTATCCTCTATCTCGACATCGTAGGTGCCGGATTCCGTTATGGGCATATCAAAGGCGAGTTCAAGGCTGCCGTATTTATCTGTCTTAGATGTTGCCACCCTATCGTCATTGAAGTAGATGTTGACCCGGCTCTGGTTGCCAAAACCGGTGCCGGTGACTATTACCTCATCGCCAATAGCCCCTGATTCTGGCTCAATGGTAACGGTGGGAATTACCTTGAAATTGAGTTCAGCCCAACCACCCCAGTCATCTTGTGCCACTACCCGGTGATTGCCGGCAGTACTCTCCGGGACGGCAAAGCTGTAACTAAACTCACCGGTGGAGGTAGCCTCTTCGGCGCCTAACACAACTTGAGTATCAGGATAATAGGAGAAGGTTACCACCTGGCTGGCATAAAAACCACTGCCGTCAAGGGTTACCATGGTGCCTACCGGACCATCTCTGGGCTGTAACCAGATTGAGGTGCCCTGGACGGTAAACGAGGCAGTTACTTGACCTCCAATTACAGTGCTAACCATAACCTGGGCTGTTCCGGGCATGGTGTCAGCCGGCACATGAAAATCAGCGGTAAAACTTCCGGTATCAGTGACGGTTTTAGGGCTGCTATCGATTTCTTTGCCGTTGAAAAAAATGCTGACATTAGTATTTTTAAATGATTCAAAATTTATAGCGGTGATGGTCACTTTGGTGCCTATTGAGCCGGAGGTGGGGGACAGAGTAACGGTGGGTTGAGCCAGAGCCGGCGTGGCGGGTATGACCACTCCCAGTAGAGACAGGATACTAGCTATAACTATGATGCCGAGTATTTTAATATTTTTCATCGGCAGCCTACCTTATATACTCTTTATTTATGTTATCAGTCTTTTTCTAGCACCACGTTTTGGATTATAGGTTCCCGCAAAATTATCCAGAATATTCTTATCAATTAGCCAGGTATTATGTATTTTTACTGCCGGTAGGTCTCCCTGACGACACAACCGCTTCACCGTTTCCGGATGAACTTTAAGACGATGACCTGCCTCAATCACATTAACATAACTTTCTAAAAGAACCATAATATTCTACCAGGTAAATATTACTTTATTAAAGCAATAGTAGCACCAATAAATATGTTTGTCAAGTCTGGAAAAGGCGACAAAATCCTGTTGATGGTTCTAGAACATATGTACTATTATTGATATCGTATTGTTCGTTGGAATGGCAGGTTATGGATTCGGAGTTGGCGAGTGAGATTGAGCTAGATTTACCACCAGAGTATTGCCGTTATCGTGGCTGGCTGCCCTCTGGAGGCTGAGGTAAGTATGTTCTGGATAAAATCTAACCGGGCAATACAGGCTGTCAAGATTAACTGCCCATAAAACTGGCGTTAAGATTTCGTTAAAATCTAGTCCTGCCTGGGGTAAACGCCCCTATTCCTTGACGGCTAAAGCTGGGGGTTATACAATGGTATGGCTGAATAAGATGGCAAAGAAATATGACGTTATCATTGTTGGTGGGGGTCCGGCCGGTATCTTTGCTGCTCTAGAATTGTCCCAGGTAGCCGACCTGGATATCCTGCTGATAGAGAAGGGTGAGGATATTGATAAGCGCAGCAATTTGGTTAGTGGTCTAGGCGGGGCCGGCGCTTTTAGTGATGGCAAACTGACGTTAACCGGGGAGATCGGGGGGCGGCTCAAGAATTACCTTTGGGATGGTGATACCGAGGCACTGATTAAGTATGTTGATGGCATATACCTCAAGTTTGGTGCCTTGGATAAGCTCTATGGGGTTGGGGATGAGGTTGATGGGTTGCGCCGTAAGGCGTGTCGGGCGGGATTGCGTCTGGTGCCGGTGCCTCTGCGGCACTTAGGTACTGAGCGTTGCCGGTTGGTGCTTAAAGCGATGCGGGATTACCTTCTGTCGCGCCTGGAACTTCAGCTTGAGGTAAAGGCGTCTACTATCATTGTTAATAACGGTGAGGTTAAGGGAATTGAAACTAAAGCCGGGGACAGGTTTGACTGCCGTTATCTGATTCTGGCTCCAGGCAGGGAAGGGGTGGATTGGTTGGCTAAAGAGGCTAACCAGCTAAAATTAACTATGCATAGTAACCCTGTTGATGTCGGAGTTAGGGTTGAGGTGCCAGTGACAATTATGGAAGAATTGACCGATGTATTATATGAGGCAAAATTGGAGTTCCTATCAAAGAGTTTTGATGACCGTATCAGAACCTTCTGTATGTGTCCCGGTGGTGAGGTGATTATCGAGTCTACCGGGGGTAGAGACCCGGTAGTCACGGTTAACGGGCAGAGCTATGCTGAGCATAGGAGTGACAACACTAATTTCGCCCTGTTGGTAAGTACCACCTTCACTGAGCCATTCCGGGAGCCTATTGCCTATGGTAAGTATCTGGCTAGGCTGGCTAATATTCTTAGCGGTGGCATTCTGGTGCAGCGTTTGGGTGACCTGATGCAGGGTCAGCGTTCTACCCCAGCCCGGATTAAGCGGGGCTTGGTCCAGCCTACCTTGAAGGAGGCTGTCCCGGGTGACCTTAGTTTTGTCCTTCCTTATCGCCACCTTACCGGGCTGATAGAGATGCTCCAAGCAATGGATAAGCTGGCTCCTGGTGTGGCTTCACGTCATACCTTGCTTTACGGGGTTGAAGTCAAGTTCTATTCCTGGCGACCTCAGCTTAGCCCCAGCCTGGAGACTGAGGTGAGCAACCTGTTTGCCGTTGGTGATGGAGCTGGGGTTAGTCGTGGTTTAATCCAGGCAGCAGCTTCGGGGGTGGTGGCGGCTCGTGAGATTTTAAGCAGAAGTGGACATTAGGGTTATAATAAACAACCAAGGTAAAAATATTATAGTCAGGGTTTTTAGGAAGGAGGATGATGCTATGTGACTGAAGTAAAGACTGGGGATAAGGAGAGCTTTGAGAGTTTACTCAAGCGGTTTAACAAAAGGGTGCAGCAGAGTGGTATCCTCGCTCAGGTACGCCGTAGAGAACACTTCGAGAAGCCCAGTGTTAAGCGTAAGCGGAAGGCAGCGGCTAAGCGACGCAAGACAGCAAGAGCACCGAGAACACCAAGAGGTTAGCTAATATTACTTTGATAGCGGGTGAAAATGGCAGCAGTATTAAAACAAAAGCTGACGGATGACCTTAAGCAGGCATTGAGAGACGGGGATAAGGTAAAACGTTCCGTTATCAGATTGGTAATGGCGGCCGTTAAGAATGCTGAAATTGACCGGCAGGCTGAGTTGGATGATGGAGGTATCCTTGGGGTTATCGCCAAAGAGGTTAGGCAGCGTCGTGAGAGCATTGAGGCCTTCAAGCAGGGAAATCGCCATGACCTGGTGGCTCAGGAAGAAGCGGAGTTAGCTATCCTTCAGGGGTATCAACCTGAGCAATTAACTCGAGAAGAGATTATCGCTGAGGCGCGCCGGGTGATTAGGGAGGTAGGGGCACAGAGCCCCGCTGATAAGGGAAAGGTTATGCCTCAGCTTATGGCTCAGCTTAAAGGGAAAGCCGATGGGCGGGAAGTAAACGCCGTAGTAACCGAATTGCTTGGCTCATAATCAATTGGTTAGAATAAGGTGACCTGATTTCTCTCTCTTTTTGTGGTGAGCGGGTGTTAATTATTTGTTTCCTTCAAGCTATCCTTGATAAGTGGCTCGGATATAATGTCGTATTTGTCTCAGTATAATGGTATCAGGTAATGTACAGGGTAGAAGTTAGTCTGAAGAGTCACCTGCCCGATGCCTGGGGACTTGGTCTGGTTAAGGATATACACGACCTGGGTATAAAGACGGTCTCCGGTGTTCATGTGGCGGGTATATACTGGCTGGACGCAGATTTGACGCCAGATAGGCTGGCTCTGGTTTGTCGGAGCCTGCTGGCTGACCAGGTAACTCAGGAATATCAGCTTATTACCTCTCCTACCGATATCAAGGGGAATCGTAAAGGGCAAACCCCCTCCGATAAGGTTAATAAGCAATTTCATACTATCGAGGTCGCTTACAATGCCGGTGTTGCCGACCCGGTTGAGGGCACGGTCATGAAGGCACTCCAGGACCTGGGGGTGGAGGGGGTAAGGGCGGTTAAAACCGCCCGACGATATATTATTGAAGGACAACTGGATGAGCCTCAACTAGAGGCTATATGCAGCCGATTACTGGTAAACCCGATTATTCAGCATGTCGTTGAACAGGAAGAGGTCTGGTTTCCGGAAAATCCCCGGTATAGATTCAGGCTGAAGCAGGTAGATATTCTGCAAGCAGACGATGCCGGGCTTCGGGAAGTCAGACAACAATTCGGCTTTAGCGATGACGAGCTTCAGGCTATTATAGGCTACTTCCAGAAGCAAAAGCGAAACCCCACCGATGCTGAGCTTGAGACTCTGGCGCAGACCTGGTCTGAGCATTGTGTCCACAAAACATTTAAGGGCAAAATCTCTCTGGGCAGAACAACCATTGATAACCTGCTCAAAAGCACTATTATGAAGGTAACCGAGGAGCTGGGGAAACCATGGTGTCTTTCTGTCTTTGAGGATAATGCCGGGGTGATTGATTTTGACGGTCGTTCTGCCCTGTGTTTTAAGGTTGAGACCCATAATCATCCCTCGGCGGTTGAGCCCTATGGGGGAGCTTCAACCGGGATAGGTGGGGTGGTGCGCGATCCGCTGGGCACCGGGTTGGGCGCCAAGCCAATATTGAATACAGATGTATTCTGTTTTGGTCCCCCTGATTATCCCTATGAAAAGCTGCCTGGCGGGGTGTTACATCCGCGGCGTATTTTTAAGGGGGTCAGGGCGGGTGTGGCTGACTACGGCAATCGTCTGGGGATACCTACCCTCAACGGCGCCATACTCTTTGATGAACGGTATATGGCAAATCCGCTTGTTTTCTGTGGGACATTGGGTCTATTACCCAAGGAACTTTCCCGCCGGGGCAAGCAGCAAGCTGGCGATTTAGTGGTATTGGTGGGAGGTAGAACCGGGCGCGATGGGATACACGGGGTAACCTTTGCCTCGGAACAGCTTACCGGGGAATCAGCTCAGGCTTCGTATAGCTCGGTTCAGATTGGCAATCCCATCGTGGAGAAGAAACTTATTGATGTTCTGCTTCAAGCCAGAGACCGCGGGCTATACTGTCGGATAACTGACTGTGGAGGCGGTGGTCTCTCCTCAGCCGTGGGTGAAATGGCTGCCGAAACCGGGGTGCGGGTTGACATGGATAGAGTGCCTCTAAAATATGCCGGGCTTGCCTATGATGAAATATGGGTATCTGAATCTCAAGAACGGATGGTGCTGGCTACCCCGCCGGACTGTGTTGATGAGCTATTGAACCTTTTTGCCAGCGAAGATGTAGAGGCGGCGGTCATCGGTGAGTTTACCAGCGACCAACGCCTTCAGCTTTTTTATCAGGGTAATTTAGTCGGTGACCTGGATATGGGGTTTTTGCATAAAGGTCTGCCTCAGGTAGAGAGGGAGGCGGTATGGAAGCCGCCACGGTATAAGGAGCCTGACTTTGCCCCACCACCGGATTTAGCTGAAGCTTTACATAAAATTCTCGGCTCATGGAATGTATGCAGCAAGGAATGGGTAATACGTCAGTACGACCATGAGGTGCAGGGGGGTAGTGTTCTCAAACCTCTGGTAGGTAACAATAGCGATGGACCGGGCGATGCCGCCATTATCCGACCGGTTTTAGATTCTGAAATGGGGGTAATTGTCGCCAACGGCATCAATCCTGATTATGGGGGAATAGACCCCTACTGGATGGCGGCGTCGGCTATTGATGAGGCGTTGCGGCAGATTATCGCCGTTGGGGGCAATCTAAACAGGGTAGCTTTGCTGGACAATTTTTGTTGGGGTGATGTCCAGCAGCCTGGCATACTCGGGGCTCTGGTCCGGGCCGCTCAGGCCTGTTACGATATGGCCATTGTCTATGAGACCCCGTTTATTTCGGGTAAGGACAGCCTCTACAATGAGTTCGAATATAAAGGTAAGACTATCTCTATTCCCCATACCCTGCTTATCTCGTCTATCGGTGTTATGGAGGATGTGAACCGCGCTGTATCCATGGATTTCAAGAAGGTTGGCGACCTGATTTACCTGGTGGGCACTACCCGGAACGAGCTGGGGGGGTCTGAATATTTGAAGATTCACGGTTTTACCGGAAACAGTGTGCCTAAGGTGGACCCGCACCAGGGGAAAAAGCTGATGGATAGGTTGGGTCTGGCTACCGAGAAGCGCCTGGTTAGGGCCGGTCATGACTGTAGCGAGGGGGGCCTCGGTGTTGCTATTGCCGAGATGGCGTTTGCCGGGGGCTTGGGGGCGACAATTTCCCTGTCGTCCGTTCCTCTGGGTGAGCCTATCGACCGGGATGATTTTATCCTCTTCTCGGAATCAAATACTCGGTTCCTAGTCGAAGTAGCACCAGAGCACAAGGACGAGTTTGAAGAGGTGATGGCTGGCATTAGCCTGGCTGATATTGGTAAAGTTACCGATTCTGAAGTGCTCGAGGTATATGGTAGGGGCGGCAGGAAGTTAATAACCGCCTCTCTCGGTGAATTGAAAGAAGCCTGGCAGAGACCAATCAGGTGGTAGGATAAAGGCAGATGAGCAGGGTGAGAGTGATAATGATGCGGGCTCCGGGGACAAATTGTGATGCTGAGGCTGTCTTCGCTTTTCAGCAGGCCGGGGCATTAGTGGATTCAGTCCATATTAACCAGCTAATCCGCCGTGAAAAACGCCTCTCCGATTACCAGATAATGGTTATTCCCGGTGGCTTTACCTATGGCGATGATGTTGCTGCGGGCAAGGTGCTGGCCAATGAGCTTAGATTAAAGCTTGGTGACGATGTATTAAGGTTTATTGGCGGCGGGGGATTAATTTTAGGCATCTGTAATGGCTTTCAGGTGCTGGTGAAAGTCGGCTTCCTGCCCGGGTCATCAGGGGATAGCCAGCCACTATTAACCATGTCAACCAATGATTCCGGTAAATTTGAGTGTCGGTGGGTGCATCTGATGGTAAATAGCCAAAGTCCCTGCATATTTACCCGGGGCATAAACAGTCTGTATCTCCCGGTGGCCCATGGCGAGGGCAAGGTGGTGGCTGACCCCGGGACCTTATCTAATTTAAATGTCGTCCTTTATTACACTGACGAGTATGGAAACAGTCATGCCGGCTATCCGTCTAACCCTAATGGCTCGTTGGAGAATATCGCTGGCATTTGTGACGCTTCGGGGCGTATTTTTGCCCTGATGCCTCACCCTGAACGTCATATTAGAGGTACCCAGCACCCCCGCTGGACAAGAGAGGGTGCCCGGGAGCACGGAGACGGCTTTCAGATTTTTCTAAACGCAGTTAAATGGGCACGGGGTCTGTAAATACTTTCTTCCCTGAGCTTTGCCTACATTCCGCACGCCCACCCGTGCAGAAAACAGTTCAAACTATTGAGAGAGAGGTAGTGCTGACGACAGGCTAAGGTAACATTTCGTCATAATATTCAGTGGGTTATCAAGAATGATAGCAGTTGGCCTAATAATAGATTCGCGTGCCCGATTAGACCAACCCGAGGAAATGAACCACAACATAGTCCAACGCAGACCTTTTTACTCAATCTTAGTTGTGCTTCATCGTGTAGGATATTATACTGTCATTTAAAGAAAAGTCTGGCAGGAGTAAAGTGATGGAAACGATGGGCGCGGTACAGTTTTACCTGCAATGGATTGCGAGAGCATTTGAGTATCCGCTATGGGTGCTTGCTGCAATCTCCGCATTACTTGTACTCA
>NZBQ01000021.1 GCA_002688105.1 Dehalococcoidales bacterium | reverse complement strand
CGAACGTTTCTGAGAGGCAGCTTGCTTTTTTCGCCATAAGCCCGCTGGCGCCGGATAAAATCACTTAACTTTTTGGCTGAATTCTTCACCTGTTCCCCTCATGTGATGTACCGTGCTCAGTCCAAGAAGGGCTATAGTCATAAAATGACCGCGTGACCCCGGGAAAGACCCGGAAGGTATCCAGTTGGGAGACTAGCCCAGCAATAGGAACAAGTTGTCCCACATCTTTAGCCATTTTCAACATTAGTGCCATATCCTTTTGCATTCCCAACCAAAGTGGCCCCTTCTTGCCATCACAATATTCCTTCACGAGCTCTTGTATCAAGTCCCAATTCTGCACTGCCCAGCTACCACCTGAACTTACCCTAACTACATTGAGAAGAGTTTCGGTTTCAAGACCAACTCTACGAGCCAATGCGATTCCCTCTGAGAGAACAGCCAAGTTGAGAATATGCAGAAAGTTGTTTACCAGCTTGCAAGTCTCTCCCATTCCGGCACTGCCAAGATAAAATATGTTCTTCCCCATCGCTTCGAATATAGGGCGGCATTCCTCGAAAACCCTCTTGTTACCACCTACCATAATAGTTAAAGTTCCCGCCTCTGCACCAGGCTTTGCTCCACTGACCGGAGCGTCTAGAAATCTAATGCCCTTTTCTTTGCCCTCAGCCGCTATCCTCTGACAGTGAAGAGGATCAATAGTGCTGCTAATGACGAAAATCGACCCTTCTCTTGCCCCTTCCCAGACTCCATTTTCCCCATAGATGACCTCGTCGATTTGAGAGTCATCACGAACCATAGCGATAACTACGTCGCTCACTCTAGCTGCTTCCCTGCATGTATCGGCACTCTTAGCGCCTAATGATTGCAGCTCCTCCATGGGTTTTTCCATCACATCATAAACGGTAAGGTCAAAACCCTTCTTTACCAAATTCTTGGCCATACATGTTCCCATCACCCCCAACCCAATAAAACTCACCCTTTTTTTAGCCATTACCGCTCACTCCTTCTTCGTTGTCCCATCGATACAAGTACTGCGATAACTAACATGACTAGAAGTAGAATTACTGTTGCCATAGCTTGCACTTCTTCTTTCTGTAGGTACATCGTCCGCACTCGAAGTCCTGTCCTGACGGGATTGCCTCGATCTTACGCAATAGCTTGCTTGTCTCCAAGTTTATCTATGTCAGCAACTAAACCTAGTCATGTTGCGGTGGTATTTCGTTTCTCAAGCAGTAACCAGTTGACAGAATTCTCTCATGCTTTGCGCTTGCTCTAGAGCCTGCACCCGCGTAACTATCTCCTTCCTTCTCTCCGCAGGGTAAATAGAAGAGGTCAAGTCGTCGAATTTGCTGAGTAGTTCTTCCCAGGCCAGAGGGTTTTCTGGATCTCCCTTGGGATGGTCAATCCTAATCGAGTATCTTCGTCCGTCTTCAGTCACCAACTCCACGCTGGCTGGCCACTGCCTGGGGAAGACTATTTCCAGCTCGAGGTCTTCTACGCAGGAAACACGCCCCATCATCTCTTTGATTCTGGCGGATTCAATGTTCTCCTGAGTATACTCGCTTAATGAGGCTCTGCCGTAAAGGATGGCTACTGCTGCTCCAAAGGGCATGCTAAACTGGGCATCAACCAGCGTCTTGGGATTGTATTTTAATTCCTTAGGCTCAGCCACTATAGGGAACCCTGCTTTCAATATTCCCAAGGTTACCTGCTTTACTTCCTCTGGTTTCAGGTTATTCTCCCTTATAATACTCAGAATACCGTCTATCGGACCCTGCTTATAACGACAACAGGCATGGGGCTTGATGCTTGTTTTCATGATTTCAAAAGGCTTCCTCAAATCCGCCAGAACCTTGTCAGGGTCAGCGCCATCAGAATATGCATGTAAGAAACCAAATCTCCCCTCAATTATCGTGGCGGGCCCTTTGAACCCCCTCTCTGCCAGTAGAGTCGTGATTAATCCGTTGTGGGCGGCCCACCCGGCGTGTAGTCGCTTGCTCCAAGAACCATCGGTTAGGAATTCCATAGAGCCCGCCGCCTGGCTTCCAGCAATGCCCAAAACATTAATCGTCTGTTCTTGGTCCAGTTTAAGTATTTTGGCGGCAGCGGCGGCTGCGCCAAAGACACCGCATGTTCCCGTAGGATGAAATCCCCGGGCATAGTGATTGGCCGGGTTCAAAGCCTTGCCCAACCTGGTCATGACCTCATAACCTACAGTTACTGCTTCTATGAACCTTTTCCCACCGCAGTCGCTGAGTTCGCTGGCAGCTAAGGCTGCCGGGAATACAGCGACTCCAGGATGGAGAGAGGATTCATTATGCAGGTCGTCTAACTCTAGTGAGTGAGCTGATGTGCCGTTAGCCAGAGCCGCATATTGGGGGGCGGCTCTCATATCAGTCCCAATAATTACCGCGGCTTCTGGACTTATCCCAATATCCTTGACGAGGCGATACACAGTTTGGCTTGACTCAATAAGGGAACCATGGACGGCGATACCAAGGAAATCCAAGCAATGATATTTGACTTTGTTCGCTATTTCATGAGGAAGGTTTTCATACTTCACGCTGGCGCAAAATTCCACTAGCTCCTTGGTGATACCCATATTTAACTAACCTCTATCCTCAGAAGCATTATTTAAGAAACGTGTCCTTAGGTAACCCCCATCTCTTGACCTATGTCGGCCGGCAGAGCTGTTCTTATTCTCTTACTTAGGCGAATGGTGGTTATATCTCCTTACTTTTGAGTCGGTTTCTTTATATTTTGTAACTTCGTTATTGCTAATAAATCACGCGCTTCAGCCGGCGTAGCTATTGTTCGCCCAAGGTCCATACCTATCCTGGCTATCCTGGTAACTAAATCAGCGTTGCTCTTAGCTAGAACGCCTCTGCTGTAATATATCGCATCCTCAAAACCGACACGTGCATGGCCACCAAGTAGAATTGACTGGACTACGGCCGGTGTCTCGTCAGCGCCGACGGCAAGAGTCATAAACATCGAATCGGCGGGAAGTAGGTCAACGAGATGCATCAGATTCCTCGGCGTATAGGGGGTCGCATTCTGCGCGGTCCTTTGCATTCCCAGAGGAAAATCAATCCAGTAAGGCTTGGAGAGTGGGAAATTTTCAATAAAATATCTGACTTCCACGGCCAAACTGCCCAATCCGCCCTGCAGTTCAAACTCAGGTTTTATACCTTTTTCCAATAGCGCTTTGAGCATTCTTTCACCAAAGGACCGTGTCCAAGGTAGGATCCGTTCTTTTCTGGCGTGCATCAGAACAAGAAACCCAACGTTGAAAGAAACCAGCTCAGGGTTAGCTTCAAGGACTCTAAATCCATCCTCAATACTGGCGCCCTCTTCACGCCCTGGAGAAGTACTGAATTCAAGAATAATATCACAGTTCTTACTTCTTATAAGGTGGGCGATCTTGCTAAAGACTTCAGGATCGGTAGTGGCTATACCTTCTCTATTGCGGGCGTGAATATGGGCCAAAGAGGCACCTTCATTCCAGGCACGATATACTTCTTCGGCAATTTCCTCAGGACTGGTTGGTATGTTTGGATTTGCTTCCTTGGTTAGAAAACTACCACAAGGAGCCACACAAATAATGAGTTTATCGGTCGCTATCATAGTTACCTCCATGTAGAATGATTAATACTACAGACCGCTATTATACTCGCCCGCAGGTATTGTTATGACCTTCCCTCATAATAGTCTACCCCGCCAAGGGGCAGGTCACTGAGACTCTAAGCGCCACCAAACGGTGGCCCTAGCGGTCTTCTCGTTCAGTAAGCCTCTGAGGGTAGGGTTGTCCTCATGATGTTTACCCAACCCATCTTCCTGGGTGAGCAGTAATTATTTACCCCATGGTTTAAGACCCCAGTATGGATCTTCATAAAGGTGAGGGGGTAGCTCCTCCAGCTCAATCTGAACACCGCCCACCTTGTCAGTGTTAAAGAAAGCCATGCCGCCGCCGCCTTGGTTGTTTGAACTGGAGATTACCTTAAATCCGGCTTCAATCATGATAGAAGTCGCTTCTTTGATATCATCCACTATGAAGGCTATGTGGCTAATGCCTTCACCACGGTCATCTAAGAATTTTTTCACGGGGGACTCTCCAGAAACAGGTTGAATTAGCTCAATCCCTATTGGCCCCAGATTTGTTGCTTTTACTATATTCTTGACACCAGTGGGGGCAGGCTTGCCGTAAAGCTTCCTGTCTATATGAACTAAATTAGAGGATTGAAATGGTCCTATACCTAGAGCTTCATAATATTCAACTGCCTCGTCTATGTCCTTGACTATTACGCACACGTGGTGGAACTTTGATAGCAGCGCGCCTATTGTTTTTTTCTGCATGTTAACTCCTCTTAAACTTAGTATGTTGTTTTGGTGCCGAGTATTCTTGTAAACCAGTGTTAGTGGAAACCTGGTATTAGACGGGAGGTAAGCCATGCTCTTCCCGTACCAGATTGATAGTCTCTTTTATCCCTTGCTCCATTGACCACCGAGGCCGGTAACCGATTTCCTCTTCGATGAGGTTGGTATCAAATTTAACCGGATCCCCGGTAAAACCACCCGGCGCGACAGTAAGGTCGACATTGGGAAGGATCTTCTGGACATAATCAGACGCTTCCTTAACAGAGTGAACATCACCCATGATGGAATAAGACTTCGTCCTCGTTTTGAGCACCTTGCTGGCCATCACCGAAGCTCTAGCCGGGTCATCTACGTAACTCCAGCCGATGACGGCATCACCATGAGGGACTCTACCCGGCTTCCCTATAGCCGGATTAAAAATAAGATCCTGAAGGATGGTAGCAAAAAATCCCCGGCGCACTCCGGCACCATACACATGCATATACCTTATCCCGGTGATGTCCACACCATAGTGATCAATATAGTAAGCAGCGACCACCTCATTAAAAGACTTGGTAGCGGCGTAGACGTTCTGGGGATAGTGAGGGGCATCATTGGGGATGTATTCCTCAGGATACTTATCGGACGGACCGAAGCAAGCATTGGAGCTTGCCCAGATTACCTTTGTCAGCCCCATGGTCCTGGCGGCTTCGAAAACGCAGATTGTCCCTTCACAATTAACCTTTACCGCCAAGTAAGGATTGGCATTCGAGTCGAGGACCAGAAGAGAAGCCGGATGAATGATTTTCGCCACGTTATTTTCCGAGATAGTACGGAAGAGGTGAGGCGGGTCAGTTATTTCACCCTGGACAATCTTTACCCGGCTTTCAATTTCCTCTTCACTCATCAGCCGCTCTAGGGAACTTCTGTTGGGCTGCCAGTCAAATATGATTACTTGTTCACCTTCTCGAACCAGATCACGAACAATACGGGAGCCGATGAAACCGGTACCGCCGGTAACCAAGTAAGTCATATCTGTTCTCCTCTCTCATGGTTTACCATCGCTGCAGAATGGATGCCCGAAAGAATTCTTAATATCGGTTACTGAATCATTTGGTTAGGAAGCCAGGTTGCTATTGGAGGGAATATTACACATATAATCCAAGCAATTGTTATAAGTACAACAAATGGTAAAACAGACTGGTAGATATCCGTCATTGTCACGCCCTCATGGCCTAAACCCTTGAAATAGAATAGGTTTACACCAAAGGGAGGGGTGATAAATCCAATTAACATATCCATAGTGAAGATGAAGCCAAACCATAACATATCAAAGCCAAGCGTCTGGACTATGGGGGCAAAGACGGGGATACAGATTATGGCAATAGCCGTGGCATCCATAAACATCCCCATTAGATAGACTATGAACAGCATCAATATCAAGATAACCCATGGGGTTGCCCCCGATCCTACCAGAAGCTCAGCAATGAAGTCTTTAACCCCCGTAAGACCAAGCATCACGGAAAACATAGACCCCCCGAGTATGAGCCAGAAAACCATGGCGTTTACTCTTAAGGACGTTAATACCGCTTCCTTCATATTTTTCCAGTTAAAATTGCGGTAGATAGCGGCACATATTAAAGCGCCAAAAGCACCTACACCACCAGCCTCACTAGGAGTGGCAATTCCGGTATAAATCGTCCCCAGGACTAAAATGATCAGGCCGATAGGCAGTACTACTCCACGAAGGCTTGCAAATCTCTCTCTCCAGGTAGCTCGTTTATCAACCGGTATGGGTGGACCAACGGCTGGGTTGAGAAAACATCTTACCCCTATATAGGCAATAAAGCAAAAGGATGTTAGAAAACCGGGAAAGACTCCGGCGAAAAACAGTTTCCCTATGGAAATAGAACTAAGCCCGGCAACGATAATCATCGGAATGCTAGGCGGAATGAGAGGTCCCAAACATCCCCCCGCTGGAATGCATCCTATTGCCATGTTTTTATTGTAGCCTCGCTTCCTCATCTCGGGGTAGGACAGCAGACCCATGGTCACCGTGGCTGTCGCTGCTACTCCAGTCATCGCCGCCATTATCGTGGAGATAACCACTGTACCCATCGCCAGTCCACCCCTTAAACCAGCCATCCACTTGTACATCGTCTCATACAGGGCGCTACCTACTCCTGAAACTTGGAGGACAGCGGCCATGAAGATAAACATGGGAACGGCTATGAAGAAGTCTGTGGTTGAGGCAATCTGGGTGACCGAGGCGAGTGTAAAGAGTGCTGCCGGTTTATATAAAACAAATATACCGAATACGGCAACGGCTAATAAAGAGAAAGCTACCGGAAACCCTGTGGCTACTAGTATCAAAAGGGCAGCCACTATTATTAGTGTTGTCACCTCAATGCTCATGACGTTCCTTCCCGCTTGGGATGGATAACAAATATGAGGTTACGGATGAAGTTGGCTGTCCCTTGGAGTAGAACTAAAGAAACTCCCAGTACTACTATGGTCCGATAGGGGTATACGGGGAACTTAAAACCACCGGCGTACGTTTCTAACGCTTTCCAAGAATCCAAGGCTGATATTCCTGTTTGCCATAGCAACGCAACAATACTGCCAACGAATATTGGAAACAAAATCAATTCTATTATCGTCCTACTTCTTGGAGAAAAACGTGATACTATTGTGTCAACCCCGATGTGGTTTCCGTGAAGAAAGGCGTAGCCTCCTCCCAATAGTATCAGCGTACCCATAATATGGATATTTACATCTAGATAATACCAGGGATTCTTCAAGACATACCTAGTGAACACGTCCATCATCACTAGTAACGTTAAGAGGATAAACAGCCAGGCAACAACTCGTCCTGTCCATTCATTTATCGCATCGATAAGTCGACAGAAGGTAGGAGACCTTCTGTGCTCTGTAATCTGCACGGCGCTTATAATCCTTTCTGCATCTTACACAACCATATCCATACACGCCTTACGGATGGAAAAGCGCAGCAGCGTGACTATAGGCGAGGATTAAATCCTCGCCTATAGCTCACTCATATCCTATGATCTACTGCTATATCTTGCCGTAAGCTTGCAATGCCAACTTTACCAGCTCGACCATCTGTGCGCTTCTGGGGCCTTGCGCGGCATACTTGGGCCAAATCTCCTCCTGAGCCATCTTCCTCAACTCTTTCTCATCCTCTTCAGACCACCTGTAAAGCGTACCTCCATAGTTCTGTTCAAAATCCGCACCAACATAGAGGTTACTTAGGAGGGTCATAAAAGAAGCTGCTGCGAAATAATGTTTACCGTCCCTCATGATGATGCCCTGGATGTCTGAAGGTAACTCATTAAATGCATCCCGGTTGATAAGTATAGCATCGCAGGGGTTCATGGTGGTTGGAGATATGACATAACCACTCGCAACCTCCCTAAGCTTTGAGTCCTCAAGTGCATGGATACCCAATGTAGCTCCTTCAACGGTACCCAGCTTTAGCGCCATGTAGACATCAGCATAGGCGATTGCTACCGGAAGCCCTTCGATCATCTCAATATACGGCACCTGGTCAGCATAAACCCTTATCTTCCTACCCTTTACATCCTTATAGCTATTTGCTTCGAAATTGACCGCCATATTGAGAGGGAACTCTTCAATAGTAGGTACATGAGTTACACCCTGCTCATTGAATACATCTTCCGCCATCTCGTAGAGTCCCCACTGATAATATATATCATACCCCATGGCAGCACTATCCCACGTAAAGGGCATGCTATATAGTATCGGGGTTTCCGGTATCATCCCTGCCTGGTAGCCTGGATGGGCAAATGCCATCTCGACGACTCCCTTGCCTATGTTAGTAACGGGTTCGTTGCTCGGAAAAACCGAGTTGGGCTCCATGTAGTTGATTTTAAGGCGTCCGCCAGTAGCCTCTTGAAGCCAATCAGCCCAACCATTTTGTTGCCAGTTAACAAGTACATAAGGCTTAAAGTGTCCGAAAGTAGGGGATAACGGAATCAAACCTTGCATCGTCCACTCTATTACCTCAGCCTTTTGTGCTGGAGCGGGAGCTGGTGAGGGTGCTGGAGTGGGAGCCGGTGCGGGTACCGGAGCCGGTGTCGGAGTGGGAGCCGGTGCCGGAGTGGGAGATGGTGTGGGTGCCGGAGTGGGAGATGGTGCGGGCGCCGGAGCGGCACAGGCCGCAAGTAGACTCGCAGCGATTAACAGTGCCAACGGAATTAGTAGTATTTTCTTTTTCATCATGGTTTTCCTCTCCTAATATCTTCGGTACTTAACCAGTGGAATGGTGTCTATTTTCTGGACTGTCACCTCCTTTATCATATCCTGTGAGGTATTCCATAGAATTTCAGGAATGCCAAAGGATAACATTTCCTGCGGCTTATGTCTACATTGATAAACTTATCCTGTTTTACGAGCTTATCTAACCGTCAGTTCTGCGTATTGTAAATAGATGCACTAATATATAATAATTTCTACTACCTGTCAAGTATTTCAGCCTGAATTTCCAAAATTGTGCACTGACTTAAAATTACCGAAGCAGGTATCTACCTAGTCCCGCATAATTCTAAAGAGTTTACGAATGCAGAGGAACTGGCTAAATGGCTAATTGAGGATTTAGCTGGCTCGGAAAAAGGAGTATATGATGTTGCCAGCGTTTACTATTGGCGAAAGATTATCAGTGGTTCCGTATGTTTGTTTCATAAGGATAAGCTGATTGTAGGAGAGGGCAGGCTGGTCGATAGGTTACTGCCGTATAGTGGTGGAGAAACCAGCCCTGAAACGGGTATTCGGTACGCAGGTGAGATTCACTTTGACCCTACCTCAATCAGAGTTTTCGGAAAGCATCTCTCTTTTGCAGCAGCTGAAAAGTTACTCGGCAAGAGACTCACTTGGCGTAGTATACAGAAGTTGACTTCAGGTGATTACGATTTGATTCAGAAGGCCGTTTAATCGAGATATTTGTTCCAAGTGAACCGGAGGAAAAAGCTTCTGTCGAGCGTTCTCGAAGTGGAATTCCTTTACCTGACGGAACCATTCGCAACTTGAGGGCCGTTTCCGAGAAATATGACGTAACATTGCCGCCGGGCTTGTGATTTGGCGGATGTAATACCAGGAACTTCACGTCTTTAATAGCCACTTCAGTCAGGTTTAATACTATATCACCGTCTTGAGTTTTAGCTCTTCCAGCTGCTTCGGGGAATAGCCGAGCAGGTCTTG
>NZBQ01000020.1 GCA_002688105.1 Dehalococcoidales bacterium | reverse complement strand
TGGACAGAGAAGCATATCTCCCCAAGTCCAAAGTGGGCATCTCCCAACTGGATATACCTAATGCTTTTGCCTTCGGTCGAACACGGGGGGACGGGCGAGTCTGCGTTACGCGGGGTATCCTGAGGCTACTGAGCCGAGACGAATTGAGAGCCGTGCTCGGTCATGAGATATCTCACGTTAAGCATCGGGACATGGTAATCATTACCTTACTCTCAGTTATCCCGTTGATACTGTATTTTCTTGCCTGGAGTATGATGTGGGGAGGGATGTTCGGTAGGAGACAGGGGGGTGGCTATGCCGCACTAATCGGGCTTGGCGCCTTCCTCCTTTACTTCATTACTAATCTATTAGTTCTCTATGGCTCAAGGATACGTGAATACTATGCCGACCAGGGAAGTGTTAAGCTGGGAAGTATGCCACATCACCTGGCCTCTGCGCTGTATAAACTAGCCTACGGAAATGCACGCTTCAGGGGCAGGGAGGAACTCAGGAAGGTTGAGGGAGTCAAGGCTCTCTTCATTAACGACCCTTCCCGAGCCTGGGGTGAGATTAAAGAGCTATCCCATATTGACCGGGATATGAGCGGCACTATCGATTATGACGAACTTATGGAACTACGTCAAAAAGAAGTGCGGCTGGGCACTGCCGATAAATGGATGGAGCTTTTTAGCACTCATCCTAACATGCTCAAAAGGATAAAACACTTATCTGCCCTTACCGCTTGAGGCTCAAAACCACCGGTCAATAAAAGTTTTGACAGGAAAAAATGTATGTCTACTATTCTCTGCACTCCAAGCACTCCAAAACATAGATAGCAAAATATTAAAGAACTTGAAATTAAGGGGATGGCGTCTATATGAGGAGGAAAGATGTAAGATAGACCAACGCGTGGGAGGTATTTTCCTATGGGGTGTTGATAGGATACTGCCACATCTCCACTTCGGCTTTTCCATCGAGGAAGCTGAGGGAATCAGTACAAGCTGGCGGCGCAGTACCTTGCTCATTCTCGCCATAACATTGCATAATATCCCTGAGGATCTCGCCAGTGGGGTTGCTTTTGGGGCTGTTGCTGCTGGTTTCCCCTCAGCTATCTTAGGGGCAGCTATCGCCCTAGCTATCGGTATTGGCATTCAAAATTTCCCAGAAGGCCTCGCCGTTTCTGTGCCTCTTCGTCGTGAAGGAATGTCGCGCCTGAAAAGCTTCTGGTATGGGCGGTTATCGGCAATTGTTGAACCTATCGCCGGTGTTATTGGAGCCATCGCCGTTATTTTTGCCCGGCCCCTTCTGCCCTATGCTCTGGGTTTTGCTGCCGGCGCTATGATTTTTGTCGTAATTGAGGAGGAAATTTCCGAGGCTCAACGCGGCGGTAATACAGATTTAGCCACCATGGGCGGAATGGTGGGTTTTACCGCAATGATGATACTTGATGTAGCCTTTGGTTAAGCATAAATGTTAAACCCCGTGATGCGAATTTTCACTAAGGAAGAGCTAAAGAAATATGACGGGAGTGAGGGCGTTGCCTATGTTGTGTATGGCGGTAAGGTGTATGATGTTTCGCAGAGCTTTCACTGGAAGAGAGGGATTCATCAAGTTACGCATCACGCCGGATCCAACCTGACCGCGGCTTTAAAACAAGTCCCCCATGGCTCTGATATACTGGACAAGTTCCCCATAGTAGGTGCACTGCTAGACTCGGAGTGAGTCCCAGTGCTAATATAGAATGGGGCAGATGCAAACAGCGTGGAGGCTAAGGTAAAGGACAAATGAGAACAGAATTCTAATAGAAATCTAGCGCTCAGCTTAGAAAGGGGTGAAATATGCCAGACAGCTTAGCCATAATCAACAGAGTCATAGAGGAACATCAGCGCATCAGAGAACATGTAAAGCTCGTCGGAGACTCAGTCAGTGATCCCGAAGCCCTAAGATCCCTAGAAAAAGTCCGCGCCGACTGGATTCCCGGTCGATTGGAGGATGTGTCTGAGAAGCAAAAGAGGCTGCAACAGACATTAAGTGTCCTTGGTGAGGGACTCAAAAGGCACTTTGATTTCGAAGAGAAGGCTCTGCCGCCATTGCTGGGTGAATTACTTATGCAGTCACTTATAATCGACCACCGGGCGATAATGAAAGAAATCGGTGAAGCCACACCAGTAGTGGCCGATACCAAGCTAGAAGGATTGAACCGAGATGAGTTAATAGCCAAGGAGTCGCATATACAGCAAATGGTTAATAACATCTGTCAGCTGGTGGAAGAACACACTGCCAGAGAAGAAACAATACTATTCATGGTGCAAACGGCACTAAAAGAGAAAGGATAAAAACAAGAACTGGAGCATAAACAGAGAGTAGAATTCTTATATACTGAGGTGGCTTTTCCTCAGACTGAAGGGGGTTAGTGACTAATAGGAACACATCCTCGACTGTGGGTAAAGGTAAGGTGAAGAGATGAAGGAACTAAAGGTCTTAGCAGTTTTACTAATAATTGCCGTTCTAGTGGGTAGCTCATGCCAGGTTCCCCAAGAGGCTAAGGGAGTTTATATATCGGGAACTTCAGCCGGAGACGCTGAAACCCTTAACTGGATTCTGGCCGCTGATAGTGCTTCCTTTGGTTATATTGGGCATACCCTGGATTCTCTGGTTACCTATGATAACGAATGGAATGTTCAGTTACGCTGCGCAGCTAGAGATGTTGAAGTAAGCGGAGATGGTCTGGTTTATACCGTGACCATTAGAGATGACTTGAAGTGGGGCGACGAGTCTCAAGTTACGGCTGAAGATTATGTCTACACCATGAAGAACTTGATGTTCTCTGACTGGCTCAATTACACCTACAAGAGCGACTGGCAAGAAGAGGTGAATGGCGAAACGGTGTTTGTCACCCCCGAAGTAGTTAATAAGACCACCTTTACTATAACTCGTCGGACGGTCGACCCGGAATTTATATACACGGTGCGCACTCTGACTCCCTATCCCAAATATATCGCCTCTAAATACGAGGGTGATGTTGAGTCCTTCACCCAGGCTCCAGAATTCAATAAGTTGACCTACACCGGGAACCTAGGACCATATAAGTTCGTGGAGTGGATAAGAAATGACAAGTTTGTCGTTGAGCGAAACCCGGAGTATTATCTGGGCACGGATACCGACGCTCCCTACTTTGAACAATACATCGTAAAGATTTTTGGCACTCCCGCCATACAGCATGCGGCCCTTGAAGCTGGAGATATCTCCTATGCCGGAATTGATCCCCCTCATGTGGCTAAGTTCCAGGCTATGGAACAGATTAATGTCTATACTATGCCTACCACCGGTTACCTGTTTTTGGCGTATAACTTGAGAGATAATGGCTGGGAAGGGCTGAAGCAGAAAGAGGTGAGGCAAGCCCTGTCTATGGCCATAAGTAAGGATCTGCTGATAGAAAAGGTACTCATTGGCTTTGGTGAGCCTGCCTTCAGTTTCATACCGGTAACTTCCCCCTGGTACGTGGACAAAGGTAGTGCCAAATATGGAGTCGAGTCTCTGCTGGATAAGGAAAAGGCTAAAGAACGGTTAGTTGAGACGGGGCATGCTACCCAGAGAGCTGATGGCAGCATAGAAATTACCGATAAAGAGGGCAAACCGCTAAAACTAACCTTGATAACTAATTCAGGGAACGATATACGCGAAAATGTAGGGTACCTGGTGAAGGAAGAATTATTAACCATTGGTATTGAAGTGGAACTTAAGTTTGTCCCCTGGGCAACTGAACTGAGGAAATATCTTATGAACAAGGTTCCCGGCACAGGCCAAGAATTGAGGTACAATAATGGCGTCGGGGCCGTAAGCGAGGAGTCCTGGGACCTAATGGTAATGGGTGTTACTACCCTTCCTCTGTCACCTTCGGGACAGGATGTCTTTTACGCTACTCAAGGAGGCTTAAACTTCTGGGGCTATTCCAATAGCCCGGTCGATGAATTGTTCCAAAGGATAAGGTCAGAGGAAGCCCTTGATGAAGGAGCGAGGAAGCAGCTATATGCCGAGTTATCCCAGCTTGTTGCTGAAGAGCAGCCAGTGAATTTCCTCGCTTTCCAACTGGCAAACGCCGGCTTCCAGAAGAATGTCAAAGGGATAGAGCCAGGCATAAATATGGGGTATAACTATCACCTATGGTATTTTGAGTAATTTACCAAATCCATTGAAGCTTTGCTTATCAGGATAAGGGAAACTTTGAGCGGGAGGAACCTCAAGTGCTTTTCAGTAACTTCTCCTTTCTTACATCTGAGACTTAGCGTATAACCGATGAAAAAAACCTGGCTCAGAGATTACATTATTAAAAGGCTTCTATACGCGATATTTATTGCCTGGGCAGTATTAACCGTCACCTTTGTCATGGTCAGGGTCGGGCCAACCTCCCCGGCGGACAAATATCTGTCAAACCTGGCCGCCCAAGGGCAGGATACGTCACAGGTGATGGCGGCCATAGAGGCCAGATATGGTGTGGACAGGCCAATATATGAGCAATACCTCAATTATATAACCAACCTGGGTCGCGGGGATTGGGGGTGGTCGCTAAGTACCTCAATGTCGGTGATGGAACTGATCAAAGCCCACTGGATTTACTCCTTCCAGTTAATATTTCTGAGCTCTATCTTTGCGGCAATAATAGGTATCCTGATTGGTATCTATTCTGCTGTCAGGCAATACAGTAAGACCGATTATATTGCCACCTTTTTCTCCTTCATCGGTATATCTATCCCCAATTTCTGGTTAGGCGTGATGCTTATTTTGCTATTTTCGGTGAATTTGGGACTTTTCAAGACCTATTATGATACCAGTCTATCCCTTCTTTCCTTAGCCAATCTCAAGCAGCTAATTTTACCGGTGATTACCCTGGGCACCGGCATGCTGGCAGGCTATACCCGGTATACCCGGTCAGCGATGCTGGAGAATCTGAGAAAGGATTTTGTCAAGACAGCCAGGGCCAAAGGACTTCCCGAAAGGACAGTCATCGGCAAGCATGTCTTCAGAAATGCCGTGCTGCCTTTAGTTACCATCATCATGTTTGACCTGGGCAGCATTGTCTTCGGCGGTGCCTACCTGACCGAGATTATCTTCGGCATCCCTGGACTGGGACAAATATCCTTCAACGCTATCTTTGCTGACGACTATGCGGTAGTGGTGGCGGTAACGGTTATCTCAGCCTTCCTGATACTGATGATTAATCTCATTACCGATATTACCTATACCTACCTCGACCCGAGGATACGATATGACTAACCGATTGAAGAGCACCAGGTCTATAACCCGGAAGGTCGACAGGGTTAAGAACCTGGCCTTTATCATAGCTATGGTTCTTCTGGTTACCACTCTGTTACTGGACATTTTTGTAATTGAGATGATTTTTGACTTACTTACTTACCTGTACATTGCACTGGGTCTATTGTTCGTCCGGTATGGGATACCACTGCTCTACGCCAGCCGGCGATTGATTCAATACTACTGGCAGAGAGCCATCAAGAATAAGCTAGCCGTCGGCGGATTAGTCTTTATTCTGCTTCTAATCTTACTGGCTTTCATCGGACCTCTTTTCACGGTTGACCCGACTGCGGTCAACTTTGATGAGAAAAATCTGCCACCACTGGGCTTCACTATTGAGGAATCGGTCTATAAGATTGAGACGAAGCAATTTATTACCAGCCGAATAACCGGCACCAGTGAACACCCACTGGGCACTGATGATAAGGGGCGGGATTTGCTGGCGATGATAGTCTCCGGAACCAGAGTCTCCTTACAGGTTGGCTTATTTGCTACCGGCATCGCCATAATCCTGGGGACACTCATCGGCGTCAGCGCTGCCTATTTAGGCGGCAAGACAGACAATATTCTGATGAGATTTACCGATATTATGATGACCTTCCCCTTCTTCCTGCTATTGGTGTTCATCGTTTTTATCTTTGGTCCTAATCTGGCTCTCATCGTCATCGTAATCGGTCTTACCGGTTGGACTGGCACCGCCCGACTAATCAGGAGTGAGTCCCTGTCACTAAGGACACGAGAATTTGTTATGGCTTCCAAGGCTTTAGGGGCGAGTGACAGGAGAATCATTCTGTCCCATCTCATCCCCAATGTTATCAGCCTGATTATAGTGATAGCTACCTTATCTATTCCCGGCGTAATCTTAGCTGAAGCTGCCTTGAGCTTTATCGGTTTAGGCGACCCCAGCGTAGCCAGCTGGGGGATGATTCTAAAAGCGGGGCAACAAAATCTGGACACCACCTGGTGGGTAGCCGTAGCCCCTGGAATTATGCTTTTTCTCACTGTGCTTGCCTTTAATTTCCTGGGTGACGGGCTCAGGGATGCTTTTGACCCCAGGAGTAACATTTGATATGACCGAGGCAATTTTAAGAATAAGAAACCTCAGAACATACTTTTTCACCCGGCGCGGCATTGTCAAAGCGGTAGACGGCATTGATTTTGACCTTCGGAAAAGCGAATGCCTGTGCCTGGTAGGCGAATCTGGTTGCGGGAAAACGGTAACCGCACTCTCTATCTTAAACTTAGTTGACAGTCCTCCAGGCAGGGTAGTCAGTGGTGAAATATACTACGACAGTCTAAACCTGCTGAAGTGCCCACCTGACCAGATAAGGCGCATCAGAGGGAAGGAGATTGCCATGGTCTTTCAGGATGCGCAATCAGCTCTCAACCCGGTATTCACTATAGGCGACCAGATAGCGGAGCAAGTAAAGCTCCGCCCGGAGGTGAACCAGCGGGAAGCAAAGGAACAAGTGATAAACCTGCTGAAAGAGGTAGGCATGCCAATACCGGAAAAGATGATTGGCTACTACCCTCACCAGTTATCCGGCGGGATGAGGCAAAGAGCCATGATAGCCATGAGTCTGTCCGGCGACCCCCAAATCCTTATTGCCGATGAACCGACCACAGCCGTTGATGTAACTGTAAAAGGCCAGATTCTGGACATTTTCAGCCAACTTAAAAGTACCCGACAGATGTCTCTCCTCTTCATAACTCACGAGCTGGGTATAGTTTCTGAAATTGGAGATAGAATCATGGTCATGTATGGTGGTAAAATCGTGGAAACAGCCACCGTTTCTGAATTACTGAATAACCCAAAACATCCATACACCATCAGTCTGATTAAGTGTTTACCCGATATAACCCAGGTAATGGGCAGGCTGGAGAGTATACCGGGAACTGTTCCCAGCCTCATCAACCCCCCCAGCGGTTGTCTTTTCCACCCCCGATGTGATAAAGCCATGGCTGTCTGCTCGAAAGAGGAACCGCCACCGTTTATTGTTGCCGAAGGACGCACTGTCTTTTGCCACCTGTACTCTCGCCCTGAAAGGTAAAATGGGATAATGTTGAACCATAAGCTACTGGAAGTTGAAAACTTAAAGAAATACTACCCGATTACCGGCGGACTGCTTGCCCGACTAATTGGTGAAGTAAAGGCAGTAGATGGGGTATCCTTCTATATTAAAGAGGGAGAAACTCTGGGGCTGGCGGGTGAATCAGGATGCGGAAAGTCCACTCTGGGCAGAATAATATTGAGGTTGGAAGAGCCAACCGAAGGGAAAATCACATACCAGGGAATCGATGTCACCAAGCTGAGCAAGACAGAACTACGAGGATTAAGAAAGGAAATCCAAATAATATTCCAGGACCCCCAGTCATCTCTCGACCCGAGGATGACCGTCAACCAGTCCATTGGCGAAGCCCTGCTCATCCACGGTATGAAAGATGACCAGGAACGGACAAAAAGGGTGGTGGAGATACTGGAACGAGTTGGCTTGGAATCCCAGCACGCCTGGCGCTACCCTCACGAGTTTAGTAGTGGGCAGAGGCAGCGTATCGGCATTGGTCGAGCGCTGGCGGTAAACCCCCAACTTATTGTGGCTGATGAGCCGGTAAGCGCTCTGGATGTTTCCATTCAGGCTCAAATCTTAAATCTAATGCTGGACCTGCAGCAGGAATTTGGCCTGGCCTACCTGTTCATCGCCCACGATTTAGCGGTGATAAGGCAAATCTCTCACCGGGTGGCCATAATGTATCTGAGCAAGATTGTGGAGCTAGCCGAAAAGGACAAGATTTTCCAAAACCCCCTTCATCCCTATACCGAGGCGTTACTATCTGCCATCCCCAGTATAAGGCAAAAGAGTAAGACCAGAATCTTGCTCCCCGGCAGCGTTCCCTCTCCCCTGAACCCACCACCCGGATGCCGCTTCCATACTAGATGCCATAAAGTATTACCAATTTGCTCTCAAGAAGAACCACTCCTAAAGGATATCGAGGAGGGACATCTGGTAGCCTGTCATCTGTATTGAGGCATTCCCTTCCCATTTTGCCTGACTCACCCTGAACCATATCGCCTACCTGCATATCACTAATGCGCTTAAAGGAGTTATCGCCATAAGCACCAGGGTGTCACCGGCGAATTACATCGCAAGTCTTGCCATGATCAAGGCACGGAGAATAACAAGTTGGTCGACTGTGCCACTAACGAAATATTCTCCAGGAGCGTTGACTTGCCAGACCGCCTGACCACGCCCATCAGCGTCTAGTGTTCCTGATTGCGTCGGCGATGGTTTATTCACACTGGGTCCATCAAGGGTAAGCTCCCAATCTGAAAATGGAGTTCATTTGATATCCGCGATGATATCAGCTAGACCAGCCTGGGAGTATTCTTGGGATAAAATGACAGTTGGCTCCTCGACAGGCTCAGGCGTGGTAGGTGTAGTTGGAGTAGGAGTAGGAGTAGGAGTGGGAGTGGGCGTTGGTGTAGGCTCAGGCGTAGTAGGTGTAGGAGGAGGTAGCGGCACGGCAGGTGGAGGCGGAGGCAGAGGTTCCCACGGAGGGCGACAAGGGCCAAATAAATCTCATCTCCATGGGCTTCCGGCACACGCTGGTAACAGCGTTACTATAAAAATGACCAAAACTACTAAAGGTAATCTCATCATTTTTCTCCCTCCTTTAGGCTGTCAATGCGTGTGGCGGCCACAATTTAGGATATTATGCATACAACCATAACCATTGCCAAGCGCAAGCGGTTGCAGTGCCCTT
>NZBQ01000019.1 GCA_002688105.1 Dehalococcoidales bacterium | reverse complement strand
CTGCGGGTTAAGTGTAAAGAGGAAGTAGTTCCGGCGATTGAGAAGGCGATGGGTGAGGAGGGGCCGTTTCTACTTGATTTTGTAGTGGAGCCGGAGGAGAATGTGTATCCTATGGTGCCGCCGGGGGCGGCCTTGGCTGAGGCTCTTGAGCAATCTAAGAAAGAGGTATCGCAATGGTTACAATGAAACATACTCTAATTGCTCTGGTAGAGGATAAGCCCGGGGTGCTTAATCGGATGGTAAGCCTTTTCCGGAGGCGTGGCTTTAACATTGAGAGCCTTGCAGTCGGTCATTGTGAGTTGCCTAATCTATCACGAATGACCCTTGTCGTCAGTGGAGCAGCGGTAACGGTGGAGCAGGTTAGGAAGCAGTTGGATAAGCTGGTAGATGTGGTCAAGGTGTCGGATATTTCTGAGGAGGAAAAGCTTGCCCGAGAATTAGCCTTGATTAAGGTAAGAGCTACCCCTTCTAGTAGAAGCGAGATTATACAAGTGGTCGATGTATTCAGGGCGAACATAGTGGATGTCGCCCCTGACTCGCTAACCATCGAGGTTACCGGTGATGAGGAGAAAATCGGCTCCTTAGTTAATTTACTTCGTAGTTTTGGTATCAAGGAAATGGCTAAGACAGGACGTATAGCCATGACCAGAGGAGGTCGAAGTGCAACACTGACGCAGGCAAAAGTATCCAAAGCTCATGATAAAAGGTAAAAAATTGGACTAAAGGTCATTTACCAAGTCAGCCGAGTGGTGCCAAAAATAATAAAATAATACATAAAGGAGTTGGTAAATTATGGCTAAGATATACTACGAGAAAGATGCTGACCTAACGCTACTTGATGGGAAGGTTGTTGGTATTATCGGCTATGGTAGTCAAGGGCACGCCCATGCTCAGAATCTCAAGGATAGCGGTTGTCAGGTGGTAGTAGCTGCGGCTGAGGGAAGTCAGGGCTGGCAACAGGCAAAAGAGGCCGGCTTTAATGTGCTAACGGCAGCTGAGGCGGCGAAAGAAGCCGATATTATGGTAATGCTGGTTCCAGATAATCTGCACCGGGAGGTCTATTACGGGTCTATTGAAAAAGGGTTAATCCCAGGTAATGTCCTGATGTTTGCTCACGGTTTTAACATTCATTATGGGCAAATCATGCCACCACCTGATATTGATGTTGTTATGATAGCCCCAAAATGCCCGGGTCACATATTGAGGCGACTTTACACCGAAGGCGCCGGACCTCCGGCAATAGTGGCAGTTCATCAAGACGTTTCAGGCAGAGCCAGAGATATAGCTCTTGCTTATGCTAAGGGCATCGGTTGTAGTCGAGCCGGTGTCATTGAGACCACCTTCGCTGAAGAGACCGAGACTGACCTCTTCGGTGAACAGGCGGTGCTGTGTGGCGGGGTTACCGCACTGATAAAAGCTAGTTTTGAGACGCTGGTCAGTGCCGGCTACCAGCCGGAGATAGCCTATTTTGAGTGCCTTAATGAACTTAAGCTTATCGTTGACCTTATCTATCAGGGCGGCTTAAGCTATATGCGTTACTCCGTCAGCGATACTGCTGAGTATGGTGATTATACTCGGGGACCACGGGTTATTGATGATATGGTCAGGGATGAAATGGAGCAAATCCTGGCTGAGATTCAGGATGGCAGCTTTGCCAAGGAATGGATTCTGGAAAACCAGACTGGTCGCCCGGTGTATAATGCCTTAAAACGTATGGATGAGGAGCATCTAATAGAGACGGTGGGCAGGGAGCTACGGGAGATGATGCCTTGGCTGAAGAAATAGAGGTCACCGTGAAGTTAGAGGTGATGAACGGTCCTAGGAGGTAAGGCGAAGAATTTAAATTCATCAAAGATTGAGTTAGATATGGACAGAGTAATTATTTTTGATACTACATTGCGGGACGGAGAGCAGGCGGCGGGGGGGATGCTCAATACCCAGGAGAAACTGGGGATAGCCAGGCAGCTGGAAAAGCTTGGTGTAGATGTTATTGAGGCGGGCTTCCCGGTTAGCTCTCCGGGCGATTTTGAGGCAGTAAAGCTTATCGCTCAAGAGGTTCGCAAGCCGGTAATTTGTGCCCTGGCTAGAGCTCACCCTAAGGATATAGATAGGGCATGGGAGGCAATTAAAGAAGCCGCACACTCACGAATACACGTGTTTCTGTCAGCTTCAGATATACATCGTATCCACCAGCTGAAGAAGAGCCGTGATGAGATTTTGCATACCTCTCGGGAAATGGTAGCCCGGGCTAAGCAATATACTGACGATGTAGAGTTTTCGCCGATGGACGCCAGCCGAACCGAGCCTAAATATATCTTTCAAATTCTGGAAGCAGTTATTGATGCCGGTGCCACTACCTTAAATATTCCTGATACCGTGGGTTATGCTATTCATGATGAGTTTGGCCGGTTAATAGAGGGAATTTTCCAGAATGTGCCCAATATTAATCAGGCTGTAGTTAGTGTTCATTGCCATAACGACCTGGGTCTGGCGGTGGCTAATAGTCTGGAGTCGGTCAGGCAAGGTGCCAGGCAAATAGAGTGTACCATTAACGGCATTGGGGAAAGAGCCGGCAACGCCTCACTTGAAGAAATTGTGATGGCTGTAAAAACTCGCCGGGACTTCTTTAACCTGACCACCAATATTAACACTGCTCAAATATATAAGACGAGTCGTTTGGTAAGCGAGCTAACCGGTTTTCTGGTGCAACCAAATAAGGCAATTGTTGGTGCCAATGCTTTCGCCCATGAATCAGGGGTTCACCAGGATGGCGTAATCAAGATGCCGATAACCTACGAAATAATGGACCCCAGAACAGTAGGTATACCGGCCAGCAGCTTGGTGCTGGGTAAGCTTAGCGGACGGCATGCCTTTAAGGAAAGGCTGGCGGAGTTAGGCTATAGCCTGTCCGAGGAAGACTTTAACCGATCTTTCCTGGCATTCAAAGAATTAGCTGATAAAAAGAAAAGAGTTACCGATAGAGATATTGAGTCGCTTGTTGCCGAGGAGCAACGCACTGTGTCTGAAACCTATCGCCTTGACCGCATTCAGGTGTCCTGTGGAGATAGGGGTATTCCCACGGCTTCGGTTAGGCTTCGTGCCCCGGATGGTCAGATTCTAGCCGATGCTGCTTTAGGCACCGGTCCGGTGGATGCCGTGTGTAAGGCTATTAATCGGCTTCTCGGGATTCCCAGTGAGCTTACCGAATTCACTGTTAAATCGGTAACTGAGGGTATCGATGCTATTGGCGAGGTGCTGATTAGGATTGATAGTGGTGGCATAACCTATACCGGGCGTGGTGCCGATACTGATATTATTGTCGCCAGCGCCAAGGCTTATATAAATGCCCTTAACCGGCTACTGGCGGCTAAGAAAGCGTCAGGGTAGATTTGAGCCGAGGTGATTAAGTGCCAATAGAGTTGGAAATGTCTCTTCGCCTCCTGCTGGCGGCAGCCCTGGGTGCCATTATTGGCTACCAGCGGGAGAGAGCGGGTAAGCCAGCTGGACTCAGAACCCATGTCCTTATCTGCGCTGGTGCCGCCCTGTTTACCATAGTTTCAATTTACGGATTTGGTGCTGCCAGTGACCCGGCCAGGGTAGCGGCTGGGGTAGTGGCTGGGATTGGCTTTCTCGGGGCTGGGGCTATCATACGGGGTGGTCACGGCATTGTTGCCGGGTTGACTACAGCCGCTACGATATGGGCAGTAGCTGGCATTGGACTTGCTGCCGGATCTGGTCTGTATTTGGTCGCTGCGGTTACCACTGCCATTGTATTGATTATATTATTCATACCTCATCCCATTCGATGAGAGTCTGTTTAAACTTGTTTTCTTAATCATCCTCAAAGAAAGGGGACTATATTGACCTTAGCTGATAAGATACTTGCGGTTCATGCCGATAGGGAAGCGGTAAGCCCGGGAGAATTCATAAATATCCGAGTAGACCTGATTCTAGCCAACGATGTTACTGCCCCCATTGCTATCAGAGAGTTCCATCGCCTTGGAGTAAATAAAGTTTTTGACCCTAAAAAGGTAGTGATGGTACCTGACCACTTCGTACCTAATAAGGATGTTGCCTCTGCGGAGCAGGCTAAGCTGATGCGAGAGTTTGCTTATGAGCAAGGAATAATGTATTTTGAAGCGGGTCGAATGGGTATTGAGCATGTGCTTTTGCCAGAGCAGGGCTTGGTGTTGCCTGGGGATGTGGTTATTGGTGCCGATTCACATACCTGCACCTATGGTGCTCTGGGCACTTTCGCTACTGGTATGGGATCAACCGATATCGCGGCAGCCATGGCAACCGGTGATATCTGGATGAAGGTACCACCTACTATTAAGCTGGTTTACCACGGGGAGCCGGGGGAGTGGGTAGGGGGTAAGGACTTAATCCTATATACTATTGGGAAAATTGGTGTTGATGGGGCTTTATATTCGGCAATTGAGTTTGCCGGGGAGGCAGTAACTGCGATGCCTATGGATGGGCGATTTACTATGGCTAACATGGCTATTGAAGCTGGGGCTAAAGCCGGTATTTTCCGGGTAGATAACAAGACTCAACTTTACATAAAATCAAGAGCCAACCGTTCCTATTCTGTCTACGAACCAGATGGTAATGCTGAGTACTCGCAGGTTATTGAGTATGATGTGTCTGATATTGAACCTCAAGTTGCTCTGCCTCACTCACCAGCTAATACTAAACCGGTTAGCCAGGTGGGCGATATAGAAATTAATCAGGTGGTAATTGGTAGCTGCACCAACGGTCGCCTTGATGATTTACGGCTTGTCGCCCGGATACTGAAAGGGAGGAAGGTTCACCCGCGAGTGCGCTGTATTATTATTCCCGGGTCGCAGCAGGTGTATCTTGATGCCCTGACTATGGGGTTAATTGAGGCCTTTATTAAAGCTGGAGCTGTGGTCAGCACACCGACCTGCGGCCCCTGTCTGGGGGGTCATGCAGGGGTTCTGGCCGCTGGCGAACGCTGTATTTCCACTACCAACCGCAACTTTGTGGGCCGAATGGGCAGCCCTGAATCAGAGGTGTATCTCTCCAATCCCGCCGTTGCCGCCGCCAGTGCGGTAACTGGCAGGATTACCAGCCCGGAGGAAATTTCAGGCTAAGGCAAGGGCAAAAAGCCACCAAAGGTAAAAAATTTTGAGAAGAGTTTGGTGGAAGCATAGAAATTAGATTGCCTGCTTTCAGAAGCGAGCGTGAAAAGGAGTTACCTGAGGAAATAAATGATGACATCCTTGCTTATCAGACTAAGTATCAAAGCTTACTCTTCATTATTTATGACCTTGGCTATATTCGAGACGTGGATAGATTTAGCAGCAGTTTTGAGGAGCATGAGAACGTTACAATAAGGGTTGTTAAGCATTGAATAGCTCGTAGAAGGAGAGGGATACTTGATGCTAGAAGGCAAGGTTCATAAATACGGGGCTAATGTTGATACCGATGCCATTATATCGGCCAGGTATCTTAGCGTGTCCGACCCGGCGGAGCTTGCCAGGCACTGTATGGAGGGTATAGACCAGGATTTTGTCAGTAAGGTACAGCCGGGAGATATAATTATGGCGACCACTAACTTTGGCTGTGGCTCATCTCGGGAGCACGCTCCGCTGGCGATTAAAGCCTCTGGCGTTTCCTGTGTAATAGCCAAGAACTTTGCCCGTATCTTTTTCCGCAATGCTATAAATATCGGCTTGCCTGTGCTTGAATGTGATGCAGTGGTGGATAATACCGGGGCGGGCGATATTTTGGAAATTGACTTATCCAGTGGTAAGATAAAGAATTTGACCAACGGTAAGGTATTTGATGTCAGGCCCTATCCTGATTTTATGGCTGAGCTTCTTTCAGCCGGTGGGCTTATTGAATATACCAAGCAGAGATTGGCTGGTAGGAGGCTTTAGATGCAGTTAGACTTGGCGGTTTTACCCGGTGACGGGGTTGGTCCTGAGGTTACCAGCGAGGCAATCAAGGTCTTACAGGCGATAGGTAAAAAGTTTGGTCACCATTTTTGCTGGCACTATGGTTTAATCGGTGGGGTTGCCATTGATAAGACCGGGATGGCATTACCCAAGGATACCTTGAAGATGTGCCAGGACAGTGACGCCGTGCTGCTTGGCGCCGTGGGTGGTCCCAAGTGGGATGACCCCAAAGCTAAGGTTCACCCT
>NZBQ01000018.1 GCA_002688105.1 Dehalococcoidales bacterium | reverse complement strand
CGGTTACTCCGGTGGTGATCTTGGCTCTCTTCCGGGGGGTGCGCCCGGCGCCTTCAGCTTTCTCCTCTTTCTTGCCGGTGGTTAATACTTGGGCGTCACGGCTTCTATCCCGGTAAATAGTTATTCCCTTTAACCCGTCCTGGTAGGCCATCATATATACCTTGGCTATATCTTCTCGGGTAGCCTGTTGGGGGAAGTTGACTGTTTTAGAAACGGCGTTGTGGGTGGACCTCTGAAAAGCCGCCTGCATTCTGACATGCCATTCGGGTGTTATTTCGTGGGCAGTAACAAATAGCCGTTTAACGCTATTAGGGACTTCGGCTACATCGTGGAGTTTAACCCCTGAGGCTAGCTGCTGCATAAGCTCCTCTGAGTAGAAGCCCTCCTTCTTGGCGGCTTCCTCAAAATAGGAATTTACCTCTACTAGCCGGGCACCATCCAGGATATTTCGGGTATAGCTCAGGGCAAAAAGGGGCTCAATGCCGCTGGAACAACCAGCTATCAGGCTCAGGGTGCCGGTGGGAGCAATGGTAGTGCAGGAGGCATTTCTTAACCGGGGACGGTCCGGGGCAGTATCTATGCTGCCCTCAAAGGCAGGGAAGCTCTCTCGTTCCTTGGCTAACTCTACTGAGGCATTTTCTGACTTATCATTAATGAAACGCATCACCTCAGAGGCGACATGTAACGCCTCCTCTGAGTCGTAGGAGATGCCTAGCTGAATTAACATATCAGCAAAACCCATCACCCCCAGCCCAATCTTCCTCGTTTTCTTAGTCATTTCGGCTATTTCAGGTAAGGGGAACTGGTTGACATCAATGACATTATCCAGGAACCTGACGGTGACCTTTACGGTCTCCGCTAGCTTGGGATAGTCAATCTCGTAAGACCCATTTTTAGTCCTTAGCATCCTGGTTAGATTGATAGAGCCTAGGTTACATGATTCATAGGGAAGTAGAGGTTGTTCACCGCAAGGATTGGTGCTTTCGATTTTTCCCAGATGTGGGGTAGGATTATCCTGATTTATTCGGTCGATGAAGACCACACCCGGGTCCCCGGTTTTCCAGGCCATATCCACTATCTTATCGAACACCTCTTTGGCATTGAGCTTACCGGTTACCTCTTTGGTGTGTGGATTTATTAGGTTATAGTCGGTGCCAGTCTTGACCGCTTCCATAAATTCAGTGGTTACCGCCACCGAGAGATTAAAGTTGGTCAATGCAGTAGGGTCATCTTTGGCCTCTATGAACTTCTCGATATCGGGGTGGTCAACATTAAGGATGCCCATATTGGCGCCACGGCGCATCCCCCCCTGTTTAATAACATCAGTGGCGATGTCAAAGGCTCTGATAAAGGAGACCGGACCACTGGCTATCCCTCCAGTAGAGCCGACTCTATCACTTTCTGGTCTCAGTCTGGAGAAGGAAAATCCAGTCCCCCCGCCGCTCTTGTGGATGAGGGCCGTATTCTTTACGGCATCAAAGATAGACTCCATTGAATCGTCAATGGGGAGGACAAAGCAGGCTGACAGTTGCCCTAATTCCCGGCCGGCATTCATCAGGGTAGGCGAGTTAGGTAGGAACTCCAGGTTAGTCATCAGCCGGTAGAATTCCTCTTCCCGAGCCTTGACATCTGCCTTAGGGTCATAGGTAAGCTCAGCAGAAGCAATAGCCCGTGCCACCCGGCGGAACATTTCCTCTGCGGTCTCGATAACTTGCCCCTGTTTATCTTTCTTCAGATACCTTTTTTGCAGAACACTAAGGGCATTTTCAGTGAGATTGATGGCGGGAGCGGGCTGAGCTTTTGGTTTGACTATGGCGGTTTTCATTTTAGGTTTAGTCTCCTCTCGCTTGGTCGGATCTTCAGTCGCTAATAGCTCTTTGACTATAGACAGGATTTCAAAATCGGTAGGCAGGTATTTCTTTTTCTGGCTGGGTTTGGGCACAAGGTGTTCCATGCCGGGCAAGGGCTGTCCGGGTAGAGGTTGCCTCTGTTCCAGGCGTTCAATCGCCTGACTGGTGAGCTGCTCTATTTGACGTCTATCCGACATTCCCATCGACTCTGCCGCAGCAAAGATAGCTCGGGCAATTTGGGTGCGATTAAGGGAGCTTTCACTATTATCGATTTTATCACGATTAGCCATGTTCACTTCTGTTCCTTGGTTTTTAGTATTAATGTTAAGACTGCCTTACCTCTTTACTCTTGCCTTTACCCGTTTTGCTCTATGCCCATTAGTTAGTTGCTCCAGTTTGTCGTCAGGGAGTAGGGGCAGTTGACTGGTTGGTTGAGATACTTCAGCTTCAGCACTGACTAAGGTATCTACTTCCTGTTTTAGGGCGGTGATGTCAGTAAACTCACGGTAGACGCTGGCAAAACGGATATAGGCAACATGGTCTAGGCCCTTTAACCCTTCCATTACCATATCACCGATGACAGCACTGGGTATCTCTGCCTTACCCTTTTGGTAAAGCTCGGTTTCTATGTCATCGGCAAGTTTGTCAATAGCACCGGCCGGTAATGGTCGTTTTTCACAGGCTTTGCGGATACCGGTTAGCAGTTTATCCCGGCTAAATCCCTCACGCCTCTCGTCTTTCTTAACCACGAAAAGAGCGGCTGGTTGTAGTCGTTCATAGGTGGTGAAACGAGAATTACAACCTAAGCACTGCCGGCGTCGTCGTATACCCTCATTTACATCACGGGAGTCTATAACCTTGGAATCATAATGACCACAATAGGGGCAATTCATAACTAATTCCACATTATGTAGCGTAGAGTGTTTACTCTACCGCAATATGTAGGGTTTGTCAACCCCTGAGCGGATGATTTTTATAAAGTAAATGCCAGCTTCGGGTAGCTAAGTGTCATGTATTTACCTGAAACTGGCACAGTATGACAGCTATTTACTAAGGGAAGATGAGGCGGTAAGGTTGATTATCAATCCTTAAGAAGCAATAGACAAGCAATAGACAAGCAATAGACTAAGTTGGCTGACTACAATCTATAATAACGTGGGTATATTCTTTGATGCCTCGTCAAATTCTCTTTGTTTGCTCTCCACGTCTACTTGCCTGGTTTTAAGGTCTTGGATGAATTCGGCGGCTTTACTATAGTATGTCTTTATTTTTTCCACATCGCTAAATTCAGACAGTATTACCGTGACATCCAGTGCGCCCCCTCCTCTGGGGTAGTCGCCATTTCTGATTATAGCCTCAGGGGCGATGTCTTTCAGGTAGTCGCCAAGTTCCTTGGCCAGGTCCATATTCATTTCTTTGGCTGGAGCTGAGATGAGATATAGGGCTCTACCGGCATCCATCGGCTTGCACCTGATTGACAGTTCACTTATAGCCGCATCCATTGCCATGATTCCCTTGTGGGTTTCGGTGCTCTTTTTCCTGAAATCACTTGTTCGTTCAAAGGGGAACTTGAACATTGATAATGACGCTTGACCATAGCCTATGGCTGTCCACCCTACCAGTGTCTGCAATATATCTCCAGCATCAAGAACCTTTGCCCCGATGTGTTTGGCTTTCTTCTCTTCGCCGGCGCAGAGCAAGTTATAGAACGGGGCGGCTATAAGGGCATTAATTTGAGCCAGATTATTCCTAATCGAGGCGTCCTTTCTGACATACCTCTGGTTATCAACGAGAAATACGGCATCGGCCACTGTGCTGATGGATTTAAGGCAGGTGGCTGAGTTGTAGGTGGTTCTTTCCTCGGTTTGCTCTTCATGCTCAAAGGGTAGGATGACAAGAGCATATACCGGCTTATCCATATAACGCTCTTTTACCATCTGGGCTATTACTGGCAGTGAGCCTGAGCCGGTGCCGCCAGCCGCGCTGGCAACTATTAAAAAGGCATCAGTCTCAAAGAAGTGTCGGGAGGTTCTTACAGAGTCGATGACCTTATCGCCGTCTTCTTTAGCTACCTCGGCACCCAGTTCATTTATCTTACCTACCCCGTGGCCACTGGTCTTGCGACCTCCGATGAGGATTCTATGCTGGTAATCGGGTCTTATGGTGGATAGCCCGCTTAGGTCGGCGGCGTCAGTGTTAACGGCAAAGACACCGGTAACTATCTCAATGCCACGCTGAGCCTGCGCTCTCTTGTTCAATCGGGCAAACTCATCAGCAACCCGGCAACCACATTGTCCCGCACCTATGACTACTAACTTCATTTTACACCTCGGTATTAATTGATTTTGCTATTTTAACCATATTGGTATGAAGATGTCAATCCTGCCATATTTTATATCAACGATAGCCTTATAAACAAGAAGGCTGCAGGTACTTTTTATTGTCCCGCAGCCTTCACGTTGGTCTCGGAGTTTCCAGTTTAAATTGACGAATTCTCCGAGAGCGTTACCGGATTGGAGTGCTGGTTGGTGTGGTATTAATCTTTGTAGTCGGGATTATTCCCTGACGCCTATGGCTATATAGCGGCTTACGCAGGAAGGAAGGAACATCTAGCTCATCTTCGGTCTTTAAGCTCTTGAGGAATTGTGAAAGTTCATCTTCCTGGCTAACCCCGGCCAGTCCCAGCTTGGAGGCGAATCCAGTAGTAATGAGGGTAATCCGTAAGTCTTGTTCCATAGCAGACTCGTGAGCTACTCCGAAAATAATGTTAGCTTCAGGGTCTACAGCTTGCTTAATTACCTCGGCAGCATCATTAACTTCGTTCAGGGTGAGGCTGCTACCACCGACAACATTAAATAGCACACCTTTTGACCCATCAATAGTAACATCAAGTAGTGGACTGGCTAAAGCATCTTTAGCTGCTTCAACTGCCCGGTTTTTACCCGAACCATTGCCGATAGACATCCAGGCCGGACCAGCGTCTTTCATTACCGCCTTGACATCGGCAAAGTCAAGGTTAATCATCCCGGGGACAGTGATGACTTCAGCGATAGACTGGACACCATGGCGTAGCACATCGTCAGCCATCTTAAAGGCATTATCCACCCCTGTATTCGGGTCACAGAGGTCAAGCAAGCGGTCATTAGGAATAATAATCAGGGTATCAACCTTGCTTAGCAGGCGGACGATACCTTCATCGGCTATCTGGCAGCGGTGAGTACCTTCAAAGTTGAACGGTCGGGTAACTACGGCAATAGTTAGGGCTCCACTTTGCTTGGCAATTTCAGCCACGACGGGAGCCGCTCCGGTGCCGGTACCACCACCCATGCCGCTGGTGATAAACACCATATCGGCCCCTGATACGAGTTCCTTAAGTTCATCACTGCTTTCCTCAGCTGCTTTCTGACCAAGGTCATGGTCGCCACCTACGCCCAGTCCTCGGGTAAGTTTCTCTCCAAGCTGAATACGCATTGGAGCTTCGGTAACAGCCAGGGCTTGGGAATCAGTATTCATACCGATGAACTCCACACCTTGAATTTCCTCTCTGACCATACGGGTTATAGCATTACAGCCACCCCCGCCTAGGCCAATAACCTTAATCTTGGCTGGGTTTTGGACAAAGCTTGTTTTTGCCATCTCATCCTCCTTTCTTCTCTTCTCTACTTTTAATT
The DNA here is from genome assembly GCA_002688105.1 of Dehalococcoidales bacterium. Lineage (GTDB taxonomy): Bacteria > Chloroflexota > Dehalococcoidia > Dehalococcoidales. Next base: position 10,017 of record NZBQ01000018.1, on the reverse strand, counting down.
AATGATTTTGTTGATTGGTAACTACTTAGCGGAACAAATTCCTCATTTTGGAAACTAAGCGCCGTAAGCCACCACCAAATTTAGGGGTACGCCAGGTATTTTGGCCTTCGTACTTGGCTCCCCAGAGCAGGAGGCCAACCGATGTGGCGTAGGCTGGGTTGCGAAGGGTATCAGCGATACCATACATCTGGGTAGGAACACCTACCCTTACCGGGAGTTGCAGTATCTCGCGCCCCAGTGTTTCTAACCCAGCCAGGTTAGAGCTGCCTCCAGTAAATACTATTCCAGCCGGTACTAATGTTTCATACCCGGCATTTGGCATCTCTAACAGGATGAGCCTTATAATTTCTTCGACTCTAGCTCTAAGTATGTCGCACATGTCCTGGTAGGAGACACCATGTCCGTCGGCGCTTATGGTAGCGTTAGTCTCTGCTTTACTTTCTGGAATTGGCATAACGCTACCATATCGTTTCTTCATCTCTTCAGCTACATCACATGGCAGCCCCAAACCAACCGAAATATCCCTGGTGAGTTGGTAACCGGCTACCGGCAGAATGGAAGTATGCCAGATGCTTCCGTCCTTGAAGACGGCAACATCCGTGGTACCGCCGCCTATATCAGCTAGGATAACACCTACTTGCTTCTCGTCACCGGTTAACACTGCCTCACTGCTGGCTAAAGGTTCAAGAATGAGGTCATCGATATCTATGCCAATGCCGCGAATACACTTTACCAGATTCTGAACAGAAGTTACGGCGGCAGTAATGACATGTGTCTCCACATCTAACCTGAAACCGTGCATTCCTACCGGGTTTTTCACGCCTACCTGACCGTCAATGGTATAACCTCGAGGAATAACATGGAGGAGCTTTCTATCACTGGGGACTTTAATGCTCTGGGCACTCTGCAGTACTCGCTTCAGGTCATCTCGTTTCACCAGCCGGTCATTGCGAGTAATAGCTACTACCCCTGTGTTATTCAGCGAGTCGACATGCCTGCCGGTAACGCCGACATAGGCCGATTCCACTTTACAGTCGCCGGACTGTTCCGCTTTTTTCACTGACTCTCTGATTGACTCTTTGGCTTCATTAATGTTGACCACCAGGCCTTTGTGTAATCCCCTGGAGGGCGTGAGGCCTACTCCTATTACCCGGATATCACCGCCGTTACTTACGTCAGCAACAGTAGTGCATATCTTAGTGGTGCCAACATCAATAGAAGTTAAAATGTTTCGTTTTGTCATCTACCTCCTCCTTTAAGCTAGTCTTGTCCTCTTTGAGTTAAGTTTGTTTTCACATTTTCTCACCCCTTTCGCAGCCACAGATTTATCTAGGTGCAGGAGGCCGCAAAAACTCTTTGAAGTTCTTTCAGTATAGCTGGACGCCTCCACCCTACCGCCTCAATCTCTGTTGAAGAACAAAGTCTTTCAGTAGTCTTGTAATACTCTTCATTGAAATACTCATTATGAGTAATAGTGCGCTCGGCTACTCTCAATTTAGCACTGCGGCTGCGCGGATTAAGTTGAACCTCGGTGGGCGAAGGGGCAATAACTTTCTTACTGACTAATTTCAAAGAGGGCTTATGCCCGCAAACACAGGCCGGTGTACCTGGCGGGCAAATACAGCCCTTAGCTTCCTGTTGCATGAACTGTTTTACTATGCGGTCTTCTAGGGAGTGGTAGCTAATGACAACCAGTCTACCTTCAAACCCAAGGAGATTAACCGCCTGTTTCAGAGCTGTCTCCAAATGCTCAAGTTCCTGGTTAACCGCTATTCTTAGTGCCTGGAAGGTTCTGGTGGCCGGGTGAATTTTACCTCTTCTCCCTTTAACCGCCCGTTCTATGATCTTAGCTAGCTGAAGGGTGGTTTTTATGGGTCGTTCCGTTACGATGTGGCGGGCTATTTGGTGACTGTTGGTTTCCTCCCCATATGTTCTTATAAGGTGAGCCAGTTCGGCTTTGGAGTAGGTGTTAATGATGTCAGCGGCGGTAATTTCTTGGCTGGGACTCAAGCGCATATCTAAGGGTCCATCAAGCTGAAAGCTGAAACCACGGGCACTACTGCCTAGCTGGAGAGAAGAGAGTCCCAGGTCAAACAAGATGCCATGCACGGGAAAGAAGTCATACTTAATGCAAATGTCCGGTAAGTCAACGAAGTTTTCGTTAACCAGAAGGGTTGCATTACGATAGGCTTCAAGTCTTGTCTTGGCTATTTTTATAGCTTCAGGGTCAGCATCAATGCCCAGTAGTTGCCCGCCGAGTAAACTCCGGTTTAGGATAGCAGCGGCATGACCGCCACTGCCAAGGGTGCAGTCAATATAACGACCCCCGGGACGAACGGCGAGAGCCTCTATAGTCTCTTTAACTAAGACTGGGACATGGGCGGAGGCTGGCATTGCTGGATTCATCATCGGTTCTCCAGGCTTTCTATAATTTGCCAGGCTTGCTCCTGGCTATCCGCTTTCTCTGATTTCCACTGCTCTTTGTTCCACAGTTCAAAATAATTATTGGCTCCGGCGACAATTACTTCATCCTCAATCCCGGCTTTCTGCCGTAGTGTGGCGGGTAAGCTTATCCTGCCTTGTCCATCGATAATGAGGCTAAAGGCAGCGGCGAAGATAGCCCGGTTTAACCTTCTCAATTTATTCTGGGGGACTGGGCCACTGGTGAGTGTATCTGCCAGCTTCTTCCACTCGGATAATGGATAAGCGGTAATGCAGTTCTCTACGAACGAAGTTAACACTACCTCTTCCTTGCCCAAGTCCCTTCGGAACTTGGGCGGGATGGGTATTCTGCCCTTTTCATCAATCTTGTATTCGAATTCACCGAAAAACATTTTCAATCCTTAAAGAAAGCATTAGCTTATTAGCTAATATACTATCCCTAATTTACCACTATTTACCACTGCTCTCCATTTTAAACCACACTCCCCCTGAGTTGTCAAGTACTTTATTGATGAATTTACTTTTTTTTTAAAAAAAATTTCTTGATTTTGGTTATATGCGGCATATGTGGTAAAATAAAATGTTCTAAAAGGGAGTTTTATGTTTAACCTAGGAATTCTGACTCTTAGTGATAAGGGTTGGCGTGGGCAGCGTGAGGACACGAGCGGTAAGTTTATCAGGGATAGCCTATCTTCACTGGATAGCCGTGTAGTTAAGTATGAGGTTGTTCCTGATGAGGTAGATGTTATTGCGGACAAGCTAGCTCAGTGGGCGGATGGTGGTGGCGTGGACCTTATTCTAACCACAGGTGGTACCGGGCTTGGCCCGCGGGACGTTACCCCTGAAGCTACTCTATCCGTTGTGAATAAGTTGTCGCCTGGTTTCGCTGAGGCTATGAGAGCCGGGACTCTTAAGGTGACGCCGTTCGCCATGCTGAGCCGAGCTGTGGCTGGAATTAGAGGAAAGTGCCTTATTATCAACCTGCCGGGTAGCCCTCAAGCGGTTAGGGAGTGTCTTGAGGTAATCCTCCCGGCCATTCCTCATGCTATGGGAATCCTCAAAGGAGAGGTAACTGAGCACACCTCTTCAGACATTAAGAGGGATTAGACAAGTGCGTGTTGATATTTTAACCCTGTTTCCCCAGATGTTTCAGAGCCCGTTTAGCGCTGGTATTTTCCAGCGGGCTATTGACCAGAGACTGGTGGAGGTTAATCTTCATAATATTAGAGACTACTCTCATGATAAACATCATGTTGTGGATGACTATGCTTATGGTGGGGGAGCTGGCATGATACTCAAACCCGAGCCCATTTTTGAGGCAGTAGAAACAGTAAAATCGGATATAGGCTTTCAAGAGGGGTCTGGCGGGTTACCGGTTATTCTGCTTACTCCCCAGGGTCGCCCCTTCTCGCAGTCAATTGCTCAAGAGCTATCCAGAGGTAAGTATCTGATTCTTATCTGTGGTCGCTATGAAGGGGTTGATGAGCGGGTGCGTGAGCATCTGGTTACCGATGAGATTAGTATCGGCGACTATGTGCTTAATGGTGGTGAGTTAGCCGCTATGGTGGTAGTAGACGCTGTGGTCAGGCTACTGCCCGGGGTTCTGGGTTCAGAGGCTTCGCTATTGGATGATTCTTATGTCGCTGGGTTATTAGAATATCCTCAATACACTCGCCCTCAGGTATTTAGGGGTTGGACAGTGCCTGAGGTCTTACTTTCGGGAAATCATGCTCAGATTGCTAAGTGGCATCGTGAGCAGGCTATCCGACGCACCCTGAAGCGTCGCCCCGAACTATTGGATAAGGCTGACCTGCGTACTGCGGAAAGGCAACTGGTAGACAGATTGAAAGCTGAATTTCATGGGGGAGGGGTAGTTCTTGAAGAGTCCGCTTCACTTCAATCTACCTCTGATAAATAGTTTAATTAATATAGGAAGTGTTACCTGATGAATATGGCGTCAATGATTGAAGTTAAATCAAATCCTGATATTCCGGTTATTGCCCCCGGCGATACGGTAAATGTCAGAGCTAAGGTGGTGGAAGGGGACAGGGAGCGCATCCAGGCATTTCAGGGGGTGGTAATTAAGGTTCGACATGGCGCAGCTAATGCTAGCTTCACCGTTAGGCGTGTTGCCTATGGTATTGGGGTAGAACGGACCTTTCTCCTGAATTCACCCCTTCTGGATGGTGTGGAAGTAGTGCGGCATGGAAAAGTGCGCCGGGCTAAGCTTCATTACCTGCGCGGGCGTAGTGGTAAGGCATCTCGCCTCAAGGAAAAGCGGGTAGACAGGGAAAAGAAACAGGGTCAGGGTTAAATAAAAGCTGCCTCACTGGAGTATAGGATGGGGTATGCTGAGGTTAGTGTTAATTCGCCGGTAGTCCAGCGCCGGACATTTAGCTATGCTATACCCTCTGGTCTGAATGTCAGTGTCGGGCAGGCAGTGTGGGTGCCCTTTGGGGCTAAGCTTCTCCAGGGCATCGTTTTAGAACTGAGCGAATACCCCTCTGTAGAAGAAACCAGGGAAATAGCTGGTGTTATTGAGTCCACCCCGGTATTATCCCCAGCCCATATATCGTTGGCTCGCTGGATAAGCGAGCGCTACCTGTCACCCCTCTTTGATGCGGTGGCATTAATGCTACCGCCGGGTTTTAGACGCAAGGTGATTACCTTTGTCTCTCTCCCCACCACCCCTGCTGAATATGACGCCTCTTCCCTTGCCCCAGAACAGAGACGCACTCTTGATTTAGTCAGGAAGCAGGGTAAGGTTAGTCTAAAGGAGTTGGAGAAAGAGTTAGGCAAGAAGAGGGCTCAGACTGTTGTCTCTCAGCTGGTAGGACAAGGACTGGTGGTTAGAAGTTATGAACTGGAGAGGGTCAGGGTAAAACCAAAGAAGGTGCGCTACCTGCACCTTAAAGTTGATACTGATGAAGCTCAGCAGGAAGCGGCTAAGCTGCATAAGCAGGGGAAAGCAATCCGACAGGCTAACCTTCTTGAATTTCTGGCTCAGTCGACCCAGCCGGTGCCTCTCTTCGAAGTCAGGCAAAAGGTTGACGGCTCGGCATCAGCTATTAAGGCTTTGGTGCACAAGGATTTAGTCGAGTTCCGGGAGATTGAGGTCAGGCGCGAACCAATCTCCTATCAGATGGTTACCCCATCGAAGCCATTAACCCTTGCCGCTGCCCAAAAATCAGCCTTCGAGGCAGTTAAGTCAAGCCTGCTCCAGAAAGCTAAAGGTTCCACTTTGTCGAATGTTTTCCTACTTCACGGTGTCACCGGTAGTGGCAAGACAGAGGTCTATCTGCAGGTTCTGGCTGAGGTGGTAAAGATGGGTAAGCGGGGTATTGTCTTGGTTTCGGAGATTGCACTTACTCCCCAGACTATAGAGAGGTTCGCCTCGCGCTTTCCCCACAAAGTGGCGGTTCTTCATTCTCAGCTCTCCCTGGGCGAACAGTTCGATGAGTGGCAGCGAATTAGAAATGGAGAATTTGAGGTAGTTATTGGTCCCAGAAGTGCCATTTTTGCCCCTCAACCTGAATTGGGACTCATAGTTATTGATGAGGAGCATGAGTGGACCTATAAACAGTCGGATCCATCACCCCGTTACCATGCCCGTGATGTAGCTATAAAGTTGGCTGAGTTAACCGGGGCGGTGGTTATTCTGGGCAGTGCTACCCCTGATGTGGAGACTTTTTACCATGCTCAAAGGGGGGACTATCGTCTACTTCAGCTTCCAGAACGAATTACCCCCGTTGAAGGTTCACCTCTGCCTCAGGTTGAAGTGGTAGATTTAAGGGAGGAGCTTAAGGCAGGGAACAGGAGTCTTTTTAGTCGTTCCTTAACTCAGACTATGGCTAAGGCATTGGCTAACAGGGAACAGGTGATTCTATTTCTTAATCGAAGGGGAGCGGCGACCTTTATACAATGTCGTAGTTGTGGCTTGGTGCTCCGCTGTAGGCGGTGTGAGGTTGCCCTAAACTATCACTCTGACGGGGATGTTTTAGTCTGCCACCGGTGTAACTACAGAATGCTGGTACCTTCGGTTTGCCCTCAGTGCCGGAGTCATCGGCTGAAGTTTTTAGGTATTGGCACCCAGAGACTGGAGCAGGAAGCCAGTTACGCCTTTTCCCAAGCCAGGCTGATGCGCTGGGACAGTGATGTTATCAAAAGGGGAAAGCATTCGCCCGGAGAGATGCTTGACCGGTTCCGTACCCACGGTGCCGATATTCTCATCGGCACGCAGATGATTGCTAAAGGACTGGATTTGCCCTTGGTTACTCTGGTCGGGGTAGTTAGTGCTGATATCACTTTAAATCTGCCTGACTTCCGGGCTGGGGAGAGGACTTTTCAACTGTTGAGTCAGGTAGCCGGCAGGGCGGGGCGGGGCACTTTAGGGGGCCAGGTTATTGTTCAGACTTATTCCCCGGAGCACTATGCCATTCGGGCGGCAGCCAAGCATGACTATGCCCTTTTCTATGACCAGGAGATTGTCTATCGGCGCCAGCTGCATAATCCCCCTTTCACCCGGCTGGTCTGCCTCGTCTATAGTCATGTTAATGATACCCTTTGTCAACGAGAGGCGGAAAGAATAGGGCGGCTACTTATTGAAGAAATAAACTCAAGAGGGATAGCTGACATCAGTCTAATCGGACCAGCCCCGGCATTTATTCACAGACTACGGGGCAGGTTTCGGTGGCAGCTAATACTTCGTGGCTCTGAGCCGGTGGCTCTTGTCTCTCAAATACCTATCCCCCCTGGCTGGACGGTAGATGTTGACCCGGTTGGTCTGTAAAATTCCTAATTGAGCACCGTATTTCTAAGGGACTAATTTCCTATTGACAGTTTGCCATTTGGCAAATTATACTGATGAAACAGTGACTAATAATGACTTAGGTGCAATGATTAAGCAGCAGAGAGTCATGGTGGGGCTTACTTTACAGCAGTTGGCTGCCAAGACAAGTATATCACCATCACATCTGGGTCGTATCGAGAGGGGAGAGCGTTTCCCCTCAGCTCATATCCTGCACAAAATTGCCGAGCCTCTGAGTTTTGACGAGAATGAGCTATTTACTCTAGCTGGTTACCTGTCTACCCAGTCCCCTACTATAGCTGGGGCGGAGGCAGGTTATAGAGGTGGGCGAATAGACCCTTATGTTTCCCGGGTGTTAGCCTAGGAGTCGGTTGAGGTGTAGCGCGTCGTTATCAGTATTCTCTCCATTTTGAAGAGCATTGCCAGGAGCATGACTAAAGAAAGCTAATAATAGTGCCCTGGAGTAATGCTCACCCCGGTCAAAGAGAAAAGAATTTTACCGCGATTTTATAGTATCTTTTCTTTGTTCTTTACCTAGTTATTGACCTTATTGGATAAGGCTGGTAACTAATTTTTATTGAATTCCATCTTGATAAATGTGTGCTTTGGTAGTATAGTTTAGTTCTAGATGATAGCCGTAGATGAAAAAGATTTGAAGCTGGTTATTGAGCCCGCAGCTTCATTATTATTGACCAAGGTAAGCAATTTTCTCACTGAGCATAATGTTAGGTGGTACGTTGTTGGTGGGTTTGTGCGCGACATGCTGCTGGGGAGAGATACGGCTGATATTGATATTGCCGTAGCTGCGGATGCACTGGAGGTTGCTCCCAAAATAGCGGTTGCCCTGGGTGGCAAGTATGTCCCGCTGGATAGGGTGAATAGGGTGGGCAGGGTAGTGCTGGTTAATCAGGGGGCACCTTCAACTAAAGATCAGTGGGAGCTTGATTTCTCTACCTTTGAAGGTAATGTTGATCCTGACCTGGCACAGCGTGATTTTACTATCGATGCCATGGCATTCGACTTGTTGCAGTTAAAGAGAGACCACATTGGGGTTCGGCTGATAGACCCGTTTAATGGTAGGAATGACCTTCGTCAGGGTGTGATTCGGGCGGTTGTTGAGACAGCTTTTACCTCGGATGCGGCGCGTTTACTGCGGGCGGTGAGACTGGCGGCCGAGCTGGGTTTCAGGATTAGTCCGGAGACCGAGACCCTACTCCAGCGCTACTCTTCTCTCATCGCTGGAGTATCTGGTGAACGGGTAAGGGAAGAGCTACTTCGGCTTTTGACTGTTCCTCGAGCTGACCTTTTACCTTATCTTGATAGACTGGGTTTACTAATGGCTGTAATCCCTGAACTGGCTCAGACCAAGGAGGTCACGCAGCCCAAAGAGCACTTCTGGAATGTTTTTGACCATTCTCTTAAGACAGTGGTGGCGGTTGACTTTCTTCTCCGGCAAGGAAAATGGGAATACGGCAACGAGGAGATATTGGCCACTGCCCCGTGGTCGGAAGTATTGGCTCAGCACTTTGCCCTTGAGGTTAGTAGTGGCAGCACTAGAAGGTCACTGCTCAAGCTGGCGGCACTTCTGCATGATATTGCCAAACCCCGGACTAAGACTATAGAGGCTGGTGGCCGGATGCGTTTTCTGGGTCACACTCAGGATGGGGCCTCTATGGCCGCTGATGTTCTGGAGAGGCTGAGGTTTAGTGGTAAAGAAGTAAAGCTGGTGGAAATTATGGTGAGGCACCACCTCCGCCCGATGCAGATGAGTCAGGAAAAATTGCCTTCGCGTAGGGCGATTTACCGTTATTTCCGTGATACCGGGGAGACTGGCATTGATATCCTGTTTTTAAGTCTGGCTGACCATTTAGCCACCAGAGGTCCACACCTGAGCCTGACTGGTTGGCAGGAGCATGCGGATATAGTAAACTATGTATTGGCTCAGTGCTTCCAAGAGGAGAGTCTGGTTACCCCACCCAAGCTGATTGATGGGCATGACCTAATCAATATCTTTGGTATGAGCCCGGGAGTCAAAATTGGGGAACTTCTGGAGGTGGTGCGTGAGGCACAGGCCTCGGGCGAGCTGGCTACCAGAGACGAGGCTCTAGCTTACCTTCGTGAACGCTTAGCAAAGGAAACAGAATAAATAAGCATGACTAGAAGAACCGCGCTAACCCTTGGAGTAATCTTAGCCCTTTTCGTCCTTGCCTTGCTGGTAGTGGTACCTATTGACCAGGGCATACTGGGCAGAAAGGGTTTGCATTTGGGGCTTGACCTCATCGGTGGTAGCCATCTGGTGTATCAGGCTCAATTTCCCGAAGGAGCTACCGGGGAGGAAAAGGCAAGGAGTATGGATAGGGCACTGGTTACTATCCAGAGGCGTATTGATAAGTATGGTGTTACCGAGCCTATCATCCAGGAGCAGGAAGGTGAGCGCATTCTGGTGCAGCTTCCCGGCTTTACCGATATTGAGGAAGCCAAGAAGCTGGTAGAACAAACCGGTTTCCTTGAGTTTCGAGAAGTTGAGTTGAGTGAAGGCGAGCCAGTCTTGCTTGGTGATTACCTTGAGGACTCCCGGGCCACACTTTTTGATGAGACTGAGACCGGCTCTCGTCTGTTTGTTGGTGAGGAGGGTAGTACGGTAGCCTTTCTAGTTAAGGATGCGGGAGGCAACCTCATCTACACCGACGAGGGGGGTAACCTCATTGATGTAGAGGAACTGAAGCAAGGCTCAACGGAGTTGTTATCTTGGATAACAGCCAGAGGTG
>NZBQ01000017.1 GCA_002688105.1 Dehalococcoidales bacterium | reverse complement strand
GGGGAATTTATTTTTATAAGAGGGGCTAACGCCCCTCTTCAACTCCTCAATTAAATAAGCTTTCCATACCTAAAGACAAAAGGACAGTTTGAAGGGACAACGCCCCTCCAACAATTACCTCCCCCCGTAGAAGTACTCAATTGGCAATAAATTTGTTCATTGACAGGGGGATAAGGGGGGATAGGGTTATTAGACAATTCTAATTGTCTTCAAGTTACCTCTATGTTAGAATGGCATTGCCGTGACAGTAAGTGATAAAGACATTAAATACTGGGTTGGTTTTAGCCTTATCCCTAGCATCGGCCGGGTCAAATTAGCCCAGCTTGAGAGCTACTTCGGCAATCTGGCGCTGGAGCAAAATAGAGAGGTATTTGCTCTTCCGGGTAGTATCCTGTCGCCAGCCAGCAGAGGCACCAATTGCCTTATCCAGGAAGGTACTAAACTGGTCCGTAGCTATACTGACATTTTAGAGGAATTAAACCTGACGGCAGTAGCTCGTCAAATGGAAAAGCAAGAGGTCATACCGGCTTCTGATACTGAGTCCTTGTTACTAAAGAAGCTATCTGCTGAGTCTACCCATATCGATGAAGTCTGCCGCTTAAGTGGTCTGCCGATATCAACAGTCAGCAGTACTCTGGCTATGATGGAGCTTAAGGGTTTGGTAAAGCAGGCTGGGACGATGAGTTATGTTCTGGCTCGGGAGGCAAGAGAAGAATACCGGGTGAAAATAGACTAGCCGTTATGAAGAAAAAACTGGTTATAGTGGAATCACCGGCTAAGGGCAGAACGCTGGGCAAGATTCTGGGTAAGGGCTATAGTCTCAAAGCCTCGATAGGGCATGTGAGAGATCTGCCCAGGAGCCAATTAGGCGTGGATATAGAAAATGCCTTTACGCCCAAGTATGTGGTACCCAGAGCGAAAGGCAAGCTGGTAAATGAGCTTAAGCAGGCAGTCAAAACAGCCTCCGTGGTATATTTAGCCACCGACCCGGACCGTGAGGGGGAAGCCATCTCCTGGCACCTAGCTGAGGTAACCAGAACGGATAAAACATCCTACCGCCGTGTCATCTTTCATGAGATAACCGATGAAGCTATCAAGCGTGCCTTTAGCCATCCTCGCTCTATAGATATGCGACTGGTCAATGCCCAGCAAGCCCGGCGTATACTGGACAGGCTGGTTGGCTATAAGATTAGCCCGTTACTGTGGCAGAAAGTAAGGAGAGGTCTCTCGGCGGGTAGAGTTCAGTCGGTAGCCGTAAGGATTATCGTTAACCGAGAACGAGAAATTCAGCAGTTCGTCCCGGTAGAGTACTGGACTATTGAGGCTGAGCTAGCTAAGAAGATACCCGCTGACAAGGCGGTAGCCTTCCGGGCTATGCTGGTCAGTCTTATTGATGGCACCAAGCTGAATATCCATAATCAGAAAGAAGCAACCGGGATTAGTAATGAGCTTAAACGGGCTAGCTACAGTGTTGTCAAGGTAAAGGCGAAAAAGGTAACCCGTCAGCCCGCCCCGCCATTTATCACCAGCAGCCTGCAGCAGGAAGCCTGGCGCAAGCTCCATTTCAGCGCTAAAAATACTATGCGTATTGCCCAGCAGCTTTATGAAGGCCTATCTATAGGTAATGAGGGGAGTGTAGGGCTTATTACCTATATGCGCACTGACTCCACCCATGTAACCCGCTCCGCCATAGTTGAAGTCAGGGAATTTATTAGTAACAAGTATAGCTCTCAATTTGTACCGCCACACGCTCGTTATTTCATCAGGAGCGTGAAAGGGGCACAGGAAGCCCACGAGGCTATTCGCCCCACCAAAGTCAGGCGGGAGCCGTCACTAATTAAACCACATCTTACCGCTGACCAGTTTAAGCTATATGAACTTATCTGGAAACGGATGGTAGCCAGCCAGATGTCAGCGGCTTTATTTGATAATACTACGGTTGATATTAAAGCCAAGTGCCAAGACTCCAGGAGAGATTATCTTTTCCGGGCTTCCAGCTCAGTAAGCACATTTCCCGGGTTTACTATTCTTTATACTGAAGGAAAGGACGAAGACGAAGCCAAGAAAAGCCATCCCCTCCCCCACCTGGAGAAGGGCGATGAGCTTAAACTTATAAAGCTTTCCCCTGAGCAGCGCTTTACCCAGCCCCCACCCCGTTTTACTGAAGCCACCCTGATTAAGATGCTGGAACAGTGGGGTATCGGGCGTCCCAGCACCTATGCCCCCATCCTGTCTACCATTCAGGAGCGGGAGTATGTTACCAAGGCTAAAGGCATCTTTCAGCCTACCGAGCTGGGAATTGTGGTCAATGACCTGCTTGATCAATACTTCAATGACATCATTGACATTAAGTTTACGGCTCGTATGGAAGAGGAATTGGATGATATAGCCAGCGACACTAGGGAATGGGTGAATGTGGTTCAGGATTTTTACGCACCTTTTGAGAAAAGTCTTGAAAAAGCCGCTCAGCTTATGGAGAAAGTAAAGCTGGCTGATGAAGTAACCGAGGAAGTTTGCCCTGAATGTGGTAAGCCCATCGTAATCAAGGCTGGACGTTACGGGAAGTTTTTAGCCTGCAGCGGCTACCCCGAGTGTAAATATACCAAATCTTATCAGGTTAAGCTCGACGTCAACTGTCCGGAGTGTGGCAGTGAGCTGGTGGAGAAAATAAGCAAGAAGAAGCGCATCTTTTACGGTTGTAGCAACTACCCCAACTGCCAGTTTGCTACCTATCTTAAACCCCTCCCCCAACCCTGCCCCAGGTGTGGCGGACTCCTCACCCTGTATAGGAGGAAATGGGCAAAATGCACCAAGTGTGAGTATAGAGGTAAGCTCCAGCAGGACTAATCATATGCAGGAAGTCTTTAATAGATACAAAAATTACCTTGAGGCGGAGAAGAATGCTTCGCCCTATACGGTACGCAACTACACTACTGACCTGCTGGACTTTTTTCAGTTCCTCGGCACTAAAAAAATTAGTCCGCTGAATGAAGTAAACAGGTATGTGATGCGTGATTATCTGGCTCATCTTATAGGGCTGGGGCTAGTCAAGACAAGTATTGCCCGCAAGCTGTCGGCCATCCGCTCCTTCTATCGCTATCTGCTGAGGGAGGAAATGATTTCCACCAGCCCGGCAGCCAACACCTCCTCGCCCAAGCTGGATAAACACTTGCCCTCGTTTCTAACTATAGAGGAGATGGAGCGACTCCTGAAAACCCCTGATTTATCCACACCACAGGGACAGCGCGACCGGACTTTACTGGAGCTACTTTACGCCTCCGGTCTCAGGGTAAGTGAACTGGTAAGCTTGGATCTAGGGCAGGTTGACCTTGACACTCGTGAAATTCGTGTCTGGGGAAAGGGAGCCAAGGAGCGGATAGTGCTGATGGGCAAGCCGGCCGCCGAGGCACTCTCGGCTTACCTTAGCCAGGGCAGACCTAAACTCTCAGGAGAAAAGAAAAACCGCGTCCTGTTTCTCAACCGCTACGGAGAACGCCTCACCAAGCGGACGGTGCAAAAAAACCTGGAGAATTATGCCAGCCTGGCGGGCATAGCGAAGAAGGTTCATCCCCACATGCTGCGGCATACTTTTGCCACCCATCTCCTTGATGGGGGTGCCGATTTAAGGGTGGTCCAGGAGCTTCTAGGGCATACCAATCTATCCTCCACCCAGATTTACACTCATGTAACCAAGAGCCAGGCAAGGAAGATATATCTATCAGCTCACCCCATGGCTCAAGAAGAGGATAATAAGCTTGAAGATAAGTAATCGGCTGCAAAAATTGCGCCAGAGGTTCGATGAGAAGAGGCTTGAGGCTATCCTTATTTCACAACCGGAAAACAGGTATTACCTTTCCGGATTTGATGGTTCGGCAGGTTATTTGTTAATTACGCCTCAAGATACCATTTTGGCTACCGACTTTCGCTACCTAGAGCAAGCCAAGACACAAGCTCCTGACTACAAGGTTTTTCAGATAATCGGTGACATAGAGAACTGGTTTCCCAAGTTGGTAGCTGAACTAAATTTAAAGAATCTGGGGTTTGAAGCTGAACATATGACCTTTGCCTGGTATCGGCAGTTAACCGGTATACTGAGCAAGATGCAACCCAAGCTCAGGCTCGTTCCCGTAGATGGGCTGGTAGAGCCCCTTAGAGCTGTAAAAGAGCCCGAGGAGATTGAGTTCATTACTAAAGCTGCCGAAATAAGCGATAGCGCCTTTAGCTATATTGAAGACAGACTTCAGGTTGGCATGACTGAGAGAGATGTAGCCTGGGAAATAGAGAAATTCATGCGTGAGCAGGGCAGCCAGGCTGTCCCTTTTGATATCATTGTGGCTTCCGGACGTAATGTTGCCCTACCTCATGCCAAGCCTTCTCAGCGTGCCATCGGCTCCGGTGAGCCGGTAGTAATTGATATTGGAGCCAGATGTGGAGGTTACTCCAGTGACCTGAGTCGTACTATCTGCCCCGGTTCTCCTGATGCCACCTTCAATAAGATATATGATATTGTGCTTGGGACACAGCTAGCGGTAATGGCAATGATAAAAGAAGGTATGAGTGGCGGCGAGGTTGACCAGCTGGCCAGGACAGTCATCGAAGAGGCGGGCTATGGTAAAGCCTTTGGTCATGGTCTGGGTCATGGCATAGGACTGGCGCCACACGAGCTACCGCACCTTGGACCAAATTCGTCAGACCAGCTTACTAATGGTATGGTATTTACTATCGAGCCTGGTATTTACCTTACCGATTGGGGAGGGGTAAGGATTGAAGATTTAGTGATAATGGAAGATGATAAAATCAGAATAATGTCAAAAGCTAGAAAGGACTAAGATGATAGGTAGCGGTGAATTAAGAAAGGGAATTACCATTGAGCTGTATGGTAAATTATACCAGGTTATTTCCCTTCAGCGTATCAAGATGAAGCGAACGGCGTTGGTCCGCCTCAAGCTTCATGATATTCAGGATGGTCATACTATTGAGCAGACCTTTCAGAACACCGAAAAATTCGTCCAGGCACGGCTTGACTATCAGAGTATGCAGTATCTTTATAACGATGGTGCTTTGTATTACTTTATGGATGAGGAAACCTTTGAACAAATGCCGCTTAATTCCAGTCAACTTGGTGATACCCTTAATTACTTAAAGGAAGGAATGTCTCTGCAGGTAGCCAGCTATAAGGGCAAACTCATAGATGTGGAGCTACCCATTACTGTTGAGCTTCAGGTAACTGAAACCGATCCCGGTTTTAAAGGGGATACCGCCACCGCCGGCAACAAACCAGCCAAACTGGAGACAGGTATTACTATTCAGGTTCCCCTGTTTGTTAATGAGGGGGATGTTATTAAGGTTGACACTCGTACTGGCAGTTATCTAGAAAGGATCAGCTAAGGTGAAGAAATTGTTAAAAGCTGACCTGCACCTTCACACCGAATATTCAATGGATTGCAATACACCTCTGGATAAGATTATAAATCGCTGCCTGGAGATAGGGATAAACTGCATTGCCATAGCTGATCACGGTACGGCGGAGGGTGCATTAAAAATACAGACAATAGCTCCCTTCCCGGTAATTATAGCTGAGGAAATACTAACCCCACACGGCGAGATAATGGGTATGTTCCTTAAGGAAACCATACCTACCCGGATATCTGTTGAGGAGGCGATATCTCATATCAAAGCTCAAGGTGGTCTGGTATGCATACCACACCCGTTTGGTTTCTTTAGACATTCTGCTTTGGATATTAAGACGGCAGAAAAAATAGTAGAGCACATTGATGTTATAGAGACGCTCAACGCGCGAGCCTTTTCTTCTCACGACTCAACCCGGGCTCAACTCTTTGCACAAAAGTACAGTATTCCAGAAAGTGCCGGCAGTGATGCGCATACTCTTGGTGAAATAGGTAACGCCTATATAGAGATGCCGGAATTTAATGGCCGGGACGACTTTCTTCAAGCACTAGCCAAAGGTAAGGTTTCTGGACATCGGACAAGTCCTTTTGTTCACTTTAGCAGTATGTCTCAAAGACTAAAGAGCCGTTTTAAGTGAAATAGTGGTGAAGTTATGTATCAACTTGGCTGGTTCTCCACCGGCAGAGATAAAGCCGCCAGAGACCTCTTAAAGGCGGTAATCAGCAGCATCAAGTCGGGTGAAATTGAGGCTGAGATAGCCTTCGTCTTCAGCAGCCGTGAACCCGATGAATCAAAGGAGAGCGATTTATTCCTGAAACTGGTTGAGGATTATCGCCTCCCTCTTATCTGTTTTTCCTACCAAAAATTTAGAGCCAGGGAAGGGGTTACCATCAGTGAACCGGCAGGAACTCTGCCACAGTGGAGGCTTGATTATGATAGAGAGGTGATGAATCGGCTGCAGGGCTTCCATCCAGCCCTATGTGTGCTTGCCGGCTATATGCTGGTTATGGGTAAGGAGATGTGCCAGAGATACAATATGATTAACCTTCACCCGGCGGCTCCCGGAGGGCCTGCCGGAACCTGGCAGGAGGTAATCTGGCAATTGATTGATAGCCAGGCTCAGGAAACCGGGATGATGATGCATCTGGTAATCCCTGAGCTGGATAAGGGGCCGCCGGTAACCTATTGCACCTTCCCCATTAGAGGCGAGCCATTTGATAAATACTGGCAGGAAATAGAAAGGCTGCCGTCAACCAGCCCGGAAAGGCATAGTGAAGAGAATCCCCTGTTTAAGCTCATCCGTCAACATGGTCTGGCTAGAGAATTTCCGCTGATAATAGCTACGTTGAAGGCATTTAGCCATGGTAAAGTCAAGGTAACTAACGACAGAAGAATTATTGATGCTGACAGAAGACCGATTAAGAGGTATAATCTGACCTACGAGATAAACGAACTAATGAAGGGACATATCAAATAATGGCGAACTTTATCTGTTTTGACCTTGAAGGGCCGCTATCACCTCAGGATAATGCCTATGAGCTAATGAAGCTCTTCCCCAACGGGGATAGGATTTTTGAGGTTATCAGCCGCTACGATGACCTGCTCACACTGGAAGAAAGAGAAGATTACGAACCCGGAGATACCCTGGCGCTTATCGTGCCCTTTCTGGTGCTCCACAATATATCGGAGGATGATATCGCCGGTTTAGCCGTCAAAGCTAGCCTGACTAACGGTGCTGCTGAACTTATATCCTGGCTCCAGTCCAATAGCTGGAAAGTATTCTGTATCAGCACCAGTTATGAACAATATGCCATTCACATTACCCAAAAGCTGGGCATTTATGCCCATAATGTTGCTTGCACATCCTTCCCTATAAGTAAATTTCGCCAAACTTTACGCAAAGAAGACTCCCTGTTGTTGCAGCAGGCTGAGCAGGATATCCTGACCATGCGCCCGGTTGGCGATGATGATAAAATTAAACGGAGTCTGGACCATTTTTTCTGGGAGAAACTGCCGAATATCAGTCTGGGTATGGCTATAAAAGAGGTAAGGCCGGTAGGCGGACAGCGTAAAGTAGCCGCCCTAAACAGATTTGCTGATAAGTATGCGCAGCCTCTATCCAACTGGGTGGTGATTGGTGATAGCATTACCGATTCCAGGGTGCTTCAAGCAGTAGAAGAGACAGGGGGTATGGCTGTTGCCTTTAACGCTAATGAGTATGCCCTGCCCTACTCAACTATGAGTCTGGCTTCCACTTCCATTAGCGACCTGAGGGAGATAATGGAAGTTTGGCCAAAGAGTCGTCGGAGCGGGGTGGAGAGAGTAGTAAAGTGGAGAGAGAAAATCGGGAGTAAAGAGGACAGAGGCTATTTTCACTGGCTATCGGGCAGAAAAGACATAGACGAAATAGTGAAAATCCACAAACGAATAAGACGATTAGTTAGGGAAGAAGCCGGCAAGCTGGGCTGACCGATGAGCAACATTGAAGCAGTTGGACTGGGGGCATTAAATACAGACCACCTGTACCAGGTAGAGCGCATCCTTGAAGATGAGGAGGCGGTAGTAAATTGGGCAGAGCCTTTCGCTGGCGGCTCAGCAGCCAATACCATCTATGGCCTGGCCAAGCTCGGGGTGAACACCGGCTTTATCGGCGCGGTTGGTGATGACACCGAGGGCAAAGTATCAATACAGGATTTGCAAAAAGTCGGAATAGATACCAGCCAAATCAGGGTAAAGTCCGGGGCGAGGACCGGCTTAGTTTTATGCCTTAGCGATCGGCAAGGTAAGCGCTCTCTTTATGTTATACCCGGTGCCAATAATCTGATAACCATAGACGATTTTAGTTTGACCTTTGTAAACCGGACGAGGATGCTTCATATCTCTTCCTTCACTGATGATAGGCAATTCAAAGTATTACGAGAGCTGATGGGTAAGCTGGATTCTTCGATTAAGGTTAGTTTTGCTCCCGGGGCACTATACGCTGCCAAAGGACTCAAGGCTCTTACCCCGATCCTAGTCAGGACTTATGTTCTTTTTATCAACCAGAATGAACTACGGCAACTGACCGGGGAGGATGTTATAGCTGGCACTGAAATTTGCCTTAAGCACGGCTGCCATATGGTTGCGGTTACCCTGGGCAAAGGAGTGAGATTGGAGTTAGGCAAGGGAGTTAGCCATAACATAGTTACCGCTGTCAGCTACATCAGAGATGCTGACAATGAATACGCCGTTGAAATCACCAGTCAGCATATAAAAGCTGAAGTCGACACTACCGGTGCTGGCGATGCCTTTGCCGCTGGATTCCTTTATAGTCTGCTTAAAGGTAAAGGGCTTGAGGAATGTGGGCGTCTCGGTGATATTGTAGCCCGGTTCTCCATTACCAGGGCAGGCGCCAGAGAGGGTTTACCTAGTCTTGCTGAACTGACCAACCGCTACCGGAAGCTCTATTCAAAACAATTGTAGGGTCTACTTTTTGGCTGGCTTGCCTTTAGCTTTATCATCCTTGGTTATTTCTTTCGTTGGTTTGCCCAGGACTTCGTCCACCAGCCCATATTTTACTGCCTGCCCGGGGTTAAGGTAGAAGTCACGGTCGGTATCATGAATTATTGTTTCCAGCGACTGGCCGGTGTGTTCAGACAGAATACCACGGATTATCTCTTGTATTCGCATAATCTCGCGGGCGGCAATTTCTATATCAGCAGCCTGTCCTTGAGCCCCACCAAACGCCTGATGCATATGTATAGTCGAGTTAGGTAAGGCAAAGCGCTTACCTTTGGTTCCAGCACAGAGGAGTAGTGTGCCCATGCTGGCGGCCAGCCCCACACAGATGGTGGATACATCGCAGCGTACCAGCTGCATAGTGTCGTAAATAGCCAGCCCAGCACTGATGATACCACCGGGGCAATGGATATAGAGGCTTATATCTTTGTCCGGGTCTTCCCGCTCCAGATAGAGAAGCTGGGCAATAATAACATTAGCCACCTGGTCGTTAATCGGCATACCCAGCATAACAATGCGCTCTCTCAGCAGGAGCGAGTATATATCAAAAGCCCTCTCCCCCCTAGCCCCACTTTCAATCACCATAGGAATAACATTCATCGGTTGATTATTCATTTTATCCTCCTTCAGTATTATATCATCTATTATGTAATCTAAGCGAAGATATTTATACTCTACCCTTTTTCGCACCCTTGGCTATTTCTACCAGTTGCTGGATAGTTTTACGTGTCATTAAAGTCTGCTTGATTGATTCACGGGCCTGCGGAGTAGTCAGGAACTTCTTCAGTTCATCTTTTTTGCCATCTGCGGCATCTCGGCACATGTTTTCAATCTCGCTATCTATCTCAGCGTCGCTAACCTCAATTTTTCCCTCTTCGGCAACTTTCCCTAACACCAGTGATGCAGAAACCCTCTTGGTAGCCAGTGGACGTAGCTCTTCCCGTATTTCCTCCTCTGTCTTGTTGACTCGTTTAAGGTATTCATCCAGGCTTTTGCCGCCCCCCATCTGCCAGCGCCTCACCTGTTCGCCGAGAAGTTGGTCAACTTCCGCCTCTACTAAAACCGGAGGAAATTCAGCTTGACTAATGTCAACTACCGCCATTATTACCCGTTCCTCAAAATCCACACTGGCTTGTTCCTCAGCCCTGAGCCTCAAGTTAGTTGAGACCCGTTCGCGGAGTGCCTCCAGAGTCTCAAAGTCAGAGCTAACTCCCCTGGCAAACTCATCATTTAACTCAGGGAGCCTCTCCTGCTTTATTTCGGTAACCTTTACTTTAAACAAAGGCTCCTTTCCGACCAGTTCGCTTTTGGGATAATCATCGGGTAATTTAAGCTTAAATTCTTTCCACTCATCCTTTTTCAAACCGGTTAGCTGCTCAGCAAATCCCGGCACCGGGAAGGATACGTCACGGAGGACCTGATACTGAGTCCCTTGCTGTTTTATAAAAGGCTCACCATCAATATCGCTCTCAACTTCTAAACTTACCAGGTCACCAAAATCTACAGAGCAGTCTACCGGTTCCCAGATAGCTTGCTGATGGCGTAGTTGTTCAACGGCATTATTAACCTCGTCCTCATTTAATTTTACCGGTTCTGGTTTCACTTTAATATGATGGTAGTCACCAAGCTCAATGGTGGGCAACAACGGCACCACTACCTTAAATACTACGGGATCGGTTTGAGCCACCTCAATTTGTGGTTGAGCGATGGCCTTAATTTTTTGCTCCTTGATAGCATCATCATAAGCTTTAGGGAACAGATTGTTCAGCGCATCTTCAAGGAGGCTTTCTTTGCCGATATAACGCTCCAGTATATCCCGTGGCGCTTTTCCTTTGCGAAAGCCGGGAATTCGCGTTTTCTTAACCAGGCGGTGGTAGGACGCCTCCATGGACTCCTCTACCTCAACCGACTCCATCTCAATGGTTAAAAATACCTGGCTATTCTCTGTTTTCTCATTGGTTACTTTCACAGTTCCTCCCGCAGACGCAGATGTAATTCAGCCAGTTGCTCCTCGGTAACTGGCGAAGGGGCATTGAAGATTAAATCGGTAGCCGTCTGGCTCTTGGGGAAAGCGATTACCTCCCTAATAGTTTCCTCTCCAGCCAGTATCATTACCATACGGTCAATACCGGCAGCTACACCACCATGAGGAGGAGCACCGTAATCAAAAGCTTCAAGCAAATGCCCGAAATTTTCCTTGACTTCTTCGTCGCTATAGCCCAGCAGCTTAAATATTTTCCTTTGCAAGTGGCTGGTGTAAATCCTAAGGCTGCCGCCGGCGATTTCATATCCATTACATACCATATCATAGTGCTTGCCCCGTACTTTTTCTGGAGTGGTATCCAGTAAAGGTACATCTTCATCCCGCGGGGCGGTAAATGGATGGTGCATCGGTCCCCACTGTCCTGTCGCTTCGTCTCGCTTTAACAGGGGAAAATTAACGATGAAGGTAAAGGCAAAGAGATTAGGCTTTGCCAGTTTCAGCCGATGTCCCATCTCACCACGCAGTTCACCCAGTGCCACATTAACTATCTCGGGCTTACCGGCAATGATAAGCAGTTGGTCACCCATCTCAGCCCCCAAACGCTCTGCCATCTCTTTAATCTGTCCTAGGCTTAGAAATTTAGCTGCCACCGACCTTACCATGTCAAGAGTCAAATTGTCTAAACTGCCAGTCGTGGTGCCTAAAGCCATGGTTATTAAACCCTCGGCACCAAGCTCTCGCACTACCCTATTTAGTTCGTCAAGCTGCTTCCGGGTATAGGTAGCACAACCGGGGGCGCATATGCCCTTTATCTTACCTCCTTTATCAACAACCGAGCGGAAAATAGAGAAATCAGACTGGGCGGCAATGTCGGTCAGGTCTCCAATTTCCAGGCCAAAGCGCAGATCAGGCTTATCCGTGCCATAACGCTCCATAGCATCAGCGTAGGTGAGACGGGGGAAAGGCTTTATTGCCGGCCCTTCAGGCTTAGCCGTTTCAACCATGGAGGTGAAAAGCCCCTCAAACAAGTCAAGGATATCATCTTGCTCAATAAAGCTCATTTCCAGGTCAAGTTGAGTAAATTCAGGTTGGCGGTCGGCACGTGTGTCCTCATCACGAAAACACCTGGCTATTTGAAAATATTTCTCCACACCGGCTACCATCAATAGCTGCTTAAGTTGCTGTGGGGATTGGGGCAGAGCATAGAATCTGCCCGCATGACGGCGGCTGGGCACCAGGTAATCGCGAGCTCCCTCCGGGGTACTCTTAATCAGGATGGGCGTTTCTATCTCAATAAAGCCCTTAGCCTCCAGAAAATTACGAATGAACTTCACCACCCGGTGGCGAAGGAGCAGGTTGGCTTGCATCCGCGCCCGGCGCAGGTCAAGATAACGATATTTAAGACGGAGACCTTCCTCTACTTCAATATCTTCGTTTATGTAAAATGGCGGGGTCTCCGATGGATTAAGTATCTCTACATCTTGGGCGATAATTTCAATATCACCGGTGGCTAACTTAGGATTCTCGGTTCCCGGCGGGCGAAAGGTAACCTCACCGCTAACTCTAACCACATATTCATTACGCAACTCATTGGCTGTTTTATGGCACTGATCTGATACCTCTGGATTAAATGCTACCTGAACTATACCTTCTCTATCTCGTAGGTCAATAAATATCAGTCTCCCGTGGTCTCGACGGCGGTCAACCCAACCAGCCAGGGTTACCTTCTTACCCGCATACTTTTTGTTCAGCTCACCGCAGCTATGACTCTTAAGCAAAATCGTTGCCTCACCCTGGAATTTCAGACTTACTATTATAGCTTAACTGTGAAGCTCGCTTCAACTTATGCTTTTTGATATTAACCTCACCCCCTTTAGGAAGAGATTTTAGAGGAGGCTTCGTCCCCTTCTTACCTACACTCCACATCCCCTTAACAAATAATAAGGGAAGGGGGCTGGGGGGGCAGGTTTCTAAACAATCCTAGATAGCGTAAATTGACAAGCTTAGTGTTTAATACTATTATTTTAGACATGACAAAAAGGCGAGTAATGCTCAACTTCACTACGGAATTACTTGTTGAACCAATTACCTATAACCTTGGTCAGCAATTTAATCTAGTCATCAATATTCTCCGGGCTGAGGTGACCGAGGATGGCGGCTGGTTAATACTGGAACTTGAGGGTGGGGGCAAAGATATGGATGATGGAATCACCTGGGTAATCTCTAAAGGGGCAAGAGTCGACCCTTCTCCCTGAAAGACTCCATACCTTCAAGCTATCCAGGTAAGTGTGCTGAGTTATTTCTCCATGTTACGTGATTTTAACCACTTTTGTTTTTGACTGAGCCGTATCTGCTCATCTGTGGCTTTATAGTTTGCCAGGAAACCATCATGGAAAGAGCTAAAAGTGCCATCAAGAATAGCATTCCTTGCCTTACGCATTAGGTTATTAATGAAAGTCAGGTTATGTATAGTGGCTAACCGGTAGGCTAGTAGCTCATTACAATTAAATAGATGGTGAAGATAGGCAGCGGAAAAAGTACGGCAGGTATAGCAATCGCAGTCAGGGTCAACAGGTTGTTTCACCTGTTTATAAGTGGCATTCAAAATATTATGTCTACCGTGTCCAGTAAATAAAGCACCGTTTCGGGCGATACGAGTCGGNAGGGCACTNTCAAANATATCAATCCCTCTAGNTANACNCTCNANAATATCCTCNGGNGANCCNACNCCCATAAGNTANCGTGGNTTATNCTCNGGCAGNAANGCNNCNGTTTCNTCNNTNATNNCNANNGTTACCNTCTTTGGNTTCCCCAATACTCAAGCCGCCGATAGCATAACCGGCAAATTCCAGCGAGNTCAGNTATTCGNCTGACTGGCGTCGAAGTTGGGGAAAGATACCCCCCTGCACAATCGCGTATAGAGCCTGGTCGTCACGCCTCTGAGCTTTCTGGCATCTCTCTGCCCACCGATGCGTTCTATCCATTGCTCTCCGTATCTTCTCAAAGCTGTCATCATGAGCCGGGCACTCATCCAGAGCCATAATAATGTCAGCGCCAAGAGACTCTTGAAACTGAATAGCTAGCTCAGGAGTAATAAGNTGCTGGCTTCCATCAATATGGGACCGGAAAATAACTCCATCATCGCTGACCTGGCGTAGCGGGGCTAAGCTAAAAACCTGGTAGCCGCCACTATCGGTAAGGATGGCCCTGCCCCAATTCATAAATTTATGTAAACCTCCCATCTGCTCAATCACCGCAATGCCTGGTCTAAGGTAAAGATGGTAGGTATTAGCCAATACCATCGGAATCCCAATATCTTTTAACTCCTCCGGGATTAGTGTTTTAACTGTTGCCTGGCTCCCCACGGGCAAAAACACTGGCGTAGGCACTATGCCGTGTGGTGTCTTGAGATCCCCTGCCCGAGCCTTAGAACCAAGACAGGTTCGTATCAAATGGAAGCTAGTGGGAGTGTTCATAAGCCTATCCCCTTTATCCCCCCTAGTGGTAAACTTCTTTGTCACTTTCTATAACATCGTATCTTACTCACTGAGATTGAAGTCCACCTACCTCCACAGTCTCATAGTAGCCAGATGTCCAGACACATCGCCAGGGAAATTAGACCCAGATACGGGAAAGCCGACAGCTTATATACCCTCTGCGCATCGTGGGAGGCACTGGAAATCACCAGTCGTGAACTGGCATAGACCATTACCACACCCAGCAGGTTGGCTAGTACCAGATAGAGCCAGGCGAAGCTGCCTATGAAGTAGAGAGCNATAGAAGCAGCATAAAGCATCAGGGAGAACACCAGCAGCACCTTTACCGCATCTTTTACCTCTCGACTCATTGGAAAGTAGGTTAGTCCAGCATTAAGATAATCATCTCGATTAGCAATCATAANGTTCCAGACATGAAGTGGTAGCCAGAGAGCAATGAGTGCGCACAGAAGCACTATTTCCCAGCTAAAAGCCGGCTTAATGGCAAACCATCCCATAAGAACCGGAGCGCAACTGGCTATCATGCCCTGGGGAAAAACGCATGTTGCTCTCTTTCGCCAGACTACTGCAGCCGTGGTGCCGATTATGTCAGCTAGAACGCAGAGGGGATGCAGGTACCAGGCTAGAGCTAAGCCAACAATAACCAAGCCTATAGTTAACGGTAGAACCTTTTCTGGAGGGTAAATACGCTTTGAGGGCAACGCTCTATTTTTAGTGCGCTGCATCCTGGCATCAACATCGCGGTCTAGATAATTGGTCAGCCCGTTAGCCCCGGCACTAGCTAAAAAAATCGTCAGGACGATAAGTATTAATCCTAGGGATAGGCGTCCATCGCCAGCTATGATAGCAGCACAAAAACCGATGAAAGTCAATAAGCTACTCTCACGTGGCTTTAATACCTCAATATAGGCCTTAGCTATTTTATGAATTAGTAAATCCCCCTGATTCGCAGCTGGTTTAAAATAGGTCTCTTAAACGACCTCTGAACAATCTTTTAACAACAGCCAAAAGAGGCTAATTATGGCCTTGCCTCATGTGTTTCATCCAGATAGCCCTGCAGGATGAGAGCGGCAGCTATAGCATCATCCCGGGCCTTTCTCCGGCTCTTCTTGGACTTAGTGGCTTGCATCAAGCGTTTAGCCGACACTGTGGTCAAACGCTCATCCCGGAACTCTACCGGAACATCGGTATGGTTGCACAGTTTTTGAGTAAAGACGGTTACCTTCTCCGCCTGCTGCCCCAAACTTCCATCCATAGAACGGGGCAAGCCTACTATAATTTGCTCAGCCTGATGCTGGCTAATAATATCAGTAATAGCCTCGATATTCGCGGCTTCATCTCTGCAGTTGATAATGGTAAGCGGGCTGGCTAATATCCCTTCGGAGTCGCTAAGCGCTACCCCTATTCGTTTATCTCCAATGTCAAGACCTAGACTGCGCATATCAAACTTTTCACCGACTGAAGGGCTGCGTCCANTTTACCTTTATCCTTACCACCTGCCTGACCTAATCTGGCACTGCCGCCACCACTGCCTCCAGCTATCCCGGCTACCTTTTTCACTATCTCGCCAGCATGGTAACCATTGGCTATCAAATCCGGGGTTACTACGGTCAGGAAAAATGGTTTATTTTGGCATACTGTACCCAGAACTATCACCGCACTTTTAAGCTTATCTCTAAGCAGGTCAGCCATTCCCCGTAAAATCTCAGGCCGGGAAGGTGAAACCCTAGCTACCAATAGGTTTACTCCGTTAACTACTTCCTCCTGGCCTAGTAAAGACTCAGCTTCTTTCCTGGCCAGCTCCCGCTCCAGAGTCAGAGTTTGCTTACGTTCCTTATTGAGCTCGATAACCATACCAGACAGCTTCTCCTGAATATCTTCCGGCGAAGCTCCCAGAGATTGGGCAGCCTTCTCCAAACTGGATACACGCCGGTCGATAAGTGCCTCAGATCCCCTACCGGTGACCGCTTCAATGCGGCGTAATCCAGCACCGATACTCATTTCAGTAACAATTTGAAAGAGACCTATCTCCCCGGTTGATTTAACATGGGTACCCCCACATAGCTCAGTACTAATTGCCGGCTTACCGATTTTCAATACCCGAACCTTATCGCCATATTTGGCATCGAATAAGGCTATAGCCCCTTCCTCGATTGCCTTTTTATACGGAAGTTCTTCGTCATATACTGATAGGTTTTGACGAATTTTTTCATTTACCATATGCTGCACTTCTCGTATTTCTTCTCTGGTCATTGCCGTCAGGTGGGAAAAATCAAATCTAAGCTGGTCCGGGGTTACCAGCGAACCCCTCTGCTGAATATGCTCGCCCAACACCTGACGCAGAGCCAACTGAAGTAAATGGGTAGCGGTATGGTTGCGGGCAATATCCAGCCGCCGCTCTTTATCTACCTCAGCATCTACCTCATCCCCTACCCTAAAGCCACCCTGGGTAACATGCCCTTGATGGACAATAATATCGAGTGGGACTCGGATAGTATTGGTAACCGAGAATTTGCCCGAGGTGTTGCGTATCTGACCGGTATCACCTGCCTGCCCCCCCATCTCCCCGTAGAAAGAGGTGGATTCTAAGATAATGCCTGCCTCTTGTCCCTTATGTAAAGTCTCTGTAGATTCACTATCGACTAAGAGGCTAAGAATTTTAGATTTATGTTTGAGGTTATCATAACCAACGAAAGGGGTTGCCTTAATATTAAGCTGGTTATGTAAATCAACTGCCCTCTTGAGCGTCACCTCAAATTTATGAGCCTCCCGTGCTCTTTCTCTCTGCTCCTCCATCTCTCTCTCAAAACCTTCTAAGTCCACAGAAAAGCCTCGCCTGCCGGCAATCTCTGCCGTTAGCTCTGCCGGGAAGCCGTAGGTATCATATAGCTTGAAAGACTGTTTGCCTGAAATCTTATTTCTCACCTTGCCGGCGGATTCCTCCATAATGCCATCTAATAATTCCAGCCCGGCGTTAAGAGTCTCGTTGAACCTGGCTTCTTCCTGCTCAATTACCTTAATAATGAAGCCCTGCCTCTGCCCTATTTCAGGATAGATATGCCCCATCTGAGAAATAGTGGCCTTAACTGTTTCGACCAGGAACGGTTTATCTACCCCTAATCTTCGGCTAAAGAGGGCGGCGCGACGCAATAGTCGACGTAACACATAGCCAGCCCCTTCGTTGCCGGGAATTACACCGTCGGCGATGAGAAAGGTAATGCCTCTACCATGCTCAGCCACTACTCGCATAGCATTATCAATATCATCGTCAGCGCCATATTCCCTTTCGGCTAGCTCGGATATACGCTGAAGTAACGGGGTGAAAAGGTCAGTTTCATAGATAGAGGTCTTGCCCTGAACTACTGCCGCTATTCTCTCCAATCCCATGCCGGTATCAATGTTAGGTTTGGGCAGTAAGATGCGCTGTCCTCCCTTGTTCTGGTTATACTGGGTGAATACCAGGTTCCATATCTCAGAAAAACGACCGCAATCACAGCCCGGTGCGCAGGAAATCTTCCCACAGCCAAACTCTTCCCCAAAGTCATAATGGATTTCACTGCACGGCCCGCAGGGTCCGGAATCACCGGCGGGACCCCAGAAGTTATCCTCCTCGCCAAACCTCAATATCATTGCCTCTGGCACACCCAGCTCTCGCCAGTAGTTAAAGGCTTCATCATCGTCAAGGAAGATAGTTATCCACAAACATTGCGGCGAAAGCCCCAGCCATCGAGTAACAAATTCCCACGCCCAGTTAATGGCTTCTGGCTTAAAATAATCACCGATACTGAAGTTGCCCAGCATTTCAAAGAAGGTGAGATGGCTGGGGTCACCCACCGACTCAATATCAGTGGTGCGAAAGCATTTTTGACATGATGCCAGACGGGGGTTTGGCGGCACTGCCTCACCTAGTAAGTATGGCTTAAACTGCACCATGCCGGCGCTGGTGAGTAGTAAAGTGGGGTCTCCCTGAGGTATCAAAGAGGAACCGGAGATGATTTTATGCCCCTTTCCCTCAAAGAATTTCAGGAATGTTGCCCGAATTTCATCACTAGTCATAATCTCATATGATTTTAGTGTAAGTCCTACAAGCTGTCAATGAACAGGTGGTTTATCAAGGGGATAAGAGAGATAGGGCTGCCAATCCATCTCAATATCAGAGGAGTTGACGTAGATATTCCCTCAGTTCCGCCCCAATATCAGGATTTTTTAAAGCAAACGCTACTGTCGTCTTCAGCCAGCCTAAAGGAGTGCCGGTATCATACCGCACCCCTTCAAATTCATAGGCATATACTGTCTGTTGTTTGAGTAACAATTGCAGGGCGTCAGTAAGTTGAATCTCCTGATTTTTACCCGATGGAATAACCTCAATAGCATCGAATATCTGGGGTGTAAGGATATACCTGCCCACTACCCCCAGGTCAGAAGGAGCTTCCGTCGGCTCTGGCTTTTCGACAAGACTAAGAACCTGATATACACTTTCTGAAACTTTCTTGGGCTCAATGATGCCATACTTCATCATATCCTGGCGACTAATGCGCTCAACAGCTAGGACATTAGTTTTATGCTGCTCATAAACTTCTATCAACTGCCCTAATGCAGGCACCTTACTATCAATGATGTCATCGGGAAGTAAGATAGCGAAAGGTTCCTCACCAATGATGTCCTTAGTTGCCAGGATGGCATGCCCCAGACCCAGCTGCTCCTTCTGACGGATATAACAGATGTCAACTAGGTTGGACAGTTGGCGCATCTCCTGCAGCAGTTTAGTCTCCCTTTTTTGCTCCAGGACATATTCTAATTCGAAGGAACGGTCGAAGTAGTCCTCAATAGCCCGCTTGCCCATAGCGGTTATCATAAAAATCTGCTCAATACCTGAATTGACCGCCTCTTCCACTGAATACTGGATTAGCGGTTTATTTACCAGTGGCAGCATTTCCTTAGGTTGAGACCTGGTGATAGGTAAGAATCTTGTCCCACGACCAGCCGCAACAATAACAGCTTTACGGATCTTCATCTTGTCCTCCTAGTCAAGCTCTGTTGAAAGGCAAAGACAGCCGCCCCAATCACCCCGGCATCATCACCAAGCTGGGCCGGAACTATACGTACCGCCTGAGCCGGTAGTCGGAAGGCTCTCTCCATCACTACTCGCCTAGCCGGATTAAGCAGGCGGTCTCCCATTTTTGCCATCCCACCACCCACAATAATCATTTCTGGATTAAAGATATCAACTAAGTTTACCATACCTACCCCAAGATAGGTTGCTGCCTGTAAAATAACCTCCCGGGCTAGAGAATCCCCACCTGCTGCCGCAATGTCAACCTCTTCTGCGGTGATATCCTCTATCTTACCGGACACCATCCCGGCAAGAGAAGACTTTTCTCCATGACTGATACGCCTTATGGCTTCCCTGGCCACGGCGGTGCCAGAGGCTAGTGTCTCCAGGCAACCAATATTGCCACAACTGCACCTCGGCCCGTTAACATCAATGGTCGTATGTCCTATCTCCCCAGCGCTACCACATACTCCAGAGTATAACTTGCCACTAATGATAATCCCGCCACCAATCCCCGTGCTCACCGTAAGATAAAGAAGGTCTTTTATCCCCTTCCCGGCGCCAAAGTGTTGTTCACCTAAGGCGGCGGCGCTGGCATCGTTGATTAGGAAGGTAGCAACCCGGTACTTCTCTTTTACCGTATCTCTCAATGGAATATTACACCAGCCGGGCAGGTTGGGGGATGTGGTTATCAGCCCCCGCTCAGAATCTATAACTCCAGCCGCAGCCATACTGATGCTCTCCAGATGAGATGGCTCCATGCTTTGTGCACTAAGAAGACGGTCTATGGATGAAAATATCCGTTTGATTACCGGCTGTGGCCCTTCATCAGCCAAGGTGAGACAGTATTCCTTGGCTACTACCTGACCCTGTCTGGAAACGATAGTGGTTATTATCTTGGTGCCGCCCAGGTCTATGGCTAAAACCGGGATCTCACTCTGTGGAATTTCCTGCATCCTAGATACTTACTTTATCCTATCTCAGCCGATTTGTCGAGCTTGGCTTAATTCCTGATAAAGGAAAGGTGGAACACTCTCTCACCGAAATTTGCTTTTCGGATGACATGAATGGTGAGTTATGCTATAGTATCATTTAAGCTTCCGTACGTAGGACCACAGGGCCGATAGGTCCTGCCCGGTTCATTTGTCCATTTGAGACCTTGTAATGCCACAAGAAGAACATTCTGGAATGCACTGGCCCATACTGGGTAGTGCCTTTTTAATGGCTTTTGTCATATATTCAACAATACTCTGTGTTCCCCCCATGGAACATATCCTCAAGGAAGAACTCGTCCTTACTCATGCCCGAGCTAGTCTGCTCTTTACCGCCCCCATCCTGATGTTGATAATAGCCGCTATTCCTGGCGGTCTCCTTGCTGACCGGATAGGTATCAGGAAAGCCGCCGGTATCGGTATTATCATAATAGTGATAGGAACGCTATTAAGAAGCACAGCTACCAGTTACTCCAGCCTCCTGGCATTTACCTTAATCTCTGGTATTGGAATCGGATTATCATATCCCAATCTACCCAAGCTAGTAAGCGCCTGGGTCCCCAGGGAGAAAGCCGGTGTGGCTACGGGAATATTCGTCACCGGAGCTAACACTGGTGCCGCTTTAGCCATGGCCATCACCATACCTTTAATCTTTCCCATAACCAACACCTTTCAAGGTGTCTTTTTTATATGGAGTATCCCCCCTATCATCGCTGCCATCTTGTGGTGGACACTGGTTAGAGAACCACCCCCCAATAGTGCTCACGATAGGCCAGTAAGTAGATACAAGACCCCGCTTCGCCAGTTATTGAAAAATAAGAACCTGTGGCTGGTAGCCATCCTCTTCCTGTTAGAGGCCTTCTTCTTCTATGGCTGGACAGGCTGGGCTCCAGCCTTGATTATGCTGAAGGGGGGAACACCAGAGCTTGCCGGGCTTCTTGCCTCAATAGTCCTTTGGGCAGGTATCCCCACTGTTTTCTTGATGCCCCGGCTTGCCTATAAACTAGGTGTGAGAAAACCATTCATCTGGTTACCTTCTATCATCATAGCCATCGTTACCTTGGGGGCAATACGTATGGACCTGTCCCTGATGTGGCTCCCTATGCTCCTATTGGGAATCACCGATAACACCAGGTTCGCAATTATAATGGCACTGCCAGTAGAGATGATGCCTGAGGGAGAGGTGGGAACCGCAAGCGGATTGGTATTATCTTTTGGTTATTCAGGAGCAATCATTGGTCCCTTGGTAGGCGGACGCATTTTAGACATC
>NZBQ01000016.1 GCA_002688105.1 Dehalococcoidales bacterium | reverse complement strand
CACCGCCAGGAGCTATACCACCGGAGGTAACACCGCCAGGAGCTATACCACCGGAGGTAACACCGCCAGGAGCTATACCACCGGAGGTAACGCCGCCAGGAGCTATACCACCGGAGGTAACGCCGCCAGCAACTGCGACGCTTTCCAGCACCCCATTTGAATTCTTATTTAACAGTTTGGGCATGCTTCTCTTTTTCGCTATGTCTTTTATCAGCGTCTTTTATATGCTCTCCAGGAAATTTGGCAACCCTTATACTTTTTATATAGCCATAGCTGGGATGTTGATTTTAAGTATTAGCTATTTCCCCATGCTCACCGGGCGTTCGGTTATTGAACATAGGTGGTGGTACATGGCGGAGATTTTATTATCTATCCCGCTGGCGGTAACCTTTTCCCTCCTACTCAGTCTGTTTAAGAGAAGATATTTAACGGCTAGCCTGGTGATAGCTTTAATTTTCGTTCTGACCTTCCTGTCTATGATTGGTTTTCCCTCTAACCAGACCAATCGAACTTTTTCAAAGAATCAGGTGGTCCGTTTTGCCCTTACCACCTCTGAATTGCAGGCGGGGCAGACCGTCTCAGCTCATTATGAGGGGACCATAGGCGTCGACGGCTTTTATACTAAGATGAAGCTCACGCCGGAATTATTTACCAGGTTGGCAGGTAAGCTGGAATGGCTACAATCTTATCTGCTCATCAATGATTTTAGCCAGTGTTCTTCCCGCATGTTACTCATCAGGGAAGAAATTGTGAACCAGCCTTTTGGAACTGGCACGGGGAGTTACTATAAGTTGAATTATGACCCCCGGCAGGCACTTACCGAGCAGGGATTTCATAAAGTCTATGATTCTGGCTCAGTCAGCGGTTTTATATGGAGTTCTGAGTTTAGCCCGGTAACCAGATAGCCGATGGAAAGGTAGATATGTGTGGCATTGTTGGCTTTAACTGGCAGGATGAGAAATTGCTAAAGAAAATGATGGCTGCGGTCCAACATAGGGGGCCAGATGAATCGGGGTGTTATTTAGATGAGCGTGTTTCATTAGGTCATCAAAGGCTGAAGATAATTGATTTACTTACCGGGAAACAACCTATCCATAACGAGGACGGTTCTATTCAGATTGTATTTAATGGTGAAATATACAACTACCTGGAATTGAAAGAAGGCTTACTTCAGAAGGGTCATCGCTTCTATACCAATAGTGATACCGAGGTCATCGTGCATGCCTATGAAGAATACGGTACCGGTTGTGTTAAATATTTTGAGGGCGTGTTTGCCTTTGCCATCTGGGATATAAGCCAAAAGCGCCTGTTCCTAGCCCGGGACAGGTTGGGCGTAAAGCCCCTGTATTATTATCTCAAAGGTAATAGGTTCGTCTTTGCCTCGGAAATGAAAACAATCCTGGAATATGAAGGGGCTAGACGGAATATAAATCTAAGCGCATTAAATGAGTTCCTTACCTACCGGTATGTTCCCAGCGAGAGAACACTAATCGAGAACTTATATAAGCTGCTGCCCGGGCATATTTTGACACTTGAAGATGGTAAAATACAGACCTCTAAATACTGGGACTTAGTAGAGAATATTACTGATGAGCCTGAGGAGTATTATGTTGAAAAATTACGGGAGCTGCTTAGGAAATCAGTGAAGCAGCGATTGATAAGTGATGTTCCCCTGGGCGTCTACTTGAGCGGTGGTTTAGATTCAACCTGCGTCGTGGCCTTAATGAGTGAGATGGCTGACAACATAAAGACATTCTCGGTGGGCTTTGGTTCCGAGGGTGAGAATGAATTCAAACACGCTAGATTTGTGTCCCGCTATTTTGGCACTGACCATCATGAGCTTAATGTCGGTGAAAAAGACCTGAGCTTGCTGCCAGAAATGGTCTGGCATATGGATGAGCCGATAGGTGATGCCGCTACCTTGCCCACCTATGTCCTCTCCAGGTTTGCTAAAAAAGAGGTAACTGTAGTCCTGGCCGGGGAGGGGGGCGATGAGCTGTTTGCCGGATATGATAATTTTAAGATTATGATGCTGGGACATAATTTTTCTAAGCTACTCCCCGGCTTCCTCAGCCACCGTCTTTCCCCGACCGTCGGCAGATATTTCCCTGAGAACAGCAATATGAAACGTGCCTTAAATCTACTTGCTGCCAGTGGTGTGGCTGAACAATATTTAAACGTGATATCTCTGTTTAATGAAAACGAACTAAGGAAGCTGGGTGATTACCAGGCAGATGGCAACCTGAATAATTACTTCCCTGATGATGCCAAGCTATTGAATAAGTTGCTTTACTTCGGCATAAAAACCTGGCTGCCTAATGACTTCTTGGTTAAAGCCGATAGGATGACGATGGCTCATGCTGTAGAGGAAAGAGTGCCTATCCTAGACCATAATATCGCCGAGCTTGCTTTTGCTATGCCGACACGGTTAAAATTGAAAGGTTTGACCGGCAAGTATATCTTTAAGAAAGCGATGGCCGGGCTAGTGCCTGACCAGATAATAAACCGAAGAAAACACGGCTATAATGTACCTGCCGATTACTGGTTGAGGCACTCGTTAAATAGTACCTTAGCCCGATTACTTGGCGAGTCGAAACATAACTACTACAACCAAGAGTATATTTCCAACCTACTAGACAGATTCCAGAAGTCCAGAGGTAGTTATAATATGAATTTCCTCAATGCGCAAAAGTTATGGAGTATACTTATATTTGAAATCTGGCATCGCCTCTTTATTGAAAACCAAAAAGCGAGTATAATGAGGTCGGAGTTTTGATGAAGCTACTGGTTTGTACTCAAGAATATCCCCCTCGGTATTCATCAGGTATTGGCAATGTTGTCTATAATGTTACCGAGCGACTCCGGGCAATGGGGGTTGACTGCACCATTTGCTCACCAACCGGTCCAGAGATAACGCTTGGCAACAGTCGGCTGATTAGGATGTCTGGCATTCTGGGTTTGCTTCATTATTGGTATCAAGTGTGCCAGTATTTCAGGGACAGGGCTGATGATTATGATGTGGTCTGGCTTAATAACCCATTTTTTATCGGAAATAATCCCTTTTCCAAAAGCCTGATTACAATACATGGAACTTACTACGGTATGAGCGCTCATCGGATATACTCGTGGTACTATCACCTTCTCTACAAAATCTCATCCCGGTTTGAGAAACGCAGCTGGCATAAGATCAGTCTGGGCAATGCCAAATTTACCGCGGTAAGCAATCAGGTAGCCACTGAATTAGAGGAGAGGGGCATAGACCGTGAAAGAATAACCTACATACCTAATGGAGTAAACATTGAGAGATTCAGGCCAGTTGCTGATAAGAGAAGGTTACGGGAGAAGTTCAACCTTCCCGAAGATGACATTATAGTCCTAAGCCTGGGTAGATTAACCGAACAAAAAGAGCCATATAGATTGATCAAAGCATTTTCACAGGTTGAGCGGAAGAACAAAGGTAACAAAGAGGTAACTGTGGTTATCGCCGGAGTAGGAGAACTTTTATCAGGGGCGGAAAGGCTGGCTCAACAACGGGGACTAAACAACGTCAGATTCTTGGGCTATGTGGACCATGAACAAGATGCCCCTGACCTCTACGCCAGCGCTGATTATTTTGCCGTATCATCAAAGTATGAAGGAGGGGAGCCAATCTTAACCCTGGCTGAGGCGATGGCATCTGGCTTACCTTGCATCGTGTCAGATCTCCCGCATTTTAAACTTATTGAAAATAACACCTGTGGCATTATCGTTGATTTTACCAACCCTAAAAAGGCGTCAGAAAAGATAACCAAGTACTTGAGGGGAGATACTTCTCATCATGCCCAAAATGCCAGACAATACGCCATAGATAACGTTAGTTGGGAGACAATAACCGCGAGATATTTGGAGAAGTTAAAAAAAATGAAGAATGCCACTCTTCAATAGGATTCAAAATAAATTATGTAAGGGAGAGAAGTTTAATAGAAGCACCCTTGAGAATCGTTTTGCCTATGGGCTGTCACCCGACAGATACTAGAAAAAACCACTAATCTAAAAAGACGAGGAGAGTAGTTTTTAAATGGGTTTAACCCCGCTCTTAGGCAGAATGATGCGAAGAATTATCCCGATAAAATATCATTCTCCGCTACGGGAAGCTTACCTTGCTTTAGCGAGCTTAAAATATTTAGGCAACCGCGTTACCTGTCCATACTGTAACGGACATTTCCGTAAATTCGTGCCGTACCCGGTTCCAAGAAGACCAAATGCTTTATGTCCTAGATGCGGGAGTGCAGAGAGACATCGACTCCTCTGGCTATATCTAAGGGATAAAACAAGCTTCTTTAGTGATAATCTTAATGTGCTTGACATTGGCCCATCATGGTGCTACTCCAAGAAGTTTCGAACCTTGCCCAATCTTAATTATATCAGTTGTGACATCTCATCACCTCTGGCTATGGTTCTTACGGATATAACCTACATCCCATTCTCGGACAACTCGTTTGATTGCATAATTTGCTATCATATTCTTGACCAGATTCCAGATGATAGGCAAGCCATGAGAGAGCTATTCAGAATTCTAAAACCAGGGGCTGGGGCTATTCTGCAAGAGCCGATTCCGCGTAATCAGAAGGAAACTGTTGAAAGCCTAACTATTACTTCACCTGATGAGGAAAATGTTGATTCTTCTGGTTATGTCTTTGGACCGGGTAACCATGTCAGACTCTATGGTCAAGATTATAAGGATAGGCTTGAGGAAGTCGGCTTCATGGTGAAAGTTGATGGCTACGTAAGAGAATTGCCTGATGACCTTATTGAGAAATATGGTCTAGACAAAAATGAAGACGTATACTTTTGTTCCAAACCTAGATCGAAAAGCTATTAATACTTCGCTAAAAAAGTTCGAGCTTATCTTGTTTCCAGAAGTGCCTCACTGACTATTTTACCATTAGGCACTACCCAGAGAATACACCTCTTGAACGCACCAGTTTTCATCAATATCAAAGACGTTCCATTTTCTATTTTCCACATCTATCACGAATAGCCCCCGATTGGCGTCCACGGCGAGGAGTTGCCTTCCATCCGACAAAGGAGAAACTGATTGCAACCATTCTTCCTCTTCCATCCCAGCCGGTTTCCCTGGCATATCGGTGAAGCTAACCTGTCTCTCCACTTGGAAGGTTGGAGACAGGGTAAAAAAACAGCCCTCTCTGGTGCTGGTAACCAGCCAACCTGATTCCCAGGGTAGAATAGAATGCGGAATGTTCATGCCAGACAACCTGACGAAAACGTCCCCTGTCTTCTTGTCAATCTCAATGAGTTCGCCGGCATGAAACAGCGTAGCGACAATTGTAGTTTCGTCCTTGTATATATTGTAATAGGCGCTGTTGGGAAAAGTCGTTCTTCCCGCAGTTACCAATCCCTGTTTCCCATAGAGTTTTGGGGCAACAAATTGCGCCTTCTTACCTTGCCTTTGCCATGCCTCTGCCTGCCGCCTGTCATACGTCAGGAAGGCGCCATCTTGCTGGCGGGGATTATAACCGTGGTCCCAGCCAAACCAGCTCCATTTGATAGCACCAGTTTTAATATCCACTTCGAAGATTGAATCGTATCCTCCTGATACCACTAGCATTTTCTCTCTATCTGCTGAAAGAATGATAGTATGCAGAAAACCAAAAAAATCGTGTTTTAGCGTGTTTACTTGTTTAAGATTTGAATCAAAAATTGAGATTTGGCCTATCTCCGAAATAGCAGACGTATCGTTGGGCAACTTAGCAAAACCCCTTGGCTCCTCAAGTTCCATAATCCAGCAATTGCCAGAGGTGCTGATTTTTGAGTCAGGGACTAGCTCTGTGCAAACGGCTAAACCTTGGGCAACCGGCCTTGGTTCAATTCGACCTAATGTACCACTCTTTGCGGAACAGATGAGCCGTTCTCGCCGCTCCTTTTGGTCCAAACTCTTTATCACTATAACTATACGCTCTCCGGCTCCCAAGGAGTTATCTCTAGCAAATTCCTTTACCGGTAGAGATTGAACCAAGCCGGTTTCTGACGGATTGACCGGCTGGCTATTCTTCATCTGATGACCCACCTTATCACCTCAAAGACCTCAGCATATTCAGCATTAATTTGGACACCTCTACTCCTTGCCCATCCATATATAAATTCTTTACTAGTATAGTTGCGGTGCTTTTGTGACTGATAGCATTCTATTGCTTTCACTTTTTTGTCCAGCTGTTTCGGGTGCAGGATTATCAAACAAGAAAGCTCAAAGCTAAGGAGATTCCAGGGGAGCTCGTAGGCTAGCAGGCTGGTATTTTTAAAGGCTCTAATCCCTTCTTCGGCAATAGTATGGTGGTCCTGATGCACGTCTTTCAGCGAGGGCAATAGTACCAAGTCTGGCTTAAGTTCCTCTCGAAGGCTGACCAGAATCTCCAGTATCTCCTGCCTGAACTTGGGGAAATCTCTCACCGGGAATTTATAGATAGAGAGATTATTTCCCTTTAACCCCAGGGATTTGGTTGCTTGTTTACATTCCTCTTCCAAGATGTTTTGGGGAAGACCTTCAGGCACCGACTTCTCAGCTATACTAAAGGCAGCATAAAACACTTCCTTGCCTTCTTCTATCCATCTGGCTAGCGTTCCTCCTGCGCCAAGTTCAGCATCGTCGGTATGTGGTGAAAGAGCTAGAATTCTTTTGAAATCATTCATGTCAATAATAATAAACTATGGTTAGTGCCCCGTCAACGCTGATAGGCTATCTGAGTGAAGGTTTGGTCGCTGCTTGATTGCATAACTTTCGTCTAGCTATAAAATCCCTCGATATTAGCAGATGACTTTTGGCGTCCATTGTTGACAACTAACCTATGCACAGTCCATAATTTTAGTTAATATTGGTTAGAGACAGTCTAAACCTACAATTTGTAATTGAGGTATTGTGTGTGAAAATATGTTATGAGGTGGCATTCCATAAACATGATACCTCTTGAATATATATGCCCAGAGTGTAGGTCGGGCTTGCAGCCTAGGCGCCAGTCATACTATTGCCCCGAGTGCTCGAAAGAGTATCCATATTATGTAGTAGGTGATGTGTGTATCATTGATTTTAAGTCCTTGGATGCTACCGATTGTGAATGTAACCGGGATGGCGGGTCAGAATGTACCGTCGACCTTAAAAATCAAACCTTGAATTATTACCAAACAGGAAAGGCGAAGAAAAATTCTACGGAGCTGAGGTATACATTTATTAAGGAAGGATTTGGCACCGGGAACAGGATACTGGATTTGGGGTGTGGTGGGGGGCCATACTCCTGTTTATTTACCAGGGATAATGAGAGCTATGGACTGGATAACTGTCCCAAGCGCATGTTGCTTGATGAAAACAACGCAATGGAAAGAGGCTACCAAGCGTTAATCGTAGGCGAAGGTCTTAGCCTCCCTTTCACTGATACCTCATTTGATATTGTAATATGCGCCGAAGTGATTGAACATGTGGTTGAAGTAAGGCAATTGATTAACGAGATAGACAGAGTACTTAAGAAGGGGGGGAAGTTAATCCTATCCACCCCTAATCTGGTTAGTCTGGGGAACAGGATCGGAATGACTTTTGGTAAGGGTTAAAAATTCAACCTCCTAGGTTTTCGGAGAGGCAGTTTTTACCCTCTTGCCTCGTGGCCTTTGGGTAACATGCCTGGGAAACAATATAGCTTTGATAGTATCAGGTATCCGGAACAACCATTACATTTAAGGTTCTTTACCTTTGAAAGCTTAAGGAAGTTGCTTAAACATTCAGGCTTTTCAGTGAAAGAAGAGGTGGGGAGAGGCCCTGTTCTTTCAAGATTTCCTCGTCTTGTTTCCAGGATTTTCAAAAATTGGGCGGATGATTTGCTGGTCATTGCCATAAAAGATTAAAAACGAATCTCCGATGCCGATTTTGGGAGGGTGGGGTGAATATATTCTTTTATGATCGCCTGAAGGTTGGGCAGTTAATTACCATATCAACCCATAAGTATGAACTCATAAGCAATCTATCCAAGTTGGGGTACAATGTAGTTCTTCTCAATTCCGATTATCCTAAAAAAGTAGGAGAAATCATTTGCAGCAACCCTCCATCGCTGGGCAAGGGCATAAGCAGTAAGCTGCTTTCATCGGGAATAGTCCGACGCTTCAGAGGTGAAATCGGTATCCTGTGGTCTTTAGGGCGTGATGTTTCTTTTTTCCTTTCCGCTTTTATTCTCATAATCAGCAAAAAACGGAACATTGACGTGATTTATCGGCGACATAGTCTATTCAATAGTGACTACTTCTTAGCTAAGTTGTTCAGGCTCCCTCTGGTGAAAGAAGTAAACGGCATAGAGAGCGATAATGCCAGAATTACCGGGTTCACTGACCGCTTCTCATTGCAGATTATCGAGAGGATAGAGAGATTCAATATGCCGAGAGCGGATAAGATTATTGTGGTTACCCCAAAGCTGAAGGAAACTCTTCAAAAAGACTACGGGGTGCCCGGAGATAAGATTGTAGTGATTCCAAATGGGGCAAACACAGAGCTATTCAAGCCAATGGACACCAAGCAGGCAAGAAGGCAGGTAAAACTGGCTCAGGCTGGTCATCTGGTAGTTTTTGTCGGTGACCTTGTTGTTTGGGACGGTGTTGACTATCTGATAAGAAGCATCCCCTATGTAGTGGAGGAGGTTCCCGAAGCCAGATTTTTGATTGTCGGCGACGGTATGATGAGGCAAGAGTTAGTCAAACTTGCTGGGCAGGTTGGTGTATCCGATAAGATAATTTTTACCGGGATGGTTCCTTACCGGGATGTCCCGTTATATATAAATGCTAGTGATATCTGTGCAGCTCCATTTGCTGCCAACCGCGATGAGAAGGTTGGGCTTTCACCCCTGAAAATGTATGAATACATGGCTTGTGGCAAACCGGTGGTGGCAAGTCGGATAAGCGGTCTTGAGATGTTAGAAGATAGTGGTGCCGGAATCTTGGTGGAGCCAGAATCTCCCTTAGCCCTGGCCCAAACGATTTTGAGGCTTCTGCAAAATAAGGAACTTAACCAGCAGATGGGCAGGAGTGGTCGGAAATATGTGGTGGAGAATCGGAGCTGGGCAAGCGTGGCGAGGAAGGTGGCTGAGGTTTCGGAGCAGACATGTGGCACTAAGATGACTCGTGGAGAGATGGCTAATTGAGGATATGTTATATTGCTGACGCTAGAAGCATACACACCCGGAGGTGGGTTGACTACTTCGCCAAGAAGGGGCACGAGGTTCACCTCATCACCAGCCGGCTTGGGGACGGCTATGCCAAAGGTGTGCAGCTTCACTTTTTGTCCTCACTATTACCGCAGCACAGGAAAGGCTCAGGGTATATCAATTCACTACTCTGGGTGATACTAGTCCGAAGGCTGATCAGCCGAATAAAGCCGGATATCATTGATGCCCACTATATTACCGTAAACGGCTATCTGGGTGCCCTCTCCGGTTTCCGTCCCCTGGTATTAACGGCGTGGGGTAGCGATGTACTAATCGGCCTGAAAGAGAGTCTTTGCTTACGTATCCTGATCAGATATGCCCTGAAAAGAGTGGAAATGGTGACCTGTAATTCGGAGACAGCGAGAATGGAACTGGTAAATTTTGGGGTAAACCCTGACAGGATAGAGATAATTCGTCAAGGAATAGAAACCCAAAAATTTAGCCCTCGCCAGGACAAAGGATTTAAGAAGAGGTTGGGATTACAGGGGAGACCGATAGCAATCTCTACCCGAAGTTTTAAACCAGTGTATAATTTGGAAATGTTAATCAGAGCCATACCTCTTGTCCTGGAACATTCACCCCAGGCGAGTTTCATAATTGCCGGTGAGGGTAAGCAGAGGGAGCATTTGGAGAACCTGGCAAGCTCTTTAGGGTGCTCAGAAAGTATCAGGTTTGTCGGGCAGGTTGCCCATGATGAACTCCCGAAGTATCTAGCCGCATCAGATATATACGTATCAACTTCCCTTTCCGATAGTGCTTCACTCAGTTTACATGAGGCGATGGCCTGTGAATTGGCGCCGGTAGTTACCAACCTATCTGGTAACCGGGAGTGGATAACTGATGGTGAAAATGGCTTTCTGGTGCCGGTAAATAATATCCAAGCCCTGGTTGACAAAATAGTTTACTTGCTTAACAATAAGGAGGTAGCTAGGAAATTCGGTATGCTGGGGCGAAAAATCATACAGGAAAGAGCCGAGTATGAGAAGGAAATGGGGCGGATGGAAGGACTATACGAGAGGATTGTCGTTAAAGACAAAACTTAGGAAGGAGTAACCATGCCCGGGATTTGTTGCCTAGCCGGGGAAGTCCCCGATCAAGACCGCCGGCTGCAGTCTATGGCTGAGTCGATGAAACACGAGGACTGGCACCTTGTCGATAGGTACCGTGCTTCTTCATGTGGCATTGCCCGCGTCCACTTGAGAATATTCAACCCTGAACCGCAGCCAATCTTTAACGAGGACAGGAGCCGGCTCATCTTTTTTGACGGCAAGATTTACGACTATGAAGACGAGAGGAAAAACTTACAGCGTCAGGGACACATTTTTAACTTTACCAATAATGATGCGGAGTTTTGCTTACACCTGTATGAAGAGCTGGGAAAAGACTTCGTAAAGCAACTGAATGGCACTTTTGCCATTGCCATTTACGATATTAAGCAGCAAAAATTGCTGGTGGTAAATGACCGTTATGGGCTGAGGCCTCTCTACTATGCAGTGGACGGCA
Source organism: Dehalococcoidales bacterium (assembly GCA_002688105.1). GTDB lineage: Bacteria > Chloroflexota > Dehalococcoidia > Dehalococcoidales. Next base: position 130,293 of record NZBQ01000016.1, on the reverse strand, counting down.
CTAGGGTGCTAATTGCTTCCGAGGTAAAAGCCATGCTCCAAATTGAACCCAAGAGCAAACTAAATGACGAGGCTATAGCCGACTGGTTTTTCTTCGGCAAGCTCCTCGGGAACAAAACCTTCTTCAAGAATGTCAATATCCTGCCGCCAGCCTCTATTCTGGAATATAGTGATGGCAAACTACACATAGAAAAATACTGGGACTTTGAGTTTGACGAGACGACTAATATCAGTGACGATGAGCTGGCCGAGGGACTGGCCAGCTCCTTTAGAAAATCTGTAGCCAGACGGTTAACTGGCAACCATCGCTATGGCCTGGCCTTGAGCGGGGGGTTAGACTCAAGAGCAATTGCTGCCGCTATGGATGACAATGCCTCTCAGGTAAAAGCGTTCACCTTTGGCGTGAAGGGTTGTGATGAGGTAAGGATAGCCCATATCGTTGCCGAGAAACTAGGGATGAAGCATCACATCGTCGAGCTAAACCCTGATGAACTTCCTCCTCATTTTAAGGATGTAGTTTATCTCAGTGATGGTATGGATTACATTGGGATCAGTTTTCTGCCTATAGTTTACGAAGAGTATAGAAAACATATAGATGTGCTTTTCCACGGGTTAGAGGGCGATGTACTGCTTGGCGAGTATTTCCTTGATAGCAACCTACTGCAAGCCAGGAGTGAGGAGGAAATTGTTCAAGCCCTGTACCATAGCGCCTGCACTTTCCCAGAAAATATGAGGCTTAACCTGTTAAAACCAGCTTATTATAGTCGAATAAAAGACATGCCTTTAAACTCATTAAAAAGCGAGCTGCAGCAGACTCGAGGGAATCAACCGGGAAATAGAGCCACCCATTTTGCCATTCGAAGCGTCATTTGGCGGACTGACCTCATGGGTTGTGTTATCGGTCGAAATAAGGTAGAGGAGGCGTACCCCTTCTTTGATAATGACTTTGTTGATTGGTTACAAAGGATACCCCCCACCCTTCGCTTGAACTATCGTGTCTATCGCCTATTTTTAAAGAAGCTGTCTCCCTCGTTGGCTGGGGTGACTCGTCAACTGACCGGGGTTCCGGCCGACGCTCCTTTGTTCCTAACAAAAGCAGGAGTATATTATCACCATGGTAAAGCCGCCCTGAAACCACTAATATACCGATTATCAGCGGGAAATATATATATTCGTAATACCTTTGGCTACATATCCTTGAATGAACTCTTCTTAGTGAATAAGACTTGGCGTAAAGCCATTCAGGACATAATAGCGGACGAATTCTCGCTCTCAAGGGAATATCTCAACATAGATTACGTTAAACAACTTTTGGCGGAGCATGGCAAGATACTACCACCGTGGCAGATTACGAGTCAGCAAAGGTTTACCGCTAATTATTCAACGCCATTAAGTTTTATTGCAGCTTTTGAACTCTTTCTCAGGCTGTTTGTTAAATAATAATCTATCCAAGCCAAGCGGGACAACTGGTGGCTTAGGCGCGTGGTTATCGGAGCTAATAAAGCCTAGGGTTGAAATAGTTTAGCCTGGTAGAGTCGTCGTTTAGCCTCGGATATTCCTCCCGTTTTCACTTTCAGGAAGTCCAGTTCGTATTCCTCAATCAGTCCTTCACCAGCGAAGCTAAAGTAGGTGTTATTGCCGATTATGATGTGGTCCAGGACCCTGACACGCATAAAATAGCCCCGGCATAGACCAAGTCTCTGGTCACCTCTTTGTCATTCTGGCTGGGCGAGGGGTCGCCTGAAGGGTGGTTGTGAACAAAAATGAGGGAGGTGGCATTATATTTAAGAGCGCCTTCGGCAACCTCGCGGGGGGAGATAGCACTGCTATTTACGGTGCCTTCAAAAAGATCAACTATTTCAATAATCTGATTTTGGCTGTTTAGATAAATAACTTTGGTTGCATAGTCACAATATATCCCAAACCATCCCGTTCAGAATAAATATGCCTAGAGTGTAATGTGCAGTGTCACATTCCGCTATTTTGTGCAGTCGAAGGCTATTGACATTACAGCAGGGAATAGTCTATTCTCCTCTAAAAAGGAGGTAGATTAAATGCAAGCGTATTGTGTGAAATGTAAGGCCAAAAGGGAAATGAAGGATGCTCGAAGCATAACTATGAAGAATGGTAGGCCCGCAACTCAGGGTGTGTGCCCCGCATGTGGTACCAAGATGTTCAGGATAGGAAAGAGTTAACCGGATATTATGTAGTATNATAATCTTTAAGACTAGCCCCAGTGGGCTTTCTTTAAGGAGGTNTCCTATGCCAAAAGGCACNATCAGGCGACTTATGGACCGTGGTTTTGGGTTTATCAAGATAGAGGGTGAAACAGACCTCTTCTTCCATCGCACCGATCTTGAAGGAGTGGAATTTAGTAGCCTTAGCGAAGGACAGGAAGTGGAATTTGAGAAGGGTCAGGGACAAGATGGTCGTCCGCGAGCCAATAAGGTGCGGCTTACCGAAACTCAAACATCCGATGAGGGTGGAGATAATCAGAGCGGAGATGACAATCAGGACTTCTAGTACTATTGTTACTACAAGTTTCTAGGAGGTAAGGATTATGCCGGAATTTGCTGTAGTTCTTCGGGAGTAGCCTCCAGTACCCCTCTCAAAGTTTTGAACCTTTGGATGGCTTCCTTTGCCTGCGGTTTACAGTCCTTACGAGGTGAGCCCAGGGTTAGCAGTAATTCAACAATTTCATACTCGTGGAAGCCCTTAAGACCTGACTTAACAAACCTCTCCCGCAGTCTTTTTCGGTGGCCTAGTGGTAAATTATCTGCTGGCATTTTAGATTTTACCTCTTTACCTGTTCCGCATTATTTGACTTTCAGCTCCAGCCTTAATCCATCTTCCCCCACCAGCTCTACCAGCCGCTGATGAAGCTCGGGGCAGTGGTTGGTATATATACTAGAGAACCTGAGATTACTAATCTTTGTCCCATTAGTCAAGCATAGTTTTACTTCGTCCTGTCCGGGGAATTCCTTAAGGGTGTCAATAACTTTATACAGACAGGTTATATCACTATCTTCATCATCGGTCTGAGTGAGGCTGATTGCCAGCCGATGGCTTTCGACCGGTGCCGTAGGAGTCGATGGCTCCTCGACTACTGCCGGCGCCTCAACCGGTTGAGAGGCAACCACCTCTTCACCCCGGGCTGCCTCTGGTTGATAGCGACGTACATAATCGCAGCTTAACTGCACCCGGTCATCCCTTAGCCTCACCTTACCTTCAACCAGCAGTATATTCCCTTCCTCCCACAGGTCTCTGGTATCGGCATATACCTTGGGCCAGACCATAACCTCAACTCTGCCATCAAGGTCTTCCAAAACAGCGCTGGCGAAAGAACGCTTATCTCTGGTGAACAGGTAGCGAGCCGAAGCCACCATTCCGGCAACAACCACAGTCTGCCCCACCAGATCTCCATCAATTTGACCACACAGGATGGTATTCTCTGATGCCACTTTATTGGCAAAGGTGCTGAAGGGGTGCTCGGAGAGATATACCCCCATCAGCTCCCTCTCCCAGGCCAGCTTCTCCTTGATAGCGATATCGGCAGCTTCAAGGTCAAGGTCAGGCATAGGCACCGGCATCGCCTCCCCCCACAGGTCGAACATGGTAGATTGCCCTGTCTCTCGCCGGTGCTGCTCCCGTTGCGCCAGAGATAAGATACGGTCAATATTATGAAGTAGGGTGCCACGGTTGCAAAGACAGTCCAGAGCGCCAACTTTAATCAGGGACTCCAGTACCCGCCGGTTTACACCATTCAGGTCGCAGCGGCGGCACAGGTCTTCAATAGACCTGAAGTCGCCCCCTTTATTCCGCTCGTTAATGATAGGCTCCACGGCTCCAGAGCCCACATTCTTGATTGCCGCCAGCCCAAAGCAAATGGCCGGGGCATTGCCCTCACCGTTCATTTCTATAGAGAAGCTGCCTTGACTACGATTTATATCAGGCGGCAGCACCATAATGCCCAGGCGGCGGCATTCGGCAACGGCACCAGCCACCTTCTCCAACTGACCAGCATGGGTGATCAGGAAAGCGGTAATATATTCCACCGGGTAGTTCGCCTTGAGATAGGCGGTTTGATAAGCAATAAGGGCATAGCTGGTGGCATGAGCCTTATTGAAGGCATAGCCAGCGAAGGGTTCAATAAGAGCGAAGACCTCACCGGCTATCTCAGCCGAGAATCCGTTCTGTTTAGCTCCGGCAATAAAGCTGCGCTTTTCCTTCTTCATAACCTCAGGATTTTTCTTGCCCATTGCCTTACGGAAGATGTCAGCCTGCCCCAGACTATAGCCAGCGAGGGCCTGCACAATAAACAGCACCTGTTCCTGATACACAATCACCCCGTAGGTCTCCTCAAGGATGCTGGTCAGGGCGGGATGGGGATAGCGGATAGGTTCAATCCCATGCTTGGCTTTGATGAAGGTGGGGATATGCTCCATAGGACCGGGGCGATACAGGGCTACCATCGCTGCAATATCACTGAAGGTAGTCGGTTTAAGCTCTTTGATGTAGCGGCGCATGCCAGCCCCTTCAAGTTGAAACACTCCAGTCGTTTCCCCGGAGGACAGCAGGTTAAAGATGTTAGCATCGTCCATTGGAATATGGGGCAGGTCAATATCAATGCCGCAGTTTTGGCGGATAATCTCCAAAGCTTTGCCCAGAATGGTGAGGTTAGCCAGGCCCAGGAGGTCCATTTTCAAAAGACCAATTCGGGCAATATCTTCCATAGAGAACTGGGCCATAACCGCTCCCTGAGCATCACCCTTACTTGCCCTTTGCAGCGGGACGTGTGCGGTGAGGGGTTCCTTAGAGATAACGACACCGGCGGCATGAGTGCTGGCATGGCGGGCAACACCCTCTAGCCTTCTGGCTGAGTCAACCAGGTTATGAATTATGGAATCCTCATGGTAAATATCTTTGAGTTCCCTATTCTCATCCAGGGCTCGAGCCAGGGTCATATTTGGCGCCGGGGGGATAAGCCTGGCGACACGGTCAACATCACTATAGGACATCCCCAGCGCCCGCCCTACATCCCTGATGGCGGCCCTGGCACCCAGTGTGCCAAAGGTAATAATCTGGGCGACATGGTCCGGCCCGTATTTCTGTGATACATAGGCAATGACCTCGTCACGGCGCTCATCCTCAAAATCTAAATCTATATCTGGCATCTCCTTACGCTCCAGATTAAGAAAGCGCTCAAAGACCAGCTTATTCTCAATCGGGTCAATCTCAGTGATACCTAAACAATGGAGGACAATGCTGGCAGCGGCACTACCTCTAACCCCGAACCTAATGTTTTGCTTCTTCGCCAAAGAGATGATGTCCCAGACAACGAGGAAATAATTGGCAAACTGAGTATGTTTGATTACCTCCAGCTCATAGTCAAGGCGCTGCTTTATCTCTGGGGTAGGCTGGGGGTAGTACTGAGGCAGGCCCTGATAACAGAGGCCAGCCAGGAATTGGTCAGCATCCTTGCCCTCAGGCAACTCCATCTCAGGGAGGTGGAGGCGACCAAACTCAAGCTCGAGGTGGCACTGTTCAGCAATACGCTCAGTGTTCTCTAATGCCTGAGGAATATCTTTGAACAGCTCCGCCATCTCCGACGGGCTCTTGAGGTAGAGGAAATCACCCGCCATCTTTATCCTCTTTTCATCATGGATAGAAGAGTTAGTCCCGATACACAACAAAAGGTCGTGAGCTGAGGCATCTCCCTGATTGACATAGTGGACATCATTAGTGGCTACCAGCGGAATATCTAACTCGCTGCTCATAGATATGAGACCCTGATTTATTTTTTCCAGCTCAAGTATGGGATGTCTCTGTATCTCCAGATAGAAATCGCCGAAGGTCTGCTGATACCATAAGACAGCCTGCTTGGCCTCCTCAAGGCGTCCTTCCAGAATGAGACGGGGAACCTCACCAGCGACACAGCTAGAAAGAGCAATAAGCCCATGGTGATACTGCTCAAGAAGTTCCCTATCTACCCTCGGCTTGTAATAAAAACCCTCAAGGTGTGCCTTGGTGATAAGCTGAATTATATTGCGGTACCCGGTCTGGTCTTTGGCTAGCAGGATGAGGTGATAGTAGTTTTTATCTCCAGCCCCACGGCTCAGGCGGCTGTTTTGAGCCACATAAACCTCGCAGCCGATGATGGGCTTTATCCCCACCTCCCTAGCTGCCAGGTAGAACTGAATAGCGCCATACATAACCCCGTGGTCGGTTATGGCCAGGCTGTCCATCCCTAGCTCTTTGACCCGTGATACCAGCCGGGGAATTTGGCACATACCATCAAGCAAACTATACTCAGTATGAACATGAAGGTGGCAAAACATTGCTTCGCCTAATTATAGCACAGGGCTGGTTTTCAACGGTATACTTTTAAGAGGGAAGATTATTTTTTAAAGGGGCGTTAGCCCCTTTAAACTACCCTCAACAAGTTACCCCAATTAAAAGGTCTTGCCCAACTAAGGTGGGCGGGGGGAAGAAGGAGTTCCCAAACAACCTCTATCATTTTTAACTTTGACGGAGTAAAATCTGAATACTAACGATTGGGGGACAAAATTGAAGATTCTGGGTATTGTCGCGAAATGGCTATTTATCCTGTGTCTGCCTATCCTGCTGCTAACGGCTGGCATCGGCTGGGGAGCCAATAGCCTCTGGCTGTATGAATCCGGCTTCCAGAAATACAATGTCAGCCTGACTACCGATCTGGATGAAGAGGAACTGGAGAAGGCAGCCAAAGGGCTAATTAGCTATTTCAACTCAGATGAGGAGTATATCAGCCTTACGGTAGTGAAGGCTGGTAAGCCATTTGAGCTATTTAACCAGCGGGAGGTGGCTCACCTCAAGGATGTAAAGGGACTGTTCCGGCTGGACTATCGCCTGCTACTGGGGACGCTGATTTATGTCCTGGCTTATGCCGGGGCCAGCCTCTTCTGGCGGCGAAGAAGATACTGGCGACGGCTGGCATGGGGGGGGGTGGTTGGGAGTGGCATTACTCTAGCCCTGATGCTGGCTTTGGGGCTGGGAGCATTACTCAATTTTAACCAGCTATTTTTACAGTTTCACCTTATCAGCTTCGCCAACGAGTTCTGGCTGCTTGACCCGACTAAAGACTACCTGATAATGCTTTTCCCCCAGGGTTTCTGGTATGATGCCGCCCTATTCTGTGGTGGTATAACCACCGGGCTGGCGGTAATCCTGGGTGGGGTGGCGGGAGTATATCTGAGAAGGACCAGGCAACAAAACTCCTGAAAGATGTTATAATGCAAGTAGGGAATAATGCCAAAGGTGGGTGTTATTAGCAATGGCGATACTATCCATATGCCCGCTCTGCAAAGGTAGGGGAAGGATACCCAAGCCACTGCCCCCGGGGGCTAATCCAAAGGCACCGGCCACACGTGCTGACAGACGGGGCATGATGACCTGCCCGAAATGTAAAGGCGCCGGTAAGCTTGGTGTGGAGTAGGTGATATCAGGCTTGCTTCCGGGCTGGCGGCAATGCCGGGAACAGCCACCTCAGCATCTCTGCAGACCCACACTCAGACACGATAGCAATGGTGATTTCCCGAGCCAGCTTAACCATACGGTCAAACAGCCAGCGTAGCGCCTTACCACAGTGGAGGGGCAAATTAGCAATACCGGTTCTGGCCGGAAGAATAGACGCTGACATACCTAACCTCAATTAGAGATGGCAGGAATCACAGCTAGTAGCACTACAACTGGTGCAGGAGCTACCACCTAGAGGATTGGATTGTCCGTCATCACCCTTGGAGAAGGAGGCAAAGGTGGAGAGTACCCGTTTAGCGCGGTTTTGGCAATGAGGACAAGAAACCTCCTCATCAGCCCGACTTAACCGGCGTAGCAGCTCAAACTTGCCGTCACAATGGGAACAAACATATTCATATATCGGCATCTCCTCCCCCTATAATTAGTTTAATCATTCCCAGGCAGCCAGTCAAGCTCCCCAGACCGCACACCAAATAATAGTATATCAGCCTGAGGTCTGGTATAATTTTTAGTGAGGGGGAAGGATGACCAAACCGGTTAAAATTGTTACTGACAGCACTGTTTACCTGCCGCCAGAGGTGATTGCCAGGTATAATATTCGGGTGGTGCCCATCAAGGTTGGCTTCGGAACCGAGGTCTATAGCGAGGGAGTGAACATCACCAGCGAGGAATTCTACCAAAGGCTGGTCAAATCGGACATAATGCCAACTACCTCTCAGCCACCCATCAGCGATTTTACCCGGGTTTATACTGAGCTTGCCCAGCAGGGGTATCCTATCCTTTCCATCCATATCTCCAGCAAGATAAGCGGAACGATTAACTCGGCCATAGCTGCCAGAAAGTCACTGCCCCAGGCTCAGATTGAGATAGTGGACTTGCAGTCCATAGCTATGGGGCTGTTAGTTACTCCCGCGGCTGAAGCTGCGGAACAGGGGCAAACGCTGGCTCAACTCAAGGCTTCCACGGAAAAGCTTAATGCTTGTATAAATGTTATCGGCGCCTTAGACACCCTGGATTACCTCCGAAGGGGAGGGCGTATTGGAGGATTAAAGGCTCTAGTTGGCACTTTACTGAAGATTAAGCCAATACTTACTTATGAGGGCGGGGAACCCAGGCTCCTGGCTAAGGTAAGAACTATGCCCAGAGCTATAGACTATATATTGAGGTTTGTGGAAAAACGGACCGAGGGGAGAACCTCTATTTATGGCTCAATTCGCCACGCCCATGTCCTAGAGGCAGCCCTGGCATTAGAAAAAGCGCTTCGGGCTCACTTCAACTGGGCGGAGCTAGACCTTTTGGAAATGGGACCGGTATACGGGACTCATCTGGGTCCAGGAACTCTGGGGCTGGGTTTCTACGGTGATAAAGACTGGCAACCAGACCAATTGTGAAGCCAAGAAAAGAGAAGAGGAACACTAAAAACAGCGCTTGCTTTGGTAGGGGGGCTGTGTTATTATGCAAGTGAGGCGAAGATGACCACGGAGAGAGAAAAAGCGCTAGAGCTAGCTATTGACCACATCGAAAAGCGATTCGGTACAGGCTCAGTGATTAAGCTGGGAGAAACAGCTATAATGTCACCGGTAGAGGCTATCCCCAGCGGTTCACTGGCGCTAGACTTAGCCCTGGGGGTGGGAGGTATCCCCAAAGGGCGGATTACGGAAATATTCGGGCCCGAAGCTTCAGGGAAAACTACCCTAGGTCAGCACATAATTGCTGAAGCGCAAAAACAAGGAGGCACGGTTGCCTATATTGATGTGGAGCATGCTCTAGAACCAGCCTATGCGGCTAATTGTGGCGTCAATGTTGATGACCTGCTCATCTCTCAACCTGATACCGGTGAGCAAGCTCTAGAGATTACCGAGGCTCTGGTCAGGAGCGGAGCTATTGATGTCGTAGTAGTTGATAGTGTGGCTGCCTTAGTACCCAAGGCTGAAATTGAAGGAGAGATGGGGGACTTCCATGTTGGCTTACAAGCCCGCTTAATGTCACAAGCGCTGAGAAAGCTAGCTGCCGCCATCAGCAAATCGAGGACAGTAGTGATATTCATCAACCAGCTAAGAGAAAAGGTAGGTATTATCTTTGGTAATCCCGAGGTGACACCGGGCGGCAGGGCATTGAAGTTCTATAGCTCAATAAGGATAGACCTAAGAAGGATTGAAACCATCAAGCAGGGAACTGAGGCTATTGGCTGTCACATCAGGGCTAGAGTAGTCAAGAATAAGGTTGCTCCTCCCTTCAAAAGCGCTGAGTTTGACATCATGTTCGACCACGGGATAAGCACGGAGGGCAACCTTATTGACCTGGGTGTAGACTTAGGGTTAATAAAGAAAACTGGCGCCTTTTTCTCCTACGGTGACACTCGCCTGGGGCAAGGCAGGGAGAATACCAAGCAATACTTGAGTCAGAATCCCGAGCTTGCTCAGGAAATTGAGCAACAGATTAGAGCCTCAGCCGTCACCAGTCATAATATTTCAGTTAGTGATTAGTGACACTTTAAACTGATAAATCGATAGGTAACGAGAGCAGAGAAGGCTGAGGCTTAGGCTTCGGCCTTTTGCTTTAATGGGGGTATGACAGGTTAATGAAAAGGATTACTGCTATCCGTGCCGGGAGGGGACGGAGAAAGCGGGTAAACATATTCTTAGACGGTAAGTTTGCCTTCAGTCTGGAAGCTGAGGCAGCCGTAAAAGAAGACCTGCAGGTTGGGCAGGAGCTATCCGCCAACCAGATTGGGGTGCTGGACAGGTCCGACCAATTCCACCGCTGCCTTAATGCTGCTGCCCGCTACCTCGGTTATCGACCCCGGAGTGAATTTGAGCTTAGAGAGAGGCTTCGCCGACACGGTTTTGATGGCGACAGCGTAGCGGCAGTGATTGCCAAGCTTAAAGAGCAGGGATTGGTGGATGATTTGGCGTTTGCTCAGTTCTGGAAGGACAACCGGGAATCGTTTAGCCCCCGCAGCCAGTGGTTGACTAGGTTAGAGCTGAGACAAAAGGGAGTAGCCGGTGGCATCATTGACCAGGTGATTGACGCTGTTGACGATGACGAGAGTGCCTACCGAGCCGCCCTGAGTAAAGCTCACAGTTTACCTTTGTCTGACTGTCATAGCTTTCGCCGTCGGTTAGGCGAATATCTCAAGCGTCGTGGCTTTGGTTACGGGGTGATAAATCATACTGTGGAACGGATATGGCAGGAACAGGGGGAGCTAGTCTAGATAGATTTTACCTTTACATTAAATCAACCAGGTAAGCAGTATTAGCTATCTATAACCTACCCCCAATGAGTAGAAAATATACAGGAAGGGGAGATGAAAAATGGAGGCATTTGGATTTCCAATCATATTAGCCTTTTTCTTTAGTTTTATTATCGGCGTGATATTTGGCGGTATGGCTGCCTTTCTTTCCCGGCGATTCAGGATTAACCGACAAATGCGAATTGCTGAAAAGAAAGCAGCTAGAATAGTGGCTGAAGCCAGAACCGAGTCAAAAGAGGCACTCCACCAGGCAAGAACGGAAGCGGAGAAAGCCAAGACAGTAACTGAGACAGAGTATCGTGAACGACGCGCTGAACTACAGCGTCAGGATAACCGTCTGTCTCAAAAAGGGGAGACTCTGGAGCGCAAATTAGAAGGTGTGGAGCAACGTGAGCGCACTCTGGTTAACAAAGAAAAGGAGGTAGAGTCCATCCGCACTCACCTGAAAGAGACTCGAGACAAGCAGGTAAAGCAACTGGAGCTAATTTCAGGTATGTCTAGTGCCGAGGCAAAACAATCATTGCTTGAGGCTATGGAAGTCGAGTTGCAGGAGGAATCTTCACGGCGCCTTCACCAGTGGGAAGCCGAGTTAAAAGAGGAAGCCGATAAGAAAGCTCAGGAGACTTTGTCCCGAGCTATCCAGCGTTGCGCCTCTGAGGTTGTATCTGAAACTACCGTAGCTACTGTTCCCCTCCCCAGTGATGAGATGAAAGGACGGCTCATCGGGCGAGAGGGTCGCAATATTAGAGCCCTGGAGCAAGCTACCGGCGTTGACCTAATTATTGACGATACCCCGGAGGCGGTGACCCTGTCTAGCTTTGACCCGGTGCGACGGGAAATAACTCGCCTGGCTCTATCTAAGCTCATCCTTGATGGTCGCATTCATCCAGCTCGCATTGAAGAAGTGGTAGCCAAGACCAAGGAGGAGGTAGAGAACACTATCTACAGCGCTGGAGAACAGGCAGCCTACGACGTAGGGGTGCACGGACTGCGCCCTGAGTTAATCAGGATACTCGGTCGCCTTAAATATCGCACTAGCTACGGACAGAATGTCTTAGCCCATAGTATTGAGGTTGGCCATTTAGCCGGTATGATTGCTGCTGACCTCGAAGCTAATACTGCCATAGCTAAGAAAGCGGGACTACTCCATGACATTGGTAAAGCGATAGACCGCGAGGTAGAAGGCACTCACGCTGCCATCGGGGCCGACCTAGTTAAACAATGGGATAAATCTCCTGAGGCAGTTCAGGGCGTTGCTGAGCACCACGGAGAGGCTGATACCACCAGCGTTTGGGGCTTTATTATCTCAGCGGCTGATACTATCAGCAGCGCCAGGCCAGGAGCCAGACGTGAGTCGCTGGAAAGCTACCTCAAGCGGCTAAGGGAACTGGAAGATATAGCCAATGGCTTCAAGGGGGTGGAGAAGTCCTTTGCCATTCAAGCCGGACGTGAAATCCGCATCCTGGTCAAGCCGGAAGAGATTGACGACCTGGGGGCAATGAGGATTGCCCGAGACATCGTTAAGAAGATAGAAGAAGGCTTGGCATACCCGGGGCAAATAAAGGTTACCGTGCTCAGGGAGACCAGAGCCGTAGACTATGCTAAGTAGGCAGAGCTAGTGTTAGTATTAGTGGTTGGTGACATAATCGGTAAGCCCGGCAGGAGAGCTATGACTAAGCTTTTGCCTGACCTGCGGCAGCAATACCGGCTTGACCTAGTTGTGGCCAATGCTGAGAATGCCGCCGGCGGTATAGGTCTAACTCCAGCTACAGCCAGCGAACTACTTGATGCTGGCGTTGATGTGTTGACCTCAGGTAACCATATATGGGCTCAGGAAGAGATTATCCCCTACCTTGACAATGAAATGCCCGTTCTGCGCCCGCTTAATTATCCTCCGGGCTTACCGGGCAGGGGCTATATCATCAAAGGACAGGCTATGGTGGTTAATCTGATAGGGAGAACCTTTATGGAAAATTATGATTGCCCATTTAGGGCTATGGATCAACTACTAGCTGAGCTTAAGTCCAAGCCGCCGATTATTATTGTTGATTTCCACGCTGAGGCAACATCGGAGAAGATGGCACTGGGGCGATACCTTGACGGCCGAGTCAGTGCCGTGCTCGGCACCCATACTCATGTGGGAACCATTGATACCTGGCTGCTCCCTAAAGGCACTGCCTATGTTACCGATATCGGCATGGCTGGTCCTATTAATTCAGTTATCGGTGATGATACCAAGGCGGTGCTTAACCGCTTTTTAACCATAAGGCGCTATCGCCTATCAGTAGGGAAGGGCAAAACAATGTTAAACGCTGTCTTGGTCAACATAGACAAGGATAGCGGTAAGGCAATAAGCATTGACCGAATCTACCGGGAAGTTGAGTAGCCATGTCTAAGGTAGACCTCCATATACACTCCTCCGCCTCTGATGGACTGCTTAGCCCAACCGAAATTGTCCGCAAATCGGCGGCGCTGGGTCTAACTATCATCGCCCTTGCCGACCATGATACTGTGGATGGCATCGCCCCTGCCTTGGCTGCGGCTGAAGCCTTTCCCCAGCTAAAAGTCATCCCCGCTGTTGAAATTAGCACTGATATACCGGCTGATGAGGTTCATCTTCTCGGCTACTTTTTGGATTACACTGGTTATGAGCTGCGGGCTGCCCTGGAGAGGATGCGCAACTCCCGGCGGCAACGGGCTCAGGGAATGATTGCTAAACTGGGGGATTTAGGTATCCACATTGAGTGGCAACGAGTCCAGGAAATAGCCGGCGACGGCTCGGTAGGCCGCCCTCACCTGGCTCAAGCTATGTTGGAGAAGGGCTACACTGCCTCGATTAAGGAAGCCTTTACCAAGTATATAAGCCGGGATGGGCCGGCTTATGTGGAGCGGGACAAGATGACCCCACCGGAGGCAGTAGCACTAATACTGCGGTCTAACGGGTTGCCAGTGCTGGCACACCCGCTATTTATCAGTGACCCGGAGAAGTTGGTGGTTGAGCTGAAGGCAGCTGGTCTGGTAGGCATTGAAGCCTACTATGATAACTATACTGCTGACGAAATCGATAGGCTGGTTTGCCTAGCCAACAAATATAACCTTACTACCAGCGGAGGCAGTGACTACCATGGTCTGGACGCCAGCACTGAGACTATGCTTGGTGGCACCGATGTGCCCATGCAAGCGGCTGAGCAGCTTATCGCCCTGGCAGAACAGCCAGCACCAAAACCAGCCAATCGCTAGTATTTTGACAATATCATCAGAAGAACCAAATTGTGGTTAAATTAATGGGGAATAAATAGTATGACTAAGGAAGCTTATGGCTATTAAGTTTGGGCTATTAATAGTAGGTGCCTATCTTCTGGGTTCGGTGCCAGCTGCCTATCTAGCGGCTAAGTGGTTACGCGGCATAGACATCAGGCAGCATGGAAGCGGCAATGTGGGGATAACCAACCTGTTGGGGCTGGCCTCTAAACGGGCGGGTATTCCGGTAATTATCTTTGATTTAGGTAAGGGAGCGGTGATGGTTTGGGCAGCTCAATTAGTGGGGCTGAGTATCGACCAGCAGGTAATAGTAGGCTTAGCCGCTATTATGGGACATAACTGGCCGGTTTTCCTCCGCTTTAACGGAGGTAGGGGGGTTTTAACCACCTTAGGATTAGTCCTCATACTTCCCTTGCTAAATTATTCACTGCCCTGGGTAATATTTGTATTCGGTGCTATATCCCTATTCAATGCACTTATTATTCACAACATGCCGCTGGGAGTAGGTGCTGGCATAGCCGCTCTACCCTTAGCTAGCTGGGGGTTAGGCGAGCCTCTACCCTTAACCTTAGGTTACCTAGCTATGTTTCTGATACTAGCCATCAGGAGATTGACGGCTCAGCATCCGGTTAGGGATACCTCAATCAGTAAAAAGCAGATGCTCCTTAACCGCCTGCTTTTTGACCGGGATATAAGGGACAGGGAAGCCTGGAGACACCTGATACTCGAACAACAGAAGAAGCCAGGGAAAGGTCTATCGTAATAAAATGAGGTGTGCTACTCACCCTGATATCGAAACTAACCTGAGGTGTGGTAAGTGTGGTAAGCCAATATGCCCCAAGTGTCTGGTGCAGACACCGGTGGGAGCTAAGTGCCCGGACTGTGCCAAGCTCTATAAGCTGCCCACCTTTCGCGTTACTAAGCAATACTACCTGAGAGCGGCCGGCACAGCACTAGGTATGGCTATCGTTTGCGGCCTTGTCTGGGGAGTAGTGATGGGTTTGGTGCCCTTCTTTTTCCTAAATTTCCTATTGGCTGCCGGCGTTGGCTATGCTATTGGAGAAGTAGTTAGCCTTTCGGTCAATCGTAAGCGAGGCACCGGACTAGCCGTCATTGCTGGCATCGGGGTAGCCATAAGTTACTTCGCTAGCCTCTTTTCCCCATGGGGACCATCTTTCGCTCTGATTGGCCTCCGATTTATTATTGGCCTGCTCGCCCTGGCTTTGGGCATTTATGTCGCTGTCACCCGCTTGCGCTAAATCAACCGGTAGCCTTTTTCTGCCACCCGCTTCACCACCCCTGACATTGCCTCCCCAGCCTTAGCCCTAATCACCACCTCAGCCTATTTACTCTCATCTTAACCATCTTGGCTACCAGCGTCAAGATTAGCATAGTAGCGGCAAAGGCTACGGAGACAACACCGCTGGCAAAGAGGGCGGCGGCGGCAGACGTCCTTAGCCAAGCCGACCAGCAAGGCATGGTATTCATTAAATAAACCGGCATCGGCAGGCAGATTATTCATAAAAAGGGCCTGATAGGCAGCGTAGCTATTACCATCAGGGGTCAGGCCAATACGACCGATGATACGACGAGTATAAGCATCAATAACAAAAACCGGCTTGTGGGCAGCATACAGTATTATAGAATCGGCGGTCTCCTCCCCGATACCATGGATAACAAGAAGCTGCTGGCGAAGGTGCCCGGTATTACCGGCAAACAGCGTATCAAGGCTGTCATCATAGCATTCCCCCAGCCAGTGAGCGAGGGACTTGAGCTTCAGTGCTTTAGCATTATAATAACCACAGGGATGAATAAGTGCCGCCACTTCAGCCAAGGGCAGTCGGCGCAGCGCTTCTGGTGATAGTGCTTTGGCTGCCTGCAGATTGGTGATAGCCTTCTCCACATTACCCCAGGCAGCCGATTGGGTAAGAATGGCACCGACTATTATCTCAAACGGCTCCAACGCCGGCCACCAATATTGAGGTCCGTAGCGAGCCATAAGTTTATGGTAAATGTTTAGCAGTTTTTGGCTTTTCGCTTGCCTAGCCATGAAGGCACTTTAGCCTCATTCTCCAAATCATACCTGGGGATGTAGGGTTTTATATCAATCACTGGTGTGCCGTCAATAGCATCAAGTCTTTCCACCTTCAATATGTTGTCCCGGAGCTCAAGTAGTCTGACAATAGTTGCTCCTATCGGATTCAGTCTATGTGGCGATCTGGTAGCAAAAATCCCCATCAGAGGAAGTTCTTTACTGCCTCCGGGGTGAACCTTAAGCGACACTTGACCATAGGTAGAAACCCGATGCATCCAGTAGATAACTATAATGTGGGAGAATTCCTCCAGTCCGTCCAGAGCCTCGGTAAAGTGGCTATCAACCACAATTTCAGAAACAGTATTCCTCCAGCCTACCACGGGTCGCTGCTTGGTTCCATTTCTGACGATACCTATCACCTTCAGGCTGACATCAAGTAATTCCCCGCTCATTTTTTGCCTCCCACTAGCCATATAATAGCATATCTAACACAAACAAAGAGAGGCTGCCGGTTAAAAACAGCCTCTTGGTTTATTTAGCCTTATCCGCGCTACCGCTATTCCAGCGGGGCAAGGGTTAAGAGCTTCTTGGCAATCTTGGGATACTTGGCGATGAAGAGTAATTCATCCGCAACGAGCGGCTTTTGTGCCTCAACATTAGCATATCTTACCAGCTCCAAAACCTTGCTAGATTCTTCTCGGTTAGCAAACGACACTTCTATCTTCCCCATTACATGGCTGAAGCCAGATATCCCGCTATATTGTCCGGCAGAAATTTCTCTTCCCGTCTCTACTAATTCGGGATCACCCCTACCTAGTTCTTCAAAGCCATATAGCTCGTAGTTCTCTGGGTCCTTTAACACCCCGTCAGCATGTATGCCAGAGGCATGGGCAAAGGCATTAGCGCCAACGCCCGGCTGGTTTATTGGAATCGGCACCCCAAAGGCGTAACTGGCAAACCTGGCTAGTTTCCATGCCTTGGATAAATTAATTGAACCGCCCAATTGATATTTCTCAGCGAACCTCTTTGATTTAGTCGCCGCTAGAATAACCGCCACCAGGTCAGCATTGCCCGCCCTTTCCCCGATACCGTTGACGGTGGTATTGATATAAGCATCCTGTCCACCATCTATAGCCCCTTTAGCTCCAGCAATAGAATTGGCCACCGCCAGCCCCAGGTCACCATGGCAATGAGTCTCAATAGCTATGCCGACATTTTCCGCCAGTGCCTTGATAGCTTCATAGATGGTAAACGGGTTATCATAACCAAGAGTATCACAGTACCTGAGTCTATCAGCTCCGTGCTCTTTAGCCGCCAGTCCAAATTTGATTAGGAAATCCAGATCTGTCCTTGAAGCATCTTCAGCATTAACCCCTATAGTCTCAGCGCCAAGAGCTCGAGCCGCATCTACCGTCTCGCCCATATCATTTATAATGTCATCCCCGCTCTTTCTCCCCTGGAACTTACCCTCAATCATCTGGGATGATGTAGATATGGAGAGATTAAGATGCCGGATATTAGACACCAGCTTAAAGGTCTCCACTACATCGCTGACGATAGCTCTTATCCACCCCCCCAAACGGATAGGTTGCAGAACCCCTATCTCAGCCAGTTCCAGATTGGCTTGCAGGTAAAAGGATTCGTGCCTGGTGGTAGGGAAACCAAACTCAGACTGAAAGACCCCCATCTCATTAAGGTAAGTATTTATCATGGTTTTTTCCAGCTTGGATAAGCCAAGCCTGGCTGTCTGCACTCCATCCCGGTTGGTCACATCAATAAAATAAATTTTGGGCATTAACTCAACTCCCACTGGAAACAAAGAAAGACTAAGAATGCTTGATAATAACATATATTTACCATTATTGACAAATTTTTAGACTGGCTCAGGTGCCATAGTCTCTTATTATATGCTACAATTAGCCATAAAACTTAACGAGAGTTGGCCCTGCGCCCGGCGGTGGTTGACTTTATTGATACCNTANNCNGCGGCNGCATGGCCGNGAGTTGCAGCTNGNANANNNANANATNGNNNNGANTTNCNNNNTGGTTGGNNTNACGATGAAGGCGGCTCGAAGCANNACNGGCATNACTNTNCTNGCNNTGAGAAAGAAGAGCGGCAAACTTCTGGCTAATCCTCCTGATGAAGAAACAATTAAGGATGGTGACCAACTAATTATCATCGGCACCAAAAAGCGGCTGGCATCTCTGGAAGGAGCGCTTGGGGGAGGTAAACCCAGTCGGTCAAAATAGATAAGCCGGGGAGGTTCCTGATGAGTAAAACTAAAGTGGGCATTATCAATGTCACTGGTTATGCCGGTATTGAGCTGGCAAGGCTACTATATCAACATCCACAGGTAGAGCTTACCTCCGCTACCGGGCGGAGCGCTGCCGGGAAGAGGCTGGGTGAGGTTTTTCCCCACCTGGCTGGCATAGACCTGACCATTGAAGCTGAGCTGGGGGGAGTTGATTTTGCCTTTGCCGCTCTGCCACACCAGGAGAGTGCTAAAGAGGTCATAAGGTTGCTTGACCGTGGTATTAAGGTAGTAGATATCAGCGCCGATTTCAGGCTGAAGGAAGCTGCGGAATATTCGGAATGGTACCGCACTACCCACCCTGCCCCACAGCTACTGGAACAAGCNGTATATGGTCTGCCCGAACTACACCGGTCTCAGGTAGCTTCTGCCCAGCTGGTGGCTAACCCCGGTTGTTACCCCACCGGAGCTATTCTGGCTTTAGCCCCGGCGGTCAAGGCAGGAATAATCGGGGCTGACATTATTGTTGATAGCAAGTCCGGAGTCTCTGGAGCCGGTAGAACCGTGAGCCTGGAAACCCTCTTTGCCGAAGCCAATGAAGATGTCGCTGCCTACGCCCTGGACGGACACCGTCACCTGCCCGAGATTATTCAGGAACTACAATTACTCAGTCCCGAGCAACCGCTCTCGGTGACCTTCGTTCCCCACCTGATACCAATGACCAGAGGCATATTAACTACTGGCTATGCCTCCCTAGCCACCGATAAGGTAGCTGCCAGCAAAAAGGGAATGGAAGAATTAAGGCGTATCTACCTGGACTTCTACCGGGATGAACCTTTTACCAAGGTAGTAGAACTTCCCCCCCACACCAAGCACACCCGGGGGAACAACCTCTGCCTCATTTACCCCACCATTGATGCCAGAACGGGGAGGCTCATAGTTACCAGCAGCATTGATAATCTGGTTAAAGGGGCGGCGGGGCAAGCCGTCCAGAATATGAACCTCATGCTCAGCCTGCCGGAAACTGCCGGACTTGAGGCTTTAGCCCTCTACCCGTGAAATTCTGGGGGTTAACTGCTTTAGGGTCCCTCCATATTTTGAGGGGTGGAAAGCTCCCCAACATTAATTTTGAGACGGCTTGACATCAGCATGAGTAAAGCAATAACTGATACCGGCACCGGGACTAAGGCGGGCGGGTTTAGCGGCATCGATTACCTCAAGATTACCGTCTTTGGCTTTGCCCTATCTGCCCTGTGGGGCAGCCTGCATAGCATTATCTTGCCAGTACGAATACTGGACTTCGTCGCTGAGTCGCAGAAGAACGCCTACCTCGGGCTTCTTACCTTTGCTGGCTTGATTGTGGCCATGATATGGCAGCCCATAGCTGGGAGGCTCAGCGACCGTTCTGGCTATAGCTGGGGGCGCCGACGCCCCTATGTGCTGATTGGTACTATCCTAGCCCTGCTGTTTATCCCCGGCATAGGCCTCGCTGGTAATTATATTGTTATTTTCGTCATTTATTGCCTGCTCCAAGCTAGCGGCAATACGGCACAGAGTGGATACCAGGGCTTTATTCCCGACCTTGTCCCTGAGGGGAAGATGGGACTAGCTTCAGGGGTAAAGGTCCTGCTCGAGATAGGGGGCGGTATCGCCCTACTGGGCCTGATAGGACCTTTCATGGACCGCTACTTCGCTGGTAAAGAAGGCTCCTGGCTATGGCTAAACTTAGAAGGAGGCTCCTGGCTGTGGCTAAGTTTAGGTTTACTGGCTATCATCCTGCTGGGGGCTATGATTGCCACTGTCCTGACGGTCAAGGAGCCACCGGGAACGGGTGCCCCTAAATTGTCCTTACCATCACTCCTGTATACCACTTTCAAAATTGACGTCAAGGCGCATCGTAATTTTGTCTGGTTTCTGGTGTCACGCCTTTTTATCGTTATGGCGCTGGCTCCTTTGCAGACATTCATGTTATATTTTCTTCAAGATGTGGCTGGTGTCCCTAACCCGGCAGAGGTAACCGCTAACCTGCTGATAGTAGTCGGCATTACCATGCTAGCGGTAATCTACCCCGCCGGGCGTCTGTCGGATAGGGTGGGACGCAAGCCGATTGGTGTCTTTGCCGGGCTTCTCGGCGCATTAGGCATTTTACTACTATATTTCTTCCGTGATAGCTATGGCTCCATAATGTGTGCCGGCGTTCTTCTGGGGGTCTGCACCGGTGCCTTTTTTAGCACTAACTGGGCTCTGGCTACCGACCTGGTAGTTAAGGGGGAGGAGGCACGATACCTCGGTCTGACCAACCTGGCTACCGCTGGAGGTGCTGCCCTGGCCCGCCTCATCGGACCGATGATTGATTTTTTTAATGCTCGTAGCCCAGGGCTGGGCTACGACGTTATGCTCCTGGCTTGTTTTGTCTACTTTCTGGTTGGTTCAGGGATGCTACTGAAAATTAAGCTAAGGTAGCACCACTTCCCACCCCCAGGCCCCAAACATGGCGACAGCAACATATAGTATNGTTCTGCCCAACCAGCACAGAATGAAAAACTTCCAAAAGGGAAACCGGAGGACACCGGCAGCTATGCCGCCCAGGTCAAAGGCAAAGGGTACTATGGAGAAGACAAAGATAGCTAACTCCCCCCACCGCTTTAACCAACCCTCCACCCGGTTGTACATCTTGCTTCTTTGCGCAATCCCGCGTCCGCTATAGCCGGCCATATAACCGGTTATCTCCCCTATACCGGCTCCAATCCCACCAGCCAGCCCGACCACAACCGGTGAGGGAAGAACCGCCCCCAGAGCAAAAACTATACCGACAGCGCCCAGGGGTAAAATGACAGTGGCATTGAAGAGCAGGCTGAGAAGGAAGGCTCCCAGATAGCCGTAGGCTTTCAGTTCGTCAAACCGGCCTGGATAGCGCTGGTAGAAGTAGATGATACTAACCCAAATGGCTATGACCAGAAGCAGTACCAGCAGAGGAATAAGTTTCTTCTTTAGCCCCTTCTCTACCCACCACCGCTTAGCCTTGTTAATTATCTGGCTCATCCTGTTTCCAGTGGCATTGTAGCATATCGTGAGGTCAAAGGGGGATAAAGATGTGAGAGATTGCCACGCCTTCGGCTCGCAACGACAAAGAGAGGAGGCCATGTGTCACTAATCATATGAACGAGTACACGGCGTTGTCGGCTGACTCGGTATCTGCTATACTTTGTTCATCTGCCCCCATCGTCTAGAGGCCTAGGACACCGGCCTTTCAAGCCGGCAACAGCGATTCGAATTCGCTTGGGGGCGCTCATTATCGAAGCTAGGCAGCACGCCATCAAACCTTAATGTCGAGCAGTTATTAGCCCCTCTGCCCTATTTTTACCTATACCAACGCCAGCGCCTGTATATCCGTCTTAATGCCCTATTTGTAAAAAATTGAAGGCGGGAGGGTATCCTACTCATGCCCACTTGCCTGATGGGGTTCGTGGGGGGTATTAACATCTTCTTGAATGTTGTTAATAAATGTGGTAGTGCCTCTCCCTAATTCAACAGCTTATCGTTAGTACGCTACTCTCTTATTTCACTCGATTTATTCTGTTTTTACATTCGTTGCCCGAGGCCCTTTAGGCGATGTTTCTAGGTCAAACTCCACACTGGCACCCTCTTCCAGAGTATCAAAATCCCCTTCAGCTAAATCATTGCGGTGGAAGAAGACTTGCGTGTCGTCCTCAGCAGCGATGAACCCGAAACCTCGGTCTTGGACTAGCTTCTTTATCTTTCCTTTCAAGCTTTTTACCTCCTTCAATAAAACCTGTCAAGCCTTTACAAAAACTTGCAAGATTGTAAAGCTCTAAATAAGTGACTTTGTTTTTAACAAGACGGCACTTATATGTAAATTGTTAACTGTATTTTATCATATTGGCTTGCTTTGTCAATATAGTGCCAAATTGAAGTGGTGTATTTTCTAAGGGGTATTACCGTATTCTTAAAGGTTACTCAATAATGTGCTTGGGTATGAGCCTTGCCTCTGCTCTCGAACTACACTGAGACTTACTGTAATGGACATTAAAAGCGTTGAATATGTTAACATAGAGTACTCTCCTTTTGATTATCCTCAAGACAGTGGTGCCTTGTAGAACTTCAAACTATCCTGAAAGCTAAATGGCCTCGTATATCTCTGCACCATTTCGATACCCCATAGAAACGCCGCCCCCCCCTTTCTTGCTACTGCGGTGCAAAACACCCTAGATTTTGATTGTAGTGTGTCTCAACTAGGATAATAGTCCCTTGTAGAGCTTCAAAACGAACAAATACGCCAGCTTGTTTTCCATCGCAGTAATAACTATAATTAGCCATATATATTTTGCCCCAGCTAAGAAGGGAGACTTTCAACATGCCATCATACGCCTATTTTCACAAAAAGTTCGTTCCCCTATCTGAAGCCAAGGTAGAAATTATGACCCATTGCCTGCACTACGGCACGGCTATCTTTGAAGGTATCCGAGGCAATTGGAACGATGACCACCAGCAAGCTTATCTTTTTCGCCTTAAAGAGCACTACGAGCGGCTGCACAACGGCTGCCAGGTACTAAAGATTGACCTGTCCTATACCATTGAGAAACTCTGCCAGATAACGGTGGAACTGACGGAAAGGTGCGGTTTTAAAGAAGACGTATATGTGCGACCCATGGCTTACAAAAGCTCTGAGTCTCTAGGTGTCCGCCTCCATGACCTGGATAGTGACTTCTTAGCCCTTGTTATTCCGTGGGGACCATATTTGGATGTAGATAAAGCCAGATGCAGCGTCTCTTCCTGGCGACGCCCCAAGGAAACCCCCCAGGCTAAGATTGCCGGGCTTTATATCAATAATGCCCTGGCTAAAACCGAAGCTATGGAGAATGGCTTTGACGAGGCAATCCTGCTTACCTCAGATGGTCATGTCTGCGAAGGGAGCGGTGAGAATATTTTCCTGGTGATAGATAATAAGTTAGTTACCCCAGCCAGTTATGATAGTTTTCTTATGGGTATTACCCGCGATACGGTAATTAAACTGGCTCAAAACGAACTGAACTTAGAAACCGTAGAAAGACAGATTGACCGCAGTGAGCTTTACACTGCGGATGAGTGCTTTTTTACCGGAACCGCCGCCAATATAACCCCCATAGCCGAAATTGACCGCCGTAAGATAGGTAGCGGTGAAATTGGAGAGATAACCAAAAAGTTACAAAAACTCTACTCCGATGTAATTCGAGGCAACAACCCCAAATACCTCGATTGGTGCACCCCAGTTTACAAACCAGTTTATAAAAAAGCTTAGTAACAGAGACTTAAATGATAATTAACGGGATTATTGGCATAGTCATTGGCTACCTGTTGGGGTCTATCCCTTCGGCCTATCTAGCTGCCCGCCAGGTTATAGGTAAAGACATTCGTCAGATTGGCAGTGGTAATGTTGGTGGCTTGAATACCTACCGGGAAATTGGAACTAAAGCGGCAGTGGCGGTAGCCATGGTTGATATTGGCAAGGGAGCAGCCGCGGTAGCGGTAGCCTACTGGTTACTGGACCTAAGCCCACCCTGGGTGCTAGCCGCCGCATTGGCGGCAGTAATCGGTCATATGTGGATGGTCTGGCTGAAGTTCAGCGGGGGAAAGGGTGTGGGCACTACCGTAGGCGTCCTGTCTACTATGATGCCCCTTCTGGGTGGATACTGGCCAGAATTACTAATCTTCCTGGCCATAATTGCCATACCTCTGAAAATCACCCACAATGTTGCCCTGTCCACCTCTATTGCTCTGGCTTGTCTGCCCATTATCATGTGGTTGGGCAGACCCCCGGGCGACCTTATTGTCTGGTCAATAGTCTTGGGTATTCTCGTCGGCATAAGATACCTGCCGACAGCCAGGGCGGACTGGGCTAAAGCTGAGAATAAGAGGGATTTCTTCTTTGACCGCTGGCGTAGAGAAGAGAGATAGACTATTTACGAGATTGCTCTACCCGTAATGACTTCAAAAGACAGATGACCTGGCAACTTTCCTCAAGCATGGTAGTGCAGTTATGGGCTTCTTCAAGCAGTTGACCAATAGCGAAACTACCATGACCACAAACCATAATAGTGCGACATTTTTTTAGCGCCTGAGCAATTATGTCGGCCTGACCGCCGGGTTTTACCTCCATATCCCAAACAAGAACCGGAATATGGTTGAGGACCGACAAGCCTTCAGCATCGGTGGGCACAATCTCAGTTTCTGCCAAGGCTAGAGCAATGGCATGAGGAGGATGGGCATGAACAATGGCTGAGGCTGAGGTTGCCTGATAAATAGCCCAACCGGCTCCCGCGGCGGGTTCTGTTCTGTAAAACTCTATACTAAATGACTTTTTGTCAATACCCAAAACATAAGCGAGGCTGACGCCTCGCTTAAACACGTCACTGCTAAGGACGATTACTCGGCTGAAGATGCTGCCGATAAGGACTGAGCTTCATTCAGCTTCTTCATCAATCGTGATTTGCGCCGGGCGGCATTATTAGGGTGGATAATCCCTTTCTCCGCCGCTTTATCCAGGGAAGTTATGGCAGCTACTACTGCTTTCTGGGCTAGCTCAAGCTCCCCTGAGAAGATAAGCTTTTCCGCCTTAATTATGTTGGTCTTACACAAACTACTAACGGACTTATTTCTGAGTTGTCTTCTCTCCGATACACGCACCTGTTTTTGAGCTGATTTACTAACCGGCAATATCTACCTCCTTAAGATATTTATTTTAAATAGAATCATGTTGAGGGGCTAGCTTTGGTCGTCGCCTCGTCCCCTATTCTGGCAACACTTATCACCCCTCGAATCCCCTCAATTCTAACTAAGAGTCGGCTTAGATGAGCCAAACCTCTGGTCTCTAAAGTAAAATTCTCAGTAACCGCATCTCCATCATGATGAGAAGAACTCGATCCCCTAATGTTAACCTTTTCCTCAGCCACAATAGTGGTAATATCACGCATCAGTCCTACCCTGTCCCAAGCTTCAACCCGAATATTGACGGGATAAAGGGAGCCTGTCTGCCCCCACTCCACCCTAATCAGCCTCTCCTGCTCATCCTCATGAATAACATTGTAGCAATCCTGACGATGGATTGTTACCCCCCGACTGCGAGTAACATAGCCGATAATCTTATCACCAGGTACAGGACGACAACACTGGGCTAAGCTGACCAGCATATCCCCCACCCCCAGCACCTTAATAGATGATACCGACGGCTTGGGCAGGGTGACTTCGCCTACTTTCTCCTTAGGTTGCTCTTGCTGGTCAGCTAACTTCACGGCAATCTGATGAATAGTAATGCCGCCATAACCAATAGCCGCCAGAAAGTCATCCGCATTATCGTATCTGAACAGGTTAGCTAGTTCCTCCCGCTCGCCAAGTTTTATGCCCAGACGCCTCATCTCCTTCTCCAAAATCTCCCGACCACGCTCAATATTGTCTGCCCGCTCTTGCTTTTTAAACCACTGCCTTATCTTCTCCTTAGCATGAGAGGACTGGATATAACCCAGATGAGGATTCAGCCAATCCCGGCTCGGTCCCTTATCTTTTTTAGTTGCTCTGACTTCGACTATATCACCGTTATTGAGTTGATAAGTGAGTGGTACCAGCCTGCCATTTACCTTAGCCCCTATGCAGCGATGCCCCAGCTCGGTATGAACCCGATAAGCAAAATCAAGGGGGGTAGCCCCTTTGGGTAAAGCCTTTATCTCTCCCTTGGGGGTATAAACAAAAACCTGGTCAATGAATATATCGGTTTTAACCGATTCCAGAAATTCTTCAGACCCGCTAAGATCCCGGTGCCAGTCAATTAACTGGCGTAGCCAGGCTATCCTCTCCTCAAAGTGGATATCCCTCTTTTCACCCTCCTTATAGCGCCAGTGAGCTGCCATTCCATATTCAGCAATATGGTGCATATCACGGGTGCGAATCTGTATTTCCAGAGGGACTCTGCCCAGGCTCATTACGGCAGTATGGATAGATTGATATCCATTTGGCTTGGGATTAGCAATAAAATCATCAAACGCATCAGGCAAAGGACGCCACAAACTGTGGATAATACCTACGGCACTATAACAATCGGGCACCGTACTAACCGATACCCGAAGGGCGAAAAGGTCATGTATATCACTAAAGTCTTTACCCAAAGCTGAGTATTTCTCCATTTTCCGATGTATGCTGTAGATATGTTTGGGTCTACCTGACATCTCGGCTCTGAGCCCCACCTTGTCAAACTCCTTCCTCAAAATCTGGATTACTTGAGCTATGAAGCTCTCACGTTTAGCGCGCCGGGCAGCGACCAGCTTAACAATCTGGTGATATCTCTCCGGCTCCAGATAACGGAATGACAAATCTTCTAACTGCCACTTCAGCTCCCATATCCCCAGCCGATGAGCTAAAGGAGCGTATATCTCCAGAGTCTCCTGGGCAATGCTGCGCTGTTTTTCTGGAGATAAAGCCGCCAAAGTCTGCATATTATGCAACCTATCAGCTAGCTTAATAAACACCACGCGGAGGTCCTCAGCCATGGCCACCAGCATTTTCCTCAGGTTGTCCACCTGTGATTCACCGGTCACCGCTTCATCCGAAGCCTGCCAGGGGAGCTTACCCAGTTTAGTGGTGCCATCGACCAGCTTAGCTACCTCCGAACCAAACTTAGCTTCAATCTTCGCAATAGGTATCCCACAGTTCTCAGGAACATCATGCAGTAAAGCAGCCGCCAGAGAGCTGGCATCCATCTGAAGCTCATCCAGAGTCAAAGCCGTCTGTAGCGGGTGCTCAATGTAGGGCTCACCCGATTTACGCACCTGCCCCTCGTGTGCCCTGGCCGCAAAATTGTAGGCCTCTTCCACCAAAGCTACTCTCTCTGCTGGCAGATACTCCTGCGCCTTGGCTTTAAGCTGGCTAAAACTCACTAACCCACTTCACCACTAGCATATTGTCAGTATAGCGTAATGAGCTTGCTTGTGCAAAATTTTAGAGTGTTTATCTACCTCACCTCCTTTAGGTTTTTATTAGGTAACCCCATCCCCTCTATCCCCTTCCCCTTGATAAGGGGAAAGGGAACCAGTTATATCAGGGAGGCTTCGCCTCCCTTTGACCCTCCTTTCAACCCGCTTCGCTTTACAAGTCCAGTGTTAATGCTGTATCCTAGCCTAAAACGAAGTTAGGGGGAGTCAGGTTGTATCGAGCGCCACGAGGAACCTCAGACATTCTACCCAAGGAGCAGCCATACTGGCGCTATGTAGAGCGAAAAGCGGCTGATGTCTGTCAGATCTATGGCTATGAGCGCATTGACGCCCCAACCTTTGAGGACACTGGTCTCTTCACCCGCAGTGTGGGAGAAGAAACCGATATTGTAAACAAGGAAATGTATACCTTTGAAGACAGGAGTGGCAGTCGGCTCACCCTGAGACCGGAGAACACCGCCTCGGTATGCCGCGCCTACCTGGAACATGGGCTGCATAATTTGCCGCAACCAGTAAAGCTGTATTATATTACCTCCATTTTCAGATACGAAAGACCCCAAGCAGGAAGATACCGTCAGCACCATCAGTTTGGCTGCGAGGCTATTGGTGATGATGACCCGGCTCTTGATGCCGAAGTCATCGAGGCGACCTGGCGGTTCTTTGAGTCCCTCGACCTTCGCCACCTGTCCCTCCAGTTAAATAGCATTGGTTGTAAAAAATGTCGGCCGGGATATCTAACTGCCCTGAAGGATTATTATGCTAAATACACTGATGAGCTATGCCGAGATTGTAAAACCAGGCTAAAGAGAAACCCGCTTCGCCTGCTCGACTGTAAAAAGCCCTCATGCCAGCCAGCAGCTAATTCCGTCCCCAGAAGCATTGACTACCTCTGCCCCGAATGCGACACCCATTTTAACCGACTGAAGAAATACCTGGGACTGCTCGACCTTCCCTTCACCATAAACCACCGTCTGGTCCGGGGGCTGGATTACTACACCCGGACGGTATTTGAAATTCAGCCAGAGGCAGAAGGCGCCCAGAGCACCCTCGGCGGTGGGGGACGATTCGACGACCTGATTGAGGAACTGGGCGGCAAGCCCACTCCAGCCATTGGCTTCGCTACCGGCATAGAGCGGATAATACTCAATCTGAAGAAACAAGACATTTCCATCCCACCCCTCCCCAGCCCACAGGTTTTCCTTGCCCATATTGGCGAGGAAGCCAAGGACGAAGCCACCAAACTGGCCGCTAGACTTAGACAAGCAGGCATCGGTGTCATAGAAGCCCTAGGCAACAAGAGCCTGAAGGCCCAATTGAGGCAGGCGAATAAATTAGGTTTTGAGCACGCAGTCATTATTGGTGAGCAAGAGATAAAAGACGGCACGGTGATACTGCGGGATATGACTACTTCCGTGCAAAAAACCATCCCTCTCGATAAGCTAGAAGAAGAGCTTTTGCGGTAACAAGCGACCCCACCTTCAATTTATAGCTGAATTGTGCTATAATAATATTAATGAATGCCTCACCAATTAAAGCCAAACACCACGGCGGTTTTACCATCTTTTTTCAGTCTCACGGACTACTTTTTCTTTTCTATTCTCACCATCAGCAAAGGAGTAAAGATTAACTATGCCCAAGAAGAAACCGTCATCAACTGAGCCCGCAAACAATAATGAATACACCGCCGAGGATATCCATGTCTTGGGGGGGCGGGAAGCCGTCCGCCGCCGACCGGGTATGTATATCGGCAGCACTGACCAGCGCGGACTGCACCATCTGGTGTATGAAATCGTCTATAACAGCATTGATGAGGCAATGGCTGGCTCCTGCACCGAAATCCTGGTTACCATTCAAGAGGATTACGCGGTTAGAGTTGAGGATAACGGGCGCGGCATCCCAGTAGAAATTCATCCCGCCACCAATTTATCAGCCCTGGAGACGGTAATGACTACCCTCCACGCCGGCGCCAAATTTGGCGGTAAAACCTACCAGGTATCCGGTGGGCTGCACGGCGTAGGCGCCTCGGTGGTAAACGCTCTTTCCTCCTGGCTCACGGTTAATATCAGACGCGACGGCAAGTCGTATCAACAGGATTATAAACAGGGCATACCTCAGGGAGCGGTAACCGAGGTTGGCGAAGCCAGTGATACCGGCACCATCATCACCTTCCTCGCCGATGAGGAAATATTCGGTACCGTCAACTACGGTTTTGATAGCCTGAGTGAGCGTCTGCGAGAGATGGCCTACCTGAATAAGGGGCTGGAAATATGCCTTAAGGATGAAAGAGGAGACCGCGAAAAGACTTTCTACTTTGAGGGTGGAATTACCAGCTTCGTTCGTCACCTCAACCGAAACCGGACAGTCCGTCATCATCAGCCTATTTACATCTCTAACCAAGTAGATAGCACCGTGGTCGAGGCTGCTCTTCAGTATAATGACGGCTTTGCCGACGCTACCTTCAGCTTTGCTAACTGCGTAAATACCCTAGACGGAGGCTCTCACCTCACCGGCTTCCGCTCAGCACTAACCCGTGTTTTAAACGACTACGCCCATAAGAGCAAAATGCTCAAGGAGGATGAGCCAAACCTGATAGGGGATGATGTCAGAGAAGGGCTTACCGCCATAATCAGCGTCAAGCTCACCGAACCACAATTTGAGGGACAGACTAAAGCTAAGCTGGGTAATCTTGAGGTCAAAAGCGTGGCGGAGACTGTAGTGGGCGACGGGCTATCCCTCTACCTGGAAGAGCATCCGGACGACGCCAGAAGAATTATAGAAAAGTGCCTCACTTCGGCTAAAGCCAGAGAAGCCGCCCGGAAAGCCCGTGAACTGATTGTCAAAAGGAGCAGTCTGGATACAGGTACCCTGCCCGGTAAGCTGGCTGATTGCTCGGAGAAAGAACCTTCTCACTGTGAGCTGTACCTGGTGGAGGGAGACTCAGCCGGCGGCTCAGCCAAGCAGGGACGGAATCGCCGCTTCCAGGCTATACTGCCGCTACGGGGCAAAATCCTCAATGTGGAGAAGGCATCTCCCGATAAAATGCTGTCTCACGCCGAAATCCGCGCTATCATTACCGCCCTGGGAACGGGTATTGATGATGAATTTGACCTGTCACGGCTCCGTTACCACCGGGTTATCATTATGACTGACGCTGACGTTGATGGCTCGCACATCCGCACCCTGCTGCTAACCTTCTTCTTCCGCCACATGGTAGAGCTGATTAACCATGAGCACCTGTTCATTGCCCAGCCACCCCTATACCGGGTTAAGGCAGGCAAGCGCCAGCAGTGGGTTTACTCTGATCAGGAAAAGGAAGAGGCAATGCGCGAGCTAAAACAGGCTAGATCAGTAGAGGTCCAGCGCTACAAGGGTCTGGGCGAGATGAGTGCCGAACAACTGTGGGAAACCACGATGAACCCGGCTACCCGCACCATGCTTACCGTGAATCTGGACGATACCGCCCACGCCGACCATACCTTCCATGTCCTGATGGGCGAAGAAGTGCCCCCCCGCAAAGCCTTTATCCAAGCCCACGCCAAGAGTGTCAAGAACCTAGATATTTAGTGCCCATCTCCCGGTAAAGAAAAAGGCGCCAGATAAATATTATCCAGCGCTGTCTCTTTTAGTTTCTCCAGCTACTATTGAAGATTGATAAGAAGTTACTCCGCTGGGGGCCAGAGGTCGATGATGCCCGTAAAATCATAACCGCTTTGCTCAAGTTTATCGCTGCCCCCATGATGCCGGTCAACCAGCACAATAACCTTGGCTACCGTACAGTTGGCGGCTTCCGCCGCTTCTATCGCCCTGATTACCGAACCTCCGGTAGTAATCACATCATCAACGATAGCTACCCGAGAGCCTTCGGGGAGATGCCCTTCAATCTTCCTTTTAGTGCCGTGCTCCTTGGTCTCCTCTTTAACTATAAAGGAGGGAATTGGTTTACCCTCCAGGTGGCTAACCAGAGCTACCGCCGTCGCCATAGGATAACCCCCGGTCGCCACCCCACCAATGGCAGCCACACCAACATCAGCCAGCTCGTCAAACACTGCCTTACCCACCAAGTACGACCCTTCCGGGGTTAAAGTCAGCCTTTTTCCCTCAAAATAATAGTCGCTCTTCTTGCCTGAGGCAAGGGTAAATTCCCCATGCAGCAGTGCCCCCACCTCGCGGGCAATTTCCAAAATCCTTCGAGTGCTCTCGGTATCTACTCCCAGCTTCAAGATTGACTGTCCCGGCATGATATAACCTCCTTAGCCAATAGCATTACTTCTTATTCTCTGAGATACAACCGGTTCTGCTTGATATACTCATTTACCCTATCGGGAACGAGGTGACGAATAGACAGCCCCCGGGCAACCCGATCTCTGATTGCCGAGGCACTAATATCTATTTTTACTCTGTCCATCATCTCCACCCGCTGGGATAACCCCGGGATCTGGGCTTCCAGCTTTTTAAGGTTAGGGCGTGCATAGCCGGGGCGGGAGACTGCCACCAAGTTACACATTGTAATCAGTTGGGACGGCTCATGCCACTGGGGCAGTTCGGCCAGGTTATCCCAGCCTAGAATCAAGAAGAGCTCATCCCCAGCTGCAAGGCGGTCCTGAACTTCAGCTATAGTATCGACCATATATGAAGGACCAGGACGCTCTACCTCCATCGTAGACAGTTCGTAGTGATGTCTACCGTCAATGGCAAGACGCACCATCTCGGCGCGGTGCTCGACAGAGGCAAAAGGGCCCTCTGCCTTCAAACAGGGCTGACCTGCTGGCACAAAAATAATCCCGGCCAAGTTTAGCCAGACTCTCACCTCCTCCACCACAAGGAGGTGCCCGTTATGGACGGGGTCAAAAGTTCCCCCTAAAACTCCGATATTCATACTATTACCACTCCCATTCTAAATTCCCGCAACGAACTCTATCACCGGGTTTAACGCCGGCCTTCTCCAAGGCCTTACTGACCCCCAGTCTCGCCAACTGCCTCTGGAGCTGCTTCGGCACTCCCGGGCTGGTTACTCCTGTCCTGGATACCATGCGCTCCAGCTCAGGCGCCACCACCACAAAGGTATCGCCTTCCATATACACCCTGGCGCCAGTATCCCTAGGCTGAGGGCGAAAAACCTTCCTAGGAATCTTCAAACCAGCTTTCGCCTTAACGGTAACCTCAGCCAGCACCTTCATAGCCTCAGTCATAAGCTCAGAAACACCGTCACCGGTTGCTGCCGAAATGAAGAAGGGCACCGTTCCAGCTCTACCAAAGACGTCCCTTAACTGGGCTAACCGAGCCTGCACCTCGGGCAAATCAATTTTGTTTACACCCACGAGCTGTGGCTTCTGAGCCAGCGCCGAATCGTATAACCTGAGTTCGTCATTTACCTGCCTCATATCTTCTAGCGGAGCTGCGGAGCTGCCATCTACCAAATGAAGAAGCATCTTGGTACGCGTCACATGGCGCAGAAACTCATGGCCTAAGCCCCGACCCAGGTGAGCATCTTCTATTAGTCCCGGAATCTCAGCCAGGACAAAACTTCGCTGACCGACCTCAACCACTCCCAGAATAGGCTCACGGGTAGTAAATGGATAACTGGCTATTTTAGGCTTGGCTGCTGAAGCTGCCGCCAGCAAGGTAGATTTGCCCACATTGGGAGAACCAATAATGCCGATATCCGCAATAAGCCTCAACTCTAATATGATGGCATGCTCTTCCCCAACCTCTCCCCTCTGCGCAACCTGAGGGGCTTGATTGGTTGACGAAGCAAAGTGAGGGTTACCCAATCCCCCTTTACCCCCCTTAGCCACCACTGCTTGCTGGTCGGGCTGCTCCAGATCAGCGATTAGAGCATCACCACCTAACTGTACCTGGTACGAGACCACAGTACCTGCCGGAACAGATAACACCCGGTCTTCCCCGTTCTTTCCGTGTCTCTTCTTACCATTACCCGCCTCACCACTCGCCGCCTTGTAGAGTCTCTTTGACTTGAACTCACGTAAATCGGCAACACTAGCCTCAGCTCTGATAACGACATCGCCCCCATCGCCTCCGTCACCCCCATCAGGACCACCAAAGGGAACAAACTTCTCCCGTCTGAAGCTTACTACACCATTTCCCCCATTGCCAGCTCTTACCATCATTTCTACTCTATCTAACATTGCACAATAGCTTATTATAACTATTAAGTAACTAACTAAATATTAGTTTATTTTTAATATTAATTATAGTATAGCATTCTTTTAAATGGTATAGAGGTGGGGGTATAACTTGAATTTTACCGTGACCTGAGCTTTAACAACTGCTTGAAGTTATCAACACTTTAGAGGGCTTATTCACAAAACAGGGGTAGTTATCCACAAGGTTAAGGTAGTTTATTATTTCTTTTCCGTGGTTGGTGGTGTAAACTTTGTTGAATTTCGGAGAGTTTGCGCTGGAGATAAGGGTTAGTATTGATTTCATCAGCTACTTTTTCATAGGCATGGGTAATAGTGGAGTGGTTTCTTCCCCCCAGTTCCTGTCCAATTCTAGTCAGTGAGCAATTAGTTTCCTGTTTGATAAGGTAAATTGCCATCTGTCGGGCTAAAGCGGTTTCCTTATCCCGCTTCCGGCTTTTTAAGTCTAAGGGGGCAAGCTGGAAGCTGTCGGTTACGGCTGCTATCACTTGATCGGGTGTAACTGAATTCCATGCCGACTCTTTATCAGCTATGTTCTTAAGCGCTTGAGCGGCTAGCTCGGGGGTGAGTAAGGCTCTGGTCAGCCTAGCGAGTGCGATAGCCCGGTTCAAGTATCCTTCCAGTTCCCTTATGTTCTGCTGTATCTGCTGAGCCAGGAACTCCAGTACCTCAGAAGCGACATTGGCTCCTTCCCGTTCGGCTTTAGCTTGCAGAATGGCTAGGCGTGTTTCAAAAGCGGGCGGTTGTATATCAACAATTAGCCCCCATTCGAGACGGGAGCGCAGTCGGTTTTCTAGTGAGGATATTGTTTGGGGCAGGCTATTGCTGGTAACGGCAATCTGGCGATTGCTGTTATGTAATTCATTAAAGGTATGGAAGAAGATTTCCTGCGTCTGTTCCTTACCAGCGATAAATTGGATGTCATCTATCAATAACAGATCAACACTTCTATATTTATGGTTGAATTCCTCAGTTTGCCTCTCCTGGAGAGAGGTGATAAACTCGCTGGTAAACCGCTCGGCGCTGACATAAATGACCTGAAGATTACTGGCTATAGCCTCTTGACCAATAGCCTGCAGTAGATGGGTCTTGCCTAAACCCACCCCACCATATATGAATAGCGGATTATAGCTGT
This sequence comes from Dehalococcoidales bacterium, assembly GCA_002688105.1. Classification (GTDB taxonomy): domain Bacteria; phylum Chloroflexota; class Dehalococcoidia; order Dehalococcoidales. The sequence goes on along the minus strand of NZBQ01000016.1, from coordinate 95,704 downwards.
GTCCCGGGCTGGCGGCTACCTCCCGAGCGGCGGCATGGGCTAAACGGTTACAGCTACCGACGACGAAGGAGTCAAAGGTATATTTTGAGTTGAACCTTCGGGAGCTTATTTGTTTGGTGGCAGGAACTCTTTCCTGAGAACTGTGGTTGGTTGGTTGACTTGGCTCTCTGCCGTTCACTTGAAAAACGATGTCGACGTCGTGGTGAGTAAGGCCAATGAGTGTTTTTTCAATTAAACAGCGCTGGTTCTTGCTTAGATATTCAGCGATGAAGGTGTTGGGTACACCAATGACAAACTGGTTGTCCTGATGGCTTAAGCCTACGGTTTTCTCTAGCCAGGTTCGGTAATTTGGCTTGCTGACTTGGACCTGCAGTTCGCCTAGGGCGACCTCCCATATTTCTTGTGCTGACCTATCGCTCATCAAATTCCTTTTTCTGGTTCCACATTCCACAAATTGGCAGGCCAAGTTAAGCGCTTAAGAATTTTACGCCAGATGACTGGCGGTAGTAGACTTATTTGAGGTTTATTAAGGGGTTAGGACGAAGAAACATCAGGTATTAATGATACAATACGGCTCGTTTTGGGTGGCAAGGGTTTTGGCGCTAATTGCTGGGCGGTCAAAGCCCCGGTCTTGCCTTAAAAAGTCTTCAAGGCTTGTTTATTTGGCGAATATTTAACGGATAGATATAAAATGGCAAGTTGTTAGAAAAATTTATTTTTGTTAAAATTCGGTACCGGGAGGTTTAAGTTGCGGGTTGTATTTATGGGTACTCCTGAGCTTGCAGTTTCTCCTCTGGAGCACCTTATGCTCAATCAATATCAGGTAGTGGCGGTTTACACTCAGCCTGATAAACCGGTAGGCAGGGGACGTTCCCTGGCTGCCTCACCGGTAAAAAAGGCAACACTGGCTTGGAAGCTGCCCGTGGTGCAGCCGGTTAGTTTGAAGGGGGCGGCAGTAGCGGAACAGCTGGCTGGCTTTCATCCCGATGTTATTGCGGTGGCTGCCTTTGGTCAAATTCTGCCGCAGTCAATTTTAGATATCCCCAGCTACGGGTGTATTAATATTCATCCGTCTCTGCTGCCCAGGTTTCGTGGTGCCTCGCCGGTGGCAGCCGCTATTCTGGCTGGCGATGAGTTTACTGGGGTAAGTGTCATGTCGATGGATAAGGGTCTGGATACCGGACCGGTATTATCCAGGGCGCAGATTCCAATTTCCCGTCAGGATACTACCGGCTCGCTTACCCGGAAGTTGTCCTTGTTAGGGGCGCAGATGCTTCTTGATGTCTTACCTCGTTGGTCAAGGGGTGAGATTACTCCCCAGCCTCAGAATGAAGCTGAAGCTACCTATTCGGCTACTATCTCTAAGGGAGAGGGTGAGATTGACTGGCAGATGTCGGCGGTGGACATATGGCGGCGGGTGCGTGCTTACTACCCCTGGCCGGGGTGTTTTACCCGATGGCGCGGGAAGCAGCTTAAAATTATTGAGGCTGAGCCACTTCCCCGGGGAAAAGCCCGTGAGGCAGGGCAGGTAGTGGGCATGGAGGGGACAGAGGTCGCCTTTGGCATTGGGGCGGGGGACGGGATTTTGGGGGTATTAAAGGTTCAACTGGAGGGGAAGCGGGCTATGCCATCTGCCGAGTTTTTAAGAGGGCAGAGGCAGTTTATCGGCTCGATATTGCCCTTGACTTAAAAGCTGGCTTTTGTTATATTTTCTCATTCTTGTATAATAATCTTTTAGGGACGGTTAAGGAGGTTGTTTTGTCTTTGCCTCAGAATCTAAATCAGTTTGCTACCTTGGTTGACATTGTCGCCAGGCTCAGAGCCCCTGGTGGCTGTCCCTGGGACAGGAAACAGACCCATGCCTCGCTACGGGAAAACCTGCTGGAAGAGTGTTATGAGGCATTACACTCCCTTGATGAAGGGGATTCAGAGAAGCTTTGTGAAGAGCTGGGCGACCTGCTGATGCAGGTGGCTCTCCATAGCCAGATTGCCGCTGAAGCTGGTGAATTTGAGGTGGGCGATGTGATAAGTAGCATCAATAACAAGCTGATTCGTCGCCACCCCCATGTCTTTGGCTCCGTGGAGGTGAAGGATGTTGATGAGGTGCTGTTTAACTGGGAGACGCTTAAGGAGAAAGAGAGGGGGACTGATATCTCTATGCTGGCCAGTGTGCCTGAGCATATGCCCGCCTTAAGCTACAGTCAGGAGATTCAGCGTCGGGTGGCACAGATTGGCTTTGATTGGGAAGATATTGACGGCGTTATTGATAAGCTGGCTGAGGAGGTTAAAGAGTTTAAGCAAGCCGATAGCCAGGAGCGGAGAGCCCAGGAATTTGGCGATTTGTTATTTACCCTGGCTAACATTGCTCGCCGGCTGGGGATTGATTTGGAGGCGGCGCTGAGGCAGGCAAACCAGCGGTTTTACTGTCGCTTCACTCATATGGAGGGGGTCTGCCGCCAGCGTGGCATTAACCTGGGAAAGCTTTCTTTTGACGAGCAAAATACCCTGTGGGAAGAGGCCAAGAAGGAGGTAGGGGGCTGAAGCCATTGGTCGGGGCGGGCGGATTTGAACCGCCGACCTCCGCGTCCCGAACGCGGCGCGCTAACCAAACTGCGCTACGCCCCGATAACGATATTATAGGTGGATTTTACTTCTTAAGCAAGGACGGATGACTAAATGAAGTATTGTGTTCTGATCATTGACGGTGCTGCCGGTTTGCCGCTGCCTGAGCGGGACGGTCAGACCTGCCTGGAGCTTGCCCATACTCCAAACCTGGAGGCTATGGCTGAAGAAGGCACTCTCGGGATTGCCCGTACCGTGCCACCGGGGATGGAACCATCTAGCGGCAACGCCTGTCTGGCAGTGCTTGGTTACGACCCGGAGGTCCACCACCGGGGTCGGGCGGCGATAGAAGCCAGGAGTATGGGGGTTACTATTGATGAAGGAGAGGCCGCTTTCCGTTGCAGTTTAGTGACGGTTGTAGATGGAAAGTTAATGGACTACAGTGCCGGACATATCAGTACTGAGGAGACCCACCAGCTTATTGCAGTTTTAAATGAAAAACTGGGTAATGATGACATCCACTTTTATCCCGGCGTCAGCTACCGACATATCTGTAAAATCAGGGGGCGGGAGGATACACTGCTGGCCACTTGCACTCAAACGACCGATATCCATGGCGAGTCGATTGATGAGTTTCTGCCCACCGGCCCGGGAAGCGAGCTGTTACGAGACCTGATATTACGTTCAGCGGCTGTGCTTCGGGACCACCCGGTGAACATAAAGCGGAGGGCTCGTGGCGATAAGCCAGCAAATATGATATGGCTTTTCTGGAGCAGCGGCCCGGTGCCTGACCTGCCAGCTTTCAAGCAGGTTTATGGGCTCAGCGCGGCGATGACATCTGCGGTGGATGTTCTTCGGGGCTTGGCTCAAATGATGGGGATGACAGTACTGGATATACCGGGAGTAACCGACGGACTGGATAATGATTTCACCGCACAGGCAGCCGGGGCCTTGGCGGCACTTCAAGAACATGATTTGGTGGTCATCCATATTGAGGCGGCCGATGAAGCCGGTCATGCTGGCTTAATTGATGCTAAGGTAGAGGCTATCCAGAGGGTAGACCGGGAGATTATCAGCCAGCTCCACTCCTGGCGAGGTGATTCCTTTCGGGTACTGGTTATGCCCGACCACCCCACCCCGATTCAGCTTTATACTCATAATGATGAGCCGGTGCCTTTTATGCTGTGGGGAGCCGGATTTACCGCTAACGGAGCCAGGAGATTTACCGAGTCCGAGGCAGCCAAAACGGGCTTGTTTATTGACCCGGGTTATAATATTATGAGCCAACTGATAAGGGGTTAGGAAGTAAGTGGCTTTAATCGTGCAAAAATATGGCGGCTCATCGGTGGCGGATGCGGGGAAGATTAAGAATGTAGCTCAGCGCATAGCTGCCACCAGAGATGAGGGTAAGCAGGTGGTGGTGGTGGTCTCGGCGATGGGGGATACCACCAATTATTTAATTGGGAAGGCTTTGGAGATTACCGACCGTCCTGACTTGCGGGAGTTCGATGCCCTGCTCTCCACCGGTGAGCAAATGTCTATGGCTTTGCTGGCCATGGCGCTCAAGAATATGGGGTATGAGGCGATTAGCCTGAGCGGTGCTCAGGCGGGTATACGGACTGATGCCACTTATAGTCAGGCTCGAATTCTAGCGGTTGAATCCAAGCGGGTGGTCAGGGAGCTGGAGAAGGGGAATATTGGTATTGTGGCTGGCTTCCAGGGTATTACCGATGAGATGGATATAACCACCCTGGGGCGGGGTGGTTCCGATACTACGGCGGTGGCTCTGTCGGCTAGCCTGGGGGCTGAGATATGCCAGATATATACGGATGTTGAGGGTGTCTATACTGCCGACCCGCGCCTGGTACCTGAAGCCCAGAAGCTCGCCGAGATTGGCTACGATGAAATGCTGGAGATGGCTAGCTATGGGGCTGGGGTGATGCACAATCGGGCGGTTGAGCTGGGAGCACTATTTAATATTCCTATCCTAGTAGCCTCCAGCTTTACTCAAAGTCCGGGAACATTAATTCATGGAGGGGCGTCTATGGAAGTGCGAAATAAGGTGAGGGGTATAGCTCATGACCTTGATGTGGCTAAGGTTACCATGGTTGGCGTTCCTGACCGGCCGGGCATTTCGGCGGCAATTTTCCAACCGTTAGCTAGAGCCGGTGTCAGTGTAGATACCATTGTTCAGAACGCCAGTATTGATAATATTACTGACCTGACCTTTACCGTGGCTAAAAGCGACTTGACCAAGGCAATGGAGGTAGTGGAACCCATCGCCAAGTCAATTGGTGCCAGAGAATGCGTCAGCGATTCCAGATTAGGCAAGATTAGTATTATTGGCACCGGCATGCAGAATACCCCCGGCTATGCGGCCAGGATGTTTGGGGCACTCAGTGAGCTGGACATAAATATCCAGCTTATTACTACCTCAGAGATAAGGATAACCTGCATCATCAGTGACACCGAGGTTAAGAAGGCGGTTCGTGCCTTGCACCGGGCGTTGGAACTGGAAATACCTGAATAGATTAATTGTGGATGGTATAGAGGATGGTATACCAGGAAGAGGAACAGGCAAGATTAATAAGACAGCGCAGTAAAGAGGCTATAGCCTTAGCTATGCAGGGTCGGTGGCAGGAGGCGGTAGCGGCTAATAAGAGTTTAGTAGAGAGCTTTCCTAACGATGTCGATGCCTATAATCGTTTGGGTAGAGCCTATATGGAGCTGGGAGAGTATTCCCGGTCCAAGGAAGCCTACCACCGGGCTATAGAACTCGACCCTTATAGCGTCATTGCCCAGAAGAATCTTCAGCGTTTATCCCGTTTAGAGGGAGCGGAGGTTGGTTCAGAGGGTAAATCCCAGAAGGTAGAACCTCAGCATTTTATCGAGGAAACGGGTAAGGCTGGGATAGTTAACCTTTACCGCTTGGCTCCCCCAGAGGTGCTGGTTAGAATGGTGGCTGGCGATAAGGTATATTTGGAGATAGATGGGTCTAATTTAATCGCTAAGAACGGCTGTGGAGAGTATCTGGGGCAGGTCGAACCCAAGCATGGGCAGCGACTGGTTAGATTAATGTGGGGGGGCAATGAGTATATTGCGGCTATCATCCGCTCGACCGATGATATGATGGTTATTATTATTAAGGAGGAGTATCAGGACCCCGGTCAGGCGGGACGCCTCTCATTTCCTTCAAGGGGTTTAGAGGGGGCTCGTCCGCAAGTTAGTGATAGAATATTTAGGCGAGAGAGGGAAGAAGCGGAGGGAGTGATGGAAGAGGTTGGCTATACTATTATAAGTGAAGATGGGGTAGAATTATTGCCTAGGGAACCTAGCGACGATTATAAGCAGGATAATGAGGAATAGGAGGTTTAGCTGGATATGGTTTTAGGTAAAGTGAAGCCGGTAAACGTAGAAGATGAGATGAGGAGCTCTTATCTTGACTATGCGATGAGCGTTATCGTTTCTCGGGCTTTGCCCGATGTGCGGGATGGGTTAAAGCCGGTGCATCGGCGTATTCTTTATGCCATGAATGGTATGGGGATAACTCATGCCAGCGCTCATAAGAAGAGTGCTCGTATTGTTGGTGAGGTGTTAGGTAAGTATCACCCTCATGGCGACACCTCTGTTTACGATGCAATGGTGCGCATGGCACAGGATTTCTCTATGCGGTATGTTTTGATTGATGGGCAGGGCAACTTTGGCAGTGTAGATAATGACCCTCCGGCAGCGATGCGCTATACCGAGGCTCGTCTGGCGTCCATTGCTGAACAGATGTTGCTTGACATTGATAAGGATACGGTCAGCTTTATGCCTAACTTTGATGATAGCCTTCAGGAGCCGGTGGTTCTGCCCACTCGGTTCCCCAATCTATTGCTTAATGGTAGTGCTGGAATTGCAGTGGGAATGGCAACCAATATTCCCCCTCACAACCTGGGCGAGGTCTGCGAAGCTATCTCTTATCTTATTGATAATCCTAAAGCCACCGTTGACGAGCTTATCCAGTTTGTTAAAGGCCCTGATTTTCCCACCGCCGGCATTATCCTGGGACGGGAGGGGATTAAGAGCGCCTATGCTACCGGACACGGCCGGGTAGTAGTTAGAGCCAAGGCTCATCTGGGAGACGCTTCGGGAGATGGTCCCCATCGAATTATGATTACTGAGCTTCCTTATCAGACGAACAAGGCGGCTCTGGTGGAGAAGATAGCCGAACTGGTCAGGGAGAAGAAGATTGGTGGTATCAGTGAGCTGCGTGATGAGTCTGACCGTCAGGGTATGCGCGTTGTCATTGAGCTAAGGAGCGAAGCTCAGCCGAGGCAGGTGCTCAATAACCTGTATAAATATACCTCAATGCAGTCGGCTTTCTTCATTAACATGTTGGCTCTGGTTGATGGTCAGCCCAGGGTAATTAGCCTTAAAGAGGCACTTCAGTATTATATAGATTTTCGCCGTGAGGTGGTTACTCGGCGTTCCCGGTTTGAGCTGAAAGCGGCTAAGGCGAGGGCTCATATTCTGGAAGGTTTTAAAATTGCTCTGGATAATATAGATAAGGCGATTGCTACTATCCGAAAATCGGAAACGGCTGAGGCGGCTCGCCGGAACCTCATGACTGGCTTTGGTCTATCCCAGGCCCAAGCGCAGGCCATTCTTGATATGCAGTTACGCCGGCTGGCTAATTTAGAGCGGCGTAAGATATATGATGAGTATGCCGAGGTAGTCAAAACCATAGCCTATTTGGAAGGCCTGCTGGCAAGTCGCCGGAGGATTCTATTACTGGTAAAGGAAGAAGTGGAGAAACTGAAGTCAAAATATGGCGACCCACGGCGAACCGAGATAAGTGAGCAAGAGATGATGGAATTTCATGAGGAAGACCTTATCCCCCATCAAAGGGTAGTGGTGACTGTCACCAATAGAGGTTTTGTTAAACGGGTTCTCTCACAGGCTTACAAGCTGCAGCACCGAGGGGGCAGGGGTATTATTGGCATGACCACCAGGGAGAGAGACGCCGCCAGACTCCTGGTGGTAACTGATACCCATGATAACCTGCTGTTCTTCACCAGCCGGGGTAAGGTGTTCCGCCTTAAGTGTTATGAAATCCCACCCGATAGCTCCCGGCTGGCTAAAGGGACGGCGCTGATTAATCTTTTCCCGGTGGCTGAGGATGAGAGGGTCACGGCTATGGTGGCCGTGGCTGATTTTGGGCCTGGCGCCTACTTAATGATGGCTACTTGCCGCGGGGAGATAAAAAAGACGGCGGTGGATAAGTTTGCCGTAGTGCGAAGTAGCGGTCTTATTGCCATGGACTTGGAGGAGGGCGATGAGTTGGTGGCAGCCGGTTTAGCCGTCGACCAGGATGATGTCATATTGGTGACCCAGAGAGGGCAGTCAATCAGATTCATCGTGTCTGAGTTAAGGGCTAGTTCCAGAACCAGTGGCGGGGTGTGTGGTATCCGCCTGGCGTCTGATGATCAGGTAGTCAGTATGGATATTAGCTCCCCGGATGCCTTCATTTTAGTAGTTACTTCAGGGGGCTTTGGTAAGCTCACCCCGGTTAGCGACTATCCACGACAGCATCGTGCTGGCAGTGGAGTAAGGACCTTTAAGCTTATTGAAAAAACGGACGGGGTGGTGGCTGCCAAGGTGGTTTCTAAAACTCAGCAGCTAATGATTGTATCGGCTGATGGCATCATTACCCGCACCCCGGTGAAGGAAAAAGACCCCACAAAGGGGATTAGCATTCAGGGCAGGAGCACTCAGGGGGTGAGGCTGATGAGACTTGCTGAGGGTGATGGGGTAGTGGCTATCGCTTGCTTTGAATGAGTTCCTGGTGCTTTTGCCGACACTGTGGCTGCCAGCGTTCTAGTCCACAGACATTACAGGCTTCAAAGCAGCAGTCATGGGTTTCTCTGCCGGCCAGAGCTTTCTTATATTCTCGCTTGAGGAAGGCTGTGGTTACCCCCACATCAATATGGGCCCAGGGTAGGGGTTCATCTATGGGGCGCTCCCGCTGATGGTAGAAGTCAGGCTCAAGTCCAGCCTCCGTAAAGGCCTGAAGCCAATTTTCATAGTTAAAGTGTTCGCTCCAGGCATCAAAGGTTGAGCCTAGTTGCCAGGCACGATAGATAACCTTACCTAGTCGCCTATCCCCTCGTGAGAGTATCGCCTCCAGCTGGCTGACTTTAGGGTCTGTCCAGGATAGCCTAATTCCTTTGCGGTGTAATCCCTGTTTAAGAAGCTCTTGCTTGGAGTTTAGCTCCGGTTCCCCCTCCTGGGCTACCCACTGAAAAGGCGTATGTGGTTTGGGGATAAAGGTGGTCAGGCTGACCCTTATCTGGGGCCTTTTCCCTTTGGTTTTTTTGCCTAGAGCGTTGACCTTGTTTATTAACTGGATAATGCCCTCTATATCGTCAGTGGTTTCTGCCGGCAAACCGAGCATAAAATATAGCTTAAGGTTTGTCCAGCCTCTATCAAAGGCGGTAGCCGCTGTTTTCAGTAATTCCTCTTCAGGGATGCTCTTATTGATGATTTGCCGTAGCCTTTCGCTGCCTGCCTCCGGGGCGAAGGTGAGTCCCGTCTTTCTACGGGAAGGGAGAGAGTCCACCAGCCTTACGGAGGAGCTGTCAACACGGATACTGGGTAGCGACAGGGCGAGGTTATGGTGACGATAGCGGTGGGATAGGAGGTTAGCTACCAGCTCATCAATGTGGGAGTAGTCGCTGGTGCTTAGTGAGACTAAAGAGACCTCGTCATAGCCGCAGTTGGTAATAAGCTCCCCAACTGTCGGTATCACTTCTTCCTGGGGGCGCTCGCGCACCGGACGGTATATGATTCCTGCTTGGCAAAAGCGGCAGCCACGACTGCAGCCACGCTGAATCTCTATCGCCCCGCGGTCATGGATTACCTCAGTGTAAGGGACTACCGGTTTGGTGACCGGGGGTGGGAGCTTGTCTACTATGCGCCGCTTAATGGTGGATTTAGCCTGAGCTACCGTGGGGGTAATGCTTTGGAACAGACCATCAGCCTTATATTCCACTTGATACAGGCCGGGCACATAAACGCCGGGGATAGTAGCTACCTGGCAGAAGAGCTCTTTTCTTGGGGCTCCCTTGCCCTGCCGTTTCCAGTCCCGGAAGCTATCAAGTAGTTCAAGCAAAACCTCTTCACCATCCCCGATGACAGAGAAGTCAATAAAGTCAGCCATAGGCTCCGGGTTGAGAACACAGGTGCCCCCGGCAATCACTATGGGATGGCAATCTTCTCTCTCTGAGGCGAGGACTGGTATCTGGGCTAAGTGAAGCATATTCAGTACATTGGTGTAGGTAAGTTCATAGCCTAATGAGAAACCAATAATATCAAAATCTTTTAGGGGGCGCCTGGACTCAAGGCTAAACAGGGGGATGCCCTTGGTCTGCATTACGGCTCCCATATCTACCCAGGGGGCATAGACCCTTTCGGCAAGAACATCTGGTTGGCGGTTGAGCAGGTCATAGAGGATAGGCAAGGCCAGGTTGGACATGCCTATTTCGTATAAATCGGGGTAAGCCAGGGCAATCCTGATATTGGTTTTGTCCCAGTCTTTGACTACGCTGTCCCACTCGCCACCGGTATAACGGGCGGGCTTGGTAACCTGATGCAGTATATCGTCATTGAGATGGGTCAATTCATTCCCCCAGAGTGCCCATTATAGCTTAAGCTGGAGGAATAAACCAACATTTAGTTTGGGGAGTTTTGCTCGGTGGTTGGTAAGTTAAATTGACGATGACTTCCTATTGATGATAAGTGTTTTAGAAATGAGCCTTCAATTCGTTTAGCATGCCCCACAGAGATATACAATTGACACCAAATTTTTCAGCTATATCTGGAATTTTCACTTTTTTAGAGTTGGGTGCTGATGTTTCAAAAGTAACTACTCTCCCTCCTAATATTTTAGCGTGAGCAATTAACCAAGGGGCAGCACTATCCAAAAAATCGTGAATGTGCCAAGGGGCATATTGGGCATTGCTCTCGACATATGTACCTATCTGCCCTGACCTGCCCCCCAAAAACTAGTCCAGTTGTGACATCTCAAACCTCATGCCATCCCGGGCGGCGAGCACCCTGACCCCGGTTTCCTGGGACAGCCTCCGGGCTATCTCCCCTGGTTTTGCCTGCCATATAGTCATACCAAAATGGGTCAGGATGGCGACCTTGGGCTTTATTTCAGTAATAATGCTCTCGGCATCAGGCAATGATAGGTGGTCAACCGGAGGGCGAGGCTCTACAAAGACTACATTGATAATCAGCAGTTCACTGTCATAGCTGTGGCGCAGGCCCTCAAAATAGCGGGTGTCGGCAATATAGGAGAAGGTATGCTCGGCGGTGGTAAACCGCATGCCGTAGGTTTCTACCGGGTGTATGTGCCGAATTGGGGTGGTAAAGGTGACATTGCCTATGGAGTAGGACTTACCTTCCTCCAGTATCTCAACGCCTTCCAGGTAGCTTCTCAGGTATGAGAAGATAACCGGTTCGGTGTTCAGGGCATCAGCCGGAGCCAAAAGCCAGCCGTGCTGCTTGAATCCACCCCGGGTCATCGCCTCAACCATAATGTTGACATCTGCCGCATGGTCAAGGTGACGGTGCGACAGAATAATAGCACTGAGCTTATCGGCTCTTAGCTTCCTTTTGGTGGCTTGGACTATACAGCCTGGCCCGGGGTCAATAAGTATCTCCGTGCCACTCAGGTTCAGCCATAAGCCCCCCGAGGCTAAAATCTGGGTGGTAATCATAAATCTGGCGCCGCCCGTCCCCAGAAAGGTTATGGTATCATCTGACTGACTTTGAGTATGCATAACTATGTTACTATAGAGCATAGCCATATTTTTTACAATTATACCTGACAGCCCTTTGACGACTAGTGAATAGCCGACTAAAATAGCACTGAACGACTGGCAAGGAGAATGGTATGGAGCAAATTTGGGCGCCGTGGCGTATGGAGTACATCCGGAGTGAAAAGTCGGAGGGGTGCATCTTATGTGAGAAACCCGGACAAAACAGCGATGCTACGAATTACATCGTGTATCGGGGAGACAAGAACTTCGTCATTCTGAATGCCTATCCCTATAACCCGGGGCATTTGATGATAGCTCCCTACCGGCACGTAGCTAGTCTGGGGGACCTGACTGATGAAGAGCTCCACGAACACTTTGCTATAGTTAGGCAGAGTGTCAATGTTCTGAAACAGGCTTTTAACCCCGGCGGTTTTAATATCGGCATAAACATGGGGAAGGTAGCCGGAGCCGGCATAGATGAACATGTTCATAGCCACGTGGTACCCCGCTGGCAGGGTGACACCAACTTTATGCCGGTGCTGGCTGAAGTAAGGGTAATTCCTGAAGCCCTGGCTGAAACCTACGGAAAACTAAAGGATAAATTCTGAGCTAATTTTAACCAGCTAAAGGGTATTGACAAGTAGTGCTAAAATAGACATTGTGAAGTAAAGCTGGAAAGGAGGTTAGTGAAATGCCAGAGGTATTTAAAGCCTTATCATCAATTACTGTCTGTATTCTTTTCATCTTAGGCTGGATAGGGGTGGTGTTCGCGGTTCTTGGCTATATCGGCACCATCGTCTGGATTGGCCTGCCGCCAATGGAGATGGTAGTAATAGCCGGTATTTTCGCCGCAGGTGTTGTTTGCTTTATTTTGTCGGCATGCGCCATAAAATTGAGGCAACTGCTGGAATGAAGTAATAGCCCGGTTAAGCTGGCTATTTGACTATTTAGCCCTCGGCCATAACTCCCGCATTATCTTGATAGCGGGCAAGATGTTGTTTTGTGCCCTTTACAGAATACCGAACTGGAGAAGTAGTGATAGAGCCGATTGTGACAGGACCGGTTAATATAGACGAAGAGAATATCGGAAAACCCTGATGTTTCTTAGCCAGCATCACTTCCAGCGGTTAGTTCTTCCGTCTCGTTAATTTTCTTGGTTATCCCCGGCATGTCCTTGACTGATATATTACTGAATTTCTCAAATACCTTGCGGAAATGGAATGCCTGGATGGCAAACGTTACTGATAAAGGAAAAGCCTTAGGATGCTTCAACAAGGTCAAAGTTAGTAGTTTCCAGTAATACCATCTTCCCTTTTCCTTGACGCCCAAAATCCATAAAGATTTAAAAAATGCCAGAACATAGCAAAACTGGAGTGTGGCTCGTCTTTTCCGGTGAGGTTTATATTCCTTTAGAAAAGTCCCAATTCGTTCGCAATACTGCTTGGGTGAATAGATGGTATCCAGTATGTGCTTATAGCCATTAACGAGGACTTCGTAGTTCATTTTAGGAATGAAGTTTATGGAAAAGTCGGTATTGTCGCCGGAGCCACCCGGCAATATGCGGTTCTCCTTTTCCAGACGCTTGTAGAGCCTAGTTTTAGGGGGGGCGATTAGTAATCCGACCATTGCCGTGACGATTCCGCTCTTTTGAATGAAATTGATTTGGCTTTTAAAGATGGAAAGCGGGTCACTATCAAAACCGACAATGAATCCTCCCAGCACATGAAAGCCGTGGTTTTGGATTTTCTTAACCGAAGCTGCTAAATCACGGGTCTTATTTGGAATCTTGTTACACTCCGTCAGGCTTTCTTCATGGGGACTTTCAATGCCAATAAATACCGTGTCAAACCCCGCCTCGATCATCAAATGCATTAACTCTTCATCATCGGCAAGGTTTAAGGATACTTCGGTAAGAAATATAAACGGGTATTTTCTCTCCTTCATCCATTGAATTATAGCTGGTAAGATTTCTGCCTTTAACTTCCTCTTATTGCCAATAAAATTATCATCAACAATGAACATGCCACCCCGCCAACCCTGCTCGTATATCGCCTCCAGTTCGGCTAGCATCTGTTCTTTAGTCTTGGTTCGCGGCATATGCCCATTCAGGATAATAATATCACAGAATTCACAGTTGAAGGGGCAGCCTCGGGAATACTGAATATTTAGTGACGAGTATTTTGTCCGGTCGATAAGTGACCATAGCGGGATAGGGGTTTTGGCTATATCTGGTCGTTCCGTAGACGTATAGATAGGTTTGGCGCACCCCTTCTCTAAGTCTTCCAAGAAGGGCGGGAGTGTGGTTTCAGCCTCATCAAGTACCAGATGGTCTACATTTTCAAACTCGGTGTTTACTGAGTGGGCGACGGTAAAATAGGGACCGCCAGCCACAATCTTGGCATCGAGTTTACTGCAGCGGTCAATAACCTCAAGGGCTGATTTTTGCTGTACCACCATAGCCCCGATTAACACATAATCAGCCCATTTAATGTCTGTATCGGTCAGGGTGGTGGCATTCATATCTACCAGTTTTTTCTCCCACTCCTCGGGAAGCATGGCGGCTACAGTCAATAGACCCAGGGGAGGGAAGCTCGCCTTTTTAGAGATGAATTTTAGGGCGTGTCGGAAACTCCAGAAGGTGTCCGGAAACTGCGGGTTAACTAAAAGTATTTTCACATTAACCTCTCTGATGTCTTTCGGTTAATTCGGTATTACCGTATAAAAATTGTACCTATTATATCACCTTTTGTCTCATAAAGTAAAGGGTAGTGATTGTTTGCTGCCACAGTGCTGATTTTAGAGCTAGAGTTTGGTCAGGACTCCCTGGGCTACTTCCTCAGCCCTATTCTTGCCCGCCAAGACCTCGGCCAGTTTAATGGCGAACTCCATCGCTGTCCCCGGTCCCTGGCTGGTGATAATCCTGCCGTCAATAACAACTCTATCCTTACTGTGTTGCGCTCCGGTCAGGGTATCTTCCATCCCGGGAAATATAGTAGCCCTTTTACCCTGAATTACGCCTGCCTTAGCCAGCACCGATGGAGCGGCACATATGGCGGTGACATACTTATTCCTATTATGCATGTCTCTTACCAGTTTTAACACCTTTTCACTATTCCCCAGGTTGGTATAGCCCGGGTTGCCACCGGGAAGGACAATGACATCAAAATCATCGGCACTCATCTCATCTATCAGGGTATCAGGCGTTACCCTGACACTATGGGCTCCACTAATGGCACCTTCTGTTAATCCGGCGACGGTAACCTCCATCCCGGCTCGCCTCAGAATATCAACGATGGTAGAGAATTCGATCTCTTCAAATCCCTCTGCCAGTGGAACTAAAATCTTCATGTCTCACCTCCCTTTTTCCTCTTGGGCAAGAGACAGGGCAAGGTTTACCAGGGTGCGAACCGGCACCCCGGTAGCTCCTTTAACCAGATAGTTTTGCTCCTTGTCGCTCAGGCTGGTGCCGGCAATGTCCAGATGAACCCAGGGGGTATCACCAACGAATTCGGCTAGGAACTGAGCCGCCGTAATCGCCCCTCCGTATCGACCGCCGACATTCTTAATATCGGCTACATCACTCTTATTTTGCTCCTTATATTGTTCAAACATCGGCATCTGCCAGATAAGCTCCCCGGCTTCAGCCCCAGCCGCAATTGTCTTATCCACCAGTCCCTGATTATTCCCAAATACACCGCTACAGACTGTACCTAAAGCTGCCCTACAGGCTCCGGTGAGGGTAGCCACATCAACCATAAGTTTGGCGCCAAGCTTATTGGCATAGCCTAAAGCATCGGCTAAGATGAGGCGTCCCTCAGCATCGGTGGAGATAATCTCGATGGTCTTACCATTGATGGCGGCCAGGATGTCACCCGGCTTTATAGCCTTGCTATCGGGCAGATTTTCGGCACAGGGAATAGCCGCCATGGCATTAATTTTCGGCTTGAGTTGAGCAAGGGCGCCCATAGCCGCTATAACTGCCGCCCCTCCTGCCATATCTCCTTTCATTTCCTCCATTTTCTCTGAAGGCTTTATGGAAATACCCCCGGCATCGAAGGTTATCCCCTTGCCTACCAAGGCCATATCAATTTCGGCAGAATGACTGCCTTGGTAACGGAGAATGATAAATTTAGGCGGTTGCCGGCTTCCCTGAGTCACTCCTAACAGTGCTCCCATGCCTAACTCCTGCATCTGTTCCCGCTCCAGAACACTAATTTCAAGTCCGTGGGTTTCAGCCAGTTTTGTTGCCGTATCCGCCATATGACCGGGTGTCATATAGTTGGCGGGTTCATTGACCATATCACGAGCCAGGTTGGTTGCCTCAGCTAATATCCTGCCTTTGTAGCATCCTTTCTCCAGGCTGGATAGCTCTGTCTTGTGGCTGGTTACTATCAAGAACTGCTTCATCTCACCATGCTCGGCTACCTTGGTTATATGTCGGCGAAAGGTGTAGGTGCCAAGCAGGACACCCTCAGTTACGGCTTGAACCGCCGTCTCCAGACTTATACCGGCTATCCCTGCCCCCTGAGCAGCGGTAGCGACACTGTCTACGCCTTTCTGTCGTAGCTGTCGGCAGGTCTCAGCTACGGCTCCACGAACTTTATCCTGAGTTAGCTCTGGCTGTTTACCCAGGCCAGCCACTGCCACCCGGTCAGCTGGGAGCTTACCCTGGCTGTGAATAATAGTAATCTCGTTGAGTTTACCCTTAATCTCACCCTGGCTGATAAGTTGAGAAATAGCCCCATCCAGAGCCTTGTCTACAGTAGCTATATCGCCATCAAGGTGTTTCATCTCCTCAAAGAAGTTGACGATGATAGCACCAGCTTTAATTTTATCAATATCACTGACTACGGTCTTAATCTCCATCCTATGTCTCCTTTCGCCTCCATCTACCAGATGGGAGGTCGTTTATTAGGGTAGATTGAAGGGGCTTCGCCCCTTCAAAACCTCTCACCTCCCCCTCTCCTTTGAAGGAGAGGGGGATTAAGGGGGTGAGGATGATAGAGAATGATAATCGTTCTTTAACGTCTCACCTCTCTCACAATTTTGTCCAGGACGGGGGTGATATCTCGGGAAGTATCCACCGCGTAATGGTTGTGCCGTATTTTCTGAACCGATGATTTCATCTTCTGGTATACTGCCCAGTCGGCGTCCGATTTATTCACCAGATTTACTTCTTCTTGCCTGGCTTTAAGCCGCTCTTGTACTACCTCAGGTGGTGCTTCAACTCGCACCAGAATTAACTTGGCATCTAGACGGTCAGCGATACGATAAAGATGTTCACGCTCCCGCTCTGACAGGTTGGTAGCATCTAAAATAAGGGGGATTCCTCTTTTGAGTAACCGTTCAATGAGCCGGTGAATAGTTTGGAAAAGGTGCGCGCTTTCCGGCGGGCTATAGTTTGGCGATGGGAAAAGGACCTTGCGCAGGGCGTCACTTTCCAGAATTACCAATGGCAGTCGCTGGGCTAATTGGCTGCAGAAGTAGGATTTCCCGGTGCCGGGCAGGCCGCTGACTACGATAAACGCCGGCTTGACCACTGGCTCAGGAAGCTGCTCCAGGCTCTCAGTCAGCCGCTGTACCTCGGAAGCAAGCTGGGTATGTTCCATACCCTGATTATAAGATGTTTCCCTTCATTTTGCTAGGTATTTCTTAATCCCCGCTATAAAAAGCGACCCCGATTAGTCCCGGCCCGGTGTGAACCCCCATCACCGGGGTAAATTCAGTGATAAATATTTCTTCACAGTCGAACTGGGAGGGAATACGGTTGCTGAGGTCGGCGGCTTTATCCAGAGCGTCAGCGTGCATCACCGCCACATGAAGCGGCTGCCCCTTAACTACTTTCTCTTTCATTATCTTTAATATGCGATGTATGGCACCCCGCATAGTTCTGGCATTGGTGACAGGTTGAGCGTCACCGCCAGTAATGGTGAAAATAGGCTTAATCCTGAGCAGCGAGCTGGTTAGGGCAGCGGCTTTATGTACACGGCCCCCTTTGACCAGATAGTAAAGGGTATCCAGTGTGGCAAATAGATTTACCCGTTGCATCACACCCTTGGCCGTTTCAATTACCCCGGTTAAATTTTTCCCCTGAGCCGCCGCTCTGGCTGCTGCCAGAACCACAAGTCCCTGGGCGGCGGCGGCCGTCCCACAATCAAGCACCTCTATAGCTACATCGGGGAGAGCCTCTTTTGCCGTCTCCTTCGCCAGCCGGGCTGAATTGGACATTCCGCTGAGTTTGGCCGGTGGGGTGATACAGAGAATACTAGCCGCTCTCTGGCTGGCTTTATGGTAAGCTTCAAGGAAGGGGTCGGGTAAAGAGCCTGAAGTAGTAGGAAGCTTCTTCACCTTCCTGAGGCGTGTGTAAAACTCGGTGGGGCTCATGTCTATCCCATCCCGATAGACCTTATCTCCAAAAATAAAATTTACCGGCACCACTTCAATACTATACTTCTCCGCCTGCTCTTGGGGAATGCAGGCAGTGGTATCTGTCACAATGGCTACTTTCTTAACCATGGAAATCCAGCCCTTCTCTACTCATCGCCGTAAAAAGCCAGCCCTAGGGTTCCGGTGTCGCAGGCATAGCCCATTACCGGGCTAAACTCAGAAATCCATAGTTCGGCGCAATTGAATTCTGATGAGACCCGCTTCTTTAGCCTTTCGGCTTCCTCCTGGACATAGGCGTGCATCACGGCAACGTGTACCGAGCTTTGCCCCCCTTTGTCTCTTATTTCCCCGGCAGCTTTACTCACCTTAGCCAGACTCTTCCCCTCGGCGGCGGTAGCGGTGTGGGAGTTCAACACCTCAATAGTTATCCCCGGAAGCTCAGTTTTAGCTTCCTCCTTGGCTAGCAGGCTGCTTTCATACACCATGCTCAGTTTGGAGGAGACGGTGATGCAGAGGATATTTTGGGCTTGCTTGCTCTGCGGTAGGCTTCCAGGCATTCCATAGGTGAAGGTGCCGAGGTAGCGAAATATTTTGGGTTCTTTTGGAATAGCTCATAGGCTTCAGTTGGGGTTATGTCTATCCCATCTCTATAGACCTTGTCTCCGAAATAGAGATTAATGGGTAATATCTGCATCTGGCATTGCTTCACCATGTCTGGTGTCAGGCAGGATATGCTATCAGTAATAACGGCTACCTTTTGCGTCACTGACCTCTCTCGTTATCACCCTTCTTTTTCTTAGCTTTCTTTCTACCAGCGCCGGGCTTAAGAAAAGCCCCAGCATCATTAGGATTAGTACTGAAAGGGCAGTCAGCCCAAGTCTGCCATCTGTATAGTAGGCCACCATGGTCAGGGTTAGCAGTCCTGATGCCACTAATATGGCTATCTTTAAGCGACGCTGTCTCAAACGGATGAAGGTAGTCACCGCTGTCGCTAAAGCTAAAAAGCTTAGCCCAATCCAGGGAGCAAAATATTGCAGGCGTTGCAGGCTAAACTCAGGAAATCTCCCTCCCAAATCCGCAGCTAAAAACCAGCCGATGATGATAGGTATCGGGAGCAGCATTAGAGAGCTATATAACCAGTCTCTCTTTATGGTATGAACTATAATGGAATATACTAACCGTAAAGCCAGCGGGATATAGAGGACTATCGCTAACCACGACCATCCTTTAGGTAGATAGAGTAGAAGAATGCCAGCCGCCGCTACCGGCAGCAAGGAATAACCCAGCCACGGAAAGAGCCAGGTTGGTTTACCATGCCACCAGCCGTAGACTGCCATACTGAGGACTAGGACCAGCATGATTGATAGCCAGCTAATACCCTGCCACCAATTCAGAGCAAACAATAGGGCAAAAAGCAGGTGTGGCATTGAGGCTAATAGTGCTTGTCTCCAGCTACCCTGACTGTGAGCTTCATATATCTGATGAGCCACCGACTTGGCTGAGCCCAGGAGTTTCAGGCACCTATTAGCGGCTTCTTCCTCTGATAGCCCGGCTTGCCTCATCTCCTGTAGTCTATCCTCAATGTGCATCTCAAGCTCACTTATGACTTCCCTCTCCGTTGAGAGGTCAAGTCTCAGGTTATCTCTAACATCATCTAAGTAATGACTTAAGGTAGTGGTCATCTCCTTACTTCATATCAACCACGTGACGGCTGAATAATCAGGTTCATAGCAAATAAGAAATCCAGCCATTGGCCTCTTTTCTCTACCAAGGTAGCCAGGCCTTTATCAGTAATATGGTAATACTTTCGCTGCTGTCCACTGGACAGCAGCTGCCACTTACCCTGGATTAAGCCAGCTCTTTCTAGGCGATGGAGTGCCGGATAAAGAGTGCCCTCCTTAAACTTGAAGTAACCTTGACTCCTTTTCTCAAGTTCCTTAATGATTTGGTAACCATACATCGGCTGCTGACCCATCAGGCAGAGGAGTAAGGAATCGACATTGCCTTTCATTAACTCACGCCCTTGGGGCATCTAAATTACCTCTCTTATGGCAATACCTAGTTTCTCTATGTAGAATCATAGCCTACATTTCTCTACATTGCAAGTGGGATTACAAGAAACAGCGGCTTTACTGTGGAGGGAAATGCCCAAAGATTATGCAGCCGTTTGTACTGCCGATACCAAAGGAATTGGACAAGGCAGCCCTTACCTTAGCTTTCCTGGCTACATTAGGCACATAATCAAGGTCACACTCGGGGTCTGGGGTCTCATAGTTGATGGTTGGCGGGATGATGCCATGGGTAATAGTCAGGATGCTAAATATTGCCTCTACGGTCCCGGCCGCACCCCATAGATGACCTATCATTGATTTATTAGCGCTTATCGGTATCTTATGGCTCAGCCCCTGAAAAACCTTCTTTATTGCCTTGGTTTCAGTTAAGTCATTCAGCACCGTTGATGTGCCGTGAGCATTAATATAATCAATCTTATCCGCCGTAATAGCGGCATCCGTGAGCGCTAGTTGCATACACTTGGCAGCACCTTCACCCTCAGGGTCCGGGGCTACTATATGATAGGCGTCACAGTTACGACCGTAGCCCAGCACCTCGGCATAAATTTTGGCTTCTCTATTCAGGGCAAACTCCAGCTCTTCCAGAATGATAATGCCGCTGCCCTCACTGGAGACGAAGCCATCGCGGTCTTTATCGAAGGGACGGCTGGCCTTCTCCGGCTCATTACTCTTGGGGGAGGTGAAGCCTCCGGCATCCAGCCCGGCGAAGATAAGTGGGCTAACCGCCGAGTCAGTCCCACCAGTAATTATCACCTCAGCATCACCTCGCTGAATAATCCTGGCGGCCTCACCAATGGCATGCGTCCCGGCGGCACAGGCAGTTACCGGGCAGAGGTTCGGTCCCTTAGCCCCACACTGGATGGCGACCTGTCCCGCTGGCATATTACCCGGAAAGCTGGGAATAAAGAAGGGGGAAATCCGGTGGCGCTCTCCGAAAAGTAATAACTCATGATTTTTTATCAAACTTTCTATTCCACAGGCAGCAGTGGCTATTACCACCCCCACCCGGTCAGCATCACTCGGGTTGATGGTCAGTCCGGAATCCTCCACTGCCATGTGGGCTGCCGCCAGTGCAAAATGAGTAAAGCGGTCAAACCTTCTTACCAGTTTCCGGTTAATAAAATCTAACGGGTTAAGGTCATTCACCTCGCCGGCAATTTTGGTCTTAAAATCGCTAGTATCAAATCTGGTTATCATGCCAATACCAGATTTCCCCTGGCACAGAGATTGCCAGCTTTTCTCCACCCCTGTTCCCAGGGGGGTTACTGCCCCCAATCCAGTTACGACTACCCTTCTTTTAGCCATCTAATTTGGCTAAATTATAACACTTTTGCCATAGATTTGATAACTGAAATATTGTATACATGCAATTTAAATGTAACAGCAAGCTTACTTATGCTTTGGAAATTTGAGGGGCTGTTTTTGGATTTGGGGGTTGGTGTTGAGGATGGGAGTGGAGGTTAGGATTGGACTAACATTATAACTGGACTCCTTTTTGGGGGGCAGGTCAAGGTCTGGTTGAAGCCAGAGCCGAGCACCAACTGGCTACCTTCAAAGCCGGGGTAACCTTTGTCCGCACTGAGGGTATTCTCAGTGCCCCGGAGACAAACCACGCTATCAAAGCGACTATTGATGAGGCTCTTAGGTGTAAGGAGACTGGCGAGCCAAAAACCATACTACTGGCTCATAGTGGACACGGACATTTCGACCTGGCTGCCTATGATGAGTATCTCTCCGGTAAACTCCAGGATTATGAGTACCCCGCGGAGAAGGTAAAAGAAGCGCTGACTTCACTGCCCGAGGTACCCGGGGCATAGTTATATAGCCTGGAATATAGTGAGATGAGGGGCTGGGGTAAAACCCGGTCCTTTGTCTTTGAGATTGCTTATTCTTGAGATAATTTGGCCAGGGTGTTAGAATAAAAAATAATGAAAAGGGTAAATGTAAAATATCTATTAGCCTGTTTTATCATACTTGTATCTCTGTTTCTAGGCACTAGCTGTGTATTACCTGAGATAGAGATTTTACCGTCACCAAGTCCAGCGCCAAGTCCACCGGCTCCTCCCACCATTACCCCCATTGACCCTGACTTTTCTCTGCCAGCTATAAATGGTAATGCCGCAGTATTACCCGATATTGCTGAGATGGTAGCTACGGTTAAGCCTTCAGTAGTGGCTATTAACACTAAGGTTCCCGGCTACAATGTTTTCACCGGCTCCTTTACCCAGGAGGGCGCTGGTTCAGGGTGGATTGTAGATGAAGACGGGCTTATCGTGACCAACAACCATGTGGTGCAGGGAGCGGAGAACATCGATGTGACCCTGGATGACGGCCGGACTTTTCCCGCTGAGGCAGTACGCACCGACCATCTCACTGACCTGGCGGTAGTTAAGATTAATGCCAGTAATCTGCCTGAAGCCAATATAGGTGATTCCTCCCAATTGAGAGTCGGTGAGTGGGTGGTAGTTATCGGTAATTCGTTAGGTATGGGGATAGGTGCTACCACCGGGATTATTAGCGGTCTGGGGATTTCTATACCGGTATCCGCCGGGCAAACCCTATATGACCTTATGCAAACCGATGCGGCCATTAATCCGGGGAATAGCGGTGGACCGTTGGTGAATATGGCGGGAGAGGTAGTTGGTATCACCAGCGTTAAGATTGCTGAGGTTGGTGTGGAGGGCATGGGCTATGCCATGAGTATCCATACGGTGGCGCCGATTATTGAGGAACTGGTTAGAACTGGTTACGTGGTTCGTCCCTGGCTGGGGGTAGAAGGACTGTTCACTGTAGATGAGTCGGTAGCGGCTTATTTCCGCCTGGGTGTAGATAAGGGGGTTCTGGTTAGAGGAGTAACCCCAGATAGTCCGGCGGTTGAAGCCGGCTTAGAACCCGGGGACGTTATTATCGCTCTTGAAGATGAGGAAATGACCAACGTTGAGGAATTAAGGCAGGCAGTCCATGCCTTCCAGATTGGGCAGGAGGTAAAAATAACCTTCTGGCGGGGTGATACTCAAAGCATTACTTATGTTACCCTTGCCGAAAGCCCGCCGCCATTCTAAGTCAGTTTAGTTTGGCTACCCCCAGTAATATATCATAGCCGCCCAGCTTATAGCTTTCCCTAAATAAACCCTTTTCGGGAACCCCTGCAATAAGCTTATGGGATAGTGTTTCCTGCTTAATGTAGTCAGCAAAATCCTCCATTACCTGCTTCATAGAGGGCTCACCCTGGTAATAAGTAACGATATAGTCGGCAATATCAAAACCAGCCGAGCGGCGCATGGTCTGGATTCTGTGCACTATCTCTCGCGCTGTTCCTTCGGCCGCCAGTTCGGGAGAAATTTCGGTGGGGATGGCCACTTCCAGGCTTCCCTCCGAGCTAACTTCATAACCTGATTTATCGAGTTCAGCCGCACTGCCAACTAGTTCAAGTTTTTTTACATTAAGTTCTTCCAGAATTTGAGGTTCCAGTTTGACTAGGCTTCTCTGCTCTCGAGTTGGCACTTTGACCATGACCTTGGCTAAAGGCTGGCGCACCTTGATGCCGGCCTGACTTCGGGCGGCTCGCCCCAGACTTGATATTTTAATTACCAGCCGGGTCTCAGTTGCCAACTGCTTATCAATTCTAGCCTTATCTGCCACGGGAAAATCAGTCATGTGCACGCTGTCTGGAGCCTCGGGAAAGGCTGAGACAACCAGGTTTTGATATAGCTCCTCAGCCAGGAACGGAGTAAACGGCGCCAGCAGCTTGGATAGCGTAACCAGACACTCATAGAGGGTGTTATATGCCGACAGTTTATCGGCATCATTCTCGCTCTTCCAGAACCGCCGGCGGCTCCGCCGCACATACCAGTTGGAAAGGTCATTGATAAAGTTCTCTATCTTTCTCCCTGCCTCCGTCGGGTTATAGCCGCCCAGAGCCGTATCGACATCAACGATAAGCTGGTTAAGCTCGGAGATGACCCACTTATCAAGTTCCGACGGCTCAGACGGAGTTCCTTCGGCACCGGGAGTGAACTGGTCTATATTGGCGTAGATAACAAAAAAGGAATAGGTATTCCACAGCGTCAGTAAAAAGCGGCGGGTTATCTCAGCCACCAGTTTTTCTGAAAAACGGCGCACATTACCCGGTGGCGAGGCGGTCAGGCAGTACCAGCGCAGGGCATCAGCCCCGTACTTATTAATCACTGCCCATGGCTCAACCACGTTCCCCTTGGCCTTGCTCATTTTCTCCCCTTTGGCATCAAGAATGTGCCCCAGGCAAATAACATTCCTGAAGCAGAGACGATTAAACAGCAGGGTAGATATGGCGTGCAGGCTGTAGAACCAGCCTCGGGTCTGGTCAACGGCTTCACAGATATAATCAGCCGGGAATCGCCCGTCCTCAAGCAAGGTATCATTCTCAAACGGGTAATGCCACTGGGCTACGGGCATAGCGCCCGAATCAAACCAGCAGTCAATTACCTCGGGCACTCGCCTCATCTCAGCTTTACACTTGGGGCAGTTATAGGTTACTTCGTCAACAAAGGGACGGTGTAAGTCCAGAGGCTCTTTTAACCCGGAGAACCCGGTCTTATTTTTTAACTCCTCCACACTGCTGATACAATCGAGTTCGCCACAGGATTCACAGCACCATATCGGCAGCGGCGTTCCCCAGTAGCGCTCTCGGGAAAATGCCCAGTCAACATTATTCTCCAGCCAGTCACCGAAGCGTCCGTATTTGATGTGCTCGGGATACCAGTTTATCTCATCGTTCCCGGCGATAAGGGTTTCCTTGACGGCGGTCGTCCTGATATACCAGGTCTGCTTGGCATAGTAGAGCAGGGGTGCTTCACAGCGCCAGCAGAAGGGATAGGTATGCCTGATTTTTTCACTGCGGAAGAGCAGCCCCCTTGACTTCAGGTCATCCAGAATAAGAGGGTCAGCCTCTTTAACAAACTTACCCGAGAAAGGATAGGTGCCGGTAATGATGCCCTGTAAATCTACAGGTTGGACAAAGCACAAGGGATTATCAAATTGAGCATTAAAGTCAACCTCACCAAAGGCAGGGGCAACATGCACAATCCCTGTTCCTTCCTCCATAGATACAAAATCAGCCGCAATGACTGGGTACTTCAAGGGATCACTTACATGCTCGACTCTCGGTGGCCCCATACCTGGGGGTTCCCAGTGTAATTGTCCACTCGCATCTTTAACCACTATAGGGCACCTGACTTCCACCCCGTACTTATGCGGATTAAATAGTGGCTCATATTTTGTATCTACGAGGTCTCTCCCCATCACCTTCCCCACCACCTTGTAGCCGTCAATCCCCACCACCCCAAGCAGGACATCAGCCAGAATGAGATACTCGCTATCCCCTTCGGCCACGGCATATTCAGCATCAGCCGCCACTGCTAAAGCCGTATTCCCTGGCAGCGTCCAGGGAGTAGTCGTCCAGGTCAGCAGATAGGTAGGCTTATCTATGGGAAGGGCACATCGCTGGTCTTCCACAATCTTAAACTTGATATAGACCGAAGGGTCTTCAACATTGTTCTCATAGCCCAGGGCGACCTCGTGGGAGCTCAAGGAGGTGCCGCAACGGGAGCAGTGGGGGGTAACCTTGTAGCCCTGATAAACCAGTCCTTTGTCCCACATCTGCTTCATTGCCCACCAGACGGTCTCAATGTAGCTATTATTCATAGTGATATAGGGGTGTTTTAAGTCAACCCAGAAGCCGATGCGCTCGGTCATCGCCTCCCACTCTTTCAGGTAGCCAAAGACACTCTCCCGGCAGCGAGCGTTAAATTTATCAATACCAAACTTTTCAATGTCTGTCTTGCTGGAAAGTCCCAGTTGCTTCTCTACCTCCAGTTCGATAGGCAGTCCATGCGTATCCCAGCCGGCAATGCGTGGAGTATAATCGCCCTTCATTGCCTTATAACGGGGTATAGCATCCTTGAATACTCTAGCCAGTACATGATGGATACCCGGACTGCCGTTAGCGGTAGGTGGTCCCTCATAGAGTACGAAGCGAGAAGCCCCCTGGCGATTAGCTACACTCCGCTCAAAGGTACGGTTATTTCTCCACAGGCTGAGTATGTTCTCCTCAACCTGGGGGAAATTCACCTTGCTATCCACCGGACGAAACATGATAAAAAAACCTTTCTATATTAAAAAATCCCGCCCTTTAGGGACGAGATTTATCAAACCCGTGGTACCACCCTATTTCCCCCACCTCAGGTGGGAGCACTCGTTTAAGGCATATCATCATGCCATTGCCAGTGATAACGGCTGGCGCACCCGACCAAGCCTACTAAGTCGTCTCATTTATAAACTACGGTTCGGTTGGTAGCTCGGGAGGGATTTTCAGGGGGCAAGCACATCTGCTTTCACCTTACCAGACTCGCTAGGTGCTCGTTATCCTCTTACTCTTCTCCGTCATTGCTTTTCCAGCCAAAGGTTAGCATACTCTCCAGAATAAATCAACCGATACTGTCTATTCTTTATGCTGCAAGGTTAACTGAGGCTGTTTGCCCAGGGGATTTAAAGGGGCGAAGCCCCTTTAAGAAATTCTCCTCTCTCTCCCCTGCATAAGGGGAGAGAGATAAAGGGTGAGGGGTTGGTAAACAATCTCAAAGTCATAAATTGACACCTGTTTAGGAATAGGGTTAGAATAATGACTTACCATCAAGCTGGAGGGAAAGTATTGTATCAAAAGACTACCCTGGATAACGGGTTGCGCCTTGTCACGGCTAATATGCCTCACACCCACTCGGTATGTATTGGTATCTTTGTTGGGGTTGGCTCCCGATACGAGACTGAGTCCGAGGCAGGTATTTCCCATTTTATTGAGCATCTGTGCTTCAAAGGCACTCAGCAACGACCAACTGCTAGGGAGATTTCGGAAGCAATAGAAGGCGTGGGTGGAATTCTCAATGGTGGCACCGACAAAGAATTAACCGTCTACTGGTGTAAGGTTGCTCAGTCCCATTTCCCACTAGCCCTGGATGTGCTGACAGATATGCTGCTCCATTCCCGGTTTGACCCGCCAGAGATAGAAAAAGAACGACGGGTTATCATTGAAGAGATTAAAATGGGCAAGGATTCCCCATCGCAGTGGGTTAATATACTCATTGATGACCTGCTATGGCCTAATCATCCCCTGGGACGGGACGTAGCTGGCAGCAAGGAATCAGTGTCTGCCATCACCGGAGACCGGATGCTTGGCTACCTTCAAAGTCAATATCTACCCGGTAATTCGGTGGTTGCCGTTGCCGGTAATATCCAGCATGATGAGGTATTAGCCGCCGTCAGTCAGGCTCTGGGTGACTGGACTAGCCAGCCGGAGCGTCCCGGATGTTTGGCTTATAAGCCGGAACTGGCTCAGCGACTGCAGGTTGAGACCCGGGACATAGAACAAGCCCACCTCTGCCTGGCGCTGCCCGGCTTATCACTGCTCCACCCCCGGCGCTTCACCGTTGACCTGCTTAATATCATCCTGGGGGGAGGGATGAGCAGCCGCCTGTTTGCTGAAATTCGTGATAAGCTGGGGCTTGCCTACAGTATTCAGAGCTATGCCGAGCACTTCCTTGACTCTGGCTCGGTTACTGTCTATGCCGGGGTGGAACCGAAGAACCTGAAAACAGCCATTAAGGCTATCCTGGAGCAGCTTGCTAAACTAAAGGAACAAGTCCCTGAGACTGAGCTGTCCAAGGCAAAGGAACTGTCAAAGGGACGTCTGCTACTGCGAATGGAAGATAGCCGCAATGTTGCCGGGTGGGTGGGGGGACAGGAGGTTCTCTCGGAACGAATTCTTAGTGTTGACCAGGTAATATCCATTATTGAGGCTATCACCGCTGAGGAACTCAAGCAGTTAGCCCGGGAACTCATGGTAGGCAGCCAGCTCCGCCTGGCAGTGGTTGGTCCGGTTGTCAGTTCTGAGTCTCTGGAAGAGCTGCTGAAGCTGTGAGATAGTTTATCTACCTCACCCCCTGACCCCCTCTCCTTCGAAGGAGAGGGGGGATTGTTTTTTATAAGAGGGGCAAAGCCCCTCTTAAACACCCCACCAAAAGCAAGGCACCTATAAAAAATAGCCGTGGCCCGAGGACCACGGCTATTTTAGCCACCATACCAGTGTGAGAGGTTACATCATACCACCCATACCACCGCCCATACCACCGCCCATACCACCAGGCGGCATCGCCGGCGCCTTCTCCTCCTCTGGAATATCGGTAACCAGCGACTCAGTAATCAATACCATGCTGGCAATACTGGTGGCATTTTCCAGGGCAGACCTTACCACCTTGGTGGGGTCAATTATACCCTTCTGCGCCATGTCGCCAAAGTCGTCGGCTTCAGCATCATAAGCAACTCCGGGGGGACTCTTCTTAATCGTGTCCACTACCACGGCTCCATCATTACCAGCATTTATGGCAATCCAGCGGACCGGCTCTTCTACGGCTTTACTAATAATGTCAACCCCGGTAGCCTCATCCCCGCTAACCTTTAGTTTAGCCAGAACCGGCAGAGCATTGAGCAGGCCAAGACCACCACCGGGTAGGATACCTTCTTCTACTGCCGCTCGGGTGGCTGACAGGGCGTCCTCAACCCGATGCTTCCTCTCCTTAAGCTCAACCTCGGTAGCGGCTCCCACCTTAATTACCGCTACCCCGCCGGCCAGCTTAGCCTGCCTCTCCTGTAGCTTCTCGCGGTCGAAATCAGAGGTAGTCTCCTCTATCTGAGCCTTAATTTGCTTGATTCTGCCCTTAATTGTCTCCTCTGAGCCCCTACCCTCAACAATAGTAGTATTATCTTTATCCACGGTTACCCGGCGAGCCCTGCCTAAATCATCTGGGGTAACCGAGTCTAGCTTACGCCCCACCTCCTCTGAAATCACCTTGGCGTCGACGAGAATGGCCATATCTTCCAGCATTGCCTTACGTCGGTCACCAAAGCCGGGAGCTTTAACTGCTACAATATTGATGGTGCCTCGCAGCTTATTAACCACCAGGGTAGCTAAGGCTTCACCATCTATATCCTCAGCGACAATAAGCAGGTTTTTGGTTACCTGCAGTATCTTCTCCAGAGCCGGTAGCAGGTCAGATATTGCTGAGATTTTTTTATCGGTGATAAGAATATAGGGGTCTTCTATTACCGTTTCCATCTTCTCGGCATTGGTAATGAAGTAAGGGCTAATGTAACCCCGGTCAAATTGCATTCCCTCCACGTAATCGGTCTCATATTCCAGACCCTTAGACTCCTCAACAGTGATGACCCCGTCCTTACCTACCTTCTCCATAACCTCAGCAATTAAATCACCAATCTTTTTGTCAACGGCAGTTATCGTACCTACCTGAGCAATCTGCTCCTTACCCTTTACCTCGGTAGATGCCTTTTTAAGCTCGTCAACAATGGCTTTGGTGGCTTTCTCAATACCTCTCTTTAGTTCCATAACGTCGGCTCCAGCGGCCACATTTTTAAAGCCGCCAGAAATAATAGCGTGAGCCAGAACAGTTGAGGTAGTGGTGCCATCACCACAGGCATCATTGGTCTTGGTGGCGGCTTCCTTAACTAACTGCACCCCCATATTCTCAAACGGGTCAGGAAGCTCAATATCCTTGGCAATAGTAACCCCGTCATCAATTACCAAAGGGGCACCCCATTTCTTATCCAGGGCTACGCAGTGCCCCTTGGGTCCCAGGGTTACCTTGACCGCATCAACTAGAGCATCTATGCCCTTTTTTAAAGAATGCCTGACTTCCTCATCAAATATAATCTGTTTCGCCATTTTTATCCTCCTTATATACTAACCTGACTTGTTATTTAGTTTTCTTTGCCAAAATGTCGCTCTCACGCAGAATTATCAGCTCCTCATCATCAATCTTAATTTCGGAGCCTCCATACTTAGCGTAAATCACTATATCACCCACTTTAACATCCATAGCTATCCGTTTCCCGTCTTCAGACAGCCTGCCCGGACCAGCCGCCAGGACCTTGCCCTCCTGGGGTTTCTCCTTGACGGTATCGGGCAGAACAATGCCTCCCTTGGTTACCTCCTCCCTTTCAATGGGCTTGACTACTAAGCGGTCTGCCAGGGGTTGAATCTTAAGCGCCATATCAGTCCTCCTTTCCAGTTCAATTGACGCAGGTTCAATGTATTAGCACTCTCCCCCTGAGAGTGCTAACTACTACATAATAGCGCAGGTTAGCCTATCTCGCAACTCAATCAATAATTATTTACCGCCAATGTCAGCAGTTAAGGAGCATTTTAGTATCCAAATTATCCTTATTACCCTTATATTCTCTATGGAATACTCTTTTGCTTTTATAATAGCTCTATTTATGCTGGATAAGCAGTTGCCTTTTTGACAGCTTACCACCGCCGGTATAGAACCAGGCAGTAGGCGATACGAGACATCACAGAGTATATTGAGATATTCTATAATCGGCAGCGCTTGCAGCCAAGACTTGGTTTCCTATCACCTGTGGCCTATGAGCAGAGATACTATGCAGGTTTACTGGCAGCATGAAAGGTTTCGTGTCCACTATTGACATCTGACGTCATCGTGGGGGCTTTACCTATTCGCTATAACGAAACTCCGTCAAATCGAAATGGGGAGCGAATGTCGCCTATCTCCGCCTGCCAGCTAACACAGCCAGGGCACAGTATGCCGCCGGGCCGGGGTTTGCCGCAGTGGGGACAGAGCGGGGGCATAATCCGAGATAGCGAGCGACGGCAGGAGGAGCAGATAAAATTCTCCTCCTTTCCGCAGCCTACACACCGCCGGGGAAACAAAAGGTCAAGTGCTATCCCATTGAGTTTGGCTACTTGAGGAAGCACATTCATCCCCTGCAATCTAGAAGCTTCAGGGTAAACCGCTATTTAGCGGGAGCGGCCACCTGGGGACGTCCCGCTCAAAATGGGTTCGTTAAGATAGACATCACCATTCCTGATTTTCAGGTTAAAACCGCAATCAGGATTGGTGCAAACCCACGCTTTGTAAAGAATATCTGCCCCTTGACTGCCAAAATCAGATAGGGGCACTAAGTCGCCAGTGTTGCACTTCAGGCATTTGGGAAAACAGCATTGTTCCACGGAGTTCCACCTCCCAACCGAATTTGAATCATTTGTAGTATACACTAACTGGTGGCTGTTGACAAGGGCTTCTTTAGTTCTACTGAGCTAATTCGACGGTGAATGGCGCCTTCTCTGGTTAGCTGACTTTTCATTAAGTTGATAGCGCCCACTTTAACGGTATAAGCTTCTTCAAATCTGGTGTCGGCAATAAGCTGTCCAAATCTCTGTCGTTCGTCTGGTGATGCCCGGTCGCTCAGTCGAGCCAGGGTCAGGTGGGGTGTAAATGAGCGTGACTCAGGGGCAAAACCCAACTGAGCTAGATTAGACTCAATTTGTTGCTGAAGCCGGTTTAGCTTATCTACCTCTCCGCCTATCCCCACCCAGACTACTTGGACCCGCCTCAAGTTGGGGAAAACACCCGGGGTCTTGACCTGTAGGACGAAGGGGGATATTCCCCGGGTAGCCGTCTCTATTGCCCCGGTTATTTCATCGGTCCTATCTATGGCTACATTGCCCAGGAACTTTAGTGTCAGGTGAATACTATCCGGATTAACCCACTTCACCCAAGGCATATTGACCGTTTTCAGCTGAGCTTGTAACCGGGAAAGCCCTGTTTTTAACTCATCTGGTAGTTCAATGGCAATAAAAGAGCGAGCTTGCTCCATAGCTCAACCCGGCTCACCTTTAATACCCAGCAGCCTCCGGGCGTTATCAGATAGAATCAGGCTCTTGGTTGCCTCAGCCAAATTCAGAGAACCGATCTCTTTGAGCAGTCGTCCCGGTGTCAGCAAGGGATAGTCACTGCCGAAGAGAATCTTGTCAGCACCGACGAGCTGGATAACCTGATTATATACCTCAGGGCTATATAGCAGAGGTGAGGCTGCGGTATCAAAAAAGACATTGGTCATTGCCTGTTTTACCTCAGGCATTAGCGCATAGAAGGGTAAACCACCCCCCCAATGGGCACAGACTATGGTTAAATCAGGGAAGCTGGTAATGAGGGGGTAAAGCATATCTGGAGTAATACTTCCCTTGCCCCTATATTCATGACCTACTGGCTCCGAAGCGTGGGTGAGTAGAAGTAGCTTGTGCTTGGCTATTACCTCAGCCAGGGGCTTCATTATCACCTCATCCCGGAGGTCGAATAATTGCATATCCGGCCTCATCTCACCAACTCCTCTTGCCCCGCCTTTGGCGCAGCGCTCTATCTCAGCTATGGCGGCTTCATAGGAGTTTGGCTGGACACTGCAAAAGCCTATCAGACGGTTGGGGTAGCGGGCTATTGACTCTAAGATATAGTCATTGGTTTCAACACATAGCTCGTGTGTGGTCCACCCATGATTAACAAGGACCGAGATATCAACGCCATCTTCATCCATGCTGGTAATGAGTTCGTCGGCAGTAGCCAGTTTGGCTTTGGGGTCGGAGTAGATGATAGCGAAGCAGGGGTCATCACCAACATACTTACTGCGGTTTTTCTTTATCTGTGGTGGAAACACATGGGTGTGAAAATCAATAATCATTGCACATCAGCCTTTTATCACGGCTGTGGCTGCTGTTCTGGCTCTTCAGCAGCTTCCTCCTTGGCTGTTGCCTCAACTTCCTCTTCGGCTTCCACCTCAACCTCAGCTACTACCTCCTCTATAACCCGGGCTTCACTAACCTTAGCCACTACCTGGTCAGGGTCGGTAAAGACGGTAATATCCGGGCTAAGGGTGATGTCCCTGACATGTATTGCCTGCTCTAGCTCTTCCAGAGGACTCAGGTCAACCTCTATCTGAGGCGGCAGCTTATCCGGCAGACACTCGATGCTCAGACTGTTGAGAGTATGGGTTAGTATACGTCCCTTTAAACTCATGGCGGGGGCTTCACCAACCAGGACAATGGGAATATCCGCCTTTATCTTTTCCGTCTTTCGTACTTGGTAGAAGTCGACATGGAGCAATTGTCCTTTTACGATTTCCCTTTGAATTTCCCGGATGAATACGCTCCTTGGTTGCTTGTCGGCGTCAATCTTGAGGTTGATGAGCCTGGTCGTTCCCGCCTGGGCGATAATACGCTGAAGTTCATCAGTGTCACATTGTAGTGATAGTGACTCAAGACCGTGTCCGAAGAGGTGGGCGGGGGTGATGTCCTGACGGCGTAAAAACCTTACCTTCTTACCCAATATATCTCTTTTGGTAACTTGTAATGTTAGGTCTGTCATTTGTCTTCTTCTCCTTACTAGACACTACATATTTAAGCAGAGATGGATGGGAAAATCAATTCGGTATGGCGGATAGACTATTTATAGACTTGATTATCTCAGTTGTTGTATAATCAACTAGATACAGGAGTATTGATGTTGCTATCTGAAATGGGAAATTCATTACCAAAAGCCTCGGCAGATAATGTGAGCGCCGAGGCTTTTTCGTCACCAGTAGCCGAAACTAGAAAATTGTCAGTGAAGGAAATGGAGGCTATAGCTAAGAGGCTACGCCGCCATATTATTTCGATGACAGGCAGGGCAGGTAGTGGTCACCCCGGCGGCTCCTTATCAGCCGTGGAGATTGTTACCGCCCTTTATTTCTGGGTACTTAAGCATAAACCGTCAGATTCCTGTTGGTCAGACCGGGACAGGTTCATTCTCAGTAAGGGGCACGCTGCTCCCCTGCTTTATGCCACTCTGGCTGAGTGTGGGTATTTCCCGGTAGATGAGCTAACCTCATTAAGACGATTCAATACTCGTCTTCAGGGTCACACTGACTGTTTGCTTACCCCGGGAGTGGAGATGACCGCCGGTACTCTGGGGCAGGGATTATCTTTTGCTATCGGCGCTGCCCTGGCCGGTCGGCTCGACTCGCGAAAGTATAGGGTATATGTGCTACTGGGTGATGGTGAGTGTGATGAGGGGCAGGTGTGGGAGGGGGCTATGGCCGCCGCTCACTTTAAGCTGGATAACTTGGTGGTAATTGTTGATAACAACGGACAGCAGATTGATGGCTGGAACCGTGAGGTAATGAATCTTGAACCCTTTGCTAAGAAATGGCAGGCTTTTGGCTGGCGGGTTATTGAGGTTGATGGTCACGACCTTGCCCAGCTTACTCAAGCCTTTGACCGGGCAAAACTGGTTAAGGGGCAACCGGTGGCCATCATCGCCCATACTATCAAGGGCAAAGGGGTCAGCTTTATGGAGAATAATCCCGATTTTCACGGTAAGGCTCCCAATGCTGAGGAAGTAGAAATAGCCCTGAAGGAGCTGGAGTAGCCATGCCCGGGCAGGAAGTTTCCCTGAGGGAAACCTATGGCAAAACCCTGGTTGAACTGGGTAAGGAGAATTCGGATATTGTGGTGCTGGATGCCGACCTGTCACGGTCAACGATGACCTGTTTCTTCGCCAGAGAGTTTCCCAATCGCTTCTTTGACTGTGGTATCGCTGAGCAGAATATGGTGGGCATTGCTGCCGGGCTAGCCGCTTCAGGCAAAATACCCTTTGCCAGCACCTTTGCCGTCTTCGTGCTCGGTCGCTGTTTTGACCAGATTCGTATGTCTATCGCTCAGCCGGGGTTTAATGTTAAGCTGGTGGCTACTCACTGTGGTATCAGTGTTGGCGAGGATGGTGCCTCACATCAGTCCATTGAAGACCTGTCCCTGGTTGGTTCACTACCTGGTTTTACTGTTATCGTTCCGGCTGATGCCATTGAGACCGCTCAGGCAGTAAGAGTGGCGGCTGCCACCCGGGGGCCATTCTACATCAGGCTACCCCGTCCTAAATTACCGCTGGTCTATAATGAGGATTACCGCTTTAATCTGGGTAAGGCGGTAACCATGAGGTCGGGGAAAAGGGCAACTATTATGGCTATTGGTACTATGGTAACCGCTGCCGTTGAAGCCGCTAATAACCTGGCGAGGGAAGGTATAGACTGCCGCGTATTGAATATGCCTACCCTCAAACCTGTTGACGAGGTGTCCGTTATTAAGGCAGCCACTGAGACCGGGGCTATTGTTACCGCTGAGGAGCACCTGGAGCATGGCGGACTGGGGAGTATCATTGCCCGAGTGGTAGCCAGACACCGTCCGGTGCCGATGGAGATGGTAGCGATTAAAGATACCTATGCCCAATCAGGCAAGCCCGCTGAACTTCTACAGAGATACGGCCTCACGGCTAAGGACATTGAGCAGGCGGTTCGTGAGGTGATAAAGAGGAAGGAGTGGTGAGATAATGCTTGGGGAGGTATCGGTGGTAAGTCTTGACCAAGACGAGGACTTAAATAAACTGCTAAAGTTGGCTGAGTCATCCCCGGTGGGGCAAAAGATGAGGGACTATCTAACCAAGCGAAATGCTTAAAGGAAGAAAGTCAAATAGTTGAGGAGATAACTTATGCAAAGTAAGAATATTTCCTTTTTTATCTCAGAGTTTCACGACTAGCCTTCAGGCGTGGAATTTAGCGCACCTTTTTATCTTCATTAATTGACGATGTCTGAACCTTTTTCATGCTACACATTCTGGCTGAATGTTCAATAAACTTGGACCCCTTGACAAAGACCGCCCAACTACTTATACTGCCGATTGCTGAGTTGTGCCAATATTGCTGACGATGCACACTATGGTGTAATATGGCACCTACTATAGTAGAAATTACAAAAACTAAACGAAATGGAGGTGAGAAATGGCAGTAAAGCTTGAGCGTGAATCCCTCATAGACGTAGCTATGGGGTATGAATCTGCAGACACAGTGATTATTAACGGTCAGATAGTTAACGTGCATACAGGGGGCATCCAGACTGACGGTATAGCTATCAAAGATTCTCGTATCGCCGCACTAGGAGACATTGAGTATACGGTTGGTCCAAAAACCAAGGTTATAGATGCAGGGGGGCAGTTTCTGGTGCCGGGTCTTGTCGACCCTCACACACACCAGTGGCATACCTACACCAATTCGACGGTCTTCGCTGCCTGTAGGCTCTTGCATGGAACTACAGCTTTTGCAGATGGTTTCTATGGACATGCCATCGTGAATGGCATCAAGGCTGTTCGGTTTTTTCTAGATGAAGTGCTGCTGACTCCGGTAAAGCCGATCTTCCTTGTACCCACCCTCTGTTACTCCCAGAATCGTTGCTTAGGTTTCCCACCATCACCTAATGTGCCAACCATTGAAGACTTGTTTGAGGCTCTCAATTGGCCTGAAACCAAAGGGCTTGAAGAGGTTGGCTACGACCTGATACTACAGCGGGAGCGTCGCGATCGAGGACTCCTACGGTTACTTGAGGAATGTCTGCGCCAGGGTAAGGTTCCCACTGGCCACGGCGCTTGGATGCACGATGAACGCGGTTTGAATGGGTGGATAGCTTCTGGCCCGTTGAATAATCACGAGGTTGTGTTACTTGAAGAGGCGATTCGCCAGACTCAACTTGGACTGCAAATCGTGGTTCGAGAGGGCAGCGCGTGCAATGATGCCCGGCAACTTCTTCCAATGGTCACACAGCGTGGTCACGCCTCGCGCACCTGCGTGCTATGTACCGATGTACTCACCCCGGACGCTCTCATAGGTGGTAATCTGGCCGACTCAGTACGCACAGCTATCAAGAACGGATTGGATCCGATAAAGGCTATCCAGATGACAACGATACAGCCGGCAGAGTTCTTCCGAGTTAACCATGACATGGGAATCATTGCGCCCGGTAGGTATGCCGACATCCTGCTCGTCGAACACCTGGTTGATTTCCAAATCTCAAAGGTTATTGCAAATGGAGAAGTATGGGTGGAGGATGGTAAGCTTACCAGACAGTTAAAACAACCAGAGTATCCAAAATGGCTCTACGGAACAATGAATATTAGCCGTGTTCTGAAAGCCGAGGACTTCCGCGTACCGGCACCAGCAGGTGCTGGGCCAACTGTTAATGCACGAGTGATAACCACACGAGATGGAACAATGGAAGCACTGGAGGCACATGAGACGCTACCTGTTGTCAACGGTGAGATTCAGGCAGACCCCAGCCAAGGGATTAACAAGATTGCTATGATAGATAGAATCTTTGGAACCGGTGAGATCGGTGTGGCTTTTATCAAAGGTTTCAATATTCGTGAAGGGTGTATTGGGATGACGGCAAACGTGTTCAATGAGAACATCGTGCTCGTCGGAGCTTCAGATGAAGATATGGCTGTAGCGGCAAACGAGACAGTTAAGATGGATGGAGGTTTTACTGCTGTTCGGCAGGGGAAGCTTGTGGCAACATTGCCAACACCGTTGAATGGCCTGGTGGCCGACTTGCCTTTCGATGAGATGGTCAAGGCTCAGGACAATCTAATGAAAGCGTGGCGAGAAATGGGTTGCACTTTAATTGCACCACAGACGAACCTGGAGTTCGTGACCATGTGCACCATGCCTTTACTTAAGATTAGCACCAAGGGCTTGGTGCTTTTAGATGGGGATAGATACGAGCTATTAAGCATAGTTGTCTAATATTAGATGGAAATGACCTGCCCCCCAAAAAGGAGTCCAGTTATAATGTTAGACTGGAACCGGACTAAACAAAGCATAGCATCCTTGTTTCAGGTATAGTTCGACTCTACTCAATCTCCCCGTCCTACGAACACAACCTCTTAGCAAAAATAATCTGTATAGGTACTTTTGACTTTTACTTCTCGAAACAATAAAATCAGGGTGTCGGTTGACCTAGTGTCTTGACACCCTGATTTTATTGAAAAATCCCCGGCGGGGATGGTCTTCTGAGAGTGTAGGCCGTACAGGTCTCGAACCTGTGACACCCTGATTAAAAGTCAGGTTGTCACATTTTTAAATTCCGGCCAATTTTTGAAGCTGGGACCGGCCCAAAATCTATTCAGTTTTTAAACAATCAGGTTGACATTGCTTGAAAAATCAGGTTGACAACCTATCTAGAAACACCGAAAGCCCTTTTCAGGGCTTTTATGTATATTACCACACTTAAGACCCGGTTGTCAATAATTTATACGTAAGACCTGCTAAACTCTTACAAATTCAATTGATCACTACTGATGTCACAATATAAGCAATTGTGTCGATGGGACTAACTTTAAAGATGGACTGATTACTGGGGTCAGGTCATAGCCTATTAGTGTGGTAGAATGTCACCATGGCTTATGAGCAGGCAGGATAGGATTCGCTGATCACTGAATGTGTTAGTATCTCCAGGGAGGCTTCTAGAAATGATAAAAAACTTCAAAGAGTTGCTGAATACGGCTCAAAAGGGTGACCTTAAATATGTTTCTGTTGTGGTTGCAGACGAACAAGAGACACTAAAAGCGGTAGTCAAGGCAAAAGAACTAGGCGTCGCAGTACCTATTCTTGCGGGGGACCGTTATTGGATTACTACCATGCTTCACGGACTCGAGGTCAATCCAAAAGACTTTGAGATTATTCACGAAAAGGATCCACAAAGGGCAGTCGCTGCAGCTACAGACGTTGCGAAGTCAGGACGCGCAGACATATTGATGAAGGGAGGTGTTGTTACCTCAAAGTTCCTCCAGGTAGTTCTCAGCTCACCTAGTGATCTTAGAAGAGGCTTGCTGAGTGATGTAGCGGTGTATGAGGATAAGAAGAGACATGGGCACCAACTTGTGCTGGTAAGTGATGGAGGTATCAATATTTCACCGGGGATAAGGCAGAAACTCGAAATCATCCAAAATGCAGTAGCGGTTGCACACGGTTTGGGAATAAGGAAGCCAAAGGTTGCACTCCTTTCAGGATCGGAAAAGGTCCATCCTGATTTTCAGTCTACTATTGATGCCGTTGCCCTAGTTAAAATGTGTCAGGACGGTGCAGTAGAAAACTGTGTTATTGATGGACCATTTGCCCTTGATAACGCCATTGATATGAACTCTACAAGGCTTAAGGGGATTGAGTCACCTGTAGCCGGGAGCGCGGACATTATTATTATGCCAAACCTTGAAGCTGGTAATATATTTTGCAAATGTCTCCAGTATTATGGGAATCGAATGTTGATCCATGTAGCAGTAGGAGCAAAAGTCCTAATATTAATTGATTCACGGACTGCAAAAGCAGATGAAAAGTTACACTCGATTGCCTTGGCTAAAGTCATGTGTAGCATTGAAAAGGGAAACTAGCTGGGTATTGCACGCCAAGAGATATAGTCTAATGGTACTTTTCAATGTGCCGTCAAGAACTGGAAGGAGTAGTACTAAAGATGGTCGAGAAATCATTTATGGTACGCCAGGTAGCTGTTTTTTTAGATAACAGGCCCGGTAGTCTCGCTGAAATCGCAAGACACCTTGCAAATAGAGACATTAACCTTCATGCGTTGTCTCTAGCGGGAACTCGCGATTTTGAAACAGTACGACTTATTGCGGCAGATCCTGATGCATGTGGGAAGGCTTTGAACGAGGCACAATATCACTTTATCGAAACAGATGTCCTAGCTGTTGAGGTGGCCGATAAGCCGGGTGGACTGGCTGACGTGCTTGAGATAATCGCACAAGAGCATTTGAATGTAGAATATATGTACGCTATGGTTGAGAAGAAAGAAGGGTTTGCAGTTATTATCCTCCGTGTAGATGATCCGCTTAAGGCGTGTATGGTACTCCATGCAAAAGGAGTGAAACTCCTTGCCGAAGAGGATATCGCTTCTTTATGAAAACAGATACTGGAATAGAGCAGAACCTAGTTTTACTAGCATTGTAACAGAATTATATTAATCTTGCGTTATTTAGCCAGGTCACTTTTCAGTTTCTCCTGTAAATTTCTGGTAAACTCCTCTCCCACCGACTTTGATTTGCTTCGCATTACCCGGTCTCCAAAAACGGCCAATCGTCCAACTAAGCTGACATTGGACTTATATGAAACCTCCACTTCTTCTTCGGAAATTTCGGTCAGGTAAACAAAAGTTTCTTGAGCAAATGTCCCGGCTTTACCGATATCGGCTCCTTTGCCAACTGCCTTCAAATATCTTGGTGGTTCCATTTCCGTTAAAGTCGTGGTAAATTTAAACTTCACTGTAATAGGCCCAACTTTCTGCTTCACTATACTTTCGTATGTCTTGTCATCAACAGCGTTGACTTCTTCTGCCCCTGGAATACAGGAAGCCAATGTCCCCGGCTCAAGTAGAAAATCCCATACTTTTTGAATAGGTGCATTTAAAGTAAACTTTCCCTCGATTAGCATTTTTGATTAGCTCTCCCTACTTCAATATTTATAAAAGTATTGCAAACTACTAACTTGTCACTCCAAGATACTTAGCCTTGATTTCCTCGTTGTTTTCTAGCTCTTCAGGTACAGATTCGTATACAATTCTACCTCTATCTAGTATGTAGACATAATCAGCCATACTTAAACCCAAGCGCAGATTCTGCTCTGCCAGTAAGATGGAGAGGCCTTCTCTTTTAAGCTCGGTGATAACATGCTCAATTTCTTTAATGATCAAAGGCGCCAAGCCCTCTGACGGCTCATCCATTAGAAGCAACTGTGGATTAGTCATCAGGGCCCGACCAATGTTTAACATTTGTTGTTCCCCACCACTAAGGAGATTACCTTTAAGATTGGCGCGTTCTTTCAAAATCGGAAACAGGGAATAAACCCTTCCCAAAGACCAATCTCCAGTTTTGCCTCTACTTCGCGCTGCTACAGACAGGTTTTCCTTCACACTCAGTGAAGGAAAAATGTGACGCCCCTGGGCGACTAACCCGATACCCAATCGAGCAATCTGATGTGGCTGAAGGTTGGTGATTTCCCTCCCTTTGAAACGAACTGAGCCACGGCGTGGGGGTGTAAGTCCAATGATTGAGCGAATGGTCGTTGTTTTTCCCATTCCGTTGCGGCCCAAGATGGTAGTGGTGTAACCCTCCTCAACATCTAGCGAAATCCCGTGCAGGACATGAGCATCTCCATAATGTGTATGAACGTCATTAATCTCTAACATCTTCATGTTAAGGTCACCTATTGAAAAACTGAACTACTCCTCCTGAACGCCTAAATAAATCTCTTGAACTTTTGGATTGACTTGAATTTCCTCAGGTGTTCCTTGGGCTATTATTTGTCCATAGTAAAGAACAATGACCCGATGAGCCAGACGGAAAACTAGGTCCATATCATGAGCAGAGAAAACTATTGAGATGTCTTTCGTAAGGCCGCTAAGTATGTTGATAAGGCTGGTAATTTCTTCATTGCTGGATAATCCAGCACTCGGCTCATCCAATAATAGTAATTTAGGCCTTGTGGCTAGACTGAGCGCAACTTCTAGTCGCCGTTGCTCGCCGTAAGACAAGTCGCTGATAAGCACGTTTTTTTTCTCCTGTAAGCCAATGAATTTTAGTAATTGCTTAGCTTCAACAAGTAAATTGGTATAAGTGGTCATCGGCCGAAACACTTGGAAATAGTGAGACTGAGAGCTTTTGAGAGCTAGCAAAAGATTGTCAAGCACCGTAAGGCCATGAAAGAGGCTATTTATTTGGAAACAGCGTCCTAACCCAAGGCGAACGCGACGCTGTACGCTCTGATTAGTAGCCATCTGACCAAAAAGATATATTGTACCACTTGTGGGTCGGAGTTCACCACTAACTAAACTCAGCAAAGTGGTTTTCCCTGCTCCATTGGGTCCGATTATCGCTACACATTCTCCAGCTTTTACGCTGAAGAAAATGCCCTCCAGTACGTGGGCACCTCCGAAAGATTTTGACAAGTTTTCAACTTTCAACGTTTCCTTAGTCATACCTTATCCTTTGCCAGAACTTTAGCAAGTGGACACCTAAACCCCCACGAAAATACATGATGGTTGCGATAAAAATGCTCCCCAGGACCAAAGGCCAATGCTCTGGGGTTAACAAGCTTACAAAAAACTCTAGAAGCACTATCACTCCAGCTCCTATAACGGGGCCAAAAAGTGTACCGGCACCGCCAATAACCACCATGAGGAATACAAGGATAGAGCTAGTCAAACCGGCATGTGATGGAACAGCAATACCCATATAATATGCAAATAGCATACCAGCTATTCCCGAGAATATTGCCGCAATGATAAAGGAGATATACTGATAGCCCCAGACGTTATAACCCAAGTGTCGCATCCGAAATGCATTTGCCTGAATGCCTTTCAAAGTATGCCCAAAACTAGAATTTACGATTCGATGTAGTAAGAAAAAACAAATGACAAAGAAACCCAAAACGAAATAGTAATAACCGGCCGGGTCCCAAGCAGCCCAAGGAAAGCCAAGTTCTGGACGAGGTATACCCGGCAAACCGCTATTGCCTCCCGTCATTGAATACCATTTCCACACAGTAAC
The DNA here is from genome assembly GCA_002688105.1 of Dehalococcoidales bacterium. Classification (GTDB taxonomy): domain Bacteria; phylum Chloroflexota; class Dehalococcoidia; order Dehalococcoidales. Next base: position 53,563 of record NZBQ01000016.1, on the reverse strand, counting down.
AAAAATTAACTGTCCCAAGGCGACAGTAAGAAGAAGGAAATATACCCCAGATGCTCGAAGTGCAATAGCTCCAAAGACAGCACCAATAACAAGATTTAGCAGGACAACAATAGCAATAATGACCCAGAAGCTGTCTATTTCAAAACGAAGTATTAAGATGCCGGTCGTGTAGCTTCCTACACCGAAAAAGGCCGCGTGCCCTAAAGAGTAAAGTCCGGCATACCCAAAAAGAAGGTCTAAACTCATAGCAAATATCGCAAAAATTACGAACTTAGTGAATATACCTTGAACATACGTAGGAAGAAACGCCGGTACTATGACAAGGACAATAGCACTGATAATGTAAGGCGCTAACTTCACAAACCAAGGTTTTCTCACGACAACTAGCCTTGCCACTCTAAACCCTCTTTCCTAAAAGCCCTTCTGGTCTTAAGACCAGAATGACAATTAGAAGAATATAAAGGATATGCCAGGAAAAATCAGGAACATAGGCTTTACTAAAAGCATCAAAGAGGCCGATTACCATCGCCCCAAGAAAAGCCCCCTGCACGGACCCCATTCCACCAACAATGACCACAAATATTGCTAAAAGCAAGGCATCAACCCCAAGAGTCAAGTATGCTCCAAACACCGGCGCTCCCATGAAACCAGCAAAGGCGGCTAAGCCTGCTCCAAGAACGAAGACCAAGGTTGCAGTTCGCTGGTAGTCTACACCCAATGCTACTATCATTTCTTTGTCATCCATCCCAGCTCGAATTATAGCACCTGTCCGGGTCTTCTCCACAAATAGATATAGAGCTATCGCCACCATTAGCCCAATAAGCATAAGTGCAAGACGATAAGTAGGGAACCCCAGCTTCCCGATGAATATAGAGCCGGAAAAAATCCAAGGAGCATCGATCGCGTGAGGATGTGGTCCCCATATCCAGCGAAGCACATCTTGTGCAATATAGAGAAATCCCACAGTTAGCAATGCTTGATCAAGGATGAGTCCATGACGGCGGCGTAAAAACCATCTTTCTATCGCAAAGCTCAAAAGCCCGGTAACAACCACCCCTCCTAGAACACCTAATAAGAAATTGCCTGTTGCCCGGGCTATCCATATTCCCACATAAGCGCCCACCATAGCCATTGCACCATGAGCTAGGTTTAAAACTCCTAACACGCCCATTACTAATGATAAACCACTGCCCAAAAGGAAGATTATGAATCCGAACGAAAGTCCGTTCAGAATATTTATCAACAAAACTTCCATATCACTGACTCCCAAGATGAGCAATCAAAAAACCACATATAAAGCTAGGCAGATGTGTTTTCAGTGTCTTATATCTGCCTAGCTTTAGCATATCCTCTGGATAGTGGCGACCATCTTCAACCACTATTTCGGTGGGTATTCAGCAATCCCGTCTAGCGGATGAGTATCATATTCAGCGACTATACGGTGGATCCATTCGCCATTAACTCTATCCACTTCTACGATGTACCCCGGATAAGCCGCGAACCTCGCTGGCCTATCAACGAAGCGTAAGGAGCCAAAGGGAGTTTCGATCTCCATCGTTTCGATAGCTTCGCGTATTTTCTCAGGATCAGTATCCCCTCCGGTTGCTTTTAGTGCTTCAATAATTACTGAAGCACTTGCGTAAGCCACAGCCTCCTCCCAGTAAGGCATCTTATCATAGTACTTAAGAGATGACTCTATGAATGCCTTGTTAGCGGGTGTGTCAATTTCGTTGCTGTAGATGATTGCACTCTGTAAGCCTACACTTAAGTCACCAAGTTCCTCGAGAAATTCTACCGGCACAATCCAACCGCTGGGAACTACACTTAACAGCGGTACTCTCCCGAGAAACCCATATTCGTTATACTGCTTAACGAACGTCGGCCCTGCTGGTCCTGGATACCACGCCGCTACTACATCGACATCCTTTAGATTCGCTAGGTAGGGGCCAAAATCTACAGTGGCCATGTCTGTATATTGCTCCTGAACTATTGTCCCGCCAGCCCCTTCAAACATAGTTTTGAAGCCTTCCATGAAAAGATGTCCCTCCAACATATCGAGAGTTATTATTGAAGCTGTCCTCCAGCCCTGTTCATAGGCATATGTGCCTGAGTGAGAAGAGTGCTGCTGCAGGGTCCCTAATGGGTTAAAAACATACTCATATTTCTCAAGTACGACCTCATTATCCAAGCACAACACATAGGGTATCTTCATGTTCGTAGCATAGGGGGCAATAGCATTAACCGTTGACGAGTGAACCGGTCCATATAGGATGTCTACCTCGTCACCTTCCACTAGCTTCTTTGCCTTCTCAAGGCCAATAGTCTCGTCGGTTGCCCCGTCTTCATATATTACCTCTATCTTCCTACCGGCGATTTCCCATCCGATCTCTTTGAACGCAAGGTCGAAGCCTGCTACCCATTTCGGGCCATAAATAGCCAAGAAACCGGTGTAGTCGGTAACAAAACCAATCTTTATTGGTGATTTCTCCACTGGTGCTGGGGCCGCACAACCAGCAATAACCAAGCTCGTTACCACTACCACTGCAATCAGTAGCATTAACATTCTTTTTTTCATTTATCGTAACCTCCTATTTTCTATTAGTACCTAATAAATCTAGAATTATCCTTCCTTCATAGGCAACTCCCTCCTTCATAATTAAATCATCGATTAAGCGTTACAGCACTCTAGTAATTATGGGACTTCTATTTACCATCTCGTTCTATCACAGATAGTTCCTAATCGAGCCCACTCTATTTTCTTGCCTCTTTAAGAGCCCTTACCACTCTCTCCCGCGTGATTGGAATCTCGTTTATCGCTATCCCCAAAGCATTACAGACAGCATTTGTTATTGCTGCCACAGGGGTTACAGATGTCATTTCACCAAGCCCCTTGGCTCCATAGGGTCCACTATCACAGGGAACTGCTGCTATTATAGATTTGGTGTTCTCAACACTGGGTAATTCCATAGCAGTAGCCATCTTATAATCAATAAGATTAGGGTTGAGTAGTGCTCCTTTATCAAATTCCAGTGCCTCATTTAAAGCAATACCTAGACCTATACCTAAACCACCTTCCATCTGCCCTTCACACAGCTTAGGATTTATCGCCCGTCCCATGTCATAAGCGCCAACCGCCTTCAAGACCTTAACCTTGCCTGTTTGCACATTAACTGCTACCTGTGCACCATAAGCTCCATAAATATGCCAAGTATATAGTTTCTTTGATTGACCTGTCTCGGGGTCTGCTTCAATGAATGGATCTCTGTGTTCCCCTCTGCCTGCCATTGTCTCCAATCCATGCGCTACCCCAGTAGGACCAAAAAGGTCACTGATAAGAATTGCCTTATCAGGCACTCCCTTGACATAGACCTTTCCTTCGCTCATTTCCAGTTCTTCTGCGGTCATCTCTAACATAGGCGCTGCCAGCGCAAATATCTTCCGTTTAGCCTCTTGGCATGCTCGTACTAAGGCATTTCCTGCGAAATATGTAGTTCTACTGGCGACAGAAGCCAAACCTACAGGAGCACTGGCTGTATCCCCACGCACAACCTTAACTTTATCTAGGGAGACTCCAAACTCCTCGGCAGCGATCTGAGCCAGCACAGTCATAGAACCTTGCCCAAGCTCATCTTCTGCATAGGCCACTTCAATAACCCCATCGCTGTAAAGCTTCACAGTTGCAGTTGAGATAGGGGCACATATGCTGAAGTGTGATCCAAGTGAGATCCCGTTCCCTATTTTCCACACATTGTTTGCCTCAGGCTCAGGCTTCTCAGCTTTCTCCATCCATTTTGCCACTTGATCCAGACATTTTTTAGCGCCAAAACTACTAACAGGTTCTCCAATTAGGTTTATTGCTCCCTCCTTTAGCAGGTTCTTCCTTCTTAGCTTTGTAGGGTCAATATTTAACCTTTCTGCTATTATGTCCATTTGTCGCTCTAGGGCCCAAGCTACTTGTACACCACCAACGGACCTCATAGCAATGGTTGGGGTCTTATTAGTGTACACTCCGTAAGTGTCTAATTTAAAAGCAGGAATCCGGTATGTTGCCAATGCTTTCTCAGAACATTGGGCAACAAAAGATAATGAGTGTTCAGCAACATATGCCCCGCCATCATACAATATCTTAATATGCCTAGCTGTTAAATAACCGTCTTTACTTACCCCATCCTTAATATAAATAACGAAGTTAGGGTTATGAAAACCGAGAGTCATATCATCGTCTCGAGTAAAAGCCAATTTAACCGGTCTTAAGCTTTTTCGTGCTAGTAGTATGGCGATACACTGCATCGATGTACCTGTCCTACACCCAAAAGCTCCTCCTACATATGGGGAAATCACCCTTACCTTAGAGGGAGAGATATCAAAATAATTAGTAAATACTGCTTTACCCAGGTATATGCCTTGTAATGTGCTCATTATCGTTATGCTTCCATTAAGGTCGTACTGTGCAATGCATTGCAGGGTCTCAAGTGGAACGTGCTGTACTCTAGCTGTAACAAACCTATTCTCCACAACTAGATCAGCCTCGCGGAATCCCACCTCCACATCTTCGCCCTGGCGAACCTTGTAATGAGTGAAGACATTAGGCCTATTGGGCTCGAATTGAATAGGACACGCCATCTCTGGGAAGTCTTTGTCTAGACGCTCATAATCACTTAGTTTTGGGTGTACTATAACTGGTGCGTTTTCCCTAAATGCCTCTTCCACATCGAATACCGCTGGCAACTCTTCATAATCAACCTCTATTAGATCAAGTGCTTCCTCAGCAATCTCAATAGTATCTGCAGCTACTGCAGATACAGGTTCTCCTACATAGCGAACGATGCCATAATTAGCCAATAATGGCATGTCAGCAAGGGGTGAACCAATAAGCTTCTGTGGTGCATCCTTCCCTGTCACTACTCCTTTTACTCCACGTAATTTCTCAGCTTTAGAAGTGTCAATATTAATAATCCTAGCGTGAGGGTAGGGACTTCCTTTTATCTTTGCGTAAAGCATACCCGGCACTTTAATGTCTGAGGTATACTTGGCCCTACCAGTGACCTTCTCTAGGGCATCTATCCTGGGTACACTCTTGCCAATAACTTTATACTCAGTCATTTTCCGTTCCCTTTCAAAATTCCTGGAAATAATAACCAGATTTCCTTGAGAGTCCCATCTGGACCTCTTGGATAAAACGTGAATATTTACAACATAAATAGGAGAAGATATGAAAAATAGTTAACGACTACCTTTACATTTCAAGCATTACGTTTTCCGTTTTAAATAATCACAACGGTTTGAACTGTGCTGAAAAATGCCTGAGATACTCTGCTTGGTATGTCATTTTCAATCCCCGTAAATTTTCCTTTCTTTCGTTTACTTGCAAAATTGCTTCAATGACATAATCAATATGACTTTGAGTATAAGTACGCCGTGGTATTGCCAACCGAACCAGTTCCATATCTGCTTGGATTTCTTTGCCGGTTTGTTTATCTTTCTTACCAAACATCACACTACCTACTTCCGTTGCGCGGATTCCTGCTTCTTTGTATAATGCACAAATCAGTGATTGACCGGGGAATTCTTCAGGTTTAATATCGGGCAGCATTGTTTTAGCATCAATATAAATAGCATGCCCGCCGGGGGGTTGCAAAATGGGTACCCCTGCTTTCAGTAAATGTTCCCCCAGATACTGGGTTGATGAAATCCTGTACTGAAGGTAATCTTCATCCATTGCTTCTCCCAGACCGATTGCAATTGCTTCTAGGTCTCTGCCTGCAAGTCCTCCATATGTTGGAAAGCCTTCAGTAAGAATTAGCAAATCCTTTTCTTTTTTGGCTAATTCCTTGTCATTAGAACATAATACCCCGCCAATATTGGCGATACCATCTTTTTTTGCACTCATGGTGCATCCATCGGCATAGGAAAACATTTCTGATACGATTGATTTGATGGATTTATCATGGTAGCTATTTTCACGCTGTTTTATAAACCAGGCATTTTCTGCAAATCGGCATGCATCCAGATATAGCGGAATTCCGAATTCTTTTGCTATTTCAGATGTCTCTCGAATATTCTCCATGGATACGGGCTGTCCACCTCTGGCATTGTTTGTAATCGTCAGCATTATCAAAGGGATTTTTTTAATGCCATTCTTTTTGATCACTTTTTTCAGTTGATCAGTGTCAATATTACCTTTGAATGGATGATACATATCAGGAACTTTGCTCTCAGGGATAGGAATATCCAGCGCTTCAGCACCCTGAAATTCTACATTTGCCCGGGTAGTATCAAAATGAGTGTTATTAGGTACAATATCACCCGGTTTGCATATCACCGAAAATAATATCCGCTCAGCAGCACGTCCCTGATGAGTTGGTATAATGTATTCAAACCCCCAGATATTCTGGACTACCCGTTCAAATCTCTGAAAACTGATACTGCCGGCGTAACTCTCATCTCCCCGCATAATACCTGCCCATTGTTCGCTGCTCATCGCTCCAGTACCGGAATCAGTGAGGAGATCTATAATTACATCCCTTGAATGTATGAGAAACAGATTATGATGCGCAGCTTTCAGATAATATTCCCGTGCAGCTCTGTTACTTATTGTAATGGGCTCAACGGATTTAATTCGGAAGGGTTCAATAATTGTTTTCACTGTCAGTCCTTTTTTCTAGCCGCCAGAATCGCCTCTACTATTTTTACGTATCCGGTACAGCGGCATAAATTCCCGGTTAGGTGCATTCTCACCTCTTCCTCTGTGGGATTAGGGTTTTCATCTAGTAAGGCTTTAGCGGTCAATATCATGCCTGGCGTACAGAAGCCACATTGTACTGCAAAGTGGTCTATAAAAGCCTGCTGGAGAGGATCTAATCCGTCTTCCCCACCTAACCCTTCTATAGTAACAACATGTCTTCCTTCCACCTGAGGTGCAAGTATCGAGCAACTCCTCACAGCTTTACCATCAACAAGAACAGTGCACGCACCACACGTCATTGATTGACACGCTGATTTTGCCCCAGTTAGAGCGAACTGCTCTCGTAATAGATCTAACAAGGAGTGCCATGGTTCAATATAAGCATCGCAGATTTCCCCATTTAATATGAATTCAAACTCTTGTTTCACTTTTAATGACCTGCCTTTGTTTTTTCACATAAACGTTGCTTGCTTAATAGATCGAACTACAGCCTCGTTTACAATGATCCTTGCAATATGGCACTTATACTCTGCGGAACCCTCCATATCTGAACTTGGGTGTACCTCGTTGGCTGCTAGCGTACCTACTTCTTCAAACTTTCCTTTTGTCCTCTTCCCCTTCAAATATTCCTCTGCCTGTCTTGTCCTTACATATGTAGGGCCTACTCCTCCTAGTACAATTCGGGCGTCACTTATCGTATCTCTATTCAAGGTTACTATTACCGCAACAGAGACGATAGCGAACCCCCCAAACATCCTACTCTCCTTAATATAAGTGCTTCCTGTATGAGGTAACAAGGTAGGCACTTCAACTTCAGTTAATATCTCATCAGGCTTAAGTATAGTTTCAAGATAATCAACAAAAAAATTCTCTAAGAGTTCTTCCCGCTCACCTCTATCACTTACTGCCCGGACTTTTGCTCCTAGAGCGATTAAGGCAACGCCTAGATCTCCGGAGGGTTCAGCATGACAAAGACTACCTCCTATAGTTCCCCAATTTCTAACTTGTATTGGTGCCGCCACTCTTTCCATCTGACGTAGTATAGGAAATTTCTCTTGGACTAATGGGGAGAGTTCTAAAGTACGTTGAGTGGTTAATGCACCTATCTTCAAACTATTTTGTCCACGTTTAATATAATCTAATTGGGTGAGTTTCTTAATATCTATAACGTGTCGAAGAGTAATCAGCCTCTGCTCAAGCAAAAACAATAAACTTTGCCCTCCAGCAAGTAACTTTGCCTCCTCCGTATGTTCTGAGAGCATAGCACATGCCTCAGAAATACTTCTCGGTGCTAAATATTCAAAAGGTTTCATTCCTCTCCTTATGTTATGTTAACGATCTATTCACCACAACTATTTCGTACCCCGGAGGTCATCACTACTAACAATCTCATGGGCTTTCCTGATCCTGCGAGTCTTGCCCTGCCTCTGCCTCTGCCCGGAAGGTTTCTTCAATCGCCGGAAAAATGTTGGGATGCCTCGTATCTAACAGGGCGTAGCCATACATCTCGTGACCAACGTGGACCTGAAAGTCATCCACAAGGAGACGTTTCCAGGGACGCCTCAAGAGCTGGCTCGTCAGGCGACGGACCACTCGAGGTTGCTTCATGATTTCTTCGGCGATATCCCAGGCACGACCCAAGAGCTTATCCCTCGGAATGACCTCGTTTACAACCCCCCAGTCCAGGCAGGTTTTAGCATCGATGCTTTTCAACGTGTACATCATGGAGGCGGCACGCTTGATGCCGAGCAGGCCCTGTAAACACAGACTCATGCCGTCACCCGGCACAACTCCACCCTTGAAATGGTCATCTCGTAACACGAAGTCTGGCGTGCAGAGGGTGACATTGCTTAACAATGCAAACTCCCAGTGAAGGCCAGGCCCGTTGATCGCGGCGATGGTGGGAATATCGATGTCGAAAATGAAATTTTCCACTAACTTAGTGCACCCACGGTATAGTGCATCGTAATGTGTATCCGGAGTATAATTAGCCTCAGTTTCCCCAAACGCCTCGCAGTCAAATTTTCCTACCCAGTACGGATCGGTGGAGGTCAGGATCAGCAGCTCGTTTTCACGGTCGTGTCCGATCACAGACCAAGCCTCCTCCAGCGCTTGGTGCGCCTGAAAGCACCATTTGAAGGGTCCACCGTTGGTGTGCATGCGCACCTGAAGGATTCCGTTTTTACGCTCCATGATGAGATGCTCCGCGAACTGCTTCTTGTAATCGTTGAGTTTTGGCGTCGAAACATAGCTGATTTTTCCCATTTTTCTCTACTCCCCCTTTAATATTTTTGGTCGATTCTGGCTTTAAAAATCGTGTCCATTATGTACACATCGTTACTGTAGTTGTCAATACTCCCCCTTTAATATTTTTGGTCGATTCTGGCTTTAAAAATCGTATCCACTATGCATACATCGTTACGAAGTTGTCAATACCTTAAGGAACATTGGATTACCCTATGCGTGCGGAATGTAGTTACAACCATTGAGAAGGAAGTGGTGTTGGTGAAGAACTAGAGTGACAACGTCCAAAGGTGCAATTTGGGGAGAATATTGACATCCTACCTGTGAATAGTCTATTCTCCTCTAAAAAGGAGGTAGATTAAATGCAAGCGTATTGTGTGAAATGTAAGGCCAAAAGGGAAATGAAAGATGCTCGAAGCATAACTATGAAGAATGGTAGGCCCGCAACTCAGGGTGTGTGCCCCGCATGTGGAACTAAAATGTTCAGGATTGGAAAGAGCTAAGGCTAAGACAGAGTATCATTCTCCACAAAGCTGTAAGGCTTCATAGATCGCATTAGCGCCAAAATTTACTGCTTCTACCGGAATTCGCTCATCAGCGGCGTGGATGAGATTAAATAGGATAAACTCCTCAGGTAGGTTCATGGGTATGAAACCGTATGTCTGAATGCCAAGCCTCGAGAAGTGTTTCGCATCCGTAGTCGCAGTCAACAGTAGAGGTACAGGAATTGCATCTGGGTCGGCCTTGCGTAGAATGCTTGCCAAGGTGTCTAATAACCCCATGTCGGGCTCCAGTATCGTAGGATCGTACCGGATAATCTCCAGCTCGATGTCGTCCCCGATGATAGGGCGCAGTTCAGCCACCATGTCATCAAAGGTATAGCCTGGGAGTAGGCGACCATCCAGTTTCAGGATAATTTCACCGGGGATCACGTTGATTTTCTCCCCACCCTGCACAACAGTGGCATTTACTGTGTTGTGCAGCATGGCATCGAACATTAATCCCTGCAGGCCGAGTTGATCCAGAACAGTGTCCGTCAGGGCTGGGTCGAGAAGTTGTAGAAAGGCAGAATTCATGGGAGAAGGTATAGCTGCGGCAATTGATTCAAGCATTTGACGTGCCACAGGGGTAACGTGTACTGGCAGACGGTGCTGGTCTAGGCTTTGCAGCAACTTGGCGAGTCTGGCCATAACACCACTGCGTACAGGGGTGGAGGCGTGCCCACCCGGCCCACGCAGAATGACCTTCATCCAGCAGTAGCATTTGTCAGCAACTTGGATAGCATAGAACTTCTGTTGCCCGATGTACATAGGAAAGCCGCCAAATTCCCCAATGGCATAACGGATACCCTCAAACTGCTCGGCATGGTTTTCTACGAGGTAGTTAGCTCCATAGTCACCACCAGTTTCCTCGTCACTCAAAATTGCCAGCACAATATCACCGGCTGGGGTTAGGCCCTCGGCTTTGGCACGAAGAAAAGCGGCCAGCATCATGGCTACGCCACCTTTCATGTCTAATGCACCTCGTCCCCAGATGTAGCCGTCTATCATCTTTCCCTCAAATGGTGGATGTGTCCAGCTCTGATTGGCTGTGCTGACCACGTCCACGTGCCCGTAGAGCAGCAACGGCGCCGCCGTGCCTCGTCCCTTCAGACGGGCAATCAGGTTGGGTCGATTCGAGTCTCTAGCCAGGATGGTGGTTTCAAATCCAGCATCGGTCAACAGACTATTTATATAGCTGACACATTGTACTTCGTTACCCGGCGGATTAGTGGTGTCAAACCGGATGAGGTTTTGCAACAACTCCGCTGCTTTGTTCATTACCTGCGGATCAAAATCAGACATTTCTTTCCTCCTATGCTTCAGACTTGTGGTAGTAGCATTGCCCTGCCCCCAGTAATTGTACCACTCTTTAAGTTGAAACTTGCCTCCCACTATACAACAAGCCAGAATGTGCAACCGTAGTTTACTCTTCAAATAGGTCCGCAACTGGGGAGTACTTAATATGCTGTCTCCGTAAATCCTGTTGTTGTGGATGTACATACTTTTGAGTGGTTTGAAAGCTTTCATGCCCCATTATTTCCTTCAATATTACAGGCGAGCCACCCTTTGCCAGAAACATGGTCGCAAAAGTATGTCTGAATATGTGAGGATGGCATTTTACATTCTTCAATCCAACTTTTTTAGCCAATCTCCTTATCATTTGTTGTATACAGTTGGCCGAAATATGTCCATCATATTTTACTGGAAATAAATAACTCGAATCCGTATCGCATAAGTCCCGTCGATAGCGGTTAATGTACTTAATCAATTCTCTTCTGGTAATCCCGGAAAATGGAACTATTCTTTCCTTTCGTCCTTTACCAATTACCTTTACGTAACTCTGGGCTATGTCAATATCCATTATCTTAATAAAATCATCAAAGCAGCTTCACAGTATACTGTGGACTGTTATGTAATTCCGTTACTCTGATTTGTTAGTATTGACAATTAGTTCTAAGAGAAGCAAACAAGGCTATCAAGGAATTGGGCTTTATGCTGCCCGTTAACTTGGAGTCCTATGACATGGTTAGCATTTCTGAGATAACCATTATAGAACTCTATTGTGCGAGGTGACAGCCCTTCTCGTCGAGACTTGAGGAAATTGCTTACCAGTTGCTTAACATTAGCTGGTGCCGGGGGCGGGACTCGAACCCACAAGGACAAAGTCCGGCGGATTTTAAGTCCGCTGCGTCTGCCATTCCGCCACCCCGGCGATTAACACTCGGTATTTTGCTGCTTTTGGGTTATGTGTTCAAGATAATAGAAGAGGCTAGGTGTCCTGTAATAAAATAAAAAATGGAGGCGACGACCGGATTCGAACCGGTGAATAGCGGTTTTGCAGACCGCCGCCTTAACCACTTGGCCACGTCGCCTCACCTGGAGCAGAGGACAAGAGTCGGACTCGCTACCTGTGCTCTCTGTTTTTATGTCTAATGTAGATGTTGCAAGGGGATGTGCTCGTTCAGGTCCTTAGTGGCACCATATCCCCTTTCTCTTTCAGCTTTTGGTGTCCTCACCAGCAGAACTGGCGCGTTTCCCGTATGTACAACTTTCTCGGCGACGTTGCCCATAGCCCAGCGCTTGATACCGCTGTGGCCGTGGGTTGACATAGCCACGATATCGGCACTGATTTCGTCGGCAACTTTGAGAATCTCATCGGCCTCGGTGCCGCCGTCCAACGCCCTGAAGTCAGACTCAGCGACTATCCCTTTCTGCTTCAGCTTAGCCGCCGTCTGCCCGATGTAATCTTCAGCAGATTCTTTAGACGATTTCATTCTGGCAAGTCGTTCCTCAGTGATAGTGTAGTAGTCTGGTTCCCATAGGTGAAGGAGGTGGACCTCCGCTTTTAGCTTGGGGGCAAGCTCCACGATGTAAGGGATTATCGCTTCACTTCCTTTTGAGCCGTCCAGCGGAACCAGTATTTTCTCGTATATTTGTTGGCCTCCTGTTTATGATAGTTGGTCGTTAAATACTAATCCCTAAATCTAGGTGTTGTCAATAATTTTTAAGGCCTTGAATCCTGGAATATGTTTATAATTCTGGTGCTGATGGTGAGTATGCTTGAGAGCTAAGGCTGGCACCGCAGTTGGCGCAAAACTTACTGCCGTGAAGATTGACATGAGAACAAGCCGGACAGGTCAAGTCTTTATTAGGCTGGCTCTGTCCAAAGTAGAGCTTCACGTGTGGCCACGGAATCTCTATCCCTTCCTCATCAAAGGCTTTCTTAGCCCTCTTTCTCAGTTCGCCCGTTACATCCCACTGTTTTAGCGGCTTGGTATCGCCCAATACCTTTATCTCAATGGCAGAATCTCCGAACTTATCAACCCTGAGCACTTGGGGGGCTTTTATGATCATGGGACCAAAGGTTTCGTCTGCGGCTAATTCTTTGCCTATCTGGTTTAGGACCTCTATCACCCGGTCAAGGTCCTCACCATAGGCTACCGGGATGTTCAGATTAACCCTTGACCACTCTTTGGTATAGTTGCTCGCTGTCTTAACTTCGCCATTGGGTATGCTGTGAACAATACCATCAAGGTCGCGGAGAACGGTTCTTCTCAGGCTGACATCTTCCACCAGACCGGCGATACCGGCAATCCGCACCACATCACCTTTACTGTATTGGTCCTCAAGTATGATAAATAGCCCGCTGAGGAAGTCTCTGATCAGGCTTTGGGCACCAAAACCTAAGGCGATACCGGCAACTCCAGCTCCAGCCAGGAGAGGGGTAATGTCTATACCCACCTCGGAAAGAAGCATGAATATAGCGACTATTATGATGACGGCACCAATAGCGGTAGTAAGAAAACCACTTAGTGTATGTGCCCTCTTGGCTAATTCTCCCTTGGCACGGCGCCCCCTGCCTCTTATTGTGATTGCCCTCTCTATTAGCCGGGGCATGGCTACCTTAACTACCCGGTGGGTTAGAAATGACAGCAAAATGATGATGAGAATGGGAACACCGTGCTCCAAGAGCCAGCCGCCTACCGTTTTCAGAGCTGGTGTGACGTCTACCCCATAGCGGGAGACAATAACGGCAGTTACCGCCAGGGCTAGTATCACCCCGCCGATACCTATAATGACCCAGGTGACTACCCTCTGGCTGCCTTTCAGTTGCTCTTGCCACTGCTTAGGCACGACTTTTTCTACAATGTGGGGCGCCCAGCGCCGGAGAAGGTAGAAGAGGATGAACCCCACCACCACGGCAATTAATATCCATACCCCGTAAGTAATAAACCATTCCCGCATAGTATCCCCTTAAATGTAACTCATTATATTATACCACTATATAGAAGGGCTAGACCCAGAGACGGATAAGTGGTATATATTGGGTAACATAACCGACCTCCGGAAGATAACCGGCGAAAAAGACTTTTGGATGTGGAGTAATCCTACCTCGACAGGCTTGGCGTGTGGAGGGTGTAACCTTCTTTGGCGGTGGGGAAGATGTCCTTTAGGCGCATCGTCCGGCCGGTCTGGATGGCGGTAAAGCCGTATTTATTGCGGATGCGGTCAATAGCCCGGTTTAGCCTGGTTACCCTCTCGGTTGATGAGTCCAGCATATCCAGTTGTCGGCCCGGTTCCACCAGGCTGGATACCCCGATGCCGATGAGGCGAATCGGTTGCTTTGTCTGGGTTTGGACTCTCTTTAGCAGCTTTAGCCCGGTGTCAAAGATAGTCTGGTCAGTATTGCTGGCTTGCCCCAGGGTGTGACGGCGGGTTATGGTGGTGAAATCAGCGTATCTGAGCTTTAAGGTTACGCACCTGGCCGGCTTGCCTTGCTGGCGTAACTCACTGCCCACCCTTTCACTGAGATAACGCATGGTTGCCTCCAGCTGGGAGTGGTCCCTGGTATCCTGCCCAAAGGTGGTTTCCCGGCTGATGGACTTGGCGGCGGTGGTGGGCTCTACCTCTCCATTATCAATGCCGTTGGCGTAGAGATACAGAAGCTCACCAGACGCCCCAAGGTGGCTTTTAAGAGCACTCAACGGCATAATAGATAGTTTGCCTATAGCATGGATGCCCAAGCTCTTTAATATTTGCTCCGTCTTTTTGCCGACGCCGGGTAGTTTGGCTATAGGTAAGGGTGCCAGGAAGGAGCGTTCATCTCCAGCGGCTACCTCCACCAGTCCGTCCGGCTTGGATAAGTCGGAGGCGACCTTGGCGACTATTTTGCTGCTGGCGATGCCAATTGAAGCACAAAGCCCGAGTTCGTCGCTAACCTGCTGCTTGATTTTTACCGCCATCTGTTGAGTGGAGCCGTATATAGATTCGAAGCCGGTGGCATCGAGATATGCCTCGTCCAGGCTTACTGGCTCCAGAAAGGGTGAGAAGTCAGCCAGGATGGACATAAACTTTCGTGAAGCTTGGCGGTACTTGGGAAAGCTGCCTTCGATAAAGATGGCTTGAGGGCAAAGGCGGCTGGCAGTGGCCAGTGGCATGCCGGAATGTAAGCCGAAGGCTCTGGCTTCATATGAGGCGGCGGCGACCACACCCCGTCGGTCAGGTCTGCCGCCAACTACCACCGGTTTACCCCGGAGCTTGGGGTTTAGCACCTGCTCTACCGAGACAAAGAAGGCATCCAGGTCAATATGCATAATCCGACGAGTCATTACTTACCTCGAGAAACAAAAGTTTTAACTCTACGATCAAAAACACTGCGCTTAAGGAGGACATAGTGCTGGCACTTAAGGCATCTAATCCTGATATCCGTCCCCAGCCTGAGTACCTCCCACTCATCGCCACCGCAGGGGTGCTTCTTCTTGAGGCGAACTACATCACCCAGTTTTATCTCCATAACCATTCTGCTTGCCTTGTGGGACTGTTATTGGGTTAGGGGGCAGGGGTAGACAGGAGATAGTTAATCTGGTCGCGCAGTTCGGTAGCGGCTCGTCGCGCTGCCTGGGCGAAGTCTTTTTCCGGATAGGCGTATATAATTTGCCGTGACGAGTTGATGATTGCCCTCTCCCCCTGACTATCAACCCCGTAGCGAACTGTTAAGGCCAGGTCTCCCCCCTGGGCACCGATACCCGGTATCAGCAGTGGCATATCGGGGTGGCTCTGCCGTATCAGTTTTAATTCCTCAGGGTAGGTAGCCCCAACCACCAGCCCGATGTTGCCGTGTATATTCCACTCTTTGGCTTTTAGGGCTACCAGCTCAAATAGCGGGCGGTTGCCGGACTCCACCTCGCAGCGCAGAGACTGGAAGTCCATAGCCCCGGCATTTGATGTCCGGCACAGGATAAAAATCCCCTTATCACGGTATTGGATAAATGGCTCTATGGAGTCGAAGCCGAGGTAGGGATTTACCGTGGTGGCATCACAGTTGAGAATATCGAAGATAGCCTGGGCGTAAGCTTTAGAGGTATTACCGATGTCGCCCCGCTTGGCATCGCCGATTACCAGTATATCATCCGGGATGAATTTAATGGTGCGCTTCAGGGCATCCAGCCCCTCGTCGCCTTGGACTTCGTAGAAGGCGAAGTTGAGTTTGTAGGCGCATACCAGGTCAGAGGTAGCCTCAACAATTGCCTGGTTGAATTCAAAGATGCCTATCTTACCCGGAATACGGTTCGGGTCAGTGTCAAGCCCAACACAGACCAGGCTCTTATTTTTCCTAGTGGCGCCGGTCAGCTTTTCGATAAAGTTCACTTTACGCCCCCCTGATGGTAAGCTGATAATAGCAGTCGCTAGAGTTAGCGTCAAGTGCACTTGTCTCCGGTTCTAATTGTTGATGGCAAATAAGCGGTGATATAATTGGTTTTGGATATCGGAGGGCGAAATTGTCAGGTAATCTTTATCAGCAGGCAGTAGATTATATATCCAGCTATACCGACTATGAGGTAGTGCCGCGGCTGGAGCATAATGCGGCTAATTATGACCTCAGGCGGGTGGAGGAACTGCTGGCCCGGCTGGGTAATCCCCACCGGATAGCCAGGTCAGTCCATATCGCCGGCACCAACGGCAAGGGGAGCACGGCGGCTATGGTGGCTTCGGCCCTAACCGTCTCGGGTTATACCACCGGACTTTACACCTCGCCTCATCTGCATACCTGGAGGGAGCGGGTCAGGATTGACGGAGAATTAATCTCTGAGGAAGAATTTACCGCTCTGGTGGCAAGGCTCAAGCCTGAGATTGAGGCGGTGAACCGAAAAGCTACCTACGGGCGGCTGACTACCTTTGAGATATTAACCACGCTAGCCTATGCCTACTTTGCGCTGAAGAAGGCAGATTTTCAAGTACTGGAGGTAGGGCTGGGGGGAAAGTTTGATGCCACCAATGTGATACAGCCTGAGGTCTGTATCATCACCTCGGTTAGCTTTGACCATACCGAAGTATTAGGTAACTCTCTGGCCGAGATTGCGGCGGAGAAGGCGGGTATTATCAAGCCGGGCAGCGCAGTGGTGACCTCACCGCAGGCTAGCCATGTAGCCCGGGTAATATCCGAAACCTGTCTGGCTTACGGGGCAGAGCTGGTCAGGGTGGGTAGCGATGTCACCTGGCAGAGTCTCAGCGCTGATTTTAACCGGCAGCTATTTCGGGTTAAAGGGAGATTGGATAGCTACCAGCTTTCCATCCCGTTTCTGGGTCGTCACCAGTTAGACAATGCCGCTACGGCGGTGGCAGCCCTTGAGGTTTTAGTTGAAAAAGGACTTGGTATTTCCCGGGACAGTATCGCTAAAGGTCTGGCACAGGTAGGCTGGCTGGGGCGACTCCAGATTCTCAGCCATCACCCCCTGCTGGTGGTTGATGGTGCCCATAACCCCGATTCAGCTCGGAGGTTGAGGCAGTCTCTTGAGCAATACTTTGAATTTGAGCGGGCTATTCTGGTTATAGGGGCATCGTTGGATAAAGATGTGGCCAGTGTGGTCTCAGAATTAGTGCCTCTTTTTGATGAGGTGATTGCCACTCGTACCTGCCATCCCCGGGCGATGGCGCCATCACTGATTGTAGCTGAATTTGGCAAACATGGCATAGAAGCTTGGGTAGCGGAGGCTGTCCCTGAAGCTCTGTCGATGGCGCTGAACATAGCCGGGGTTCGAGATCTCATCTGTGCTACCGGCTCCCTGTTTGTGGTCGGGGAGACCATGGAAGCGGTAAATGAGCCGCTTATTAAGGGAAGATTAAAGAGTGAGGTTGATAAGTAGGCTTATGGGGAAGTGCTGTATTGGATAGTCAGAGCCTCCTTGGGTAGCATATTACCCAGGATTTTCTCCATGGCTATAGTATGGCTGCAGACCCTCCAGCTTGAGAAAAAGTGGCAGGAGCAGTGCCACTTGCCGTCTTGGTATCCAGTGGTATAGTTGTCATGCTCTCCTCGGAAATTAACTGAAAACTCAGTGACGGTAATTCGCTCTGTCTCTTGGGCATAGCGATTAGCCTTTTCGATTTTCCCAATTAGGCTGGACTGCATAACTATACCTCCTTAAAATTACGAAGCACTGGCGTATCCGGCTCAGTGCTTCTTTTTCCTGGCAGTACCTAAAGTGATAACTGCTAAACGCATATTATCTACTTCCCATTAAACTTTTTATCATTTGTTTAATGTTACCCCTTTTTCACTGATATGTCTAGGATGCGGTGAGCCTAAAAGGCAATTTTTAATTTGCCTGGATAAAAGATATTGTTGTAAAATGTTGAGAAAGCTTTTATGAGGTGAAGTTGTGCCTACCTATGAGTACGAATGTGGTGATTGTCATTTTTATTTCGACAGGAAGCAGAGGTTTAATGAAGAGCCGGTAGCTATGTGCCCTAAATGTCAGGGAAAAGCACGCCGTGTCATTCACTCTACTCCCGTTATCTTTAGAGGGAGCGGATTCTATATAACTGATAGTCGTGGTGTTAGTGATAGTAAGAAAGCCGGGGGAAGCCCACCTGACAAGAAAACGAAGAAGGAGAAGCCGGGGTGAAGGCGCTGCTACAGCGAGTCACCGGCGCCTCGGTTAGTGTTGCCGGTAAGGTAGTGGGCAGGATAGGGCCGGGACTGGTGGTTTTTGTCGGCGTAGCCCAAGGGGATACCGAAAAAGACGCGCAGTTTCTGGCACAAAAGACAGCCAATCTGCGCATTTTTGCCGACAAAGAGGGTAAGTTTAACCTTTCGGCTCTGGAGGTTAAGGGTGAGTTATTGCTGGTAAGCCAGTTTACCCTTCTGGCTGATACCAGGAAGGGACGTCGTCCCAGTTTTGTTGAGGCAGCACCACCGGCTCAGGCAGAGCAGCTGTTTGAGCAGTTTGTGGAGCAGGCTCATGCCACCGGATTGAAGGTGGCAACCGGGCGCTTTCAGCAGTATATGCAGGTAGAAATCCACAACGATGGTCCGGCAACCATAATGCTGGATAGCCGGGAATAAGTTTAAAAAAACCTTTTATTGCAATTAAGTGCAACTACAAAGGCTTGCAAAAAGATTTTTGTTGTCGTATAATGAATCCAGCGTTTAAATTAGGTGGTAGTCATGTGAAGCCGTCCGGAAAGATAGTCAGTAGGTTGAGTGAGCAGGGATATCGGCTGACGCCTCAGCGGATGATGATTCTATCGGTTATTGAGGGTGGCGGTGGCCATATTAGCGCTGAGGAAATCTATGCTCAGGTAGCGGCTAAATATCCCTATGTCAACATCTCAACCGTCTATCGCACTCTGGAATTGCTCAAGAGACTGGGGCTGGTAACTGAGACTGACCTGGGGGATGGTCGGCTTAGGTATCATCCGGCGGAGAAGGGGCACCATCACCACCTGGTTTGTACTGAATGTGGGGTGGTGATTAACCTTGATGAATCAGTCCTGGCTCGTCTCGAGGATGTTTTGCTTCACCGGTATAATTTCAGCGCTGACTTGAAGCACATGGCTATTTTTGGTCGCTGTGCTAATTGTAGTGAATAAATTGTATCAACTTCGAGGTAAATGTTATGGGTGATAAGGTAAGAGCTAAACTCAGGGTACTGTTAAACTATTGGATTGAGCATAACGAGAAGCATAGCCAGGAGTTTAGAGAGTGGGTAGACCAGGCAAAGGCATTGGGAGAGGTCGAAGTCGGTGCCGAGCTGTTACAGGCAGCTCAGGAGATGGATAAAGCCACCAAATCCTTGTCTCGAGCCTTGAAGAAATTGGGGGAGTGAGGAAATGTGTTTATCCAAGGCGTATGTTGATACCGATGGCAAAAGAGAGCTTCTGATGGAGGAGGTCGCTTCTATAGGATTTGAAAAGGATAAGCTGCTGTTGAAAACACTTTTCGGAGAGCAAAAGGAGATAAAGGCAGTTGTCAAGCAGGTTGATTTCGTGACCAACAGCATCATCCTGAAAAATCTGGAGCCTTAAGTCGCTACATAATTTATAATTGCCTGACGGCTTTTAATTTTGCCTTTTGGAAGTGCAATCAATTGCAGTTGCATTAAATTGTTGAAAATCAGAGTGGCATAGCAGCAGTAAAAGAGTCAAACAAGAAGTTAGAGGAAGAGATATGCCAGAAGCGACCATATTGACCAGCATGTTTTTTGGCTTTTTGCTGGGAATTAAACATGCTCTGGATGCTGATCATATTGTGGCGGTAACGACTATTGTTAGCCGCAGTCGAAATTTCCATCGTGCCGCGCTAGTAGGTTTAAGCTGGGGCATAGGTCACACCCTTACCCTTTTCGCTGTCGGCTTTGGGGTGCTGGTTTTCAAACTTGCTATTCCCGATAAGATGGCCCTGTCCATGGAATTCGTTGTCGGGGTAATCCTCGTTATATTGGGGGTACCCCTTATAAGGCAGCTGGTGGCGGGTAGAGACCATGTCCACTGGCACCAGCATGGGGATAGGTATCACCTCCATAGTCATTCCCATAATGAAACTCCAGACCATGGTCACCAGCACATCAGAAGACCCCTGCTCATAGGGATGGTTCACGGTCTGGCGGGGAGTGGGATGCTCACGGTGCTGGCTCTTAACACTATGTCCTCGGTAGCTCAAGGACTCTTCTTTCTCCTGCTCTTCGGTGCAGGTTCTATCTTAGGCATGCTGCTTTTCAGCGGGCTTATTAGCCTTCCCTTTAGGCTTACTGCTGGGCTTTCCCTCCGGTTGAATCTGTGGGTTCAAGGGGTAGCTGGCATTATCAGCATAGCCTTTGGCCTTTTTATAATGTGGCAAACCGGATTTATCGGTGGCCTTTTTACAGCTTGACAGATGTCCGGTGCATTAGGTAGATTGGAATAACCGCTACAATATCTTATTCTTTATTCTGTTGGGCGCTTCTTTCTTTTCTCCCTGCGGGCTGGACAGCAATACGGTTTTCCTGTCTCTCAATCAGGCCCAGTGGATTTCTATATTGGTTCTGGTGGTTGTCGTTCCCTTTCTGGTTTTCCGGAAGGTCTCTCACCGGAGGCAGGTAAACCTTGGAAGCTAGGCATTCCCCGCTAACATAGGTTCTTGTAGCCTATAGGTTTGCCCCAACTGAGGTAGTTTAGATTAGTTTGAGTTTGATTGACTTCGGCTCAAGCTCGAGGCTGATGTCTAGGGCTGTTGAGGAGTGAGTGAGAGCTCCCACCGAGATGAAGTTAGTCCCGGTTTCGGCAACAGTGTGGACATTAGCCAGGGTAATACCTCCCGAGGCTTCCACCATCACCTGACCGGGAAGTAGGCTCATCACGCGGCGCATTTCATCGGGGCTCATATTATCCAGCATGATGATATCAGCTCCAGCCTCGGCGGCGTCTAAAGCTTCCTCGGGAGTGTTGACCTCTACCTCGACCTTTAAGCCCCGGCGGGCATTCTTTTTAGCTTTGGCAACGATTTCCTTCAAGCTCATACCCAGGGCGCACAGCGCTACCAGGTGGTTGTCCTTAATCAGGATGCCGTCGCCCAGGTGAAAGCGGTGGTTTTGTCCGCCACCTGAGCGCACCGCCTGCTTTTCCAGTAACCTTAAGCCCGGCGTGGTCTTGCGGGTATCGGTAATATTGACCTCAAGTCCATGCGTTTTAGCTACGTACCGGGCAGTCTGGGAAGCAGTGCCGCTGAGCCGGCTTAGGAAATTGAGCACTACCCGCTCGGCTTTGAGAATGCTGGCGACACTGCCGAAAACAGTGGCCACTATATCCTCGGGCTGGACCTTGCTTCCGTCTTTGATGAGCACCTTAACCTTCAGTGACGGATCGACCCGGAGAAATACCTTCCTGGCTACTTCAACACCAGCCAATACCCCTTTTGCCTTAACCAGTATGGAGGCCTGTCCTTCGAGTTCGGGTGGTATTAGTGCCTGACTGGTAACATCATCGTGACTTACATCCTCAGTTAAGGCAAGGTCTATAATGTTATTAATCTGTTCTTGGGAAAGTTTAGGTTCAGTCATCTACCTCACCCCCTGTATTCTCGTTTTACTTCCACCTGGGACTTGTGTTTCTACCTGGTAAACATAATGTGGTGTTGCCATTGAGGTGAGCTTTGGGGGAAGTCGGAGCGGAAGTGGGCGCCGTGGCTTTCCTTCCGGAGGAGAGCGGCCTCAGTTACTAATCGTCCGGTCAGCACCAGGTTATTTAGCTCGTAGGAGGGACGGTCGGTAGGTGGAACTAGCGATTTTTGCCAGGCAGCCAGAGTATCGGCTGCTTTGGTCAGGTTTTGCTGGTCGCGTAGAATGCCTACCTTATCCCAGAGCAGTTGTTGCAGCGCTGAGAGGTTAAGTGTCGGTATTACCTTAGGCACCTGCCTTTGGCTCAGCGAGTGGTGAACCTCGGTGCCTAGGCTGGCAGCAGGCGCTTTTCCCTTGGCTCTCTCTCTGGTTTTTTCAATAATTCTTCTGCCAAATACCAGCGCTTCAATCAACGAGTTTGAGGCGAGCCGATTTGCCCCGTGGACGCCGGTGCTGGCGGTTTCACCAACGGCGAATAATCCAGCTATGTTAGTTTCCCCCCAGTTATCGGTCTTTATACCACCTATCATATAATGGGCGGCTGGTGCCACCGGTATCAGGCCTTTGGTAATATTCAGGCCATGGTCAAGGCAGAACCGGTATATATGAGGAAACCGGGTAGTAGTAATGTGGGGTGGTAGGTGGGTAGCGTCAATGAAAACCCGGTCTGAGCCTGTTTTTTTCATCTCGTACAGTATACTGCGAGCTACTACGTCTCGTGGTGCCAGGTCAGCCTCTGGCGTATAGTCAGGCATGAAGCGGTGGCCATTTACATTGCGCAGTATCCCGCCTTCACCCCTGACCGCTTCGGATATGAGGAACGGGGTTACCCCGGGCAGGCGTAGAGCGGTAGGATGGAACTGAAAAAATTCCATGTCCACTATCTCTGCCCCGGTATTGAAGGCTAGGACTACGCCATCGCCGGTAACTACATCAGAGTTGGTGTTGAACTTGAATAGTTGCCCGGCGCCGCCGGTAGCTAGAATCAGAAAGCGGCAGCTGAACTCATCAATGGAGGCGGTGCGGTAATCAAGGGTTTTTATTCCCTTAACTGCTTCCTTTTCTATCATAATCTCAGTAGCCAGGCAATCTTCAAGTATCTGGATTTTAGATAAGTGTGCCTGTTTACTGAGAGTGACTTCAATATGTTCGCCAGTGGCATCGCCCCCGGCATGCAGGACGCGGGGCACGCTGTGAGCTGCCTCTATAGTGAGGGCGATACTTCCTTCCAGGGTGTCAAAGGGCACCTTAAGATTGACCAGGTCGGTAATGCGGTCGGGGGCTTCATTGACCAGGATACGCACCGCCTCTTCGTCACTTAAGCCGTTTCCAGCGGCGATGGTATCCTGGAAGTGGAGGTCGGCAGAATCGTTCTTACCTACGGAAGCAGCGATGCCTCCCTGGGCATGTTTGGTATTGCAATCGTCAATACTGCCTTTGGTTATGACGAGCACACTCCCGAGCTCCTTGGCCAGCAGGGCGGTATACAGTCCGGCGATACCACTGCCAACTATAATATAGTCATATCGGCTCACTTGACTGCCTCGTAAGTTACCTAGGGTCATCTGCCTAAATTTTCTACCATACCAATACTATGTCCCGCTAATGCCACTATAACTATTGCTGATAGTACCTGTTTGACCATCTGCGGGCTCTCTTATAGTCCCTATTAGCCATCCCTTGTATATCTATGGGGTTGATGAATGAATGCCTATTTTTCTCGTACCGTGGATATACTTCCCCGGGCAACCCTCATGGTTGTCCCTGATTCTACTTTTATGATGACACTATCCTCGCTGAGACTTTCAACTGTCCCGTAGATACCGCCGGCAGTAATTACCCTGTCTCCTCTTTGCAGTTCTGTTATCATTTCCTGGTGTTCCTTTTGTCGCTTGCGTTGTGGCCTAATCATAAGGAAATACATTGCGGCAAAAATCAGCACAATAAAGATAATCATAGTCCATTGGCCGCCTCCCTCTTCTCCCTCTCCGGTTGGAACACAGCCGCCGGCAAATACTGTGCTGATAAGCCATACCCCTATTAACACCAGCGCTAAGATTTTCTTCTTGACCATTTTCCCTCCTCTTTATTATTAGTCGTTGCTACCGGTTTCAACCTTACCCTGTAGTGCCCAGGGGCTGGTTTTTTCAATCCTGATTTTTACCAGTTGCCCCAGGCAATTATTATTGTCGTTGAAGAATACCAGTTTACCAGTTTTGGTTCTTCCTCGCCACTTGCCCTTTTTCCTGCCTTCTACCAGGATGGCAACGGTTCTGCCCAGTAGCTGAGCATTGATTTCCGCTGCAATTCTCTCCTGAAGTTGCTCAATCCTAATTAGTCGCGCCTTTTTCTCCGCGGGTGGGATATTATCCTCAAATTCCCTGGCGGCAGTAGTCCCCGACCTTGGTGAATAGGCAGCTACATGTACAGTATCAAACCTCAGTTCGGAGAGCAAGTTGACCGTTTGCTGAAATTGCTGTTCCGTTTCTGAAGGGAAGCCAACAATGATATCGGTGCTCAGGGCTACCCCATCTATTTTATCACGTATTTGCCGGATAAGCCGACGGTAGTCCTCCACGGTATAACCTCGCCTCATTGCCCTTAGAATATCGTTGTCGCCTGACTGGACGGGGAGATTTATCTGTTGGCAGATCTTATCCAGCTCAGCTACGGCTTCAATGAGCTTGTGGCTCATGTCCTTGGGATGATTGGTCAGGAAACGTATACGGGCTAATCCATCTATGGTATGCAGCTTATGGAGTAAGTCAGCCAGGTCTGGTTGGTCAGGCAGGTCACGTCCGTATGAATCTACATTCTGTCCCAGCAGGGTAACCTCTTTTACCCCATAATGCACTAGCTCCGTGACCTCATCGGCTATTTCGGCTATCGGGCGACTCCGTTCCCGACCACGACGGTAGGGGACAATGCAGTAGGAGCAGAAGTTATTACAGCCCTGAATGATAGTAACAAAGGTGCTGGGTGAGGGGTGCTGAGGTAATACTGGACGCAGTTTACTTTCCTTTTCCAGCCACTGGGGGTAGTCCCCTGGTTTTAAAAAGTAGTCAACCTGGGGGAAACGCTGTTTAAGCTGGTCGGTATGGGAGTTTACCAGGCAGCCGGTAACCGCCAGAGTTATGCCGGGGTATGGCTTTTTTACCGGTTTAAGGGCGTTGAGCTTGTTAATGACCCGGTTCTCGGCACTCTGGCGTACCACACAGCTATTAAGCACAATGAAATCGGCATCTTCAGCGGTAGCTGTGGCCTGGTAGCCCTGTTGCTCCAGGGAGCTGCCGATTCGTTCCGATTCCGCCTTATTCATTTGGCAGCCTATAGTCCAGATATAATACTTGGGCATAGTCCACTTCTCTTGGCTATTGAAAATAAAACCACTTATTCAAGGGGCATTGCACTTCGTCTGGCGGAGGGAGTGGGATTCGAACCCACGACCCCAGTTTCCCAGGGTAAGCGCTTAGCAGGCGCCCGCACTAGGCCACTATGCGATCCCTCCTCTAGCCTCTGAAGTCGTTCTTTTATACGTTTACTATATCATAAGTCCTTTTTTTGCTCAAACCTGCAGAGATAGTTTATCAACCTCACCCCCTTTAGTATTTACTCTTTTCAAAGGAGAGGGGGATAGGTTATCTGATAAATAATCTCCTTTGAGGGCTCTCCCCGGCTGTGCTATGATGGGGCAGTATAGAGCCGATATGGAGATTAATGTTTTAATTGATGATGACCTTGAGGGGCACCTTGAGGCGAGCTGGCTGCAGGGTGTAGCCGAGCAGGTTCTTACCGCCCGGGATATCGGCTCTGGCGTGGAGCTTGGGCTGGTTATTACCGGCCAGGAAAGGGTGCGGCAGCTAAATCGGAGCTACCGGGGGAGAGATGAGCCGACTGATGTGCTGGCTTTTTCTACCGTAGAAGAGACAGGGGCAGATTTTCCTCCCTTTGTTACCCCTCCTGACGGTGTGCTCCACCTCGGTGAAGTGATTATTGCCTACCCCCAGGCGGTTGCCCAGGCTGAGGAGCACGGACATTCTATAAAAAAGGAAATAGCTATTCTCATTATTCACGGTGTGCTTCATCTCCTGGGGTATGACCATGAAAAGCCTGAGATGGAGCGTGAGATGCGAACTAAAGAAAGAGAAATCCTGAACGGTATTGAAGGCGAACTGCAATGAGAGGGGAGAGTGACTGTGCCAGAAAAGCTGGTGCTTGAAGTTAAAGGCTTCAGACCGTTTAGCTCCTGATTTTCTGCCCGAGGTAAAGCAAAGTATACTAAAATGTCTTAAAATAGAAGAAGCAGCGTTTCAGAAGCTGAGCTGCCTTATTTAGGGGGAACCGGGAATGCTAATCGAGGATATTAAGAGAATAGCCAGTGAAATTCCGGCTGAACTAAGGGAGGACAAAGGCCTTTTTACCCTGGAATGTAACGTTGGTGAAAAAAAGGTTCTCATTACGAGACAGAGGTATGTTTATAGCGCTAAGTTTCGCATTGATGAAAAGAAAAAAGAGGTTCGCTTTACCGAGACGCTGAAGGAATCTGCCTTTGGCATTTCGATGGGCGCAGATGCCGTTGAGAGCCTGGGTTTTGGCTTAAAGAAAAAAGGGACTGACCAAACCGAAGCCAGGCCTAAAGAGGGAACGGTTAAAGAGCCATCTGAGCCATCAGATAAGGAGGAGATCGATACGATTGAATTCTCCAGGATTAGAAGTATGATAGAGGCGACAACCGTCAAAACCGGTTACACATTTAAATATAAACTAACCAGTTTCGGTCTATAAAGACTCAACCCAGGCTTAAATACAGGTTGCGCAGTTCGGCAGATTGTGCAGTCACATTCCTATTAGCGTCGTGCTACGCCGATGAGGTCGGTTATATCCTTTATCCCCTCTTTCTCCATAAACTGCTCTATTCCCTCCAGGACATCAAACGGAGCCCGGGGATTGGTAAAGCTGGCGGTGCCCACCTGGATGGCGCTGGCTCCAGCCATAATGAACTCTATGGCGTCGCTGGCGTTAGTGATGCCGCCGCAGCCGATGACTGGCAGCTCTACGGTGCCGGCTACTTCATAGACCATATATAGCGCCACCGGTTTTATGGCCGGTCCGGATAGGCCCCCGGTTATGTTGCCTAGTAGCGGCTTACGTTTGGCAGTGTCAATAACCATACCCTTCAGCGTATTGATTAGACATATGGCATCGGCTCCAGCTTCAGCCACGGCCAGGGCTATTTTAGCAATATTACCGGTGTTCGGGGTTAACTTGACCAATACCGGCAGGGAAGTGGCGGCTTTAACGGCGGCGGTTACTTTAGCCGCTGATTCAGGGTCTGTGCCAAACTCAGCACCCCCCGCCTTGATATTGGGACAACCGATATTTACTTCCAGAGCGCCGATTCCAGCTATCCTATCCAGCTCACCAGCCAGTTGGGCATACTCGTCAATAGTTGTCCCGGCAATATTAACGATAACCGGCACTCGCCAGCCTGCCCAGATGGGCGCTTTTTCCTGAATTAAGGCCTTAACGCCAACATTCTGTAGTCCGATTGAATTGAGTACCCCGGAGGCCGTCTCGACTAACCGTGGCTGTGGGTTACCGTCTCTGGGTTTGAGGGTGGTTCCCTTGCAGACGATAGCCCCCAGCTTCTGGATATCGAACAGATGGCTATACTCTGTGCCGTAGCCAAAGGTTCCGGAAGCGGTCATCACCGGATTAGCCAGCAGTAAGCCCGGATGGTGTTGGGGGGCGAGTTGAACCGATAGGTTCATCGGCAGCTCCCGGTGGTAGGTTGAGTCTGGTGCTGGTATTTGCGAAGTTCCATTTGATTTTCCTCGTGGATGATTATATGTTATATATTAGGGATTGGCAATCTCTCCCCTATGAATGGGAGGGCAGGAGGCGGCTCATATAGTAGTGGAAAAAAGATAAACATGACCATTAAAGCGTTGACCAAATGAATTAAATAGGATACACTGAAGATATGATATACTTTGGCACTTCAGGTTTTAGCTATAATGATTGGGTAGGTAACTTCTATCCGACAGGTATACCCAAAAGGGAGTGGCTTACTTATTATGCCCGTGAATTTAATGCCTGTGAGGTAAACTCATCCTATTATGCTTTACCTCAACCTTCCACCCTGAAAGCAATGGCAGAGAAAACCGATGAGGACTTTCTATTTTGCTTCAAGGCGAACCAGGAGATGACTCATCAGCGAGAAGACAATGCCCGTATTTTTGAGGCTTTTCATCAGGTGTTAGAGCCTGTCATCGCTGACGGGAAGTTTGGTTGTATCCTGGCTCAGTTTCCGTATAGTTTCCGGCTTAATCGCCATAACTGGGACTACCTTAAGCTGTTCAGGGAAAGGTTGGGCGAACTGCCGGTAGTGGTTGAATTCCGTAATGCTCAGTGGGTGAGTAGTGAGGTGTTTGACTGGCTTCGTCATCTGGATTTAGGCTTCTGCTGTGTTGATGAACCACAGCTACCCAATCTATTACCGCCACTGGCTGAGGCAACAAGTAAGACAGGCTATGTCCGCTTTCACGGGCGTAATAGTGCCAAGTGGTGGGAGCATGAGCAGGCTTACGAGAGGTATGATTACAGCTACAGCCCGTCGGAACTCAGCGAGTGGCTGCCTAAGATTCAAAAGCTGGATAGTGCGGCGGAAAAGACCTTTATCTTTACCAACAATCACTGGCGCGGGCAGGCAGTCGGTACTATTCGCCAACTGCGTTTAATGCTGGACTAACCCGCCTTGCCTATTGAGTATCCCTTGATAATCACCGATTATAATAATCGCTTACTTGCAGGCTCTAGATGGGAAAAGCAGGAATAGCTTATCTAAAACTTGACAGGTAGACAGGAGGCAGGAGAAATGACTACTGATTTCAATCTACTTCGCTCTCGTTTAGAGGACGAGCGAAAGCACTTAATTGAAGAATTGGAGCAGTTAAGAACTAGTGGTCCTCCCGATGAGAGGCGGGAGGGTAGTCCTTTTGGTAAAAGGGAGGAGGAGGCTACCGAGAGCTTCGAGTTGGAAAAGCGGCTGGCTTTGGAGAAGCGCACCAGAGACCAGCTGGCTAGTGTGGAACACGCTTTACACAAGTTTGAAGAAGGAACCTACGGGTTATGTGATGCTTGTGGTGAATCTATAGACCCAGCCCGATTAGATGCCCTCCCCCAGGCGAGCCTGTGCTTAAAATGTAAGGCTAATCAAGCGAAGAATGCAAAAGGTTAATCCTCCCCAGAGTAAATGGTCGAATATAGTCTTTTTCCTTACCGCATTACTGATAGTAGCCGCTGACCAGCTCAGCAAGATGTGGATAAGGGGTTCTTTACCTGACGGGCAATCTTTGCCCATAGTCGGATTTCTTAAGTGGACTCATGTCCACAATACTGGCGGTGCTTTTGGCTTGTTTCAAGGGCAATCTTTCCCGTTAACCATAGTGGCTTGTGCAGGCGTTGTCGTTCTCCTGGTCTATGCCCTTATTGTGTATCGCCGATTCCCCTTTTTAAATAATATGCTGGGTAAGTTTGCTCTCGGTCTCGTTCTTGGCGGCACCATCGGTAACCTTATTGACCGGCTTCGCTTTGGCTATGTTACTGACTTTATTGACGTCGGTTTCTGGCCAACATTTAACATTGCTGATTCTTCAGTAGTTGTCGGGGTTATCATCTTTGCTTTTTCCCTTCTCTCCTTAGAAGAGGCTGTCAAAGAAAAGGGTTGATACATTTCCCCTCTTCTTTATCGGGGGAGGGGGATAAGAGGGTGAGTTTGCTAAACAATCACCAGGTATATAGTTTTGGGGTTGATAAAGCTGGGGCTCGGCTGGATAAGTATGTTGGTGAGAAGTGCCTGGAACTCTCCCGAACTCATGCGCAGCGGCTTATTGCTGATGGCTATATCACGGTTAATGGCAGTACGGCTAAGGCAAGCCTTAAACTTAGTGCTGGCGACCGGGTAGATGTTAGTATCCCCCCCGCCCCGCCCAGCACTCTCTCGCCGGAGGCTATTCCGCTGAACATTCTTTATGAGGATGATGACCTTCTGGTCGTAGATAAGCCAGCCGGACTGACCATTCACCCGGCGCCGGGATATCCCAGTCATACCCTGGTTAATGCAGTGCTATCACATGTGCCCGACCTGCCGGAGGCTGACGACTCACTGCGACCGGGCATTGTGCATCGGCTGGATAAGGACGCCTCAGGGGTGATGGTGGTAGCTAAGAATAGTGAGGCTCAGCTAAATCTGATTGACCAGTTTAAAGCCCGCTCGGTGGTGAAAGCCTATCAGGTGCTGGTTAAGGGGCAGCTGACCCCTGATGACGGGGTTATTGAGGCGCCTATCGGGCGTGACCCCCGCAACCGCAAGCGTATGGCGGTGGTGGCTGAGGGTAGGCAGGCACGGACTAACTATCATGTCATCAAGCATGTAGGTGATTATACCCTGCTGGAAGTCAGACCGGAGACCGGACGCACCCACCAGATTCGGGTTCACCTGTCAGCCATCGGCTATCCGGTAGCTGGTGACAAGATATATGGGGTAAAGTCAGCCCAGATACCGCGGCTGTTCCTCCATGCCTGGCGCTTGGGCTTCAAGCTGCCCTCCACCGGCGAATATAAAGAGTTCACCTCCGAACTACCCCCCGACTTAGCGCAGGCACTGGAGAATATAGCCTAGAATGTTATTATCGGGGGTGGTAGAATGAGGGAGGTATATTTATCCTGGTGAAGGGGTAACATGAAGGAATTATGGGGCAAAGAACGGGAGATTAAATTCTTTACTGAGGCTAGAAAGTTTGCCGCACCGGAGCAGTTATTTTATCTAAGTGATGCTGGCAGATATTATGTGTACTGGCCTGAAAGCTATAAGGGTTCTAAGGGTACTCTGCAAGCTAGGAACGCCTTGATAGGGAATTATACTGAGAAATGGAGTGCCGATTTGCTGAGTGAGTTCGCCCAGAGCAAAGGGCACTACGCTGTGCAAGGAGCTATATGCAGTGTGAAATTGGATTACCCAAGTTTCTCCTGCTGATGTAGCCGTTTGTAAAACTAAGGATATCTATCAGAGAGTAGAAGATATTTTATTAATCATTGAGGTTAAGATGAGGTTGTTCTAGATCCCTTTTGCGGAAGCGGCTCAACTTGCAATGCAGCAATTAAGGCTGGAAGACATTATATTGGTTATGACACGGAAGAAGAATATGTAGGGTTGGCTGAAAAAAGAATAAAAGAATATAAACAGCAATTCACTATTCCTATGTTCGTGGAAAAAGAGGGTAATTTTGCTGTACTGGGAGACGACCGCTTAGCTTATACTTCGGAAAATATGGTAGATGAAAAAACCAGTTAGAGTCCGTTATGCCCCCAGCCCCACCGGTGCCCCCCATGTGGGCAATATCCGTACCGCCCTGTTTAACTGGCTCTTTGCCCGTCATTATGGCGGCAGCTTTATCGTCCGCATTGAGGATACCGATGTTGCCCGTAAGGTTGAGGGCACGGTGGAGACTATCCTTAATAGCCTGCGCTGGCTGGGACTGGACTGGGACGAGGGGCCCGAGGTGGAGGGCAAGTACGGTCCCTACTTCCAGTCGCAGCGTCTGGATTTGTACCGTGAGGCGGCTGAGCGCCTCGTTTCTCAGGGGGATGCCTATTACTGCTACTGTTCTCCCCAGCGTCTGGAGGAGATGCGGGCGGAGCAGGTCAGGCGCAAGCAACCGCCGGGTTATGACCGCCACTGCCGTAATTTAAGCGAGCAAGAGCGGAAGCAGAAGGAGGCTGAGGGCATAAGCCCGGTAGTCCGCTTCAAAGCTCCGCTTGAGGGGCAGGTCAGGTTTACCGATTTAATCCGGGGGGAGGTGGTGTTTGAGAACAATACTATGGATGATTTGGTGCTGCTGAAGTCGGATGGCTATCCCACCTACCATCTGGCCAGTGTGGTTGATGACCACCTGATGGAGATAAGCCATGTGCTCCGGGCTGAGGAGTGGCTGTCCAGCACCCCCCGTCACCTGCTTTTGTATCAGGCCCTGGGCTTTGAGCCGCCGCAGTTTGCTCACCTGCCGATGATACTTGGCTCTGACCGCTCTAAACTGAGCAAGCGGCACGGGGCGGTATCTATCGTCGAGTATTATAAACAGGGCTATCTACCGGAGGCTATGGTCAACTTCCTGACTTTGCTCGGCTGGTCTCTGGATGATAAGACCGAGATTATGTCCCGTCAGGAATTAATAGATAACTTCTCTCTGGAGCGGGTTAGCCGAACGGCGGCAATCTTCAATCGGGATAAGCTCGACTGGATGAATGGGGTATATATTCGCAGCTTAACCGCCGACGAATTTTTTAACGTCGCACAGCCCTATTTGATGGAGGATAAGCTGGCCGGGGAGGCCGTAATATTAGATGAAAAATATGTGAGGGATATTCTGCCGCTTATTCAGGAACGGGCCCGGACCCTGACTGAGGTAGCTGAGCTGGCTCAATTTTTCTTTGTTGAGGAACTGGAGTATGATGCCAATCTACTGATAGCCAAAAATATGAGTCGGGAATCAGCTAACCAGGCATTGAAAGCAGGACAGCAGAAACTCAGTCAATCAGAAGTGTTTGAGGTTGAGTCTCTGGAGGCTATACTCAGACCTCTGGCGGTGGAGTTAGGGCTGAAGACAGGGCAACTCTTTGGCACGCTGAGGGTAGCCGTTACCGGGCGGACGGCAGCCCCACCGTTATTTCAAACTATGGCGGCTTTAGGTAAGGAGCGGTGCCTGAAGCGAATTGAAGCGGCAATACAGAGGTTTTCC
The DNA here is from genome assembly GCA_002688105.1 of Dehalococcoidales bacterium. Lineage (GTDB taxonomy): Bacteria > Chloroflexota > Dehalococcoidia > Dehalococcoidales. The sequence goes on along the minus strand of NZBQ01000016.1, from coordinate 20,919 downwards.
CGTTAATGTCGCTTGCTCCTTCTGGATAAAGTCTAAGCTTTGCCCCTCTTGGACATCCCGATAATGCAGTATAATATCAATGAGTAAAGGTATTTCTCTGGTAAAATGAAACCCAATGAACCTGAATACATTGCTCTATACCGCTCTGGTGAGCTTGAGCGCCGGGTGAAGAGGCTTGAGGGGCGGCTGACTTCATGTGACATCTGCCCCAGGGAGTGTGGAGTCAACCGGCTTGAAGGTGAGCTGGGATTTTGCCACTCCGGTCATCTACCCATAGGCTCCTCATACTGTGCTCATCATGGCGAGGAGCCGGCTCTTTCCGGGAGCCGGGGGTCGGGGGCGGTGTTCTTTGGCAACTGCAATATGAGATGCGTCTTTTGCCAGAACTACCAGATAAGTCAGAACTGGGAAAAGCAAAAATCCAATGAGATAGACTGCCATACCCTTGCGGAATACATGTGTTACCTTCAGGATGAGCTGGTCTGCCACAACATTAACTTAGTTTCGCCGTCACACTTCGTTCCACAGATAGCCAGGGCAGTGCTGGAGGCAGTGCCGATGGGGCTCGGGATACCGTTGGTCTATAATACCAACAGCTATGATTCCCTTAAAACTCTAAAAGAGCTTGACGGTATTATCAGTATTTACCTGGCAGACCTGAAATATGCTTCCGATGAATGGGCTGATAAATTCTCACAGGCCCCGGATTATGTAGTCCGGTCTCGTCAGGCCATCAAAGAGATGTATCGGCAGGTTGGGGAACTGGTGGTTGATGGTTCCGGCGTAGCGCAGCAGGGAGTAATTGTCCGCCACCTTATCCTGCCTAGTAGACTAGCTGGTAGCCGGGAATCGCTCACCTGGCTGGCGAGTGGGGTCTCTGATAAGGTTGCCGTTAGCCTGATGTCTCAATACCATCCCATGCACCGGGCTTATCAATTCTCTCAGCTTTCCCGGCATATATCATTGTCTGAGTATAAAGAAGTTCTCAAGGTGATGGATGAGGTGGGGTTAGAGAACGGCTGGATACAGAAAATGGGATCCCAGGAAGTCTATTTGCCTGACTTTGAGCGGGAAGGGCACCCATTTCTAATTGAGCATTGAAGTAACCGGGTAAACAAACCTATCTTTTCCGTTTGGTAAAGCCAAAGCGGATTTTTAGACCGTTACGTTTATCCTTCTTGTTCACATTCTCAATGAATGTTTTCAGGGTAAACTTCTTTTTATCACTCATTTTAGCGCACCTTTTTGAACTCTCTTCGGGCCGGAAGATTAATTATATCACGCTACCAGACACAAAGCCAAATCAGGTTTGTGGAATGATTAAGTTAGCTGCCTCACCCTCTTTATCCATCTCTCCTTCAAAGGAGAGGGGGATGGGTAGAAAAGAGGGCGAAGCCCCTCTTAGGCACTCTGTGGCTGTCACTTGGGGCAGTAGTAGCTGCCGTGATTTCGGATAGGGGTATGCTCAGTCGGGGTGTTGACAATTACCATCAGCGGGAGTAAATTACACATTGCATCAATTATAAAATGCGTCAATAAGGAGGTAAAAATGGCACAGCAGCAAGGTGCCTATCCGGTTTCGGTGAGTGGTGAGCTTACCGAACCACCGGCTCGCGGGAAGTGGATCATCAAGTGGTTACTGGGGATACCGCATTATATTATTCTGGCAGCTTTGTGGGTAGCCTTTGTCGTGGTTGTTATCATCGCTTTCTTTGCTATTCTGTTCACGGAGAAATACCCAAAGAAGCTGTTTGACTTCAACTTAGGGGTTCTAAAGTGGACGTGGCGGGTAGGTTTTTACAGCTACGAGGCTCTGGGTACTGACCGGTATCCTCCCTTCAAATTGGGAGATGCCGACTATCCGGCTACTCTGGAGGTGCCATATCCTGAAAGGCTGTCCCGCGGGCTGGTATTGACAAAGTGGTGGCTATTGGCTCTGCCTCACTACCTTATCGTTGCCTTCTTTCAGGGTGGCTGGGGGCAATGCAGGTTTGGGCTGGTGCATGCCTTGGCCATTTGCGCCTCCGTGGTAGTGCTGTTTACCGGTAAATACCCTGAGGGTATGTTCAAGCTGGTTATGGGTATGAACCGTTGGGGCTATCGGGTGGTTGCTTATGCCGCGTTGATGACAGACGAATACCCACCCTTTCGCCTCTGGGATTAAAGTTCTGGCTGGCATTTGGGGCAGAAATAGGTGCCCCGATTACGAACCACTATCCGCTCGATGGAGGTGCCGCAGATAGGGCAGGGCTTACCGCCGCGGTGGGCAACCTGAAAGTGATGGTGGGCGAAGCCTTTCTCTCCACTGGGACGGTAGTAGGTGTTGGTACTGGCGCCCATGTTCTTGATGCTATTTCTCAGTACTTGCTGGATGGTGCGATGGAGACGCTCCACCTCATCCCGAGACAGGTTGCCTCCCGGCCTTGAGGAGTGGATTCCGGCGGCAAACAGGGCTTCATCGGCATACATATTACCGATGCCGGCGATGAAGGTCTGGTCGCAGAGAAGGGCTTTTATGGGCGCCGTGCGGTTACTTAAGCTCTTTAACAGGGTTTGAGGAGTAAAGTCGGCTTCCAGTGGTTCCGGACCAAGCTTACCAATAACGGTATTCTTGTCCTCTACTAACCACATCGCTCCGAACTTACGCGGGTCGCGGAACTGAATTTGGGTCTCATTATCCAGGTATATTATAGCGCGGGTATATTTATCGGGTTCAGCCGAGGCTGGCTTTAACAGCAGTGAGCCGGTCATTTTCAGGTGTATAATCAATACTTGGTGGCTGATCAGGCTGAGGATAAGATATTTGCCGCGTCGGGCCGCTCCGGTTATCCTTTGCCCGACGAGGCGGGAGCAGAACTCCTCAACCGAGGGCTGGCGCACTATTCTCTCCCAGAGGGGGGTGACGCCGGTGATTTGTTGTCCGACAATATGGGGCAGCAGCTCATTCTTTACCGTTTCTACTTCGGGCAGTTCAGGCATTATCGGTTATTCCATCTCCCCCAAGTTTTTGCCGGTCTTAACCTCTGCCTTTAGTGGAATACTTATTGCTATGGCAATGGACATTATTTCAGGGACGAGCTTGAGCATCTCTTCCATTTCTTCCTCAGGAACCTCAAAGATAAGCTCGTCGTGAATCTGGAGCAGCATCTTGCTTTTTAGTCGGCGCTTCTCCATCTCCCGGTATAGTTTAATCATAGCCACCTTTATGATGTCGGCTGATGTTCCTTGCACCGGCATATTTATGGCCATACGCTCGGCGGCTTCCCTTAGCTGTCGGTTAGAAGAGTTGATTTCACGGATAGGGCGTCTTCTGTCCAGCAGTGTTTGCACATAACCTTTTTCCCTTGCCTGCTCTTTGGTGGACTCGAGATATTGCTTTACCCCGGGGTGTTTTTCAAAGTATGAAGCAATGAACCTGGCAGCTTCTTCTCGTGATAGCTCCGTCGCCTGTTCCAGCCCGTATTCGCTCATACCATAGATAACGCCGAAATTTACCGTTTTAGCCAGACGGCGCATCTCGGAGGTTACCCCTGAGGTATCAACACTAAAAAGACGGGCAGCAGTGGCAGTGTGGATATCCTCATCCCGGCGGAAAGCGCTGAGCAGGCTTTTATCCTGAGATAGGTGGGCAAGGGCACGCAGGTCAATCTGTGAGTAGTCTGCGGATACCAGATAAGAACCAGGGGGAGCAATGAAGGCGTTCCTGAGCCTCTTCCCCACCTCACTCCGGACCGTGATAGTCTGTAGATTGGGCTTGCTTGAGGAGAGCCGTCCGGTGTAGGTCCCGGTCTGGTTGAAGCTGGCATGCACTCGGCCGGTTTTGGGGTTTATTAAGCCGGGCAGGGTATCAATGTAGGTTGACTTGAGCTTGGCTAGCTGGCGGTAGTCTAAAATAAGTTCTATTATAGGGTGGACGTCACGGAGTCCCTCCAGCACTGAGGCCCCGGTGGAATAGCCGGCCTTGGTTTTACGGGCGGGTGGTAGTTTTAGCTCGTCGAACAGTACAGAACTCAGTTGCTGGGTCGAGTTTATATTGAAGTGATGACCAACACTGTTATATATCTCAGCCTCCAGCTTGAGTATTTGCTCGCCGAGGTTGTGTGACATCTGTCTAAGCAATTCTGTATTTAAGGCGACACCACTTCTTTCCATATGGATAAGCACCGGCACCAGGGGCATTTCAACATCGGAGAATAGCTGCCATAGCCCCTCCTGGTGAAGCTCCGGGTCCAGCAGTTCAGTCAGTCGACCGGTGATGTCAGCGTCAGCGCAGGCGTAATCTTTGACTCGCTCTATCTCTACTTGAGACATAGGGATAGTCTTGGTGCCTGAGCCGATAAGGTCAGCGATAGGTGTCATTTCAATGCCCCCCAGCCTGTAAAAGGCGAGGGCTTTCAAACCCAGGCTTTCCTTTAGATCGCCGAGTAGGTAGGCGGCGAGCATGGTGTCAAAGGTCAGGTTGCTAACGTTTACCCCATACTGAGCCAGCACGGTCATATCATACTTGCCGTTATGAGCCAGTTTGGCTAGCTTGGCGTTTTCCAGTGTGGGCTTAAGCCGCTCGATAACCTGCTCCAGTGGCAGTTGCTTCACCTGTTCCAGACCAGTATGACCGACCGGGAGGTAGTACGCCTCACCCGGAGCTGGTGATAGAGATATACCTACCAGTTCGGCGGACATAGCGTTTAGGCTCGTTGTTTCCAGGTCAAAGGCAAAGGTCTGGGCGGCTGACAGGCGGCTCAGGAGCTCATCAAGGGCGGAGGCGGTATTTACAATATGGTAATCCCGCTGGGGTGGCGGCTCAATTTTAACCCGGGTGGTTTGGGGGGCGGCTTCTCCAATTTCAGGCAATCTAGGTAACAGGCTGGAAAATTCAAGCTCGCGAAAGAGTTCAGTTACTTGTTTTCGGTCATAAAGGCTAAGCTGGCAGTCATCAAGGTTGAGTGTAACCGGTGACTGGGTAACGATAGTAGCCAGCACCTGGCTCTGGCGGGCGATGGCTTCATTTTGCTGTAGTAGTGCTTGGAGTTTGGGTGGGGTCACCTGGTCGATATGGGCATAGATTTCTTCTATGGTGCCGAATTGCTGGAGGAGATTGACGGCGGTTTTCTCACCAATGCCGGGAACGCCGGGGATGTTATCCGAGGGGTCACCCATTAGTCCCTTGAGGTCGGCAATCTGCCCGGGCTTGATACCATATTTCTGGCTTACGGCGTCTTCATCGTAGAGCGTGGTATCGCTAAAGCTCTTCTTGGGCTTCGGGTAAAGCACCTTTACCTTGGGTGACACCAGTTGCATGGCATCGGCATCACCGGTAACAATAATGGTATCGGCGCTCTGTTGGCTGGCCTGGCGGCTGAGGGTGCCTAAAATGTCGTCAGCCTCGTAGCCATCAAGCTCAAAGATAGGGATAGGGAAGGCTTCCACCAGCTGTCTTACCCGTTCCAGTTGCTTGACCAGTTCATCGGGGGTTGGCGGTCGGTGCGCCTTATACTGGTCAAAGAGCTCATGCCTGAAGGTAGGGGCTTTCTTATCAAAGGCGATGGCATAATGGGTAGGTTTCAGCTCGTTTATCACTTTAAGGAGTATCAGGGCAAAGCCGTAAACAGCACTCACCACCTCACCGGTTTTGCTCACCGTCAATGGCGGTAGGGCATGAAAGGCGCGATGGACGATAGCATTCCCGTCAAACAGAACCAGCAGCGGCTTTTTCACAAGTTTATTATAGCAGAGTGGGGAAAATTTAGGTTACTCCTGACTCACCTCAGTTGGGGGTGGTTGGGTTTCCTCTACTTGTATGCTTTTCTTAACATATTTGAAGATTGCTATGATGAGAGCGGTCAAAGGGGCAGCTACCAATATCCCCCAAAAGCCGGCAACATAAGCTCCCACCACCAGCACAACTATTAAGATGGCGGGATGTATCTGCAGGTAACCACCCTGGATTCTGGGGACAAGCAGGTGATTTTCCAGCAGTTGAACGATGAAATAGAGCAGCACCACCCATATTGCTTTTTCGGGGACTATGGCTAGGGCAACTATTACCCCGGCAGCACCGCCAATCCAGGGTCCTAATATCGGGATGATTTCGGTTACTCCGGCAAAGGCGGCTAGCGCCGGGGCAAACGGTATTCTTAAAATGAGTAGCCCGATAAAACAGAGGTATCCCACCACTAGGCCGAGCATTATCTGAGCGCGAATATATCTTCCCAGCACCTTGTCAAGGATTGAGATAATATTTTTAGCGTGCTCGGCTATTTGGGGTGAAAGGGATGAATAAAACCCCCTTTTTAATTTTTCTGAATCCTTCATGATGTAGAAAAGGAAAATGGGTAAGGAAACGAGACCCAAGAGTAGGCTAAAGGTACTTGGTATAGCTGAAATACTTCTGGTGAAGAGGCCTCGTATAGCGTTTCCTGCCGCTGCCCCGGCATCCAGAATAAGTCTATCAACCTCCTGTTGCATCTCCGGAGGGAACTGTTGCCGCAAAACTTCGGCCCGCTGCTGTATTGTAGCTAGACTCGCCTCGATATACTGGGATGCATTCTGCACCAGGACTGAAAAGGCATCAATGACGGCGGTAACGATATAGAATGACATAAAACCAGCTAGCCCCAAGATTACGATAAAGGATAGTATTATTAAGGAGATACGTTTAGTTTGCCGCCATTCACCCTGGCGAGGTAGCTTTTTCTCAGCCCAGGAAATAATGGGTAGCAGAAGGTAGGCCAGCACGATGCCAATAACAAAGGGGAGGATGGCGGTTCTCAGAGCGTAGAGAAGCCAAAAGATTATGATTATACCTAGTATGAGAAGTATTAGACGCCAATGTTCTCTGAATATACTCTTTACTGAGTACAAGTTTGACCTCGCTTGTCCCTATTCGGGTTGGTGGGGAGTATTAGCCGACGACCAGAGGAATCGTCAATTGGACAGGCTGGTTGGGCACAATATAGTTGATTTAAAGTAGCCTTATAACTGGTAAAGCTAACCCCATAACCATCCTTGAACTCTTTATCGACTTGGCTCAAGCGGTTGTAAACGACTCCCCTCTTACGGTTTTCCAGGTGAGCTTGACTACTGAATTTACTATTAAAAGTTAAAAACTTACTTAGCTTGTTCCTTGGTTTCCTCAAACTTTGCTTTCGCTTTCTTCCCCGCTTCGGCAGTAGTTTCCTTTACCTTTTCCACGACTTCGGTCGCTTTCTCCTTCATCTCTTCCGTTTTTCCCTTTACCTGTTCCGTCTTCTCTCTTAACATGTGCCTCGTTTCTTCCCCCGGTCGTGGGGCATAAAGGAACCCGATAGCCAGACCCATAGCTGCTCCCACGATAAACCCGATGGTAAAACCAGTGCCGGTATCTTTGTCAGCCATTTTTGCCTCCTTCCGGTTTTTTAAAAAATTTACTGACGGTGTCAACTCCCTGGCGTACACCTTGAATGATAGCCACCGCTTGAGTCAGTGGTTTAACTATTTCATCTCCTACATAGGAGGAAATTCCCTGTATGGTGGATGAGGTGGCCTTTAGTGAATTTAGTAAGGAACTCGTTTTGCGATAGAGCGACAGTAATAGTACGGCGATGATGATGAGGACCACAGTTGCTGCTATCCCACAGATAATTAGAATCATGTCTCGGAACCACTCGATGCTCATTAGCTGACACCTCCGTTTCTAAAATACTTGATACTTATTCCTTATATTGTATCACCTTTTTTGCCCGTGTAAAGAGTGAAGCTGGTCGCTGGTTAGAAATCGCTGAGCGGAGCTTTATGGATGGGTTTCAGATAAGAGGTATTATTGTGCTCAGTTAGCGTGAATCGTTCGTTTTGGTAGGTAAAAGTGGTGACGGCGCCGGCATCCTGTTTTATATTCCAGAAATGAGAAAAATCCAGTCCTAGTAGAGCGCATATTAAAACTTTCTTTACCACTCGATGGGATACTAGGGCTACCGTGCCTTTATATCTGGCTACCACATTATTCACTACATTCAGGGCTCTTTCCCTGACATCATTTAGGCTTTCACCGGCTGGTATTTTTATCTTTTCGGGGCTATTAATCCACCTGGCATAAAGCTCTTTATATTTATCTTTTACCTCTTGATGAAGCCGGCCTTGCCATTCGCCATAATTAAAATCTATCAGTTCGGGGGCGGTTTCTACGCCAAGTTTATGATAATCAGCAATAATTTCGGCTGTCTTTATGGCTCGCTTTAATGGACTGGAGTAAACCGCCTCAAGCTTCAAATGACTTAAATATTCAGCCAGAAGTTCGGCTTGTTTCATTCCGGTTTCCTTCAGTTCAATATCAGTTCTGCCTCTAAATATCTCCTCTACATTCCATTTTGTTTCCCCGCGTCGGGCCAGGATAATTTAGGTCATTCTTCTATCTTCTCGACCTCAATGGTGCAGTTGGTTACCAGTGCGGTAAAAGCTCCCAGGGCAGCCAGGAGCGGAACGGCCAGAATGCCTGTCGCTGCGGCCGGGGCGCCTAGTGTCAGGGGAATCTCTAGTACGGTTTTCCCGTTGTGTATAATGCGGACCCTTCTGATGTTGCCTTCGTGGATAAGTTGTTTGACTTTCTCGACCAGCTGGCTTCCTGATACGGCAAACTTTTCACTTTTAGCCTTCTTGTTACTGGTTATGGCTAGCTCCTCACTATGTCTTTGCTGTATTATAAGACTATGAAATGACAACAGCAATAGCATCTATGGAATAGTTGCTTTTCGTGATATACTGTAGGGCATAAAGGGGGTAGATTTGAAGAAGGATTTGCTTTCAATATCTGATCTCAGTAGTGAGGATATACGCTTACTCATCTCAAGGGCGGTAGATATGAAGGCTCAGGGCTGGCTTTCTTTACTTGACCGCAAGATATTAGCCATTATGTTTGAGAAGCCTTCATTGAGGACCAGGGTCAGCTTTGAAGTAGCCATGCGCCAGTTAGGAGGGCATACCATTTATCTCTCTCCCGCTGAGGTTGGTGTGGGTAAGCGTGAGTCAGTTCCAGATGTAGCCCGGGTGCTCAGTCGCTATGTGAATGTTATTACTGCCCGCACCTTTTCTCACCAAACTTTGGAGATTCTGGCTGGCCATTCCGGTGTCCCGGTGATAAATGCCTTGTCTGATTTGGAACACCCGTGCCAGGCTCTGGCTGACCTGCTCACCATTTATGAGAAGAAGGGGGAGCTAGATGGCGTAACTCTAGCCTTTATTGGTGATGGTGATAATGTGGCGCATAGTCTAATACTGGCGGCTTCGCTGGTGGGGATGAATTTCAGGATTGCTTCCCCGGCTGGTTACCGGGTTCAGGACAGAATATTGCGTTTGGCTCAAGATTATGCTGCGGATAATGGTGCTGAAATATTTTGCACTGAGGAGCCTCGCCTGGCGGTTAAGGGGGCTGATGTAGTTTATACTGATGTGTGGACGAGTATGGGACAGGAGGCCGAGGCTGAGCAGCGACAGCAGATATTTACTGGCTATCAGGTGGATGGTGAACTCCTGTCTTTAGCCAAGGGGGATGCCATATTGATGCATCCCTTGCCAGCGCATCATGGGCAGGAGGTGGCTGAGGGTATTTTGGATAGCCCGCAATCAGTGGTCTTTGACCAGGCTGAAAACAGGATGCACCTTCAGAAAGCACTGCTGGCGGAGATGCTGGGAGGTCTGGAGATGCCACTGGCTGGCTATCGGTAGGAGGCTAATATGTATGTATTAAGGGCTGTAGTGAGCAGAGGTTGGAGTCCTGTCTTAATAACAGCAGTGGCTATAATCGGTGCTATCTATGAATGGCCCATTACAGTGGTAGCCCCAGTTGTAGGCGTTATCATGGTCATTGGCTTGGTGGTAGCCGCAATTGGGGCCAGACAGAGGGAGTTGGAGCAGGCCTCGTTTAGGCTTAAGCAGTTAGCTGGCTATTTTAATCGTCGATTTATGGGCAGTTCTTCTCTGTCCATCTTTGCTATAATAGATACTCTGTTTAATATTGAAGACCCCAAGTTGTGGACTTGGGTACAGGCATGTGATTTGTCTCAGCGGATTTTCAATACTTGGAGCAATAGCTTTATCAGTCGGGTGGAAAGTGACATTAGAACCAAGGGTTTTCCCGTTTACCTGCGTACCTACTTAAATGAGCTGTGGTTGATAAATAGCCATTATTATGAGCTTGTCGAACAGTTTTATGAGGTGGCGCAGAAGGTTGAAATTCCACAGGGAACCAGAGACCAGTATAACCGGTTCGTGACGGAATATAACTCCTTTGCTCAGGATTTTCGAGATAATGTTGCTGAGCTGAGGAAGACGGCCCATACTGAGATTGAGCCCCCCAGCGTGAAATTTGCCCAAGAGTTATCAGCATTGAAGTGATTATTACTATCTACCTCATCCCTCTTAGCCCCCCTTTCCTTCAATGGGCTGTTTAGTTGTTATTGCGAGGCATAAAGTGCCGAAGCAATCTCTGAAAGCAATAGTGAGATTGCTTTGCTTCGCTCGCAATGATAGTTTAAGTTACTAAATGGACTCCTTTAAAGGGGAGGGAGAGGTAAAGAAAGAGAGACTTTGCCCCTCTTGTAAAACCCTAAATCCTAAACTCTAGGGATGTGAATTTTTAACTTGTTTGGAATCTAGAAACTAGAGTTTGTGCTTTCATCAGAAGAGATGGCGAGGAGTTGGTGAGCAATCTCTACAGAGGACGTTTGGAGGTGGGTGTGAGTAAGCCTATTGTGACTATCATCGGCCGTCAGAATGTGGGTAAATCCACTTTGTTAAATCGGATGGTGGGTAAGCCATTGGCTATTGTCGAGGACTTGCCCGGAACAACTCGCGACCGTATATTGGCTGGCGTTTCCTGGGAGGGGGTTGAGTTTACGGTGGTTGATACCGGTGGTCTTGAGCTAAAGCCCCGCTCCAGTATTATCCAAATGGTTAAGGAGCAGGCAAAGGTAGCGATTGCTGAGGCAGATGTTGTTATTTTTCTGGTGGATGTGAGGGATGGGGTGATGCCCCTTGATATGGAAATTGCTGATATGCTTCGTAGTGCCGCTAAGCCTACTCTATTAGTGGCTAATAAGGCGGATAATGCCAGGTTTGAGGCTGAGGCGGTAGAATTTTATCAGCTGGGATTGGGGGAACCGTTGGCTATTAGCGCTTATCATAGACGGGGCACTGCTGAGCTGATGGATAGGATTGTCTCTCGGCTACCGACGCCGGCATTGGTTGAGGCTGAGCCGGAGGTTGTGAAGGTGGCTATTGTCGGTAGACCTAATGTGGGTAAGTCAACATTATTAAATGCTATTCTGGGCGAGGAGAGAGCCATTGTTGATGCTACGCCGGGAACTACTCGTGATGCCATAGATACCACGCTTGACTTTGCTGACCAAAGTATGATACTTATTGATACCGCTGGGATCAGGCGGCGGGGACGGTTGGGGGGTGGGGTGGAACGGTATAGTGTTATCCGCTCCCTGCGAGCCATTGACCGGGCTGACATAGCCTTGCTGGTTCTTGATGCCGCTGATTTGATTACGGCTCAAGATATGCATATTGCTGGTTATATTCGGCAGGCGGTGAAGGGGATTGTGCTGGTAGTCAATAAGTGGGACCTGGCTGAGGTTAAGAACCCAACCGAATGCACCAGGTACATCAGAAGTCGGCTTAAGTTTATGCCTTATGCATCGGCGCTTTACATTTCAGCTAAATTGAGGCAGGGTGTGGATAAGGTTATGCCTGAAGTTTGTCAGGTGTATCAGGAGAGACTCAAGCGGCTACCTACCGCTGCCGTTAATAGTGTAGTTCAGCAGGCGATGACGGTTCACAATTTACCCCGAATCGGCAATAAACAGCTCAAGCTCCTCTATGCCACTCAGGCCGAGGTGAATCCGCCAACCTTTGTCTTTTTTGTCAACGACGCCGGGCTAATCCATTTTTCCTATCGGCGCTATCTGGAGAACAAGTTGCGCCGGGCTTTCGGCTTCACCGGCACCCCGATTCGTCTAACCTTTAAAAGCAGAGGTGAAGCGTGATAATCGCTACGTTTGTGGCTGTGGTGATAATTGGTTACCTTCTGGGGTCTATTCCCTTTGGTGTGCTGGTAGCCAGACGGATGGTTAAGGGGGATGTTAGGCAACTAGGTAGCGGCAGGATAGGGGCGACTAATGTGCTGCGAACAGTTGGCAGGAGAGCAGCAGCGGCAGTAGCTGTCCTGGATGTGCTAAAGGGATTGCTGGCAGTAATAATTGCCGGGTTGTGGGTCGACCAGGGCTATGTGGTAATAGGTGACTTTGCTCTGGGAGCGCTGGTTGCCCAGGTGATGGCGGCGTTAGCGGCTATGGCTGGACATAACTGGTCGGTATTCCTTAGATTTCACGGGGGTAGAGGTGTGGCTACCTACTTCGGTGGGCTGATAGCTTTGTATCCGCCGGCAGCAATGTTTGGCGGTGAGGTTTTAGTTATAGCTGTCGGTTTATCCCGGTTTGTTTCTCTGGGTTCTATCATTGGGGCGGTAGGCACCTGTGCTATATTGGTGCCTCTGGTAATTGTGAACGGGTTCCCCATCGAGTACCTGGTTTACACTTTCATTGGTACCATAGCTATTATTATTATGCATCGGGATAATATTGCCAGGCTGGTGTCGGGCAAGGAGCGTAAGCTGGGCGAAAAGACGGAGGCGGGGGATTTGCCCTAATTTTAAATGGAGAGTAGGGGATAGGATATGTCCAAGATTGCTATAATTGGCACTACCACCTGGGGGGTAACCCTGGGTGTGGTGTTAGCTAATAAGGGAATACAGGTCAGGCTGTGGGCACGGACAGAGAAAGAAGCGGCTAAGCTGAGAAATGGCGGCTCTCATCCAGCCCTGGTGAACGGCATTCCCTTTCCCTCTGAGAAGCTGTTGGTGACCAGTTCTTTAGGTGAAGCGCTAGATGGTGTAAAAATGGTGATTGTGGCGGTGCCATCACAAAGTATGCGGCAGAATATAATACTGGTTAGGGATTACCTTAGCAAGTCGATGCTGGTGATGATTGCCGCCAAGGGTCTGGAGGTAGGTAGCAACAAACGTATGTCGCAGGTGGTTGCCGAGGAGATAGGCCAGCGTTTTTGGTCTAATATTTGTGTGCTTTCCGGGCCTAATCTCGCCCGGGAGATTATTAAGGAGTTGCCGGCGGCTACGGTGGTGGCGGCTGAATCTGGAGCGGTTGCCAGAGTAGCCCAGAGGCTGCTGACGAGTCATGTCCTTTGTGTATTTACCAATACCGATATTATCGGTGTAGAGCTGGGGGGGGCGTTAAAAAATATCATTGCTCTGGGTGCTGGCATGGCTGATGGACTGGGCTATGGTGACAATGCTAAGGCAGCCTTTATGACCCGGGGTCTGACTGAGGTGACTGCTCTTGGGATTGCTCTGGGGGCAAATCCTCTCACCTTTTCCGGGTTGGCTGGCTTGGGTGATTTAATGGCTACCTGTGCCAGCCCATTGAGTCGTAACCACTATGTGGGTGTAGAGCTGGCCAAGGGGCGCTCGCTGGAGGAGATAACAGCTTCCATGACTGAGTTGGCTGAGGGAGTAACCACTACTGTCGCTGCCCAGAGCCTGGCCCGGCAGCTTGGGCTGGAAATGCCTATTACCGACAAGATTTATAAAGTATTATATGAGGGTGTTGACCCTCGCCAGGCAGCAGCTGAGCTGATGGGAGCGGTGACTAAGCATGAGTTAGCTGGTCGGAGGTGGAAGCTGTTTTCCTTTTTTAGGCATCGTAGTCGTTCCTCTTTATCAATCTCACTTCCCGACTCTTCTTTGCCGGAGGAGGAAAAATAAATTCAGAGGAGCTACCACCCTTTTTTAACACCCTAACCTCAAGAATTGAAGAGTTAAGATTTTCAGCCTTTATCTTTAGGTATACTTAGGGTGTCATTTAGCTCCTGGAATAGCTGGCGCTGGTGCTTGGTTAGTGAATCCGGAGTAACTATCAGTAGCTTGACTAGCTGGTCCCCACTCCCCCTTCTGCGTAGATGGGGAATGCCCTTACCTTTAAGCCGAAAGACCGTGTCCGTTTGGCTGCCCGCCGGAATTTTGAGCTTGAGGTTACTGTCAAGGGTAGGCACCTCTACCTCAGCTCCGAGAGCAGCTTGAGCAAAGTTGATTGGTAGTTCGTAGAGGATGTTATCATCATCTCGCCGGAAAACCTCATGTCTGGCAATTGACACGGCGATGTAGAGATTGCCTGAGGGGTCACCCCTTGTTCCTGATTGGCCTTCACCACTGAGGCGTATTTGCGAGCCATCGTCAACCCCGGCCGGGATACTAATTGAGATACTGCGCTGACGTTTTTCTTGGCCGGTGCCTCGGCACTGGGGACAAGGGTCAGTGATGATTCTACCCTCACCATAGCACTTGGGGCAGGTAGCGGTAGTGGTGAAGCGGCCAAAGATACTCTGCTGGATTCGGTGCACCCGTCCGGCTCCATCGCAGTTGGGGCATCGGCTGGGTTGACTACCCGGCTTGCTACCGGTGCCTTGGCACAGAGAGCAGTTCTCGATGCGTGATATATTTATTTCCTTTTCGCAACCGAAGGCAGCTTCCTCGAGGGTGATAGTAATCCTGTATTGCAGATCAGCGCCGCGCTGCGGAGCCTGACGGGTGGTGGCTCCGCTAAAGAAGGCGTCAAAGATATCACCAAAGCCACCGAAGTCAAAGCCTTCAGAGCCTTGCCCGAAAATCCCCTCAGTACCGCTGTGCCCAAAGCGGTCATAAGCGGAGCGCTTATCAGAGTCAGACAGCACTTCATAGGCTTCGTTTACCTCTTTAAACTTCTCCTCAGCCCCATCATTATGGTTGTGGTCGGGGTGATGCTTAAAGGCCAGCTTACGAAAAGCCTTCTTTATCTCCTCGTCGGTAGCATTTCTACCTATACCGAGGACTTCGTAATAGTCACGTTTGGCTCGCATATTATTCTTTACCTCACCCCCTCAAGTCCCCCTCTCCTTTGAAGGAGAAAGGGAGGGGTTTGTAAGGGGGGCGAAGCCCCTCTTTAACTCTCTTAAATAGTGAGGATGTCTCTCCCCACAGTATTGGATTAGTGTGCCTTTCTTTTACCCTTCATGCTATTCATGCTAGATATCAAGATACGCTCTGCTTCCAATACAGCTAACTGTTCTTCTCTCTTAGGCCATTTTAACGTTCTTAGATTGAAAAGA
Organism: Dehalococcoidales bacterium; assembly: GCA_002688105.1. GTDB lineage: Bacteria > Chloroflexota > Dehalococcoidia > Dehalococcoidales. The sequence goes on along the minus strand of NZBQ01000016.1, from coordinate 5,727 downwards.
AATGGCTATTTCAGCTTGTGGTCGCTTCAGATAAAGATAAGGCAATATTAAAGATAGAAACTGACACGCTTTATTCGAAGAAATACACCATTTCCAAATGGCTTTCTTATTGCCATATGCAGAACGACATAATGTTGTGCCACCATATTGCATCTTCAACTATTGTATTAGCTATTCCTCAGTATTCCAAACAGACACGAAAAGTTGATAGCTAAAACCTTTCTTTGTTTTGTTCTTATGCGTGGTTACGTTTATGCAACCTTCTCCATCAATGATGCCTGCCGTATAAGCTAAGGCTAATTTCCCCTTTAAGTTCATTGCCTTTATCTCTCCATCTAATCCTCTGACAATTCCCCTTGCTGTGGCTCCGGCCTACAGGCCTGTTTTATTTCACTTCTCTAAACTCTCCTTCTACAGTGCCCTCTTCGCCACCTTCTTTGCCCGGTGGTGCTTCACCGCCTGGTGCCTCGCCGCCTGGTGCCTCGCCGCCTGGTGCCTCGCCACCTGGTGCTTCACCGCCTGGGGGTGGGGGTGGTTGCTGCTGGTAGACGGCGGAACCTACTTTTTGCATGGTATCAGATAGCTCTTGCGTGGCTTGACGGAGGCTATCTATGTCGGTGCCCTGTAGGGCGGAACGCACGGCTTGAATCTTACCCTCTACCTCTTGGTTCAGGTCGGCGGGTATCTTATCTTTTTGCTCCCTGAGCATCTTTTCGGCGGTGTAAGCCAGGGTATCGGCGGCATTGCGGGCTTCTATCTCCTCACGGCGCTTGGTGTCCTCAGCGGCGTGCATCTCCGCTTCCCGTTGCATCTTTCCGACCTCTTCCTTGTTCAGCCCACTGGAAGCAGTGATAGTGATTTTCTGCTCCCGGCCGGTGCCCTTATCGTGGGCCTTAACATTGAGGATACCATTGGCATCAATATCAAAGCTGACCTCAATCTGGGGCAAACCCCGTGGCGCTGGCAGGATGCCATCAAGCACAAACCGTCCCAGCGTCCTGTTATCTGCCGCTGTGGGTCTCTCCCCCTGGAGAATATGAATATCCACGCTAGGCTGATTATCAGCGGCAGTGCTGAAACCCTGGCTCTTGGAGGTGGGGATAGTGGTATTGCGGGGGATGAGAGGAGTTGCCGCACCACCAAGGGTCTCGATACCCAGGGTGAGGGGAGTAACATCAAGCAGCAGAACATCCTTGACATCTCCCTTGAGCACCCCTGCCTGAATAGCGGCACCTATAGCTACTACCTCATCGGGGTTGACTCCCTTGTGAGGTTCTTTGCCGAAGAATTGTTTTACCTTCTCCTGAACCAGTGGCGTTCTGGTCTGTCCGCCGACCAAAATCACCTCATCAATCTGGACTGCGGTCTTTTCAGCGTCAGCCAGTGCCTGCTTGCAAGGCTCTAGAGTTTTTTCCACGAAGTCCATTATCAGTTGCTCCAGCTTAGCCCGGGTAAGGGTGATATTAAGGTGTTTGGGACCACTGGCATCAGCGGTGATAAAGGGAAGGTTTACCTCGGTCTGCTGGACGGTGGATAGCTCACTTTTAGCCTTTTCGGCAGCCTCCTTCAGTCGCTGTAGAGCCATTTTATCCTGCCGCAGGTCTATTCCCTGCTCTCGCTTGAACTCATCGCACAGCCAGTCCATAATCTTCTGGTCAAAATCATCGCCGCCGAGATGGGTGTTGCCATTGGTAGATTTGACCTGGAAGGTGCCCTCGCCCAGTTCCAGGATAGATATATCAAAGGTGCCACCACCAAGGTCATAGACAGCAATAGTCTCCTCCTTCTTCTTATCCAATCCGTAAGCGAGCGAGGCAGCGGTTGGCTCATTAATTATGCGTAACACTTCAAGTCCGGCTATCTTGCCGGCATCTTTGGTTGCCTGCCGCTGGCTATCGTTGAAATAGGCAGGCACGGTAATTACGGCTTCGGTAACCTTCTCGCCCAGGTAAGCCTCAGCGTCCATTTTAAGTTTTTGTAGAATCATAGCCGAGATTTCTGGTGGGCTATACTCTTTATTGCCCATCGCCACCTTGACATCACCGTTAGCTGCCTTGGTTATCTTGAAGGGTAAAAGCTTTCGGTCATATTCCACTGTTGGTTCATCAAACTTGCGCCCCATCAGGCGCTTGATACTGAAGACGGTATTTTCCGGGTTGGTAATAGCTTGGCGCCTGGCTACCTGCCCGGTCAGGCGTTCGCCACCTTTACTCACCGATACTACGGATGGGGTGGTGCGACCACCTTCAGCATTAGGAATAATTGCTGGCTCTCCGGCTTCCATCACTGCCACCGCCGAAAAGGTTGTGCCTAAATCAATGCCTATAACTTTAGCCATGGTTTAATCCTCCTTTTTCTCTTCCTCTTCTCCATTGCCCACCACCACATTTGATGGGCGAATAACCCTGTCGTGTAACTTGTAGCCCTTTTGTAGCTCCTCAATAACAATTCCTTCTTTACCTTTACCCTGCTTCATCGCTTCATGAAAGCTGGGGTCAAATGGTTCACCCAGTGCCTTAATCTGAGATATTCCTTGTGCTTCCAAGCTTGTCTGGAGCTTACGCTGGATTAGTCTAATACCATCCACCCAGCTAAGTTTGACTAGCCGGGGTGGGATGGAGGTAAGAGCCCTTTCCAAATTATCCAGAGCTGGCAAAATACTAAGTATAAGGGTATAGTTGGCAAGCTTACTAGTTTCCTCCTTTTCCTGCTCGGTGCGCCGCTTGTAGTTGATGAAGTCAGCCTGGGCTCTTTGCCAGCCTGCCAAATTTTCCTCTGCCTTTGCCTTTGCTTCAGTTAGAGCCTGCTTTAATGTATCTATACCCTCTACCTCAGTAACCTCCGGCTCCACTCGGCTGTTTAGGTCTTCTGACTCTGGCTGTTTCATTGTATCTAACTCATCCCCTTTGTCCCCCTCTCCTTCTGTCTGATATGTCATTGCGAGCCGAAGGCGAAGCAATCTCATCTTTATCTTTTAGTTTGCTTCGTCGCTCCACTCCTCGCAATGACTTCTGTGCTCTAAGAGGGGGAGAGGGTTATATAAGAGAGGCGAAACCTCTCTTTAACTCTCCTTTTATTTACTCCTTATCAATTGGTGTCATGTCCGTATAGCTCAGTCACCAGCCTGCTCAACACCGAGGATAGATAGTCTACGGTAGAGATAGTACGAGCATAGGGCATCCGGGTAGGTCCGATTACGCCTATAGTGACAATATTTCCTTCAGGAAGGTCATATTGGTTGACAATCACGCTGTAGCTGTGGATGGCCTCTGCCTTGTTTTCCTTACCAATAACTACCTGTACTTGATGGCTGGCTAGCTTGCCGGGAATGATAGTCATCACCAGCTTTCGGTGCTCAATTAGTTCCAGTAGGGCTAGTATTTGGTTGCTATGGGCAAATTCTGGCTGGTTAAGCATAAAGTGCAAGCCATCAAGGTAGGGTTCTTCATACCCCTGCTCATCTTCAGCTTGCATTATCTTTTGCAGGCAATCAGTTATCTGCTGTTCAACCGGGGAAAGTTCTACATCTTTAGCTAAAATCTGAGGTCTGGTCAGGTTAGCATAAGCAGTATTTAGCTTGTTAGCAATAGCCGTCAACTCAAGTTGAGACATTACCTGGTCAAAGGTTATTAGCTGTTGCTTTACCTTGGCTCCATGAAGGACAAGGACAACCAGCGCCAGCGAGTCTTGCAGGGTGACTAGCTCCAGGTGCTTGATTTGGCAATTTACTGGCTTGGAGGTGGTAACTACCGCCATATTTTGAGTCAGCTGAGCGGTAATGGTTGCCGCCAAGCTTAGCCATTCCTCTAGTTTCCCTTCTACCTGATGGAAGAGGTGATTTATCAAACGCTGCTCAGTTAAGGGAAGCTTGATGTCATTTAGGGAATTCACGTAGTAGCGGTAGCCCTTATCTAAGGGTATACTGCCGGCTGAGGGGTGGGGGCGAGTAATATAGTCCTCCTCCTCTAGGTGTGCCATCTCGTTGCGGATAGTAGCCGAACTTACCCCTAGCTCATAATCATTGATGAGGTTCTGTGACGGCACTGGCGTTGCCCGGGCAATATATTGTCCCACTATAGATTTGAGTATTGCCTCTCTTCTAGCTGTAAGCATCTCTATTTCCTCTTAGCAGTCTAAGCTTGAGACTGCTAATTACTATCCAATTTACCATCTCTAGCCCTCAGTTGTCAAGGGATTCTTAGATATTATTGGCCTCGTTCCTTTAGCTAATTATCGATTGACCATTAGGCTCACCTGTGCTATATTTAGTAGTTAAAGGCTGAGATAATGGATATTACCTGGTTAGGTCACTCTTGCTTTAAGATCAGGGGCAGTCATGCCACAGTTATTACTGACCCTTATCCACCGACTTTAGGCTACTCGTTGGGCAAGCCTACCGCTCATATCGTGACGGTAAGTCATCAGCACCCCAGCCATGCCTATGTTCAGGGCATTGGTGGTGAACCGAAGTTGATTACTGGACCCGGCGAGTATGAAGTTAGAGATGTGTTGGTTATCGGAATAGCCACTTTCCACGACGCGGCGAGAGGAAGAAAACAAGGTAAAAATACGGCTTATCTTGTGGAGGTGGATGAGGTATCGGTATGTCACCTTGGTGACCTGGGGCATGTGCTTACCGCCGACCAGGTAGAGGGGATAGAAGGTGTGGATGTGCTGCTGCTTCCGGTAGGCGGAAGGTCCACCATTAATGCTTCTATGGCAGCCGAAGTAGTCCGACAGCTTGAGCCAAAGGTAGTAGTGCCTATGCACTACAGAACCAAGGCAGTGAGCGGGGAGCTTGAGCCGGTGGAGAACTTTCTCAAGGAGATGGGGGTGATACAGATTGACCCTCAACCCAAACTGTCCTTAACCAAGTCAAGCTTGCCGGTCAGTATGCAGGTTTTTTTGCTTGACTATGCTTCGTAGCCGCGGTCTAAGCGGGCTAGGGTCGGCTTAATCTGATTACCACTATCAGCAGAGTGATTATCAGCAATACTATGGTCAGCAGCAGTCCCCCAAATATGTATAGCATCCAGTCTGGAATGATCAGTTGGGGTAGTGCTGATGGTGCTGCGGTTGGGGGAACTTGTGGGGCTGGTGAGACCAGTAGCTCTATGGGTGATTCAGTAACGAAAGCGCCCACAGCACTCCAGGCACTATAAGTGTCAGAGCTATTAGTTCTGACACTTATAGTAGTAGGTAGTATCGGGTTCCAGACTTGGATTATACTGCCAGGCAGTGCCGGGTAGGGCTTGGTCATCACTCTTTAGGATCGTAGGATTGTTGAAATCGATATCAGTGGGCACAAGAAGCTCGTATCTGTCGGCTTGGCTATATTTCTCAAAGGACGGCAACAAACAACATAGACGAAGTGTTTCACAGCAAACTGAGTGTGTAGTATCCCCCGCAGTTTGCTATAAGAACTGCAAATAAAAGATGCCTTGAAAACCCTGTTGAATAGATATAACAATCAACATGTAATAAGCCCCATTATTAGCTATGGAAATAATGTGAAATAAGGCTTTTGAGGGAGAGCTTTTGAGGTGAAACCCCTTAAACTGGACCGAATCAGGCCACTAATAGTTTATAGTGATGTGTTATCTTAGCATATTCTCGTGGGCTCCGGTGCTTTAACCCCTCATGCAATCTATAATTACGGCGACTTCACTAATCAACCCCTGTCCAACCACGACATCACTAAAGGCTAAGCTACCAAGCCACCATCCA